>NZ_CAXOQT010000023.1:0-39000 GCF_964211445.1 Rothia mucilaginosa | reverse complement strand
GCAACGGCAGGCGGGGCTTATCTATGAGGTTTAGTGCGCTGTATTAGTGTTCAGCAGGCTTCATTTCGCGAGGAGCCTTGCGGATCATGAGGTAGCTGATAACAGCCATAACACCCATGAGCACGGCACTGAATGCGGAGCTCAGCACCACGCCGGAGTCAAAGGCGGCGAATGCGGAAGAGAGCAGCTGGTTTGCCTGCTCACCACCCACATGGCTGGCAACCGACACGGCACCGCCGAGGGTTTCCTGGGCATGGTCGGCGAGGGTTTCATCCAGGCCGGAGGGCACGACCACGTTCGCACGGTAGACGGCGGTGAGCATACCACCGATGATGACGGTACCGAGCACCGCACCCGTCTCGTAGGAGGTCTCAGAAATCGCGGACGCCGCACCGGCCTTACGCGGCGGCACGCTGGAGAGCATCAGGTCGTTCGAAATGGTCTGAGCAATACCGATGCCGGTACCGAGCACAATAAAGATGAGGATAATAACCACGTCGCTGTGCGCACCCAGGAAGGCGAGCACCGCGAACGCGGCGGCGTTGAGAGCCAGACCGAAGGACACCACCTGCGCCGGGTGGAAGTGCACCGCAACACGCGCAATCACCAGGCCGGCGATGATAGTCGCCAAAGTACCGGGAATCAGCAGCATGCCGGCGTACATGGGCGGCAGACCGGAGACCAGCTGCAGGTGCTGGGAGGCGAAGTAGATGAAGCCAACGTCCACCGTCATGGAGATGAGGTTCGCGGTAATCGCACCGGTGAACACGGTGTTGCGGAAGAGGCGCACATCCAGCATGGGCTGAATATCGTTCTTCTCGCGGTTGAGCTGACGCAGCACGAACAGAACAATGAAGCACAGACCGGCAAGGATGGTGCTAATAGCCACCGCATCGAAACCAGCTTCGGAGGTGTGAGTCAGACCGAAGGTAATGCCGGTCATGCCGACCATGATCAGCAGGATGCTCAGCGGATCCACCGGGCTGGGGTTTGGGTCCTTCGACTCGGGCACCATGATCGGGGCAAGAATCAGCAGAGGAATCAGAATCGGCACAGCGAGCAGGAACACCGAACCCCAGTCGAAGTGCTCCAGCAGGAAGCCACCCACAATCGGGCCCAGCGCCGCACCGGCGGAGAAGCCCGAAGCCCACACGGCAATAGCGATGCGGCGCTCGGTCGCGTCCACAAAGATATTGCGGATAATCGACAGGGTTGCCGGCATGAGCATCGCACCGAAAATACCGAGCAGGGCACGGGCAACCACGAGCATCAGCGCGGAGGGCGCGAATGCCGCGAGCGCAGAAATCGCCGCGAAGCCGGTCGAACCGATGAGCAGCAGCTTGCGGCGGCCGATGCGGTCGCCGATAGCGCCCATGGGTACGAGCAGGGCGGAGAGCACCAGCGGGTAGGAGTCAACGATCCACAGCTGCTCCGCGGAGGAGGGGCTCAGTGCCTTAGCGATTGCGGGCACCGCGAAGGCGAGCACCGTGTTGTCGATGGAGACCAGGAGCACCGGGAGCATGAGCACGCCGAGTGCCGCCCAGCGTTTGGTCTTCTGGTCGGGGGCGTGAATGGGCAGAGCCGTGGTGTGCGGATTGTGATTCGTCATGGGTTGTTTTCGTGCGTCTATAAGGTGTCGGCTGATACGGCGGCATCAGCTCGGTATGTCCTTTGGACTAGGTCTTTTAGTGAGGTTTTCGGGGATTACCCGGAGGTTTTAGGGGTCCGGGCGGGTCCACAAACGAAGATTAACTATACCAACTGGACGGTATAGTTTCAAGCGGTTAGACTGGTACCCATGACCACCCCCAACCACCGCAAACAGCGCGCCAACAACTCCCGCGAACACATCCTCGACACCTACGTCGACCTGCTGATTCGCTCGGGAGAACGCGCCGCAACCCTCGACGCCGTCGCCACCGCCGCCAAGGTATCCAAGGGCGGGCTACTCTACCACTTCTCATCCAAGAAGGCGCTCCTTGAGGCGCTCGCAGAACGCACCCTCGCCCTTGCTGGCGAGGATTTCGCGGCAATGGAGCAGGCACCCGAGGGGGCAAGCGCCTACTACATCAATTCCTCCACGCCGGATAACACCCCGTTCGACCGTGCCCTCATTGCCCTCAGCCGCCTGGCTCAGAACAATAATGAGCTCGCCCAGCAGACCATGAGTCGCGTGCAGGATGGCTGGCATGCGCTCGTCCTCGCTGAGCTGGGTGATGAGCAGATTGCCCGCACCGTGCTGCTTCTGGGTGACGGCATGTACTACAACGCGGCGTTCGGAGGCGACTCCGCCAGCCCGCAGAGAGCTGCAGCCATCGCGGCAGACCGTGCGGCGCTCGAACGTGCGTTGCAGGTACTCAAGGCGGCGGCACGCTAGAACAAGAATCCACTCGATACGACGGTTAAAGCCACAAGCTAAAACCACTGTCTCACACCGTATTTTTCAGCGCCGTCGAGCACCCGCGACTTAAACTGGAAGGGTACGTAACCGCTCTTTATCTAAGGAGTTCCGATGATTTTCATTGCTGTAAAGTTCCCCGTCAAGCCCGAATACGCTGACCAGTGGATCGAGAAGACCCGCGCTTTCACCGAGGCAACCCGCGCCGAGGAGGGCAACAAGTTCTTCGAGTGGTCCCGCAGCGTTGAAGACCCGAACGAGTTCGTTCTGCTCGAGGCTTTCAACGACGACGCAGCTGGCCCGCACGTTAACTCTGAGCACTTCCAGCAGGCTATGAAGGACATGCGTCCGATGCTGACCGCAACCCCGAAGATTATTTCTCGCCTGATCGACGGCGAAGGCTGGGACGCGATGGGCGAGCTGCAGATCGACTAGTCTGCACCCCTAATGTGCACCTAAAACTGCATAGTTAGACACTGCATAAGTAGACCCTGGAGCGCCCCTCCACATTGTTCTATTGGACATGCTGGAGGGGCGCTTTGGTGTGTCCGGTACCTGAACTTTTTCCCCTTGACACGACGCGGATGGTACCGGTTTTCGGGTCAGCGGGTGCCTTGCGTGCATTTTTACCCTATTAACCCCTTAAAATGGGTAGAGTATGCACACCTATCGATACCCATTCGCACAGGAGGCCTGAATGAGCATCGCATCCCAGCCTCTTCCCGGCGCAGTCGCCACTGAAGAGCACAACGACGTGGACCACACCTCTGTATCTCTCGCTGTCTCGACCGTGATTCTAGCTTTGCGTCCCAAGGATAACGAGACCCACCCGACCCTGTGGCTGCCGCTGGTTCGCCGCCTCCGCGAGCCCTATAAGGGTCAGTGGGCGCTTCCTGGCGGTCCGCTCAACCCGAATCTTTCTCTGGAAGAGGCTGCCGCTTCGACCCTGAAGCGTGCCACCAACCTGCAGCCCGGCTACCTGGAGCAGCTCTACGCATTCGGTGATGTTCTGCGCACTCCCGAGGCGCGTGCTGCCCGCGTTGTCGGCGAGCCTGACCCGGCACCCGGCGCCGATCACGAGCGCGTGGTTTCCGTGGTGTACTGGGCGTCGATTCCCGCCACCGAGGTCGCAAACACCCGCGTGCACGAGAACATCCGTTGGTTCCCGGTGGATGAGCTGCCCGAGCTGGCATTCGACCACAACGAAATCATTGAGTACGCACTCTACCGCCTGCAGAACAAGGTCGAGTACTCGCGTATTGCGCACTCGTTCCTGGGTGAGGAGTTCACCCTGGCGCAGCTGCGTGAGGTGTACGAGGCGATTCTGGGTCGCACCCTGGATCCGGCGAACTTCCGCCGCCAGATTGCGGCGTCGAAGTCGATTATTGACACCGGCCGCCGCGTGGAGGGCACCCGCCACCGCCCGCCGCGCCTGTACCGTTACAACGACGCTCAGGCGTACGCGGATGCAGGCCCGCTGGGCATGTACCGTGAGCGCCACGAGGCGTAGTAGCATTTCGCGTGTTGTACGCGCGCAGATTTAATGCTTATAAGGAGGGGCGGCACCGAGTGGTGTCGCCCCTCCTTTTGCATTCTCTAGGGGGTATCGACACTTGTCAGAAGGTTTTGCGGGAGGGTGTTTGACTCAGCACCCGCGCGCTTCCTATGCTGGAGACCTCAGTTCTCTATCCGCGCTACCCCATCGAGGGGGTAACCTAATGGGCTGAACGCAATGTTTGACCGAAGCCACCCAAGGCATGACCAGGGCGGTATTCGGAATCTAGGAGGCATCAAAGAAATGACCCACCGAGCATAAGCCCGGATCCAACAACACCAGGTCAATGCGCTTTTATGCGTCCACCCCACTACCCGGGCTTACGTGTACCTACAGACCGCGCTCGGGTTTTTCATGCCTTCACGCCTTCACGTGCGCTGGCGGGAATCCGAGCACCCATTCGAAGGAACTCGGCCCATGCCACACCACATTACACTCGACCATATTTCGTATGCACATCCGGGTGAGCCCCCACTTTTCACCGACCTTTCCGCGGTATTTTCTGCACCACTCACCGGACTTATCGGCGATAACGGCGCCGGAAAAACTACCCTCTTCAGACTTATTCTTGGCGACATAAACCCTAGTCAAGGCATAATCAGCACCCCACAGCGCATAGCGTACCTACCGCAAGATTTAGGGTTGAGTGGGCATCAGCATCTTGCCGATATTTTTGGAATTACAAAAATACTGCAGGCGCTTGATGCGCTGGAATCGGGTGACTATTCCCCCAGCCTTTACGACACCATAGGCGACGCCTGGGATATTGAAGAACGCACCCTCGCAGCCCTTGCCGAACATGGTTTTGGTCCTGCCCTCACTACGACCGATACGCAGGCCTGTCGCAACCTTCTGATGCGTCCCCTTAGCACCTTTTCAGGTGGTCAGACGGTCACAGCCGCACTCACCGCGCTTCTGTATTCAGACCCAGAGTTCATTCTGCTGGATGAGCCCACAAATAATCTGGATTCTTCGGCGAAGAATCGGCTTTATACGGCTCTTGAAACCCTCACCTGCCCGGCGCTCATTATTAGCCACGACCGCGACCTGCTGGAACGTGTGCACGTCATTGCCGAGCTTCACGCCGACCGGCAGGGGGTGGCGCATCTGCGCCTCTTCGAGGGCAACTACAGCACCTACCGGCAGGCGCTGGACACCGAGCAGCAGGCGGCTCAGCGTCGCGTGACCGAGGCGAAGAATGAGGCACGTAAGGCTGAGCGTGAGCGCGCCGAGAACCAGATTAAGCTCGATCGCAATACCCGCCGAGGTCGCGAATTTGAACGGTCAAAGCGGAAACCTGGCATGGCTATGGGCCTGGATAAGAACAGTTCAGAGCGCTCTGCCGGGAAACTTCACACAGCCCACGAAAGCATGGTGGCGGATGCGCGTGCGGCAGTTGGAGAAGCCCAAGAGAACCTGCGCGTGCAGGAGCGTATCTATCTGGAACTTGCTCAGGATACGCTCCCGCTGGGACGGAAAGTACTGGAATTACATCGGGTGGAAAACGACTCTTGCGCATCTACACCGCAGAGCGCCGACATCAAGAAGGCATACACCCAAAACACCGTTTCACGTGAAACACAACCTTATAAAGTTGATTATCCGCTTCAAATCCAAGATTTTCCCGAGGTTCTTATCCTGACCGGACCCGAACACCTGCACATCACGGGAGCAAACGGCAGTGGCAAGACTGTGCTTCTCAATGCGATAGCGCACGCAAATAACCCTGACTACCGTTCCCCAGTGCCGCCTGCGTACCAAGTGCTCTACCGTCTGGACAACACCGCATACCTGCCGCAGCGCATCATCCTCGACCCGGAGCTCACCCTCCTTGAAACCGTACAGAGGGCGAATCCCGGTGCAAGCGAACAGCATCTGCGTGACCAACTGGCGCGCCTGCTCTTCCGTCGCGAAAGCGTACATCAGCGCATTGGGGATTTATCCGGAGGTGAGCGCTTCCGTGCCGCGGTGGCCCAGGTGCTTCTGGCGGATCCGGTGCCGCAGCTGCTCATGTTGGATGAGCCGACGAATAACCTCGATATTTCTTCGGTGGATTGGCTGGTGCAGGTGCTGAACCTGTACACGGGGGCAATCATCCTGGTGAGCCACGATGAGGACTTCTGCCGCCGCATCCGCATTGACCGCACGCTCAACCTTTCGGCAAAAACCCTCGGGAAGGAACCATTCGGGGAATCAGCACGCTGAATCTTCTCCTACATGGGAGGGTGCTTGACCCGCCGCCCATATAGTTCCTATGCTGGAGTCCTCAGCTCTCTATCCGTGTCGCCCCGCCGTGGGGCAACCTATGAAGCTGAACGCAATGTTTGACCGAAGCCACCCAAGGCGCGACCGGGGTGGTCTTCGGAATCTAGGAGGCATCAAAGAAATGACCCACCGAGCATAAGCCCGGATTTAACAGTTTTTTCGCGCACTCACGCAGCTTTTTACGCAGGCATATTCTCCCTGCGCACTTCCATTTTTCTGCGTGTCTCCGTCAGCGCGCATTCACCCGGGCACAGGTACATCCACCGTTACGCTCGGGTTTTTTCATGCCTTCACACCTTCACGTGCGCTGGCAGGAATCCGAGCACCTACTCGAAGGAACTCGGCCCATGTCATTTCACATTACACTCGACCATATTTCGTACGCGCACCCGAGTGAGCCCGCACTTTTTGTAGACCTTTCGGCGGTGTTTTCGGCACCTCTGACCGGGCTCATCGGCGACAATGGTTGCGGAAAAACAACCCTCATGAGGTTGATTTTGGGGGATTTGACCCCGGATTCTGGTTCTTTGGCAGCACCGGAACGCATGGCATATCTTCCCCAGGATTTGGGACTGGATCGGGAGCAGACCCTCGCCGAGCTCTGCGGAATCTCCGAGATTCTGCGGGCACTGCAGGCGGTGGAATCCGGCGAATACTCCCCCGAACTCTACGAAACTATCGGCGATAACTGGGACATTGAGGAGCGCACCCTCGCGGCTCTTGCGACCTACGGCTTCACCCCGGCAACCCTAGTTGATCGCGACAACCCGCAGGCTGTTCACGCGCTCTTTGCCCGCCAGATGCACTGCTTCTCCGGTGGCGAGGCGGTCATCGCCGCACTTGCCTCACTGATGAGTTCTGACCCCGAGTTCATCCTGCTCGATGAGCCGACCAACAACCTGGACTCTGCAGCGAAGGCTCAGCTCTTCACGGCACTGGAAGCGCTGCCCTGCCCGGCGCTCATTATTAGCCACGACCGCGACCTATTGGAGCGCATGCACGTGATTGCGGAGCTTCACGCCGACCGGCAGGGGCTGGCTCATCTGCGCCTCTTCGAAGGCAACTACAGCACCTACCGCCAGGCGCTGGACACCGAACAGCAGGCAGCTCAGCGTCGCGTGAGCGAGGCGAAAAACCGGGTACGTTCTGCGCACCGTGAGTGGGTGCATGCGCAGGAGATTATTTCGAAGAACATGGCGCAGGTGTGGAAGGACGACCAGCCGGATACGATTCTTGCCCTCGCCAAGGATGCCTCACGGCAGGCGGCGGCGAAGCTTCGAGTTCTGCGCGTCGGCAAGCAGGAGCAGGCTCAGGAGGAATACCAGAACGCGCAGAATGAGGTCCGCGTGCAGGAGAAAATCTATGCCGAGCTGAGCCAACAACCCCTACCCGCGGGACGTAAGGTGCTGGAGCTGAGCAGGGTTGATTCTCGCTGTGTTGACTCTCGGGTTTCACGTGAAACATTTGCCATTCAGCAACCCACCAAGGTTGATTCTCTGCATATTTCACCCGCCGGGGCTGATAGCGAGAGCCAGCAGGGAACCCCGGCGGAGCGCCCCGAGCACCTGATTCTCAGCGGCCCCGAGCACCTGCGCATCACCGGCGCAAACGGCAGCGGCAAGACCACCCTCCTTGAGGCAATTGCCCACGCCGGCGACCCGGAGTACCGCTCCCCCGTGGAGCCCGCCTACCGCGTCGAGTACTGCATCGAGGGGGCGTACATTCCTCAGCGCATCACCCTCGACCCGGAGCTCACTCTTCTGCAGAGCGTGCAGCGGGCTAACCCTGGCGTGAGCGAACAGCATCTGCGTGACCAGCTGGCGCGGCTGCTTTTCCGTCGCGAAAGCGTGCACCATAAGACCAGTGAGCTCTCCGGTGGTGAGCGGTTCCGCGCCGCGGTGGCGCAGGTGCTTCTGGCTGACCCTGTGCCGCAGCTGCTCATGTTGGATGAGCCGACGAATAACCTCGATATTTCTTCGGTGGATTGGCTGGTGCAGGCGCTCGAAGCCTATACCGGCGCGCTCATTGTGGTGAGCCATGATGAGGATTTCTGCCGCCGCATCCGCATTGACCGCACGCTGGCGCTCTAGGGTTCCGCGCCCAACCCCGCGGGCAACTTCTGAATACAACAAACGGGTGCCCAGCACCTCCGAATGTGGAGGCGCCGGGCACTCACCATGGCAGCAGTCGGGACACATTCACCCAACTTCGCAGACCGCCTACTATTTATGTAACAAATCATCCTCGATAGTTACATATTTGTCACTAAAACCCATCTTATTTGTAATTAATGTCCCGCATGAGGCTCAAAATGTCACTCCAGGAATTACAATATGTACATGTATACGCCTGAAGAACTAACACAAACACTCAACGAGCTACGGCTTCTAGGCAGAGACAGCCTGACCGTAGAGGTTAAATCAGCCCACATGGGTTACCCCTCTTCCGTGGCGGAAACTATCTGTAGCTTTGCTAACCTTCCCGACGGAGGCACAATCATATGCGGTGTCGACGAATCTCAGGAGTTTGCACCTGTAGGTGTTTATGATGTTGAAGATTTGCGGGCAAAGATTATTGATGCTGCTCAAAATCTTAAGCCAAAAATCGTAGTAGAAACCGACGATATAACTTTGGATGGCCATCAGCTACTCATCGTAACCGTTCCGGGTCTGCCGGTGCAGGAACGTCCCTGCTTCAAAGGTAATATAGCCTACCAGCGACTCGGAGACGGCGACTACCCAATGGATGGCTACGCGCTCAGTCTAATGTACGCGCAGCGCCACAAACCACACAATGACCTACAATCAATTCCCAACACATCCAGTGAAGATTTGGACAAATCCTACACCGAGGATTTCCTACACCAGGTGCGTCTTTCCTCAGCGCGTCTACGTAATGACTCCGACGCGGAGATCCTGCGCAAACGCAACGTCATTGATGCCCATGACGAGTTGACCTTAGCCGGGCTATGCGCCCTGGGTGATTACCCGCAGCAATTCTATGCTGGGGCAAGCATTATCGGCATAGTTTCTGTAAGCGGCAACGCCCGCAATGATGACCGTTTTCGAAGTGAAGGCCCTATTCCCGCCATGCTTGAAGATACCCTTGCATGGCTTATGCGCAACATCAAGAACCGCACCGTCACAGCTCCCAATGGTGCGGGGCTCATCGATCAGCCAGAAATCCCCCTGGTAGCTCTCCGTGAGTTCGTGGCTAACGCACTCGTCCACCGGAGCTATGAACGGGATGCATCCGGAAAATTTATACAGATTTTTATCAAACGCGGCCGTATTGAAATCATCAGCCCTGGCGGTTTTTGGGGCATCCTGCCGAGTCAGGTAGGCCTCGTGCATCGCCCCGCGGCTGTAAACGAGGCGCTCTATGCTATCTGCCAGAACATTCGTCTCAGTGACGGTCACCGACTAATCGAAGGCGAAGGCGGCGGTATCCTAGCTGCACAACAGGCCCTGGTTGATGCCGGGTTGCGTAAGGCGCATATTATCGACGAGGGTATCCAGGTACGCGTCATTATCTACCGCCCTGCCGATAACACGCAGCCTACGAGCATAATGGAGGTATCCTCGCCTCCTCAACGTGCTGAGATACCGGAAAATCTATCCCCTACGGAATCCCAGGTGTACGTTGCTTTGACCCGAGGGCCCGCTACCGTCGCTGATATCGCGGAAAACACCGAGTTGAGTACACGGCAGGTACGTTACGCGCTACCCAAGCTAATCCAGCGAGGCTTGGTAGAGCAAAAAGCGCGTTCGGGACGCCGCGGTTTGGTGTACCGCACGCTGGCGCTCTAGGGTTCCACGCCCAACCCCGCGGGGCAACTCCTGAATACCACAAACGGGTGCCCAGCACCTCCGAATATGGAGGCGCCGGGCACCCGTTTCAGTTATCTCACCGCGGCTACGTCACCGCGCTGGCGAAAACTTAGATTAGAGGACCAGGCCCTTGGTCTGGGACACTGCGCGCTCGAAGCGAGCCTGAACGTCAGCCCAGTTCACAATGTTCCAGAATGCCTTGACGTAGTCGCCCTTGACGTTCTGGTAGTCCAGGTAGAATGCGTGCTCCCACATGTCCAGCTGCAGAACGGGGATCAGTGCAACGGAGATGTTGCCCTGCTGATCGTAGAGCTGCTCGATGATGAGGCGCTTGCCAACGGTGTCCCATGCGAGGATTGCCCAGCCGGAGCCCTGAATGGTCAGTGCAACGTTGGTGAAGTGCTCGCGGAACTTGTCGAAGGAGCCGAAGAACTCGTCGATTGCTGCTGCCAGCTCGCCGGTGGGCTTGTCGCCACCCTCGGGGGACAGGTTGTTCCAGAAGATGGAGTGGTTGGTGTGGCCACCCAGGTTGAACGCCAGGTCCTTGGAGAGCTTGGAGACGTTGCCGTATGCACCGTTCTCGCGTGCCTCTTCGAGCTGCTCGAGAGCTGCGTTAGCGCCTGCAACGTATGCTGCGTGGTGCTTGTCGTGGTGCAGCTCCATGATCTTTGCGGAGATGTGGGGCTCGAGCGCCGCGTAGTCGTAGGGGAGCTCGGGGAGGGTGTACTTTTCAGCCATGATGATGCCTTTCATTAGAAAACTTGGCTTGTATTAAAGATTACCAGCGTAGCGTTTACTTTACTTTTCATGAGTTGGGGTGCGTCACATTTATGTAAGACCTCGCT
Organism: Rothia mucilaginosa; assembly: GCF_964211445.1. Taxonomy (GTDB): domain Bacteria; phylum Actinomycetota; class Actinomycetes; order Actinomycetales; family Micrococcaceae; genus Rothia; species Rothia mucilaginosa_E. Next base: position 28,107 of record NZ_CAXOQT010000023.1, on the reverse strand, counting down.
TGAGCATGTGGATTTCAGGCGAAGACTTTTCCCCACACCTGTGGATAATCCTGTGTATCAACAGGATTTTCGGGGTCGGCACCCTATTCTGCCTTGAAATACCGGGGTATGCACTCATGTGAATAACAGAGTTGTAAGTTCTCCACACTGTGGATAACTACTGTGGATAACATCCTATTTTGGGGATGCGCGGGGGATAAACTGCAGAATTTTCGCCCTCATTCGGGGTGTTTTTCCTTCTACTAGCCAAAATATTGAGTACTAACAGGGCCGCCGAGCGATCTTACGCGCCTCCTTACGCCGGAGGCGGTGGATTAAGTGCACAGGGTTATCCACAGCTGTGGAAATTTTCGGGTTCCGCGGTTTTATAGGTGAAAAGGTCTTCTGTTTAAGAACTTACCCTCGCTTTTAACAGCCTCGAAAGCCTGTAATTACAAGAATTTTTCGACTGGGCCCCTCTTTGCATCTTGCATTGCCACCATCGCCAGCTTCACCAAATCACATGCGTGTAAGTTCTCCACATTGTGGATAACCATTGTGGATAACCCCTATGGATAACATTCCTGGCGCGATACGGCGCAGCAACACCACAGCTGCAAGGTGCGCAGTGCAGGTACGCAGACCCCTCAATTCATGCTCCTCCCCTAGTTCGCAGGGGCGCTCTTGCTAATCCCTATGAGGGCAAAGAAAAAGAGCACCCGACCATTGGATGCTCTTAGAGTGAGTTGATAGAAATTCGAGTTAAAAAGATACGGTACGGAATGCAGCCCAACCACGAACTGCACCCGCACCGCACATCCGTCGGTAGAAATACGAGTTACTCGTACACCGACGACAATCACCGATAAATAGAGAGTCGAACCTATCGAAGCGAGCTTCCGGTCTCGCCTCGGAGGCTTCCTTCGACCCCGTTATGTAATTAGTGTACACGGTTTCATTACGGTTGCAAAGCCAAAACCGAGATTTTTTTAAAAATTCTGTTATCGTTTCGTTATTTTTCACCCTTGGTAAGCTCTTTACACTCCCTAGAATTTTCACCCACACCCCTAAAAACCTTGATATTCCGCGGAAGTTGGCTTAATTCATGAGTATGCTTCTTGGTACGTTCTCATCTATACTTGTACCGGAAATCTTTTTAAATATGTCGCGCATCACTTGTCTACCCAAGGTTTTTGCAGTCACTGCGTGCAAAAAGATGACCCTAGCACCCTCTAAAAAATTAGCACCAAAGTGTCAACCATTACTTGACCGTACCAATTTCAGGTTGCGAGTAAGACCTTTCGCTAGAATGGGTGCCAATACACCGCATCTCCCCTTAATAAGGGAGCTCCATATCCGATAAAAGAGGAACCAATCCCGTGTCCACACCAACCACGTCTGCGCAGCGGCCTGACAATACCGCACACAGCGAATCCATCCAGTGGCTCTCCCCGCAGGAGCGAGAAGGCTGGCTCTTTATCAGCTCCATCATTTTCAACCTCACCCGCAAGCTGGAAAACCAGCTGCAGACCGAAGCCGGCATTAGCTTCGTTGAATACATGGTGCTCGCGATGCTCTCCGAGTCCAAGGACAATTCCTTGACCATGACCGAACTGGCAATTACCACCAACACCCTCCCGGCACGTCTCTCCCGCGTCGTGGCACGCTTGGAGAAGGACGGATACGTCCGCCGCTCCCTCAGTGCAGAAGACCGCCGCGTCAGCATCTGTCACCTGCTCCCCGCAGGCGACCAGAAGGTGCAGGAGGTCGCACCCGGCCACGTGAACGAAGTACGCCGCCAGATTTTTGACCACCTCACCACCGAGCAGGTTGAGCACCTCGCAGAAATCGGCGAGGCGGTCCTTGGCAACACCCCCTCAAACGTCATCTCCATTGATGCGCTCAAACGTGGGGACTACCCCACACAATAACCTCCTCCACCTGCCCTGCGGGTGAGAGTTGAGAGAACCAGAGATAAGGCACATTCCCACCGGGAACGTGCCTTATCTCTTTAACAGATTTCTTGATCAGGCCCGTGTAGCCGCGAGCGCTACAGCACGCGCGAACCTTAAAACCCCTAAAGTAGCCTCAAAGTAGTCCCACGCACCGTCATCTGCGAAGAATTTTTAAAAATTTTTTACGCCGTAACGCACCGCCCAGAAACGCCGGATTATCAGCTACCGGACACAAATGCATCGTGCATGTGCGTGGGAAATCTAGGTGCTTCATGCCGCCTTAAACCGCGAAATATCAAGGGAACACACTCAATACCACCCAAACCAAAGGGTATATTCAGGTCACCCACACTAAGGGTAGTGGTGACAATATGTCAGGGATACCTCATCTGCCCCACCGATTAGCCTTTTCTCTCTGTACACGACCCACTGCACACCGTACGATAAATACCAACAGGTTGCACCGCGCCATCCGGCGCCTACGAAGCAATCACCATATAAGGAGAAACCATATGTCTAAGTCTTTCTACGACCTTCTGAACGAGCAGATCGGCCACGAGTTCGCAGCATCTCACCAGTACCTGTCCATGGCTATCTGGCTCGACGGCGAAGACCTGCCCCAGCTGGCTAAGTTCTTCTACCGCCAGTCCCTCGAAGAGCGCGAGCACGCACTCATGATGGTTCAGTACAAGCTGGACCGCGGCCACAAGGTCGAGATCCCCGCTGTTCCCGCCGTGAAGAACGACTTCGAGAACGTCCAGGAAATCGTTGACCTGTCCCTGGCACAGGAGAAGGCTGTCACCGGTCAGATCGAGGCTCTGTTCTCCGCAGCACGCGCTGAGAACTACGCACTGGGCGAGCAGTTCATCCTCTGGTTCCTGAAGGAGCAGGTTGAGGAAGTTGCAACCATGGAGACCCTCGTGACCGTTGTAAAGCGCGCAAACGGCAACCTCTTCGACCTGGAGAACTACGTTGCACGCGAGCTGGCACACGACCACGGCCAGGAGTCCGGCGCACCCGCTATCGCAGGCGCATAATCTCGCATTTGCGCGACTAGAGCACTAGTCGAACCCGCAGAATAGCTGCAGAATATTTAACGTTCCGCTCTCACCGCACACCGCGGTGAGGGCGGAACGTTTATGCATTTAACATCTGAAAACTCACCACAGTGCACCGTCCAGGAGCTAAAAGCCGCCAGCGGGTACTCGAATACTCATACAGCGCAGAGTAAACTTAAAAGCCTTAGATGCCGCATAATACCGCGGCAGAAAGAGGAGAGAATGACTCACACCAACCCAGATACCCTCAGCCGCGGCTCCTATAGCAACTCACGCCGCGTAGCCGACATTCTGCGTGCCGAATCCGTCGGCGGTACCGTGCTTCTGATTGCGACGGTGCTGGCAGTAGTACTCGCCAACACCCCCGCCTCCAGCTTCTACTTTGGTCTGCGAGACACCGTTGTTGGCCCGGTCATCCCCGGTTTCAACCACCTGCAGATGAGCATCGGCACCTGGGCGGCAGACGGTCTGCTCGTCGTTTTCTTCTTCCTCACCGGTCTGGAGCTGAAGAAGGAATTCGTGATTGGTGACCTCAAGTCGCCCTCCACCGCTATTGTGCCGATTGCGGCCGCTTTCGGTGGCGTTGCAGTACCCGCAATTATCTACACGGCACTGAACTTCACCAGCCCCACCGCACTGCACGGTTGGGCTATCCCCACCGCAACCGATATTGCGTTCGCGGTGTCTGTTCTCGCCGCCGTGGGTACTTTCCTCCCCTCGGCGATGCGCGTCTTCCTACTGACCCTGGCTGTGGTCGACGACCTCATCGCAATCTGCATTATCGCGATTTTCTATACCAATAACTTCCATGGCGAGTACCTGCTCTTCGCGCTGATTCCCCTCGCCCTGTTCGCGTTCATCGCGTACCGAGGCGAGACCATGCTGCACCTGAAGCCTCTCGCCGCATGGGTTCTGCTGCTGCCCCTGGGCATCATCACCTGGGCGCTCTTCCTCGAATCCGGTATTCACGCCACTATTTCCGGTGTGGTTCTCGGCTTCCTGGTGCCCGTGAAGATGACCGCACGCTCCGAGGCAGCGCACGCAGAACACGGCCTGGCAGAGGTACTGGAGCACCGCTTCCGCCCCCTCTCTACCGGCATCTGCGTGCCCATCTTCGCGTTCTTCAGCGCGGGTGTGGCTGTAGGCGGCTTTGAAGGCCTCGGACGCGCCCTCACCGACTCTGTAGCGGTCGGCATTATGGTTGCGCTGGTTGCCGGTAAGACCATCGGTATTTTCGGTACCACCTGGCTCGTGACCCGCTTCAAGAACGCTAACCTCGACCCGGACGTCGCCTGGATTGACGTGGTCGGCCTGGCTGCAACCGGCGGTATCGGCTTCACCGTGTCCCTGCTGGTGGCTGAGCTGTCCTTCCCGCACGGCTCTCCGCACACCGAAGATGCCAAGATTGCAATTCTTTTCGGCTCTGTGCTCGCCGCAATTGTTGGTGCCATCATCCTTTCACGCCGTAACAAGCACTACCGTGCCCTGGCTGAGAAGGAAAGCGTGGACGCTGACGACAACGGCATCCCCGATATCTTCGAGGGCACCTACCGTGACCCGAAGGCTGAAGCCTAGCAAGAACTCCTAAGGTCTAGTACCTTCCTACACCCCGATCCTCCGCTGATAATGATGTCTCACCGCACTACCTCACGTCGCCGTACAGCACGAGCAGGGCAGGCGCCCGCGCCTCCCTCAAGGTATGCAGAGATATCAGCACGCGTGGTGATCGGGGTGTATTCTTTTGCCGCGCTTCTGACCACGTTCGCGTGGATTATTTCTCCTCTGCGGCACGGTCGCGGCTTCACTTGGTGGGAAGTCACCGCCGACCTGCTGAATATTCCCTCCACGCACACGCTGCCCAGCGCCATCACGATGATTGTGATGGTTTCCGGGCTGATTGTGCGCAAGCGCGCTGCCCTCATTGCCGCCATCGTTTTTCAGGTGCTGGGTGCGCTACTTGCGACCCATAGCGCCTTCACGCTGGTGTTCCCTGAGGGAATCATGCATAAGGACCGTATTTTCTCCTCGACGGTCGATACGCTCTCCATCGTGTTTGCGTGCGTGCTGGTGCCCTTCCTCTTCTCGATTCGTTCGGCGTTCCCGGCGCGTATTGGTCGCCTCTCGTGGGCGGGTGCGGCGTCTACGGCGGTGGGTGGCATCCTGCTGACTACGCTGGTGCTCTGGTACCTGTGCCGTATTGGTGTGTGGGAGCCGCTGCATTCCATCACCCCGTGGGAGCTGCTGATGCACGGCATGGGTATTGAGCGTACCCATCCTGGCGTGTGGGCTGCCGATGTGGTGGGTTTCTTGGCGTCTTTTGGCTACGGTGCTTCGCTGGTTGCGGCGCTGTACCTGTTGGCGCGTGGTTACCGCGCCCCGGACGCGTGGACCGGCGAGAAGGAGCTGAAGATTCGCGCCCTGCTGCAGCAGTACGGTGCCAATGATTCGCTCTCCTATTTCGCGACGCGTCGCGATAAGCAGGTGGTTTTCTCTCCGGATCAGAGGGCGGCGATTACGTACCGTTCGGTCGGTTCGGTATGTTTGGCGTCGAGTGACCCGGTGGGTGACCCGGATTCGTGGGATGCCGCGATTGAGCAGTGGATGTTGCAGGCGCGTAGCTACGGCTGGGTTCCTGCGGCGCTGAGCGTGAGTGAGGCGGGCGCGCGCGCCTACAACCGTGCGGGTCTGTCGATTATTCAGATGGGTGAGGAGGCGGTCCTGGAGGCGGACCGCTTCACGCTCAATGACACATCGATGCTGCCGGTGCGTCAGGCGGTTCAGCGTGTGCGTCGTGGCGGGTACACGGCGCAGATGCGTCGCTTTGCGGAGCTGGATGAGCAGCAGCGTCAGCAGGTGGCGGAGAATATTTCGGCGTGGCGTCATGGCCGTGTGGAGCGCGGTTTTTCGATGGCTTTGAACCGTGTGAATGATCCGGCGGATTCGTCGTCTCTGCTGGTTTCGGCTCATGATGAAGCCGGCCAGATGGTGGCTCTGCTGTCGTTCGTCCCGTGGGGTCCGACCGGTCTGTCGCTGGATGTTATGCGCCGCTCCCCCGAGGCACCTAATGGTGTGGTGGAGTTTATGGTGGCGTCGCTGATGGAGCAGGCGGCATCGCTCGGTGTGCGTCGGGTGTCGCTGAATTTTGCGATGTTTGGCCATATTTTTGAGGCTGCCGATCAGGTGGGCGCTTCGGCGTGGAATCGTTTTGCTTCCCGTTCTTTGGGTGTGCTGGATCGTTTTCTGCAGTTGCGCCGTCTGTATCGTTTCAATCTGAAGTTTGCCCCGCTGTGGGTTCCTCGTTTTTTGGCGACGGAGCCGACGTTGGCGATGGTGAATGTGGTGGTTGCTGCGGGTATGGCGGAGGGCTTTTTGCCGAATCTGTCGGCTCGCCGTTTGCAGGATCAGGAGCAGGTTCTTTCTGCAGATGAGTTGGAGGCTCTTCGCCAGTTGCAGGTATCTGCTGTTGAAGAGCTTCCTGAGGTGTCGCGTAGTGATCAGACTCAGCATCGTCTGCGCCATTTGGAGGCGCTGCGTTCAGCAGGTATGGAGCCGTATCCGCTGGGTGGTGAGATACGCAGTAATGGTGCGCCTATTCTAGGCGTGAAGGATGCCCTGCGTATATTCTCTTCTGAAAATATTCCTAATTCGGAATTTATGGTTTCGGGCCGTATTCGCGCGCTTCGCAACCACGGTGGGGTCCTCTTCGCAACCCTGATTGAAGGGGGCGAAACCCTGCAGGTCGTGATGGAACGAGCCCTGGTGGGCGAGCGCCTGCTGAGCCTCGCCTCCCATGACCTGGACACCGGTGACATCATCACTGTGCTGGGTGCCTACGGGGCGAGCCGCAACGGCACTCGATCGTTGATTGCCTCCAGCTGGCGCATGGCGTCGAAGAGCCTGCACCCCATCCCCTTCGACTCCTTTACCGACCCGGAGGCGCGTCTGCGTCGCCGTTCCACGGACCTGCTGGTGCATCCGGATCAGATGCAGAATCTGCGCCTGCGCACGGCGGTGATTAAGGCGTTGCGCGCCCGTCTGGATGCGGAGGGTTTCCTTGAAGTGGAGACCCCAATTCTGCATACGGTGCACGGTGGTGCGAGCGCGCGCCCGTTCCGCACGTATATCAATGCGTACGGTGAGGATTTGACGCTGCGTATTGCGCCGGAGCTGTATCTGAAGCGTCTGGTGGTGGGCGGTAGCGGTCCGGTGTATGAGTTGGGTCGTGATTTCCGTAATGAGGGTGCTGATGCGACCCATAATCCCGAGTTTACGGTGCTTGAGGCGTACCGCCCGTATGCGGATTATGTGCAGATGCGTGAGTTGACGGAGCGCCTGATTAAGGATGCCGCGCAGTCGGTGTTTGGTTCGGTGTCTTTGCCTCTGGGTCATAAGGCTTCGAGCGAGCGCGTTGTGCGTGATGTGTCGGGTCCGTGGCGTGTGGTGTCGGTGTGTGATGCCCTGTCGGAGGCGCTGGGCCACCGCGTGGATGTGCAGACGGATTTCGAGGAGTTGCTGGCTTTGGCGCAGCAGCACGGTGTGCGTGTTCATGAGGGTATGGGCCCGGGCGCGATTGTTGAGGAGCTGTATGGTGAGCTGGTTGAGGCGCATACGGTGGAGCCGACGTTCTATACGGATTTCCCGGCGGAGACGAGTCCGCTTGCGGCGCCGCATCGTAGTGTTCCGGGTTTGGCGGAGCGTTGGGATTTGGTGATTAACGGTATGGAGATGGGTTGCGCTTACTCGGAGCTGGCGGATCCGTTGGTGCAGCGTGAGCGCCTAACGGAGCAGTCGTTGAAGGCGGCTTCGGGTGACCTTGAGGCGATGGAGGTTGATGAGGATTTCCTCTACGCCTTGGAGACGGGTATGCCGCCGACGGGTGGTTTGGGTCTGGGCGTGGACCGTTTGGTGATGCTGTTGGCTCAGACGCAGATTCGTGGGGTGTTGTCGTTCCCGTTTGTGAAGCCTGAACGTTCATAACCCAACCGATACCTCCGCTTATTTACTGTGCCCGGTGCGAGGTTTTGTGCCTTGCGCCGGGCTCTTCACGCCCGCCTCGCCGGTATGGCTAACACCCGCACGGAGCCTATATTTAATCTGCCCATATATTAAGTATTCGTTACATTTTGGATTGGGCCCCTTTTTTAAGTTGCCGAGCGGGGGTTGCACCCGACACAATGGGGTGACTAATCATGCGGAGTGTATCTGTCTCCGCTACGCGGCGTGAGTCCGCACCACCCAGCAATGTAGCCCACATGTTCTCCGTCTTCCGGGTTTGAGCGTGCGGGCTTTTTGCTTTCAAGATTGGAGTACCGAGTGGATTTTCTTCTGAATATCATCGGGGACATTAATGAGCAGACTGCGGGACTGACTTCCTCCGTGGATGCTGTGCAGAACTGGATGTGGAGTAACTTCCTCTACTACGCTCTGATTGCGGCTGGTCTGTACATTACGATTCGCACTCGCGGTGTGCAGTGGCGTTCCATTAAGGAAATGGTTCGTGTCCTGGGTGACCCGGTTGCTCGTGAGGCTGACGGTAAGAAGAGCATTTCTTCGTTCCGTGCGTTTACTGTTTCGGCTGCTTCTCGTGTGGGTACCGGTACTGTTGCGGGTGTTGCTTTGGCGATTGCTATGGGCGGCCCGGGTGCTGTGTTCTGGATGTGGGTTATTGCTGCTGTTGGTGCGGCGTCCGCTTTTGCGGAATCCCTTCTGGGTCAGCTGTACAAGGAGCGCGGTAAGGATTCCTATATTGGTGGTCCGGCGTACTACATGAAGCGCGGCCTGAATGCCCGTTGGATGGGTTATATCTTCGTGGCGTTCATCGTGATCACTTACGCGTTTGTGTTTGTGGCGGTTCAGACGAATGCTGTGGTGGATGCTACGGCGAACTCGTTCAATATTGACGTTTCGGGTACTAACTCGATGGGCTTCCGCATCACTATTGGTCTGATTATGGTGGCGCTGACTGCGGCTATTATTTTCGGTGGTATTCGCGCGATTTCTTCGGTGACTGAGTGGCTGGTGCCGATTATGGCGGTGCTGTATCTGCTGCTGGGCCTGCTGGTTGTTCTGCTGAACATCACTGAGGTTCCGAATATGCTGCTGATGATTTTCCAGGGTGCTTTCGGCATTAAGGAGTTTGTGACCGGCGGTACCATGGGTGCCGTGATTTGGGGTATGAAGCGTGGCCTGCTGACTAACGAGGCGGGTATGGGTACTGCTCCGAACGCTGGCGCGACCGCTACTATTTCTCACCCGGCTAAGCAGGGTTACGTTCAGACTTTGGGTGTTTACTTTGACACCATGATGGCGTGTACTGTGACTGCGTTTATTGTGCTGCTGTCGAACCCGACTTATGGTGATCGTTCTCGTGGTGCGTCGCTGACTCAGTCGGCGCTGGCTATGCAGCTGGGCGACTGGGCGGTGCACTTCTTGACTATCGCTATTTTCATGTTTGCGTTCTCGACCGTGATCGGTAACTACTACTACGGCGAGTCGAACATGCGTTTCGTGACTGAGCGTAAACTGCCGATGACTATTTTCCGCGCGCTGGTTCTGGTGTTCGTGTTCTTCGGCGCGATTTCTTCGCTGGATCTGGTGTGGACTACCGCGGATATGCTGAATGCCGGCATGGTGATTGTGAACTTGACGGCCGTGTTGCTGCTGACCCCGAAGGTGGTTGCGGTCTTGAAGAATTACGAGGCTCAGCGTAAGGCTGGTTTGGAGCCGATTTTCAAGGCTTCGGATATGCCGGAGATTAAGAATCTGGCGGCGTGGGATGGCACCGATGCGGTGACTACCCGTGAGTTCTGGGCTGAGTATGATGCGAAGACTGCTGAGCGTCGTGCCGCGAAGAAGGCTAAGAAGGCTAGCCGCTAGTTTGTGAGCCGCGCGTAGGTTTCTGCGTAAGGCATTGTTGGAGGGTCCGTCCTGCCGTGTGCGGGGCGGGCCCTTTTGCGTGCCCGAGGGGCGTGTGGAGAGCGTGCCTGCCGGCGCACGTTCTGGGTGCGTCCTGATACATATCCCGGGGCGTATCCGGGGTCTGTATCCTTAGGGAGGATATTAGGAGGGTTTATGGATTGGCATGCCGTACTGGAGCTGGTGGTCACGGTTGTTTTTCTGGCGGGTATTGCGTTGGCACTGCTGTGCCTGGTGACGATTCACCGGAACCCGCATTTTTCGGAGGTGCAGAAGCTGAAGTGGCTTCTGCTGGTGCTGTGCCTGCCGTATGTGGGTCCGGTGACGTGGTTGTTGCGTGCCCGCATGGAACGCATCGATCGGGAGCGTGCTGAACAGGAACGCGGAGCGCAGGCTTCTGCGGCTGTTTCCGAGGTGACTGCTTCCGATACGGCGGCTTCCAAGGAGGGCGGCTGGTAACGGCTCGGAGGCTCTTCCTGAGCACCCCACCACCACCTCCACGCAGCACAAGTAACGAAGGTCACACTCTCTCAATTGGACAGCACTGCATGCAGTCCGTATAGTTTTATGTGTTGCCTGCGGTGATACACCGTAAGACACATGCGCGAGTGGCGGAATAGGCAGACGCGCACGGTTCAGGTCCGTGTGCCCGTGAGGGCGTGGGGGTTCAACTCCCCCCTCGCGCACCAACGATCCCCGGTTCGAAAGAACCGGGGATTTTTTCATATCCATAACCAATCCCCCGCTAAATGACGGGGTTCCAGAGCGATGGCGAGTGCATCACCTAAAATAGAATCGGGTGTGTTCATTCACAGGACACACAGCTAACGCACAGACACGCTCGTTAAACTGAGCCTTTCGGATAAAGACCGTTTGCGCGGTCTGTTGCTCGGAATGGTCGTTGAGAAGGAGGCGGCATGAAGTTTTTCGACAAGCTGGGCAAGCTGGAGCAAGGCATCGGTCGCACTGTCGGCCTTTCCAAGGGCTTCGGCACCTTTGCGAAGGCGGATGTCGCTAACCGCGTCCGCATCATGATGGATGACGAGTCCTACGTGGACGGCAGCGGTCGCACCATGGCTCCTAATGTCTACACTCTGCGTTTCGCGCCGGTCGATTTCCCGCGCGTGCGCGAGTGGGGCAACCCGTTCGCTGTTGAGCTGTGCGATTTGGCGATTTCGCACGCCCGCGCTCAGGGTTACACCCTCATTGGCGCGGTTCGCGTGACCTTCAACGTTCTTGATTCTCTCTCTGAGGGCGAGTTTGAGGTTGTTGCGACTTTCGAGCCGTTCTCTGTGCCGGAGGCTCCGGCGTCGCCGTCTCTGCGCGGTGCTACTAACTACGCGCCGGTGCGTCCGCCGCGTGAATCTTCTTTGCCGACCCGCATTACGAAGCCGGCTGCTCAGCAGGCTCAGCCCGTACCGAGCCCTGCGCCTCAGCAGGCTCCTGCGGCTCGCCTGAATATGCCTGTAGCATCCCCTGCAGCGGGTGCCCCCCGTTTCTTCTTGGAGATTGAGGGTCGTATGCACCCGGTGAACCACCTGCCGTTTGTGCTGGGTCGCGGTTCTGATGCTGATCTTCGCCTGGACGATAAGGGTGTTTCTCGCCGTCACCTGCAGCTTTCGATGCAGGGTGGTGCGGTGGTCGCCTCCGATATGGGTTCTACTAACGGCACGTTGATTAATGGTGCGCCTCTGCGTGCGCCGGTGGTGCTGGCGAACGGTTCGCTGCTTCGCATGGGTAATACCCGCATCATCTTCCATAGTTCGACCGGAGGTGTCCGTTAATGGCGTCTGAATTGACCGTTACTATCCTTCGTTACGCTTTTCTGGCTCTGATTTGGTTCTTTGTTTTCCTGGTGGTTTCGGCGGCTCGCCGTGACCTTGGTTTGGGTAAGAACTACCGTGCGGCACCGGTTGATGCGGTTCCGGAGGCTACCCATATTGCGCCTCCGCCGACTCGCCCTTCGCAGCTTGTGATTACTGCCGGTGCGCAGGCTGGCGCGATGATGCAGCTGGGGGACCACCCGATTACTATTGGCCGCGCTAATGACATTGAGGTGTCCCTGCAGGATGATTACGCCTCGGGCCGCCATGCGCGTCTGTTCCCTCAGGGTTCCCGTTGGTTCCTTGAGGATTTGAATTCTACTAATGGTACGTTCGTCAATGGCGAGCGTCTGACTCGTGCGACCCCGATTGAGCCCGGTGATGATTTCCGCGTTGGCGGTACCACCATGCAGTTGAGGGGCTAGTGTATGAAGATTGCTTTTCGTTTTGAGGCCCGCTCTGATACGGGTCTGAAACGCTCGAAGAATGATGACTCCGGCTACGGTGGTCGTTTCCTTGCTGTCGTTGCTGATGGCATGGGCGGCCACGTGGGCGGCGATGTCGCGTCGGCTACGACGGTTCTGAATCTGACTCCGCTCGATCACCCCGATTTTGAAGATGGTGCTGGCGGCGTCTATCTGGCTGATGAGATTCAGAGCGCAAACCTGATCATTAATGAGCTGGCGGCCAATGATCCGCAGCTGGCGGGCATGGGTACGACCTGTACTGCCCTGCTGATTGATGGTGATTGCATTGAGTTCGCCCATATTGGTGACTCACGTGCGTATCGTCTGCGTCCGGGTGCTGATGGTGAGTTTGAGCAGATTTCTACTGACCATACGTTTGTGCAGCGTCTGCTCAATGAGGGTCGTATTACCCCGCAGGAGGCGGAGAACCACCCCCATAAGAACGTGATTATGCGCGTTCTGGGTGATGTTGATGCGTCCCCTGAGCTGGAGTTGAAGACTCTGGACGCTGTTCCCGGCGAGCGCTGGGTGCTCTCTTCTGACGGTTTGGATGCTGTGGTGTCCCTATCGGAGATTGAGCAGGTGATGCGTTCTACCGATGACCTATCTGAGATTGCTGACACTCTGATTGCGATGACTTTGGAGCGTGGCGCTCCGGATAACGTGACGGTTGTGTCCCTGCAGGTGATTGACCGTGAGGTTCTGCCGGTGGATGAGCCGGTGGGTCCTTCGAGCCTGCCTGATTCTGCTTTGTCTGATTCGATTGTGGCGGAGCAGGAGGTCAGCACGAACACTCAGAAGCTTCCCGAGGTTGCTGCTACGGCTGAGGCTGCTGAGGCTATTTTGGGTGCGCACCATGATGAGGACTCTGAGGAGCCTCATCGTCGGTCGTTGCGCCGTTTCCGTCGTGCGCGTGACTTCTCTGGAACCCTGTTGCACAGTGGTTCTGGGGCGGTGCGTCACCATATCGGTACGTACGATAACGCCGTGGATGCGGCTCTTACAAATGCTGCGATTTTGCGTAGCGAATTGGGTTCCCGCCCGCATCAGCTGGTTGGTGCCGCTTCGGTGGCTACTGAGACCGGCATGATTCCGGCGGTTACTTCTCGTACCCTGGAGCATCGTGCGACGGTGGCTCAGCGTGTGCCTTTGAAGGTTGAGTCTGATGAGGCGACCCTGCCGGCTGAGCTGGAGGAGCTAATCGCTGAGGATACTGTTGAGCGTTCGCGCCCGCGGTCGTGGTCGATTCGCCTGTTCATTACTCTGCTGGTTGCGGCTATTTTGACGCTGGCTGCGTGGACCGGTCTGCGCTATGTGGAGCGTAGCTACTATGTGGGTGAGAGTGACGGCACGGTTGCGGTGTACAACGGTATTCCGCATGCGGTGGGTCCGATTCGCCTTTCTCACGTGGTGGAGAATACCGATATTCCTACGAGTGAGCTGAGCGATCATACTCGTTCTTTGTTGCGTAATGCGATTACGGCGAAGGACCTGGATGATGCGCACCAGATTGTGTCTCGTTTGAAGACTCAGGCAGATCAGTCTCGTGAGAAGGCTGAGCAGGCCGCTGCGTCTGCTTCCGCGTCTGCCTCGGCATCTGCTTCCCCGAGTGCTGAGGCGCCCAGTGAGGCTCCGAGCTCTGAGGCACCGGGCTCTGAGGCACCGGGCTCTGATTCGGCATCCCCGGCTCCTGAGCTGGCTACGGTTTCCTCCGCGCCTGCGGCAGAGGGCGGTGAGAACAATGGCTAAGTTCTCGTTCCGTCGTGAGTCGGACGCGCCTCGTGCACGCCGTTTCACGGAGCTTTTCCTGCTGGTTTTGGCGGTGGGTATCAGCTCGTTCGGCATGTACTTGATTGATCCGGAGCATGCTTTTGATACGTCGAAGAGCCAGTGGTTGCCGTGCACGGTGGTGCTGGGTGCCGGTGCTCTTCTGATTCACCTAGTCATGCAGTTCCGCGCCCGTTATGCTGATCCGTTTATTCTGCCGCTGGTGGTGGCTCTGAACGGTATTGGTTTGACCATGATTTATCGTCTGGATCCGCAGATTGCGGCTCCGGTGGGTGATGGTCAGCTGATGTGGACTGGCGTGTCTATGGTGCTGTGCGCGATTATCGTGTTTGTGCTCAGGGATTACCGCCTGCTGCGTAAAGTCACGTACACCTCGCTGGTGCTGTCGATGGTTCTGCTCATCATGCCGCTGGTTCCGGGTCTGGGTATGGAGCTCAATGGTGCTCGTATTTGGATTCATATCGGTAACCGCACGTTCCAGCCGGGTGAGGTCGCGAAGATTACTTTGGCGATTTTCTTCGCCGGCTATTTGGCGACGCACCGTGACCTGATTCTGGTGGCTGGTCGCCGTATTGGTCCGGTTAATCTGCCGCGTCTGCGTGATTTGGCGCCGGTGTTCTTGGCGTGGATTGTGAGCCTGGGTGTTCTGGTGTTCCAGAAGGACCTTGGTTCGGCAATCATGTTCTTTGGTCTGTTCATGGCGATGCTGTACCTGTCGACCGGTCGTATTTCGTGGCTGGTGGTTGCGGGTATTGGTATGGCTGTGGGTGGCTATTTCGCGTACCACTATGTCTCGCACGTGCATGCCCGTATTTATGCGTGGGTGCACGCTTTTGATCCGGAGATTTACCAGGCGTCTCCTGGCGGTTCGGGTCAGATTCTGCAGGGCGTTTTTGGTCTGGCTTACGGCGGTCTTTTTGGCCGCGGTTGGGGTCAGGGCCGCGCGAACCTCGTCCCGTACGCTAACTCGGACATGATTATTTCCTCGTTGGGTGAGGAGCTGGGCCTGGTGGGCCTGGGTGCGATCCTGATGATGTTCATGCTCCTGGTCTCGCGCGGTTACCGTGCGGCGTTGGGTACTCGTGATGGTTTCGGTAAGCTGCTGGCTGCTGGCCTGTCTACGGTCATGGTTCTGCAGCTGTTCGTGGTGATTGGCGGCGTGACTCGCTTGATTCCGCTGACTGGTCTGACGACTCCTTTCATGTCTGCCGGTGGCTCCTCGTTGGTGGCTAACTGGATTATTGTGGCGCTGTGGCTGTCGATTTCACATAGTGCCCGCGCACCTCACCTGGTGGCTGGTTACGATGCGCCGCAGGGTATTGACCATGCGGACACTAGCTACGAGCCGGAGGGTGCTACTAGCGTTCTGGCGCGTATTACGGCTAAGGATTCTGGAGGTGAGAAGAATGGATAGGGCTATTCGCCGCATGTGGATGTCTGCCGCGTGCGTGTTTGTCCTGCTGATGGGTACCCTCAGCTATATTCAGTTCTTCGATTCGAAGACGCTGATGAATAATCAGTGGAATTCTCGAGCACTCTACGACAATTACGGTTCGGCACGTGGTTCGATTGTGGTTGACGGTACGGAGATTGCTTCGTCGGTGAAGTCCGATGATGAGTACAACTACCAGCGCGTGTATAACCACCCGCTCAAGTATGCGGCTCTGACGGGTTATTTCTCCACGATTTATGGCGCGACCGGGCTGGAAGCGGCACTCGATAAGGAGCTTGCCGGCACGAGCGATAGCCAGTTCTACGACCGTGTGGCGCAGCTATTTAGCGGTTCTTCCGCGCAGGGCGCTAGTGTGGAGCTGACGATTAATTCGAAGCTTCAGGACATTGCCTACAACGCGTTGCAGGGTCGTAAGGGTGCTGTGGTGGCGTTGAACCCGAAGACCGGTGAGATTCTGGCGATGGCTTCTTCGCCGTCCTATGATCCGAATCTTCTGTCGTCTCATACGAGCTCTTCGGTTTTGGCGAATTACCAGGCGCTGACTTCCGACGAGGACAGCCCCCTGTTTAACCGTGCGATTGCGGGTAACACCTATTCACCGGGTTCGACCTTCAAGATTATTGATGCGGTGGCGGCGCTGGAGTCCGGCAAGTACAACGCATCTTCGGTCATTGCGAACCCCGCGCAGTTGCCGCTGCCGGGCACGAACATTACCCTGCCGAACTATACGGGCGGTCAGTGTTCGACCCGAACTCAGGCGACGATTGAGTGGGCTTTGGCTCAGTCCTGTAATACGCCGTTTGCGCAGATTGCGATGGACCTGGGTCAGGAGCGTATCGCGAAGACCGCTGAGAATTTTGGTTACGGCCAGGATTTGAAGATTCCTTTGACGGTTTCTAAGTCGACTTTCCCGTCGAATCTGACGCAGAGCCAGCTGGCTCAGTCGGCGATTGGTCAGTACGACGTGAAGACCACTCCGCTGCAGGTGGCGATGACTTCTGCGGCGATTGCAAATGGCGGCGTGCAGATGAAGCCGAACCTGATTCGTTCGGTGAAGACCAGCAACCTGAGCACTTTGCAGGAGTTCTCTCCTGAGAAGCTGCGTACATCCACTAGCCCTGAAATTGCTAACCAGGTAAAGCAGTGGATGGTGAATGCGGTTGATAATGGTATTGCACGTAATGCTGGTGTCTCCGGTGTGAAGGTGGCGGGTAAGACCGGTACCGCGGAGACCACGGCAGGTTTGAATAATTCTTGGTTTACCGGTTTCGCGCCGGCTGATGATCCTCAGATTGCGATTGCTGTGGTCTACGAGGATATTGACGTGGCGACCGGTGCCCAGCTGGCAACCAGTACTAGTAAGCAACTCTTTGAGGCGGTGTTGAACAAGTGAGGCCTGCGGCTGATATCACTTTGGGCGGGCGCTACACCCTAACCGAACGTATCGCGATTGGCGGTATGGGCGAGGTGTGGAAAGCTCGCGACAAGGTGCTTGGGCGCATCGTTGCGGTCAAGATCCTCAAGGAGGAGTACACCGGTGACCCGGGCTTCTTGGAGCGTTTCCGCGCTGAGGCCCGTAATACGGCGCTGTTGAACCACCCCGGCGTAGCGAATGTTTTCGACTACGGCGAGGAGGACAACTCGGCGTACCTGGTGATGGAGCTGGTTCCGGGTAACCCGCTTTCGAGCATCATTGAGCATGAGACTACCCTGCCGCCCGATCGTATTCTGAACTTTATTGCTCAGACGGCTCGTGCGTTGGCTGCGGCTCATTCGCAGGGTCTGGTGCATCGTGACGTGAAGCCGGGTAACCTCATCATCACTCCGGATGACCGCGTGAAGGTGACCGATTTCGGTATTGCTCGTCTGGCTAATCAGGTGCCGTTGACGGCTACCGGCCAGGTGATGGGTACTGCCCAGTATTTGGCGCCGGAGCAGGCGACCGGTCAGGCGGCTACCGCGTCTTCGGATATGTACTCGTTGGGCATTATTGGTTACGAGTGCTTGGTGGGTCGTCGTCCGTTTACGGGTGAGTCGCAGATTGCGATTGCGCTGGCTCAGGTGAATGATCCGCCGCCGCCGCTTCCGGAGACCATCCCGGCTCCGGCTCGTGCGCTGATTATGTGCCTGTTGGCGAAGGACCCGGCTCAGCGTCCTAAGGATGCGACCGCCCTGGCGTCTGCGGTGGATGCGATTCGTCGCCGCGACCTGAAGGCTGCGGTGAAGGCTGTTCCTTCTTTGGCTCAGTTCTTGGCTGAGGAGAACGCTGACGACGCGACGGTTGCGATGACCGCTATGGATGTTGCGGCTGAGCCGATTAGTGCTTCTGCTGCTCCGCGTTTTGGTTCTGGTGGTCGTTTCTCGCCGGAGCCGACGACGGCGCCGATTCCTCGTACGAGTGCGCAGACGATGCGTCCCGTGTCGGGTCGGGTGAAGTCTACTCCTGCTCCTGCAGCGAAGCGTGGCCCGAACGTGTGGATGTGGGTTGCTCTGCTTCTGGCAATCGTGCTGATTGCTGGCGGTATTTGGACGGTCCTCTCCTCTAATAGTGGTGGCGGTTCGACTGATCCGGTTCCGAGCGCTTCTTCGTCTGCTGTTCCGACGAACCCGGGCACTGTGTCTACGGTGGAGCCGGCTGAGTCTGCTTCTGCCCGTGCTTCTAAGCAGAAGGTGACCGTCAATGCGATTAACTATGAGGGTCGCGAGCTGCAGGATGCGGTGAACGAGCTGAAGAACCTTGGCTTGTCCCCCAAGACTGAGGGCGTTGAGTCGACTCAGCCGGAGAACACGGTGATTTCGGTTTCTCCGACGGGTACTTTGGAGCAGGGTAATAGCGTGACTGTTCGCTATTCGACCGGTCCGAAGTCGGTGACTTTGCCGTCGAACCTTGAAGGTAAGAACGTTGATGAGGCGTCGAAGGCTGTTGCCGCTCTGGGGGTGAACGTTTCTCTGCATTATGAGAATTCGGACACTGCAGCTCCCGGTACGGTACTTCGTACTACCCCGTCATCTGGCACCAAGGTCACGGTTGGTAGTAATGTAGACATGTATGTGGCCTCTTCCAGTTCGGGTAGGGGTTCGAGTGCGAGCGCTTCTGCTGCACCGTCTGCGTCGGCTTCTGCTTCCGCTTCCGCGTCGGCGCGTTAGCCCCTACATTTTGATTTAGTTTTAGTCTTAGTGATCCAGGAGAACTTATGGACCTGTCGGTTCCCGACACGGTTGATAACCGTTACAAGGTACTCGAGGTAATCGGTACCGGTGCGATGGCAACCGTTTATGCTGCTGAGGATACTCGCCTCGGCCGCAAGGTTGCGCTTAAGATTCTGCGCCCGGAGCAGGCCCAGGACGATACGTTCCGCGCACGCTTTAAGCGTGAGGCGGAGGCTGTGGCGTCTCTGAACAATCCTGCGATTGTTGCTGTCTATGACACCGGTTCGTATAACCCCTCGCAGGATGGCAAGGAGTCTGATTCTTCGGATGAGGGCACCGCTATTCCTTATATCGTGATGGAGTACGTGGAGGGTCACACTCTGCGTTCCATTCTGTCCCGTGGCGGCCACCTGCCGGTCCGTGATGCTTTGGGCTATTCCGAGCAGCTTCTGGGTGCTTTGCAGTACAGCCACTCGATGGGCATTATTCACCGCGATATTAAGCCGGCGAATATTATGGTGCTGGACCGTACCAGCGAGAATATCGCTAAGGGACAGCCCGGCCAGATTAAGGTCATGGATTTCGGTATTTCCCGTGCCATTGAGGAAGCTGGCGAGGCGCTAACCAAGGCTAACGTGGTGATGGGTAGCGCACGCTACATGTCCCCTGAGCAGGTGAGCGGCAAGGATGTTGACGCTCGTAGCGACCTGTACTCTGCTGCCTGCGTGATTTACGAGATGATTGCTGGTCGTTCTCCGTTTGACGCTGAGTCGAATGTTGATTTGGCGGCTAAGCACCTCTCTGACGCTCCGGAGCCTCCGAGCAAGTTCACCCCGCTTGAGGTTCCGGCGGGTCTGGATGCTGTGATTCTGAAGGGTCTGGCGAAGAACCCGGATGAGCGTTATCAGAGCGCGGCTGAGTTCGCTCAGGCTCTGGTGTCGGTTGTTCGCCCGGGTGAAGAGACCGTGGTTCAGGATGCAGCGATGACTACTGCTTTCGTTCCTTCGGCGACTACTGCTTCCCTGGGTGAGGATTACGCCCCGTACACCACCTCGATCACTGAGGCTTCGGTGGAGGATGGTGGACTCAACGGCTTCTTCGACTATGAAGATGATGAGGAACTGTACGACGATGAGGAGTACGCCGAGTACGATGAGTCTTCGCCGCGTAAGCGTGCGTGGGTTCGTTTCCTCGTGGGTACTCTGATTGCGGCTCTGCTGGTCTTCAGTGTCGGCTCGGTGCTGTACTACCAGAACAAGCTGAATGAGGTTCCGCAGGTTTCGGTTCCGGCTGTGGTGAATGTTTCCCGCGATGATGCCGATAACCAGCTGCGTAACTTGGGCTTCGTGCTGGATTACCGTACGGCTTACTCTGACAACATCAAGAAGGGCGACGTGATCAGCGTCGAGCCGGGTGTTGGCTCGAAGGTTAACAAGGGTTCGACCGTGACTGTGACCGTTTCGAGTGGTCCGGAGAAGGTCAAGCTGCCGGATAACCTGCAGGGTCAGAGTGAGGCGTATGTCCGTAACGCTCTGAAGGACCTGGGTCTGGTGGATGGTCGTGTCTCCACTGTGGAGAGCGCTTCCGTGCCTGCGGGTATGGTTGTGGAGCTGTCCCCGGAGAAGGGCTCGACCGATGACAAGGGCGCTCAGACCGTTGAGGCTGGTAGCACCGTGAACATCGTCCTGTCTTCCGGTAAGGTGAAGGTCCCCTCGCTGGTGGGTCTGACCAAGGATCAGGCGATTGCTGCTCTGACTGCTCAGGATGTTCTGCTGAACACCAACATTGAGACCGTTCAGACCACTGAGCGTCCTGCGGGTACCGTCCTTTCGCAGAGCTCTGCGGCAGGTACTCTGGTGGCTCAGAACAGCACTGTGACGATTCGCGTGGCAGCTACTCCGACTCAGACGACTGCGCCGACTGCTGCGGCTACTCAGCCGGCAGCGTCGACCGGCAACCAGAACTCTGCGGCGACCACCACTAACCAGCAGCGTTCTACCGCCGCTAACCAGCAGGCTACTCAGCCGGCAGCGTCGACCGGTAACCAGAACCAGCAGCGTTCTACCGCTTCGGCTACTCCGGCACCGGCTGCATCCGCTACTGCGGGTACCCGTACGATTCAGGGTACTAACGCGAATACCAATGCGGACAACGCAACTAATGCAAACGCTAACGCGAATGCCCGTTAAGGGGTTCTAGCGGTTAGCAAAAAAGGGGCGGCGCTCCACACCGTTGGGTGTGGGGCGCCGCCCCTTTTTGTGTACCTGGGTTCGGGTTAGGAAGTGTGCAGGGGTAAAGTTATCGCCTCCAGTTTCCCTGTAGCGTGCCTGCTACGGGGCTTCTGGAGGCGATACAAGCCACTGAGGGCTTCTAAAGCTAAGAAGTACTGGCCATGAGGGGCGAGAGGCTCTTAGCGCGCTCTGCGGCTCCCTGCAGACCGGTTTCTTCGAGCCAGTTGCCGAGCATGAGGTATCCGCTTTCGGTCAGGACCGATTCGGGGTGGAACTGCACGCCGTGCATGGGGGCCTCGCGGTGGCGCAGACCCATGATGATGCCGTTATCGGTGGTGGAGGTAGTTTCCAGAACGTCGGGCATGGTTTCAGGTACGACCGCCAGGGAGTGGTAGCGGGTCGCGGTGAAGGGGCAGGGCACGTCCTTGAACACGGAGACGTTCTCGTGCACGAGGCGGGAGGTCTTGCCGTGCATCAGTTCGGGGGCGTGGGTGACGGTGCCGCCGAATGCCTCCGCGATGGCCTGGTGGCCGAGACAGACGCCCAGTAGCGGCTTCTTCGCTTCGGCGGCCCAGCGGATGGTGTCGATGATGACGCCCGCCTCTGCGGGGGCACCGGGGCCGGGAGAGACGAGCACGCCGTCGTGTTCTTCGGCGAGCTTGATGACTTCGTCAAGTTCGTATTCGTCGTTACGGATGACGGTGGTTTCAGCGCCGAGCTGCTGGATGTAGCCGACGAGGGTGAAGACGAAGCTGTCGTAGTTGTCGATAACAAGGATGCGGGTCATGGCACGTCCTTAGCGCTAATGATTGATGGTGACGTTCAGGTTGAAGGGGCCGTACTCTGCGAAGTGGGGGAAGACGAATTCCATGAGCAGGTAGACTACGGCGAGTATCAGCACGATGGCGATAATGATGCGAACCCATAGGGGTCCGGGGAGGTGGCGGAAAATCCATGCGTACATCTGCTTTTCCTCTCAGATTTAGGATTTTGCGACGGAGGCGGCAATTTCTGCGGGCGCTCCGGCTGCTGCGGGCCGCCACGATTCGAAGCGGGCGTGGACAATGTATCGTTCGGTGTCGCCGTAGCGCGGGTGGCAGGTGGTGAGCGTCAGGAGGCGCTCGGTGGGTGCTACGCCGGGCTGGCCGGGGACGGGTTCGATGACTTCTACTTGGTCGGGCTGCACGATTTCGTGGCTGTAGACGGTGTAGGTGTAGTAGCCGTCTTTGGTGCGCACGTAGATGTGGTCGCCTTCGGTGAGCAGGTCGATGTCGTTGAGGACTTTACCGCGGGTTTGGCGGTGGCCTGCGAGGGAGAAGTTGCCGACCTGTCCGGGCATGGCGCTTCCGTCGTAGTGGCCGAGTCCGAGGGAGTCGAGCACGTCGGAGCTGGTGCCCTGGGTTGCGGGGCGCTGGTAGTCGGATCCGAACTTGGGGATGTAGACGACGCCGAAGACTTCACCGTGGCCGGGTTCGCTCAGGCCGGCGGGCGGGGTGTTGGGGTCCCAGTCGGGGACGGATTCACCGGGATTGGAGTCGAACTCCTGAACGAGGGTGCTGACGGCTTGGGATTGGGTGCGGTCGGCGTCGATGTTGGTCCACCAGAGCTGCCAGGCAACGAAGAGGAGCAGTACGACTCCGATGGTGATGAGGAGTTCGCCTGTAATCTGGATGACCCAGTGCAGCACGCTACGGGGGCGGCGCTCTGCGGTGGGTGCCGTTCCTTGACTCATGCGTTCTCCTCTGTCCTCTGGGTTGTGTATGTTCTTGGGCGCCGGGTGGCGTTCCTTATCTTTCAACGCGGGGAGAAGGTGAAATCATCCCGTAAGTCTGCAAAGATAGGTGTGAACATATATTTTTAGGTTACCCATACAACAATAAGCGGAGGAAGTATGTCGACCAACTCGGCTAAGGCATCGTCCAAGAAGAAGTCTCAGAAGTCTGCTAAGTCTGAGGTGGAGGATGCGAGCGAGCTGCGTCTGCGTGAGATTGCTCGTGAGATGGAGAGCGGCACGCAGCTGAAGGAGCAGACTCCGCTGTGGTACCGCGTGATTATGTTCTCGCTGTTGGCGGTGGGCATTCTGTGGATTATTATTTTCTACATTACGCAGGGCCTGTTCCCGATTCCTGATCTGGGTATGTGGAACGTGAGCGTTGGTGTGGGCGCCATGATGGTGAGCATGCTGATGATGACTCGCTGGCGTTAAGACTTAGGCATTAGGGCTTAGGCGTTAGAGCTTATAGAGAGGCGGTCGTCCCGTATGGGGCGGCCGCCTCTCTATACGTTTCGCCTGTTTGGCAGGGCTGGAGTTAGAGCGCCTCCGCGTTACCTGTCTTTGTTCTGACCCGGAAGATTGCGGTCATGGCGACCATGATGAGCAGCTCGGTGAGGGTTTGAGTGAGTACGGTGGCGCCCATGAGGCTCGCTTCGGGGTTCCCGTTGTGTGCCAGGCGTTGTGCGCAGAGCGCGACGACGGGGTAGATGATGAGGGCGTTGCGGGTGACCGCGCTGAAGGTTACGGAGATGCGCTCCGGTCGGCTCATCACCTTACTGAGGAACCATGCGGCGCCTCCTGCAAGGATGGCGTAGGTGAGGTAGAGTCCGGCGAGTCGGGGAATGAGCTGCGCCTGGTTGAGCACCGCCGGAGCGTAGGCGGAGCACATAAGCACAAGGAGCAGGCACATGAGGGGAATCATTGCGGCATCGCTCATGCTGCGTACGCGTTCGTAGGTTTGTTGACGCTGCGGTGAGCGGGTTGACCATCGTTGCGTAAGGTAGGCGGCTACTAGGGGCACGATGAGCGGGGCGAGGCTGAGGTAGCTTTCAGCGGGGAGGGGGAATATTTCTCCCATCACCCCAATATCTAATATTCCTATATATGCATATATACTAGTCCATAATGGAATAGAAATGATTTGGGCACCAAGCAGGTAGGGCGTTGCCGCCAGCAAACCGCGATATTCCCCTCCAGCAATACACGTAAAAACGACCACGTAATCCACGCAGGGCGCCAGCAAAACAATGACAGCTGCGAGAGCAACGGGACCGCCCTCATGAATAAAGAGGGGAACAAGCAGCGCAACCAGAACCGGAGTTCCAAGGGTAGCCACCAGCACCACCGTGCGGGTGAGCTTCGTGTACTGACCGGTACGCACACCGGTCAGCGGCATGAGGGCAAAGTTCGTCCACAGTAGCGCACCGAGCACGTAGGGTACGAGCTGTTCGGAGGCGTGACTCCACCCCGGCAGTCCCGCGCAGGCAACCCCCACAGCCATGGATGCAAGGTAGAGGGCTACCTGGTGGCGTTCCATAAAGTTCATGCGGCATCTCCTAGTAGATGAGGTCGCCTCGTGCTGCTTCGTGGACGCGGCGGGTCACGGTCTCCATAACGGGCGAGTTGATGTTCCACCGCTGCCAGTAGAGGGGGAACTCTACGGGGGTTGCGGCAAGCTTGATGAGGTGCCCGTTTGCAAGTTCTTCGGCGCATTGCGCTTCGGGGATGAGGCCCCAAGCGATACCGGCGCTGACGGCGCGCGCGTAGTCCGGGGAGGAGGGAATGTAGATGGTGGGGCTTTGGGTGAAGGTTTCTTCGGCTTCTAGTCCTACTTCTTGTTCGATGAGGGCTCGCGCCACGTCCTGCACAAAGTCTTTGCGGTCGTATTCGACGACGGGGGCGTGGTTGAGTTCTTCGCGGCTGATGGTGTTCGGCCAGCCGGGGAGGTATCGCTGTACGTAGTCGGGGGTAGCGACGCACCAGTAGCGTGCTACGCCGAGGGTTTCGACGGAGCAGCCGGGGATTTTTTCGGGTTTGGAAGTGATGACTGCCATGACTTCTCCGGATCGGAGCATGGCGGAGGAGTGGAATTCACCTTCTCGTCGCAGGTCGCAGAAGATGCTGTCTTCGCGGCTGAGGGTTCCGACGGCGTCGATGAACCAGGTGGCGAGCGAGTCGGCGTTGACCGCCACGGAGACGCTCTGAAAGCCGCCGGCGCCCATGAGTTCGCGTTCCATTTCTCGCTGCAGAAACTCACTCTGTCGGGCGATGCGCAGCACGCTTTGTCCGGCGTCGGTGGGGGTGACGGGGTTGCTTCGGCGCAGCAGAACCTTTCCGGCGATCTGTTCCATGGCTTTGATGCGCTGGGAGATGGCGGAGGGGCTCACCCGCAGAACATCTGCCGCAGCGTCGAAGGTGCCGTATTCGATGACGGTGGCGAAGGTAGTGAGCTGGTCGGTACTGAAACGTGTCATAAGAATATCTTACGCAGTGTGAAAATATTTAGATAGATTTAGGGTTTGTTTTCCCGTATTCTCGTCTCTGGTGCTTCACACTGTAGCTGACGGGGTGATATTCCCGTGTCGCATGCTTTTGCCTGGCAGGCTGGTATTAGAGGAACCACCGCCCGCACTATCCGCGAAGCCCGTGCCCCGTTTGACCCGCATAGAAAGTTTCACCATGTCTACCTCCCTGTCCCTGCTGTTTCTGGGTGCTACCACCACGATTTCTTTGGTGGCGGCTATTGGTGCCCAGGGAACTTTTGTGCTGCGTCAGGGTATTTTAGGCAGGCATATTACCCCGATTATTATCTTCTGCGTACTCTCGGATGCTCTGATGATTGGCTTGGGTATCGTGGGTCTTGGTGCTCTGCTGGATGCGGCGCCGTGGTTTATTGAGGTGTTCCGCTATGTGGGTGCAGCGTTCTTGGCGTGGTTCGGCTACGAGTCGGCGAAGCGTGTTTTCACCCCGCATGCGGTTGTCGTTGAGGAGGGTACCGAGGATGCGCAGTCTTTGAAGGCGGCCCTGCTGACCACGGCGGCGGTCACCTACCTCAACCCGCTGGCATGGTTGGACACAACGATTTTCCTCGGTTCTCTGGCTAATACGCAGGGCGATCCCGGCCGCTGGTGGTATTACCTGGGCTGCTGTTGCGGTAGCCTAATCTGGTTTTTGATGTTGGGGTACGGTTCGCGTCTACTTCGTCCGCTTTTTGCGCGCCCTTCGGCGTGGCGCATTTTGGATGCGGCGGTGGCGCTTCTCATGGCGTACCTGGTGTTCAACCTACTGACGATGAACCTGCCTACCCATTAATCTTTTATGCCTTGTCAGGCTCTTTTTCCGCAGTCTCCTCCTCGCTGAGGGGTGTGAGTACTTCGTTTTTGGACATGGTGAGTAGACCCAGGTAGATATCGCGAATAATCAGGATGTGCTTGATGCGCTCAATCATGGGCTTGAGAAAGCTCCGGGCGTACTTTTCGTCGCTACTGGTGGTTGCGACGAAGCTGAGCCCGGAGAACACGGCAACGATCATGGACACCTTGATGACCACGGCGTTGATGTTGGTGTCTACGCCGAGGATTTTGAGGTGTTCGGGCTTGACTACCATCCACGATTCGATGGTGGAGTCGCTAATGGCAATGGATGAGAACCCCATGAAGAACCCGAAGACGAGCAGCATGAAGAGGCTTGCCTGAATAATCTGCCCAATCATGGGGATGATGATGAGGTTGCCCCAGGGCGCGATTTTGAGGGGTCGGTGTTCGAGGATTTTCTTCTCTTCGACTCAGTCTTGGGCTGTGTTCCAGATTCCGCCTTCGAGGGCTGCGGCGTGCTCGTAGTCGTTCTCGCTAAAGCTTGCGACGTCGTCACCTCTGTTGCGTCCTAGAAGGCGCGCTGTGCGCTCTAGGGAGGTCGTGACGACCACGAATACGGCGAGGAGCCCCATGAGCCCCAGAACAGCCCAGGTGCGCGGGAAACTGAGCCCATTGGCGAGCTTCCAGAGGTCTGCGTTCACGAAGATGAAGAGCACGGACACCATGAGCACGGGCAGTACTTTCGCAATCATGGGCGGCAGGGAGGCGAGCTGGTGGATGGAGTGCTTGAGCGACCAGCCGACTATGGTGTCTGCACCCAGGAAGATTGACAGGTAGATTCCGATAACGATGAGCGGGAAGGCTTGGGAGCCGTCGTAGACGAGGTCGAAGCCGTCAAGGCTACCGGGCTCGAAGGTACCTTCAGCGAAGAGAGCCCCTGCAACGAGTATGGTAAAAGCACCTGTGGTAATTTGTACCCACTTCGGGGTGCGCACCATCAGCAGATGTACCAGGGCAATAAACGCGCCGGAGATTATCGGCATCACGAGGAAGATACCGCCGAGCACAAGCATGGGAATAATGTCCTCATTCAGTGCGGTATCGGTTGTGAGAGCCCTAACGTACTCCGGAAGGGAGCCGTTAGAGTCATCAACGATAAAGATGAGGATATCGCGTAGGAAGATATAACAGACGTGCATGATGCTTGCCCACAGGATCCAGGGCACGGAGCGCGGGAACGCATCGAGAGCACGTTGACGTGCAGGAATGATGAAGGGTACGCCCTGTTTGCGGAACCAGGTATTGCTCTGTTTCAGCACATCGGTTTTGGTGTAGTGCTGAGGCTGCACCTCTCCCGCAGCCGCGTTGGTGCGCAGTCGTACCCAGATGGGGCGTGCGTCCTTCTGCTGTGCGGTGTTCTGGTCCTGGGTGCTCATGACATACCACTCTACAGGGTTGAGAACCCTCTTTTATCCGCGAGTCCCTATAGTTCTTCTCTCTGGAGTTCAGCTCCAATAAAGCGAGCATACGCGCCCATGAGTAGCGCGGCTGCTTCTTCGTGTTCCTCGTAAATGCCCAGTTCCTCGTCCTCACGACCTGCGTAAGTGCCGCTACTGATCTCGAGTAGGGATAGCGGTCCTTCTGCAGTCTCCGGAGCTAGGGCATCCAGGATGAAGCTCAGGCTTTCTTCCGATTCTTCAGCTACTCCCATGAGGCGTCCTAGGCGTGTGCCCGGGTAGGGCGCAATGGTGAGGACATCTTCGTTCTCGTGCTGAACAACTCGAGCTACAGGAATGATGTCACCGTCTGCGGTCTCTTCGAGCAGTAGCTCAGTGGATAGGTCGATGTGGCTCTCCTCGCTCTGCATAAGCTGCCTGGGCCACCAGAGGTGAATGTATTCGGTGAGTGCTGCCCATGCTTCGTGAGGCTCCAGCATGCTCTCTACGTAGAGGGCTACGGTTCGTTCTTCGTTAGCCTGCTGCGGCTGATCGACTGGCTCGGGTGCGTGGGAGAACATGGGGTACTGCATGGTTCTACTCTATCCCAGTGTGCTTCTCTCTGGAGGAGATATTCTTCCCACTGTTTATCCCCGTTGCAGAGGTACGAGGGTACAAAAAAGGGGCAGACCCGTGTGGGTCTGCCCCTTTTCCAGCTTTAGCTGTTAAAGCAAAAGAGCCCGCGTAAGCGGGCTCTTTTTATT
>NZ_CAXOQT010000022.1:0-43458 GCF_964211445.1 Rothia mucilaginosa | reverse complement strand
TTAGGACTCAGCCTACCGGCTGCCGCCGAGGTAAATTGTCGCAAAAAGTAGTTCCCAAAAAAGAGAACTGTATTACAATGTATATATAGTCTTTAGGAACGAGGTACCAACTATGGAAAACCTAGTAATTTCAGTCTTTAACACCGAAAGCGAAGCTTATCAGTCCTTTGCAGATTTGAAGGCTTTCCGCCAAACTCAGACGACCAAGGTTGCTCAAATCGCCCTGGTCAAAAATGAAAACGGTCATATCGTTGAAAAAGAACGCTATGATTTTGAAGATTCAACGACGGATGCAACCCTAAAAGGTGGCTTGCTCGGTGCAGTTATCGGGCTTTTGGGTGGTCCTATCGGCGTCTTGTTTGGTTATGGTATTGGTAGCCTCAATGGTTTGGTTGCTGGTGCTACCGTTGATACGGCAGAAGCTGGCCTGATTGACGTTGTTTCTCAAAAATTGACTAACGGTGAAACAGCCGTTGTTGCCTTGGTGCAAGAAGACAACGAAGCAGTCATCGATGCTTACTTCACCAAGTACGACACCCAAATCGTGCGTTGGGATGTAGCAACCGTCGTAGCCGAAATCGAAGCAGCTCTGCAAGTCCAAGAAGACCTCTACAACCAGGCGCGTGCACAGATGAAGGCTGAACGTAAAGCCGAACGCAAGGCTAAGCTTGAAGAATTCAAGGCGAATGTCAAAGCAAAGTTTGACAAATTGAAAGCGTAAGCACCCAAGCATCTCATAAAAAATAGGCTATCTACTTCTGGTAGATAGCCTATTTTTTTTAAAAACTAGATTTTAGAAAGAGGAAGTGAGGATTTTGGCTCAAGATCTTGAACAAATCAAGGAAGACAATGGCAAAAATACCAAACTCAAGGTGGGGATTTTAGCCATCTCTCTTTCTCCAGGTGGATGTTGATGCCGGTGGTGCCGTTCGGGTTGCGGAGGGGAAGCTGGGCGAAGGATTCGGTGATGCGGTCGAGCTCTTCCTCGCTGGCGAGCAGGCCGGGCATGTAGTCCATCTCGACGAAGATGTCCTTCTTCAGCGGGTTGGCGCCCATGCCGGGGTAGTCCACGTCGATTTTGCCGTCGCCGTCGGCGTCGTAGCCCTTCATCTCCCAGGTGTTGGGGATGCCGTCGCCATCAATGTCCGGGTTGTACGCCTGTGCTGCGGGGGCAGCAACAGTGCCGAGCACCAGCAGTGCCGCCGAAGCGAGCGCGGTACGCACCACGCGATTTGAGGTCAGAAAAGACATAGGATCTCTCTTCATATCTTGACCACGCGGGAGGTTGCATCATCTGACGTTGCGCACGGTATGGGTCGTACGGGTCCGGTTTTATGGTGAGTATCAGGCGGCTACCGCGTGGTTCAGTGGTCATGTGTGTCGCTGCCGCCAGCATGTAACCGGTGTGCCGCAAGTGAGTACGGCGTTTAAAAGACAGCGGGTCACTGCCGAACCCTCCGGTGGAGGCAAAGGAACCGTTCTTGGTTCTCTTCTGTTCGACGGTGACCCGCCTCATCATACACAGAGTGCATCTAGTTTGTCCCGGTATTTGCACCGCATCTCAAGTTATGCACCGCTTATGACGTAAAAGCGCTCTGATAAGCCTCTATTTAGTGTTTTCTGCCTCAGACTCTGCCTCAGCGTTCTGCGCGGCACCCTTCGCCTCGGAGGTCTTCATGGAGGCGTAGAACAGGCACACGACCGCACCCACTGCCGCCGCGACCAGCGGAAGCATCATGGAATCAGCCATTGCCGCCGCGTAGGGTTCACGCAGGACCTGCGGAAGCACGCCTCCAGCAGCGCTGCCGTGAGAGCTACCGCCCGCTGCGGCAGCCGGGCCCAACGCGGACAGGTGCGAGGTAATCGCAGAAGCCATAATCGTCGTAATCGCAGCCGAACCGAGCACCGACGCCATCTGACGAGTCTCGTTATACACGCCCGAACCGGCACCGGCACGCTGCGGCGGCAGGTTACGGGTCGCAGACACCGACAGCGGACCCCAAATGCAGGAGTTCGCCGCGCCCAGAATAATCATCGGACCAACCATCAGCCACAGGTTGCCGTCCGCAACCATCGTCGGGCGGAGCAAAGCAAAACCAATAACCAGCAGCGTAAAGCCAATCACGGCAATCCACTTCGGGTCGTTACGGTTCAGGCGCGCACCCACCACCGGCGCCAATGCGCCCGAGAACAACGCCATCGGGGCGGTCATCAGTGCAGCCTGGGTCGGGTCCAGACCCTCCACCTGCTGCAGGTACAGGGTCAGCGGGAACGCCATGCTAATAGCGACCACACCCATAGCGGAGATAGCCACATTCGACACGGAGAAGTTACGGTCACTGAACAGGCTCAGCGGAACCAGCGGCTCACGCGGGTTAATAGCCTGCCAGCCAATGAACAGGCCCAGCACCAGAATGCCGGCAATAATCAGACCCCACACGCTCACCGCAATACCGGTACCCAGGAACGAATCGGTCATGGTGCCCCAGTCGTAGCTAGCGCCTTCCTGAATGCCGAAGACCAGCAGGAACAGGCCGACCGCCGAAAGCACCACGCCCAGCCAGTCGAAGCTGTGCTTCTTCTGCTCAAACACCGGCACGTTACGCCACGCCAAGAACAGACCGACCAGACCCACCGGAATGTTGATGAAGAAAATCCAGCCCCAGCTGAGGGTATCCACCAGCACGCCACCCAGAATCGGACCAACCAGCGAGGCGACACCCGCAGTCGCACCCCAAATACTCATCGCAACACCGCGCGCATTCGGCGGGAACATCAGCGTAATCAGAGACATGGTCTGCGGGGTCATCAGCGATGCACCCAGGCCCTGCACCACGCGGGCAGTAATCAGCGACTCAACGTTCGGCGCCAGACCGCACCACAGGGAAGCGGCAGTAAAAATAGCCATACCGATCATGTACAGGTTCTTCTGACCGAAGCGGTCACCCATACGGCCGGTAATGAGCAGCGGCACCGCATACGCCAGCAGGTAGGCGCTCGTCACCCACATGCCCGCCGACAGCGACGCATCCAAATCCTGCAGCATATGCGGCAGGGCGATGGTGACAATATTGCCGTCCACCAGAATCATGAAGAAGCCAACAACCAGGGACCAGAGAGCAGGCCAGGGCTTGTACGGTGCCTTCGCCGGGTTGCCGACGAGGGGCTCTTTCTTGGGGCGTGAACTCAATGATCCTCCAGTGGATGGGCGTTGCGGGTAGATGTCTGCGTGTTCAGCGTTGCCGCTGATAAATATCACCCCATCTTACTCCCCTTGTGGGTGCGGCTCCGGTTGCTCTACCCTAATCAGCGCTCATCAGCCGCTGACCGGCGCGTGCGCGCGGCAACCGGGCAACAGGCGCCCTGATGCCCCCCGAAGCACTCTGAACCCTCTAGACTGAAGCTATAAAGCTAATCCGGGAGCCGCCAATGCTGGCGCGCCCCATCTGACCACCCCAATAAGACGACCCCGGGAGGACCCATGGGTTTCTTTGACTTCTTTACCGACCGAACCCCGGCAGAGCCCGCCGAAATCCGCCTCGTCGCTTTCGTCAGCGGCAAAGTGCAGGGCGTGGGCTTCCGCTGGTGGTGCGCCGGAACCGCCAAGCCCATGGGGCTGACCGGCTACGCCGAAAACCTCGACGACGGGCGCGTGAAAGTCGTTGCGGAAGGTACCGCCGTCTCCTGCGCTCGCCTGGTAGATATTCTGCGCGGCGGCGACACCGCGGGCCGCGTGGATGAGGTGCTCGTCGAGTGGGAGGAGCCGTCCGGCTCGTTCCGCGGCTTCGGCATCAGGTAGCGCGGACTAAAGTAGCGCGGTTTAGCTAGCCCAGAGCTAGTCAGACCAGAGCGCCGCAAATTGCGCGCGAGTCATATCGGCGCGGCGCACCCGATGCTGCACCGGGTGACCGTTCTCGTCGGGGCGGCCGGAGTTCGGGTCAATATCGTCGTAGATGCCGGTGAAACCCGCTTTAACCGCCACACGTTCGGAGGTCTCGTTACCCGCCAGGGCGGTCCAGCGGACAGTCTCGAGACCCAGCCCGAGCGGGTCGAAAGCGTAGCCAAGGACGGCTCGCAGCGCCTCGGTCATATACCCCTTGCCGCGCGCCTTCGGGGCGGTGTAATAGCCTAGTTCGGCGCGGGGTCCGGGGCTTTCGGGGGTTCCGCCAGGTAGGCGCAGCTCGATACTCCCCGCGAACACACCGGAGGCGTCAATCGCCCAGCGTTGGATCTGCCCGGCGGCAATCTGGCGGGGGGTGGTGAGTAGGGAGTCCTCAGCGTCGGCGCGCGTGTAGTTTAGCGGTACGCGGGTGTAGCGAATCATTTGCGGGTCGCGGCAGGCTTCTACGATGTCGGGGATATCCGCCTCGCGCAGGTGGCGCAGGGTGAGGCGTTCGGTAATGAGTTCGGGCTGGCTGGGCTCTACATATTCACTGTGTTCTGAGAAGTTACTGTGTTCGGGGGTCATGATTCGAGCTTAAACCCTCAGGTTTGTACGCCGGAAAAGCTTTTGTGAGCATCCTAGAATGCTCGGTGATGCAAATCATAGTTAAACACTTCTGTTTTAATGCGTCATCACTTGATTATTATGAATTATTCATAATAAAATAGTTATCGAGCCCGCCCAATGGGCACCACTTAGAACAAGCGCCGCGCAACGAATCCGCGCGGCACGAAGCAGAAAGAAGAACACTATGGCAGTTCTGACCATCGGCGACCAGTTCCCCGCATACGAGCTCACCGGCGTTGTCCCCGGTAAGCTGGCTGACATCGAAGCAACCAAGCCCGAAGACTACTTCACCACCGTCTCCTCCGAGGGTCTGGACGAAGACACCTGGCGCGTCGTCTTCTTCTGGCCGAAGGACTTCACCTTCGTTTGCCCCACCGAGATTGCTGCATTCGGCAAGCTCGCTGACGAGTTCGAGGCACGCGACACCCAGGTGATCGGTGTTTCCGTTGACAACGAGTACACCCACTACGCATGGCGCCGCTCCCACGAAGAGCTCGTGGACCTGCCCATCGTCATGGCATCCGACCTCAAGCGCGAACTGACCGCAGCACTGGGCATCCTGAACAAGGACGGCGTTGCAGACCGCGCAACCTTCATCATCGACCCCCACAACACCATCCAGTCGGTCTCTATTACCGCTGACTCCGTCGGCCGTAACACCGACGAGGTGCTCCGCCAGCTGGACGCACTGCAGTCCGACGAGCTGTGCGCATGCAACTGGAAGAAGGGTGCAGCAACCATCGACGCATTCAAGGAGATGAAGTAATCCATGAGCATCGATAACCTGCGTTCGGCTCTGCCTTCCTACGCGAAGGACATGAACCTCAACCT
This sequence comes from Rothia mucilaginosa, assembly GCF_964211445.1. Classification (GTDB taxonomy): domain Bacteria; phylum Actinomycetota; class Actinomycetes; order Actinomycetales; family Micrococcaceae; genus Rothia; species Rothia mucilaginosa_E. The sequence goes on along the minus strand of NZ_CAXOQT010000022.1, from coordinate 38,117 downwards.
GTCCTCCCTGCCCCGCATCACCTCCCTCACCGAGCAGCAGCTCTGGGGCGCAATCCTCGCAACCGCAGCAGCAACCAAGGTTGACTCTGTTGTTGTTGAGATTGCTGCAGAGGCTAAGGAGCACCTGAGCGACACCGCTTACGAGGCTGCTCTGGGTGCTGCATCCATCATGGGCATGAACAACATCTTCTACCGCACCCGTGGCTTCCTGAACGGTGCATACGATGACCAGCGTGCAAACCTGCGTATGCAGATCATCGGTAAGAACGGTGGCATTGAGAAGCTGGACTTCGAGATGTTCGCTCTGGCAGTGTCCGCAGTCAACGGCTGCTCCCACTGCGTTGAGGCTCACGAGCACACCCTGCGTGAAGAGGGCGCAACCAAGGAGCAGGTCAACGACCTGATCCGTATTGCTGCAACCCTCGGTGGCGTGGCACAGGGCATTCAGCTGGCTGAGGCACTGGGCTAAACCCACTAAGCGTTAGAGCTTACACAGAAGCGGCGCACCCTTCCCTTTTCGGGTCGGATGCGCCGCTTTTATGTGCGCGTCAAGCCCTGCAACGTGTTGTGCGGCAGCTTCCTAACTCCCCTGATTTGGCGCTATACAATGCCTGTATGCGGTACTGTATTTTGGACTCCACCAGCCCCCTTCCCAGCGTGGAAGAACTTACCGAGCTTTACGATTCTGTCGGCTGGAGCGCCTATACCAAAACGCCCGAACGCCTCATCCCGATGCTGGAAGGGTCGCGGTATCTATACACCGCACGAGAGACAACGCCTGAAGGAACGGGACGGCTCATCGGGCTAGTACGCGCCGTCGGAGACGGTCAATCTATCGCCTACATTCAGGACCTTCTGGTGCATCCGCACGCCCAGCGTCAGGGCGTTGGTTCTGCGCTTCTAAAGCGTGTCATTGATGACTTTGACCGAGAAGACATTCGACAGCGACTCATTACTACCGACACCGCTAGTGAGCACGCCATTGCGCTCTACAAACGCTACGGTTACGCCCCCGTAGAGGTAGCAGGCTGCATCACCCTTGCATGCTATCGATAAGGCAATATCGCATGCGGCTTGATACGGATTGACTCGTTCAAGCTGGCTGGGGCACTGAGCTAAACCCACTAAGCGTTAGAGCTTGACCAAGCGGCGCATCCACCCATCACGGGTCGGATGCGCCGCTTTGTTTTAACTACTTTTGGCTGTCCGCAGAGACAGTACGCAGGGCGGCATCCCAGCTACTCGCCAGACCCGTTACCGCGGCAACCAGAGACGCCAAGTCCTCGGCGTACACCGGGGTCGAGCGCACGCCCGCGCACCAGTCAATCGTGCCCAAACCCAGCCAGGGCTTACCGGGGAAGAGCTCTCGACGCAGCGCCACGCGACGCTTACCCAGGGCGCGGCGACCGGGCACGTACCCGCCGCGGCTGATGAACAGTGCCTCTTTACCCTCAGCCTCAACCAGGGATTCCAGGGCCCTCAGCGCGGGAACCCAGCTCGGCTCCCCCTCGCTCGCCAGGTCGGCCGGCTCGGGGTACTCGCTCTCGTGCTCGGCCACACTCACGCCCAGGATGTACTGGTAGCGCACCTGCCCGAGTTCCTGCGGCAGGCCGCGGTCGGCGGTCTGAATCGTACCGCACAGGTGCCGCGCGACCGGCTCACCCTCGACGTTCACGCCTGCCAGGGGCAGATTGGGGCCGTCCAGATAGAGCCCCACCGCGCCGGTCCCCGTAATGTTGGGGCGCACCGACCAGCCGGGAAGCGCCTCCTCCAGATGGGGTATAACCCCCTGCAGGCCCCCGAAAACTTCGTCGCGCGATACCGCCACGGCGGCTCCTTTCACCTTACGCAGATTTCGTCTAGCTCCAGCTTAGCGAGCGTTCCGGCTGCGCGAAGGCAACCACATCATAAGCGCCGACAGCGCCGCGCCGGCGAACATCATGACCGCTATGGACTCCACCGCATTCAGGGGGCTCAACGCCAGCAGCAGCGAAGAAATAATACCTCTACCGCGCTGGAAAGAACCCAGCGCAAAAACAATCATGACAGCATTGAGGGTGGAGATTCACTCATTCTACGCCTACCTTTTAGCGCGCCCACAAGCTTCTTAGTTCCGTCTCAGAGCTCGTCATGAGCACCTTTCAAATAGGAGCAGGAGCGGCGGCGGGTCTACAATGAATCGGTGCCAATTCAGGTGCGAGCACAGGCCAACAGAGCCGGATGCGGTGATAACGTCGTCACCCGACCCCGTGCGCCCCTCCCCCACAGGCACTCCGATACCCCCTCAGGTGCCCCCTCGCGGGCGCCCAAACGCAGACGCACATACGCACACACGCAGGAGAACGCCCATGCACGAGCTCTTTGACCCGGATCAGGTATTCCGCATCGTCGACATTGCCGCCGTTGTTGCTAACGGCCTGCTCGGCGGTGCTGTGGCGCGCGCTTTCCGATTCGACATTGTGGGCTTCCTGCTGCTCGCTATTGCCTGCGGTATGGGCGGCGGCATGATTCGTGACGTGCTGCTGAACTCGGGCCTGCCCGTGGCGCTTACGGACGGCGGCTACTGGATCGGTGCGATCGGTTCGTCCATCCTGGCGTACAGCATCGACTTGAGTGCCCGCTGGGCAACCCGCACGCTACTCGTCGTGGACTTCGTGGGCATGGGATGTTGGGCGGCAACCGGCACCATCAAGTCCCTGAACCTGGGTCTGCACTGGCTGCCGGCTATCGCACTGGGTATCACCACCGCAGTGGGTGGCGGCCTGATTCGTGACATCATGGTCAACCGTATTCCCGCGATTTTTGGCGGTAACTCCCTGTACGCGACCGTCGCCCTATTCGGTGCCGCAGAAACCGCTCTTGTAACCGGCCTGTTCCACCGCCCGAACCTGGCGATGGCGCTGTCCATCATCCTGTGCCTGGTGTTGGGCGTGCTCTCCCACACGAAGAATTGGCAGCTGCCCACCACCCCGGGTGGTCTGCGGGTGCACCGCCCGCGCATTCTCACGTTCTTCAACCGTGAGGAGAGCGCGGTGCACAACGAGGGCTGGTCACCGGGTGAGCCGCTCACCGACCAGCTGCAGGTGATCAGCCCCGAGCAGCTGGACGAGTACCGCCGCGCGAAGTCCCAGGCGAAACCCAAGAAGGATTAGACGCAATAGAAGGATGGGCCGGTCTCCCCAGGGAAACTCCCCAGGGGAAACCGGCCCATCCTTCTGTTATAGGCTCTGTTGCAGTGCCGACTAGATGGTGTACTCGGTGCTGTCGTACACCGTCAAGAACTTGCGGATACGCTCATCGTCCGAAGCGAAGAAACCGGTCGGCTCGCCGTTATAGCGCAGGGTACCGTTCTCCAAGAACACGATACGGTCCGCGACCTTCTTCGCGAACGCCATATTGTGCGTCACGATGACCAGGGAGCGGCCCTCCTTCGCCAGCTGCATGAGCACGCGGATTACCTCTGCCTCCAGCTCGGGGTCCAGGGCGCTCGTCGGCTCATCAAAGAGCAGGTAGGAGGGTTCCAACGCCAGCGCGCGGGCAATCGCCACACGCTGCTGCTGACCACCCGAAAGGGCATCCGGGTAGGAATCCACCTTATCGGCAAGACCCACCTTCGCCAGCAGCTCGCGGGCACGCTCCTGCGCCTGCTGAGCACTCAGGGTGCCGTTGAGGGTCGGGGCGAGCGCCACGTTCTTCAACGCCGTGTAGTTCGGGAACAGGTTGAACTGCTGGAACACCATCGCCGAACGGGAGCGAATATCACGCACCTGCGCGTCGGTGAGCTTCTGGCTGTAATCCACCTGCGCGTCGTCAATGGTGAGTGTGCCGGTCTGCGGGGTTTCCAGCAGGTTCAGGCAACGCAGCAGAGTCGACTTGCCGCTACCGGACGGGCCCAGAATCACCGTGGTCTCACCGTCGGGGATGTCCAGGCTGATGTTCTTGAGCACCTGCGTCTCGCCGAAGCTCTTCGACAGGGAATCAACGCTAAGCATTGTTGCTCCTCACGTAACGGTTGCTGTACTTCTCCAGCGCGGACTGCGCGGCGGTCAGCAGAGTGAAAATCACCAGGTAGATGATGGCGACCTCGGAGTACATTGCCAGCGGCTCGAAGGTACGCGACGCAATCTGTTTACCGGTCTGGAACAGGTCAACCATCGAAATGACCGACACCAGCGAGGTGCCCTTGATCAGATCGATGAAGTTGTTGCCCAGGTTCGGCAGCGCAATACGCACCGCCTGCGGGATGACCACGTGGCGCAGGGTCTGCATGCGGGTGAAGTTTAGGGTTGCCGCCGCCTCAAACTGGCCGCGCGGAATAGCAGCCACCGCGGAACGGAAAGTCTCCGCCACGTACGCGCCCGTGTGCAGGCTCATCGTGATAATTGCGGCGCTCCACACGTCCAGGGCGATACCGACCTTCGGCAGGCCGTAGAAGACAATGAACAGCTGAACCAGCAGCGGGGTGCCACGGAAAACCCAAATGTACAGCCACGCCAGCCAGTTCACCGGCGCAAAGCGGCTCGTGCGCGCGCCGGCGGACACGATGCCCACCAGCAACGCCAGCACGAAGGAGATGAGCGATAGCGGAATGGTCACTGCCACCGTTGAGGCCAGCAGCTGCGGCAGTGATTCTGCCCAGAGGTTGAGGTAGCGTTCCATGCGCGGAACTCAGCTCCTTATAAGAGTGTTAGTTCTTCGGGGAGAGGTCTTCGCCCACGTACTTTTCGTAAATCGCCTTGATGTCGCCGTTGCCCAGGTGCTTCTTCAGCGACTCGTCGATAGCGTTACGCAGGGCGTCCTGACCCTTAGCCATCAGGATGGAGGAGTTGCTGCCGGTGCCCAGGTCGCCGGAGAGCAGGCGCAGGTTAGCATCCGGGTGCTCCTTGAAGTACTCAGCGAAGGAAACGGAGTCGTTCGCGGTCATCTCTGCACGGCCCGAGAGGACCTGCTCGATAGCCTCATCGAAACCGGAAACAACCACGATCGAGGCGCCCTTCGCCTCCACCATCTTGCGGAAGTTCGAAGTCTCAGACTGCGCCGAGGAGTGACCGGAAATCTCGCTCACGTTCTGCAGGGAAGAATCCTTCTTCACGGCAACCTTCGGCTCGGAGTACAGGTAGGGTACGGAGAAGTCGTACTTCTGCTTACGCTCGTCGGTTGCAGACACGTTGTTGATGACGATGTCGTAGCGGTCAGCGTCCACGCCAGCAATCAGCGAATCCCAGGGGGTCTCAACAAATTCTGCGGTGACGCCCAGGTCCTTAGCGACCAGGTCGGCGATTTCCTTCTCGAAACCGACCAGGGTGCCGTTCGAGTCGTGGAAGGAGAAGGGGCGGTAGGTGCCCTCCAGGCCCACACGAATCTTGCCGGCAGACTTGATAGCCTCCAGCTTATTGGTGCTGGATGCGGAAGTGCTGCTGCTGGACGAGCCGCACGCTGCGAGCAGTGCAGCCAGGCCGGTGAATGCGGAGCCTGCGAGGACGGTGCGGCGGTTAATCATTGCGGACATATTGTTCTTCTTTCGTGTGGTGGTTGATGCTCTTGTAGTTGCGGGTTGTCACCCTGAGGTAACCCGGGGCATCATGCGGTGTGCCCCTCTCTGCGGGTGCAACGCTGGCTATCGTACAGCTATTCCCGGTCGGAAAGAATTCAACGTAACATTCCGTCACAATCTGCGAGAGAGGAAAACCCGGCGGTCGGTACGCGTGTGTGCTGTGTGCCGGCCGCCGGGCTCCACACTAGGATACCGGCTTACGGTGCGAAAGCGTAAGGGTAGGTTTACCTTAAAGCTGAACCGCCCTCCACAAGGGGTGATATTGCGCCCTCAATCCCGCCCAAAACGCGCCGGACACCCTGCCGGATGCCCTGCCGGGCACTACATAGGGCATAGCAGGAGGGGCGTGCCCGGGAATTACCCCGGGTACGCCCCTTTCCGCTCAAACGCTTACAAGCGCCTGATTTTTGTAATTACAAGCCACAGCCGCGGCTTAGCAGGCCGCTACTTGGACAGCACCTGACGCTTCGAAGAAATCACGCCCGTGTTGAAACCAGCCAGGTGCAGGCCACCGTGGAAACGCGCGTGCTCAATCTTCACGCACTTATCCATCACCACGTTCAGGCCGGCGGCCTCACCGATTGCGGCGGCCTCCTCGTTCCAGGAGCCCAGCTGCATCCAGACGGTCTTCGCGCCCAGGTCCACAGCCTCCTGAACCACGCCCGGCAGGTCCTCATTACGGCGGAAAATCTCCACCAGGTCCGGGACCTCCGGCAGGTCCTGTAGCGACGGGTATACCGGCTGACCCAGCACAAGCTTGCCCTTCGCCGCCAGAATCGGGTTCACAAAGTACAGCTTGTACGGCGACGCCGACTGCAGGTACGTTGCCACAAAGTAGGAGGCACGCGAAATCTTATCGCTCATACCCACAATCGCAATCGTGCGGGTATTACGCAGAATGTTCAGACGCTCAGGGGCGGAAGGACCCACCCAGGTACGCTTCTCAGTCATTACTTCTCCTCCTGAGTGGTAGTAGGCAGGGAGCAGGATGCGCCAGCAGCAGCCTCAGCGGCGGCGGCGTCCTCGGCGGCCTTAGCGGCGGCAACCGCCTCCTCAGCCTCCACAATCTTGTCTGCGCTGGACTCGCCCACACGCTCACCGGCGTGGCTCAGGCCGGTCGCGTAGGTCAGCGCCTGGTCCAGGTCCCAAATGATGTCTTCAACGTCTTCCAGACCCACCGAAATACGGATCAGGTCCTCACCGACACCGCCAGCCTTCAGCTGCTCAGCGGTCAGCTGCTGGTGCGTGGTCGAACCCGGGTGCAGAACCAGGGTGCGGGCGTCACCAATGTTCGCCAGGTGGCTTGCCAGCTGCAGCGCACCAATGAACTCGCCACCAACCAGACGGCCCGAAGCCTTCTCGGTTGCCTTCACACCGAAGGAGAACACGGAACCGACACCCAGCGGCAGCAGCTTCTTCGCACGCTCGTGGTGCGGGTGGTCTTCCAGGCCGGCGTAGTTCACGTAGGCGATACGCTCGTCCTCAACCAGCCAGTTCACGACCTGCTTAGCGTTCGCCAGGTGCGCGTCCATGCGCTGCGGCAGGGTCTCAACACCCTGCAGCAGGTTGAACGCAGACTGCGGGCTCAGCGACGGACCGAAGTCACGCAGCTGCTCAGAACGCAGCTTGGTCAGGAAACCGAACTCACCGAAGTTACCCCACCAGGACACGCCATTGTAGGAGGGAACCGGCTCAGTCATGGACGGGAAGTTGCCGTTACCCCAGTTGAAACGACCGGACTCGACGACAATACCGCCGAGGGTGGTGCCGTGACCGCCCAGGAACTTGGTGACCGAGTGAATGACGATGTCCGCGCCGTGCTCGATGGGGCGAATCAGGTAGGGGGTGGACAGGGTTGCGTCCACGACCAGGGGGATACCCGCCTCGTGCGCGACCTCTGCGAGGCCTTCCAGGTCGGCAACCTCACCGGAGGGGTTCGCCACGATCTCGGTGTAGATCGCCTTGGTGTTCTCGGTCAGTGCCGCCTTGTAGTCGGCGGGGTCGGTGCCGGGCACGAAAGTGGTCTCAATGCCGAAGCGGCGCAGGGACACGTCCAGCTGGGTGACGGTGCCGCCGTACAGCTGCGAGGAGGCAACAATGTGGTCGCCCTGCTGGCAGAGCGCCGCGAAGGTGATGAACTCGGCAGCCATGCCGGATGCGGTCGCAACCGCACCGATACCGCCTTCGAGGGAGGCGATGCGCTCCTCCAGTGCGGCGACGGTGGGGTTAGACAGGCGCGAGTAGATGTTGCCGTACTTCTGCAGGGAGAAGAGGTTCGCGGCGTCGTCAGCGTCCTTGAAGACGAAGGAGGAAGTCTGGTAGATGGGGACCGCGCGGGCACCGTGCTCAGCGTCGGGGGTACCGCCCGCGTGCAGTGCGCGGGTTCGGAAGCCGAAAGTGTGTTCAGCCATTGGTTTGCTCCTGGTGTATCTGCCCGCCGGGGATGGGCGGGGAGTCGATAGTGGCTCGACTTTATACTGTGCCACCGGCGGCGGGGTGCACCAAGTGCGGGTACCTATGTGTCGTTTATTGCGGATTATGACGGGCGGATTTTTGGTGGGGCTGCGGGGTTGATGCATGGGGTTCAGTGACAGAGATGAGTAAAGGAGGGGCTAAAGTTGTGCACTTCAGCCCCTCTACAGCTGTACGTTACTCTGATTTCTTAGTAGCCTCTTTCTTATACCCCCCTCTAGTGAGATTAGGAAGATACTTTTCATATCGACGTTGCTTACTAATTAGACGATTCCTTAAAGTTTTAGGATTAGCACCTAGCTGCGCCCCAACCCATGAGATAATAATAATCTTCAACATTTCAATTGATTCAAGAACATCGTCATAATTAATTTCTTCATCTCCGTAGTGCTTCACGGAATTATAGGAATTATTGATTTTATCAGCCCACTCTGGAAGGAAATAAACCACTTTCCCTTCCCGACCCCCCTCACCCTTCTTAACGTAGGGTAAAATTCCTTTAGGAATCTGATTAATAATATTCTGCAAAGCATCTTTAAGATAAGCTCTACCACCGTCTTCAAATGATTTTTCAGGGTAATCTCGAGCAATATATCGCCCAAGTGCTTCAACACCTGAACATAGGTTGAAGAGTTCATTTTCAACTGTCCCACTCTCCCACCTAATAGTAGACAGAATCGGATTTAGTGCACGAGGATATTTTTCAGAAATCTCAAGCCACTTTCTGACCCCATCAGGTTCAATGTCATTGTATGTGAATATAAATTCTTTATTATCAACATCAATATTTTTAGTCGTCTCCCACCGCTCTGAAATAACATTCCTCCACGCGATAGCATCCGAGTCTCCCCTGTCGTTATCACGAGAGACTGCAATCGAGACAAACTTATGAACACTCCATGAAGAAATCATCAGTAAGTCTCTAATAGCATCATGCTCTTTCATACCTTTAGTAAACGGAATGATTTCATCACGGTACGACTCTAGAACATCGTGAGATTCATACACAACTTTAGTTGAAGAGCTATTAGGAACAACTGTAAAGTCGGATTTAAATTTCAGTCCCCTCGACTCATCAATTAAAATCTCACCAGCGGATGAAGCTTTTGTCTCAACCGACTTCACACGATACAAGCCATCCACTTGCTCGCATACAGGTCGCGTTTTTATAGTATTCATCTGAAACCACTGCGAGAGGTTTTCAATTTCCGTCCGATACCCATTAAAAGAATTCGTATTATACGCGCGGGAAGAAAAAACTGCCGCCTCCACCGAAATCTTCTGCAGAATCCCACCAAGACTCTGAAAGACTGATATGAATTTCTTTTTGAACCCAGAATCCCTACATCCAATTAGGAGAACCATGCCATGATTATCAATAAAATACATATTTCCAGGAACTTCATACTGATATTCTGTTCGCTCTGGGTCATCATCAAAGACAATCCCTTCAGTCCCCCAACGAGCTGCAGGATTTGAAGAGCGCCAGCCTTCCACTGGAATAAGCGCCTGGACTCGATGTCCATCGCGCACTAGAGTAGCCGGGATTCCCTTCCCTTCTTCTACCTTACCGGGGTATAACCACCCCACTCTAACCTGGCCAACCTCAAGAGTATTATCAGACATTTGCAACCTCCCCTTTCTAAAGAAGATTAATAACTAACGAAATTACATATATTACATATAGAATTTTTATGCAAGAATTATCTATTCCAAGCCGGGTCATATCAGCCGTCATAACAATCGTCATAACAGAAGTTGTTATGACGATTGTTATGATGTACGGTCAATGAGACCAATAAAAATATCCGGTTTTAGCCTGTATTTCTGGGGTTTTCAGAAGCCATAGAGCGATGAAGATACCGCATCATAACAACATCATCGCAGGATCATAACAGCATCATGACAAGACTTGTCATGATGTTGTTATGACGTTGCGAAGAATAAATTCACAACACTCCTGCATAAAGTTGTACCGCTAATTCTTAGCCGCAAGCCCACTCAAAGACGACCTGCGAGAAATCGCGGGCGGCAAGCGCCTCCGGAGTAATCAGCCAGTTTCCAGAACCAGCGTCACCCCACATAATCTCAATCTCCTCATCTTCGTTCTCCTCATTCTCCGACTCGGAGACAATGGTCAGCAGGTTCACCGTGTGGCCGCGCAGCTCCTCAAACTCATCGCGCGGGTCATTCTGCACGAAGTACGGGTATCCGCCCATGTGGGAGTACTCTTCATCCGATTCGAAAGGCTCCGTCAGCTCGTAGATGGCCTCGCGGCGCGGCTGGTTCTTGTACGGGTTCTCGTGCGCCTCGGGTAGCTTCTCCTCCGGGTAGGTTTCATCCCACTTCGCACCGAAAACGTCGTAGTAGTCGTAGCCGGAGGCGGTTACACCCTGCTCACGCACCTCAAAAGTCACGCCGTACTCAATCTCAAGCGGGCCGCTCTCACAGTCGAAACCGCCGATAGGCCAGCCACCCTCGTCCCAATCCACGTTCGGGAACGGTGCCTCCGGGTTCGGATCACCCAGGGTCTCGTAGTAGATAACGCGGTGGTTCTTCTGCGAGAGCGGGTTCTCGTAGTCGTAACCCCACATGCATTCGTCATCGTTCGGGTTAATCCAGAACTGCACCATGCCCGTGCTCGGGAAAAGGTCATTCTCGGGCAGGTCAGCGCAGTTAATCTGCGCAATCATACCCAGCGGTTCGCCCGCCTCATTAGTCGGTGCAGACTCGCCGGCGGGCAGGTACGGGCGGCCACCAAACTTGGAGGCAGTCTGCGGTAGCGGCACATCGGGCACGAAAGGCTTCAGGGCGATAGCCTTCTTGCGGGCGCCCTCCTGGTTGAGCAGGTCGATAACGTGCTTCACCTGCTTTTCGATGTCCTTGAACGGTTTGTTGTCGAGCATCTTAGAATCTCCTCATTGATGATGTGAAAGTAGTACGGTGCCTAGCCGCAAGCCCACTCAAAGACGACCTGCGAGAAGTCGCGGGCGGCAAGCGCCTCCGGAGTAATCAGCCAGTTCGCCGCGCCAGCGTCACCCCACATCACGTACACGCCTTCCTCGGCGTCCTCGCCCCACTCCGACTCGATGGTCAGCAGGTTCACGGTGTGGCCGCGCAGCTCCTCGAACTCGTCGCGCGGGTCCTCTTGTACGAACGAAGGGTAGCCGCCGATATGCGAGTAGTCCCGCTCCTCCGATTCGAAGGGTTCCAGCAGGTTGTAGGAGGCGTCGCCGCGTGCGTTCGGTTCTTCGGGCAGCTTCTGGTCCGGGTACATCTCGTCCCAGGCGTCAGCGAACTGGTCGTAGATCTCGAAGCCGCCATCCAGGAAGCCCTGCTCCCAAGGCTCGAAGGTAAGTGCGTACTCGGTGGTTGCCTCAGAAACATCCATGCCCTCAGGTCCCAGAGGCCAGCCGTAATCACCCCAGTCGATGGTCGGGAATGGAACCGGGAACTGCACATCCGGGTTCGGTTCATCCAGCGTCTCGTAGTAGACAACACGGTGATTCTTCTGCGAGAGCGGGTTCTCATAGTCGTAACCCCACAAGCACTCTTCGTCGTTCGGGTCAATCCAGAACTGCAGCATACCGGTCGCGGGGTAGATGTCGTTTTCGGGCAGGTCAGCGCAGTTAATCTGCGCAAGCATACCCAGCGGTTCGCCCTTCTCATTGGTCGGCGCGGACTCCCCTACGGGCAGGTACGGGCGGCCACCAAACTTGGAGGCGGTCTGCGGCAGAGGCACGTCGGGATGGCTTACCTTCAGGCGAATCGCCTGCTTGCGGGCGCCACGCTCGTTGAGCGCGTCGATGACGCGGCGGGCCTGCGCCAGGGTCTCTTCGGAGGGCTTGTTCTTCGGCATTGCGTGCTCGTTTCGTCGGTGAATTAATCGGTGTGAAAGGTTCGGTGTGAAAGGTTCGGTGTGAAGGCGCGAGGCAACGGTACCGCGGCGCCTTCTACCCCCATTAGACCCTATTTTGGGCGGGCGCGCACCGGTTTCGGTCACGAGTGCAGGTCACCCGTGCATCCGGCGGACAAAAACGCCGGTGCAGAGCGTGCAGAAAGCCCCACCTCCTCGCCCTCGCACACTATGCGTGCGGGGGTAAGAAGACGGGGCTTCCAGCAAAAACGAATCTCTACCGGAGGTTAGAAAGGCTTAGAGCGCCTTCTCGATGGTCTCCAGAATACCGAAGGCAGCAGCCGGGCCGGCGTTCAGGAAGAACATATCGGCATCCACGCTGTGCGCGTGCTTCTCGGTGACAGCCTTGAGGGTGCTCCACAGGGCTTCCTTGGTCAGCTTGGACTCGTCGCCACCCTGCACACCGTAGAACAGGTAGTCGGCATCAGCCTGGTCAAGCTGCTCAGCGCTCAGGTCCACGGAGGTCTTCTCAACCTGCGCCGCTGCGGGGCGTGCCAGGGATGCATCCACGCAGATGGAGCCGGAGAACGAGGACTTCGCGAAGATGCGGGTGCGGTCAGCGGAAGCGTACAGGAAGGAGAAGGTCTTCTCGCTACCAGCCTTCTGACCAACCGACTTTGCCTTGGCGTTGTACTCCTCCATGAGCTTCTCAGCCTTCTCGGTGGTGCCCAGCGCGGCGGCAATCAGCAGGAAGTCCTGCTTCCAGTTGATGCCGGTGCCCTCGGTGACCACGGTCGGCGCGATCTTGGCGAGGGACTCGTACACCTCGTCCTTCTTGTTGGTGTTGTTGATGAGGATCAGGTCGGGCTTGAGGTTCGCGATGGCTTCCAGGTCAGGGTCGGTGCGCTTGCCGACCTTGGCGATCTTGTCGAGCTCTGCGGACTTATCGGAGAACTTGGTCTTCAGGTATGCGGGGACCAGGTCGGCATCGCCAGCGGTTGCTGCACCGACGGGCACGATGCCCAAGGAGAGCACGCCGTCGAGCTGACCGGTGGAGAGAATAACGACCTTGGAGGGTGCGGACTGGATGGTGGTTTCACCGCGGAAGTGCTTCACGGTGCGGGGGAACTCACCGTCAACGGTGGTGGTGCCCATGCCGGAGGGCAGTGCGGAGGGTGCAACCTTCTTACCGGTCGCAGAAGCAGACGCGGAAGAGGAGGAAGAGCCGGAAGTGTTGGAGGAGCCGCAAGCCGCCAGGGCAAGGGCGCCGAAGGAACCGAGTGCGAGTGCGCCGAAGGAGCGGCGGGTGATCTTGTTCGTCATATTTGCCATTTTATTAGGATAGCCTCATATATGCATATGCGATACTTAATATTCATCTATTGATACGTTAAGCACCTTCCGTCCGCTCGGGAGCACACCGCTCCCCCACCACCTCCAAGGCATATGACCCCACAGACCACCACCTCTTCCGGACCCGCCGCCAACCAAGGACCTGCCGCTAGCGAAGGACCTGCTGTCAGCGCTGCTTCCCTGGCGAAAATTCGTGCCCTCTCCGCTTCTTCGGACGCCGTATCTGGCGCGTCCTCGGGCGGCAAGGGCGGCAAGTCCATCTCCCGTCTGGCGGTTGCGCTCATCATTGGCGGCGTTCTGCTGGTACTGCTGTGCGCCCTGTCGTTTGCGGTGGGTTCGCGCATGTTCGCCCTGGACCGCTCGATTGACGGTTTCCTCCACCCGGAGGCGAACACCATCGAATCGAAACTGATTTGGGCGAAGCGTGCCCCGCGTACCGCCGCGGCGCTGCTGGTTGGTGCCGCATTAGCGGTGTCGGGTGTGCTCATGCAGGCGCTGAGCCGCAACCCGCTAGCTGAGCCGGGCCTGTTGGGTGTGAACTCGGGTGCTGCCGCCTCCGTGGTGGTGGGCGTGGGTGTTTTTGGGGTGTCGTCTCCGTTCGTTCAGCTGTGGTTGGCACTGGCCGGTTCGGGTCTGGCGGCGGCGCTGGTGTTCGTCATGGGTCTGGTGGATTCTAAGCCGAACCTGGATTCAACGGCGCGTCTGGTGCTTACGGGTGTGGCGGTGAATGCCTGCCTGGGCACTATCACCGGCATTATCACGATGTTTAATTCCAAGGCTTTTGATTCGCACCGTTTCTGGGTGGTGGGTTCGCTGGAGAACCGCACCTTCGAGCAGGTGCTCTCTGCACTGCCGTTTGTGGCGGTAGGCCTGGTGCTGTCGTTCATGCTGATTGGTCCCCTGCGTGCCCTGGCGCTCGGTGAGGATGCGGCGGCCGGCCTGGGTGTGCCGGTGACGATGGTTCGTGGTGCGACGATCATTGCGATTATGGCGCTGTGTGGTGCGGCGACTGCGATTGCGGGCCCGATTGGTTTTGTGGGTCTGGTCGTGCCGCATGTGGTGCGTCTGCTGGTGGGTTCCGATATTGCGCGCGTGCTGCCGCTGTCGCTGGTGTACGGCCCGGTGTTGGTGCTTGCCTCCGATATTTTGGGTCGCGTACTGGTCATGCCGAGTGAGCTTGAGGTGGGTATTGTGACCGCCTTTATTGGTGCCCCGGTGCTGATGGTTCTGGTGCTGCGGTTGAGTACCGGTGCGCGCGGTGCGAAGAAGAGCCGCATGGGCGCGAAGGCGCAGGCGCACGATGAGGCGGGTCCGGCTCACGTGTCGGAGCACGGAGCGCATCATGCTCACCGCCCTGTTGTGCGCGGCTCGGCTGGCGCGGCTGGCTCGGCTGGTTCATCTGGCGCGTCTGGTTCGTAGGTCCCGGTTTCTGAGAGGTTTTATTGTGAGCGTTATGTCTCGTTCTGTTGCCGGGTCTGTTGCTGGGTCTATTGCCACCGGGCCTGTGCGTATTCCCGGGCGTTACCGCACCCCTATTCCGCGTACCCTGCTGGTGGTGGCGGTGCTTGTGGTGGCGGCGGTCGCCTCCCTAGTGTTTGGTAGTTATCAGATGAGCCCGGAGCAGGTGTTCCGCATCATCTTTAACGGCGAGGGCACGGAGATTGAGCGGCAGCTGGTGCTGAATCAGCGCCTGCCGCGTATGCTTGCCGCCGTGGTGGTGGGTGCAGCTTTGGGCTTGTCGGGCGCTATTTTTCAGTCGGTTTCGCGTAATGCTCTGGGTTCGCCGGATATTATCGGTTTCACGGTGGGTTCGGCGACCGGTGCCCTGTCGGTGGTGCTAATCGGGTCGGTGAGTTCTACCGGCGTGGGTATGGGCATGGGCGCTATTATTGGCGGTTTTGCGACGGCGACTGTGGTGATGCTTCTGGCGGGTGCGCGCGGTGGCGCAACGATGGGTCAGAAGATGGTGCTGATTGGTATTGCGGTGAGTGCGATGCTCAGTTCCGTGAATGATTACCTGATTACGCGCGGTGATTTGGAGAAGGCGGAGGCGGCGAAGACCTGGCAGCACGGTTCGCTGAATGCTCTCTCATGGAATCAGATGTCGGTGCAGGCAGTGCTGCTGCTGGTGGCTATTCCGCTGGTGCTGATGCTGACGCGCCGCCTGCGCGTCCTGGAGCTTGGCGACGATTTGGCGGCGGGTTTGGGTCTGCCGGTAAAGAAGACCGTGAACACGCTGGTGGCGGCTGCTGTGCTTCTGGTGGCTGTGGCGATTTCTGTTGCGGGTCCGATTGGTTTCTTGGCGCTGGTCGCCCCCCAGATTGCGCGTCGCCTGTGGAATACTCCGGGTACGGCGATGTGGCATTCGGCGTTGCTGGGTTCGGTGATTTTGGTGCTGGCTGATTTTGTGTCGGCTCGTGCGTTGGCGCCGTTCCAGATTCCGGTGGGCCTGGTGACGGGCGCGCTGGGTGGCGTGTACATGCTGTGGCTGCTGTACCGTCAGCGCTAAATCTGCTGCCTCATTCGGTGTAAGTGACCGGGTGTTCCCTACTGGGAGCACCCGGTTTTCTGCGTTTCGCGGAGTTTCACGGGGTTTCGCGGGTGGTTTCAGATTTTTTCAGATTTTTCCCAGTTTTACCCCGGGGTAGATTAAAAACTGCTTATCGTGTCAGGGGTCGCTCATAGAGTGTAGGTGTTGGAAGGGACGATCCTTCCGACCTGGCACACCGCCTCCTGAGGTGTCGCCGACAGGTTGATTCAGCATCTACGGAAGGAACGGTCATGGAAAACACCACTCACGAGAGCCAGTACGCAAACGCAGAGATTTCCTGCACCGCCGATGAGCAACTGTGCCGTGATGCAGAGTTCAACCTGCTGATGCAGGCGGGCACCATCGTCCGTATGGAGCGTTTTAACGTGGAGGAGCTCCGCGGCGTTCTGGAGCAGCTGGTGGCTGACGGTTCGTGCTTCCGCACCGCTCCGGTGTCTTCGACTATGGGTCGTGTGATGCGTCAGCTGACTCAGGGTGCTTCCGGTTACGAGGCGAACCTGGCTGAGCTGCGTGCGGCGGCGCAGAACGCGCTGCTGTTCGTGTTCCCCCTGGAGAAGGACTTGGAGATGTGCCTGCGCTTTGAGCGTGTGCAGGGTACCGGCCTGGCACTGACCCGCCTGGGTGTGAGCCCGGTCAATGGTGACCTGTGGACTCAGCACTGGGCGATGCGCGCGCTGGAGTGCACCGGCGGCGTGTTCGCGGTGGAGTCCGCTCCGGGTGCGTGCAATTTTGAGCTACGCCGCGAGATGTTCTACGCGATGCTGTCGCTGGTTGAGCTGTCGACTTTGGGTCTGTCGGCTGAGCCGGAGGACTTCTACATGTTCGCCGATTCGGAGGCTGTATGTAAGAAGTTCAAGCGTGAGCGCCGTGATTGCCGCCGTGCAATGCGCGCCCAGTACGACCGCGCCGCATAAGGTATATCGTGTATGCCTTATGCGGCATACGCGCATATCAGAGCCATTTATTCTTCTTGAAGAACCAGTAGAGGAGCAGGCAGGAACCCACCATGAGCAGCAACGCGGCGGGGTAGCCGAACTCCCATTTGAGTTCGGGCATGACCTCAAAGTTCATGCCGTACACGGAGCCAACGATGGTGGGCACCATGAGCAGCGCCGCGTAGGCGGAGATTTTCTTGGTGTCGTCGTTCTGCTGCTGACCGAGCAGGGTGTCGTGCACGCGCAGGGCGTTTTCGAGGGAGCTGCGAAGGTCTTCGAGGCGTTCTTTTGTTTGGGTTACGTGGTCGAGTACGTTGCGGAATTGCCGGGCGAGCTCGACCGCTTCTTCGTTCTTTTCTTCGCCGGATGCGCCCGGGTAGGGTGAAGGGTCGAGCGCGCCGGTGCGCATCCCCTCGATGATGCGACCGATCATGGATTCGAGGGGACGGCAGGCACGCTGGAAGTCAATAACCTGGTTGAGCAGCTCGTAGATGCGCTGTGCGAGGGAGTTGGCGTCTCGCCGCTCGTTGGTGGAGAAGAGGATGTCTTCGATCTCGTCGCTGTCGTTTTCGAGGCCGTCGAGCACGGGTGCGTACCCGTCGACGGTGCTGTCAAGGATGCGGTGCAGCAGCCGGGCGGGGGATGCGTCGGGGGTGGCGTAGAGCAGGTTGAACTGGTCGTTGATGCTGCGGTTGCTGCGCTGTTCGTCGCGGACGAGGGCGAGGGTGTAGCGGGGGCCGGTGAAGAGGTGCAGTTCGCTGAGGCGCACTTCTTCTTCTTTATCGAGGTAGACGGCGGGGCGGATGACGGTGAAGAGGGAGTCGCCGTATCGTTCTAGTTTGGCGCGCTGGTGGCCTCGTCCGGCGTCTTCGATGGCGAGTTCGTGCAGGTCGAAGGTTTCTTGCAGGCCGTGCAGTTCGTGGATGCCGGTGTTGGCGTATCCGAGGGCTACAGCGGTGTCGGGTGATTTGTAGGCGTTGAGGGTTTCTTCTTCGGGCGCGCCCACGCGGATGCGGTCGCCGCTGGGGTAGATGGCTCCGGTAATGTAGGTCATCGTTGTCCTCCTCTGAACGCTGTGGCGCCCCGTGTGTGGGCGCTCTTTCCAGCATACGGTATGCGCCCCGCCCGGTCATTCGCGCCGCGCGTACACCCGGCGTACGGAAAGCCCCCGGCGGGTACCGTGCAGGTACCTACCCGAGGGCTTTCGCGTCTTTAGCTTTTGTGCTTAGTCTTCGTTGATGAGGTCGCGGACCACAATAGTCTGGTCACGATCCGGGCCCACACCAATCGCAGAGATACGGCAGCCAGAAATCTCTTCCAGCTTCAGCACGTACTTGCGGGCGTTCTCGGGCAGCTCGTCCAGGCTCTTCGCATCCGAAATGTTCTCGGTCCAGCCGTCGTAGTACTCGAAAATCGGCTTAGCGTGGTGGAACTCGGTCTGAGTCATCGGCATCTCGTCGTGGCGCACACCGTCAACGTCGTAAGCCACGCAGACCGGAATCTTCTCCAGGCCGGTCAGAACGTCCAGCTTGGTGATGAACAGGTCGGTGAAACCGTTGATGCGCACAGCCTGACGTGCCAGCACGGCGTCGTACCAGCCGCAACGACGCGGGCGGCCAGTGTTCACACCGAACTCGCCGCCGGTAGTGCGCAGGAACTCGCCCATCTCATCAAACAGCTCGGTCGGGAAGGGGCCAGCACCCACGCGGGTGGTGTACGCCTTCTGAATACCGATCACGCGGGAGATGCGGGTCGGGCCCACACCCGAACCGACGCACGCGCCGCCGGAGGTCGGATTGGAGGAAGTCACGAACGGGTAGGTGCCGTGGTCAACGTCCAAGAAGGTTGCCTGGCCGCCCTCCATCAGCAGGGTCTTACCCTCGTCCAGTGCCTTGTTCAGCAGCTGGGTGGTGTCCACAATCATCGGCTTCAGACGCTCAGCGTAAGACATGAAGTACTCGACGATTTCGTCGACCTCAACGTGGCGGCGGTTGTAGACCTTCACCAGCAGTTCGTTCTTCTGACGCAGTGCGCCTTCAACCTTCTGACGCAGGATCGACTCGTCTAGGATGTCCTGAACACGCACGCCGAGGCGGCCAACCTTATCCATGTAGGCGGGGCCGATACCGCGGCCAGTGGTGCCGATAGCGCGCTTGCCGAGGAAACGCTCGGTCACCTTGTCCATGGTCTGGTGGTAGGGTGCGACCAGGTGTGCGTTAGCAGAAATCTTCAGGCGGGAAGTGTCAGCACCGCGTGCCTCAAGGCCGTCAATCTCAGCGAAAAGAGCCTCGGGGTTCACCACCACGCCGTTACCAATCACGGGGACGGCGTTATCGCTCAGAATACCCGCGGGCAGCAGCTTCAGCTCAAACTTCTGGCCGTTCACCACCACGGTGTGACCGGCGTTGTTACCGCCGTTGGGCTTGACCACGTAGTCTACGCGGGGGCCGAGCAGGTCGGTTGCCTTGCCCTTACCCTCATCGCCCCACTGGGCGCCCACAATCACGACAGCTGACATTTTGTGCTCCTTGAAAGCCTCGAAGAGACGCACCGGATTTCACGGCGCGGCGGCGACCTACCGCCTCATGATCCGGGTAGGCACACCTCTTCTAATGATACCGTGCCCGCCCCTTTAAGTCCCGTGTGACGGGGCGGTAGGCGTGCCGGGTACGGTGCCGGTGCGCCTCACCGGGCACGGCAACGCCCCCATCCGATATTCGGACGGGGGCGCTACCGGTATGAGCTTATGAAGACTACTTGATGATCTCGATGAAGGTCATCGGGTAGGTGTACTGCTCACCGCGGTTTGCGGCCATAGCAGCGAGGCTGTGGAAGATAACCATCAGGATAGCCACAACCATCGGGACAACCCACAGGATGATGCCCAGGATGCCGAAGGTCAGAACAATCAGCACCCAGGAAGCCATGCTGACGAGCCACAGGGAGAAGTTGAAGTTAAACGCGCGGCGGGATGCTTCCTTAGTGAAACCGTAACCGGGCTTGTCCTTGTAGATGAACCACATGACCAGCGGCGCGAGAATACTTGCAGTTGCGAAGGACAGCAGAGACAGAATTGCAGAAGCCAGGTGCGCAAGCATCGCCATGTTCTGGTCGTCCTTGGAGGAAACCATGTAACCGTTGGGCTGCTGACCCGGCGCCTGCGAGTAGGAGGGTGCCTGCTGAGAGTACTGGTTGTACTGTTCAGGGTTCGGGTTCTGGGACATCGTTCTTTCCTTAATCTATCGATGAGTGGATACAGCTAATCGTTGAGGTGCGGCGGCAGGCTAACTCGCCGTTTCCGGCGGGTGCCCACATTGCTCTGCTTGGTCGCAACGCTCGTGATGGTTTCACCCTATCAAGGCAAGGTAAATGGAATATTAACCCTCGCCGGACAACAGACGAAGAAACCCAAATATGACAAGGAATGAGACGCCCCTGCCCCTCCACGCGGTCATACGTGCGTGGAGGGGCAGGTTGTTATACAGTTCGGGGCTGCGTGGTTTGGTCGTTAGTCCTGTTTCTCTTCATCGGCGAGCGCAGGATGGGCGGCGGACTTCTGTAGCGCGGCAGCCTCACGCAGTGCTACAGACTCACGCAGTGCTACAGACTCACGCGGTGCTACAGTCTCGTGTAGCTTTGCGTGTTCTTGCTTTTTCAGAAACTCGTACACCGAGAAAGAGTCCTCTTCTTTCTTCGTGTAGCCGTTGATGCCCGTGTAGTCGTCCGGCAGGCGGTTGTACACCAGGTAGTACCAGTACTCGGCATGCGCACCCTCTATTTTCTGGATGAGTTCCCTCAGCTGGTTCTTACGCTTCACCGCCTGAACAATACCCACAATCCATAGGACCGGCACCACAAAAAGTGATCCCACGCCGATAGTGATGAAGAAGAGTAGCATCGACATGCCGGCACTACTATCGAACATGCTCACCAAAGGAACCAGCACAAACGGGTTCAGTATCAGCAGGACAATAAGCACGGTCTTCCAGAATGTGCGCTGGCTATTGATCTCTTCAATGTTGGAGCCAGCGAACGGATTATTGATGGGGACGTAGCCCACCGGTTGCAGCTTGGCTGCCCGAGAGGTGGGGTTCCCTTCGTCCTTGACCGGGCTCAGGTGGACAGCGCACGCCTGCATGGGTGCGGACTCATCCTGGGAGCGGTCGAGCAGGCGCATTTCGATGAGTTTTGAGTCGGGGGTGCCGAAGAGCGGGTCGGGGATGACCGGCAGAATAGCGCCCGGGCTCAGGCCGAGGGATTCTAGCCGAACGTACTCGCCGTAGGCGTGGGGAGCCCCTATTACCTCAGTTTGCGCACCAGGAGAGGGTGCGGGCTCAGTGGAGGCGAGCGCTACCGGGTGGTTCGCCTCGTCGTCCTTGCGAGATTCGTGAGCTTCTTTGGAAGTTTCTTCCGGTTCGTCGGCGCTCAGCTCGTCACTGTCTAGTTCGGCACCATCGGAGTCCTCCCGCGCAGAGTCGTAGCGCTTAGGGGCACCCGGGTAGACGTATTCATAATTTGGGTCGGGGTGCTCTAGCTCTTCGTCTTCGCTGCCGGATTCTTGGTATAGCGTGGCGTCTTCTGCTGTCGACGGCTGCTGGTCCATGAGTAGCGCCATGTATTCCGGGACGGACTGGTCAGTGTCCCAGAGAGGCTGGTACGCCTCGTCCTTCTTTGCAGTTTCCTTCTTTTCAGTGGGTCGGTCTGCCATGGTCGTCT
This sequence comes from Rothia mucilaginosa, assembly GCF_964211445.1. Lineage (GTDB taxonomy): Bacteria > Actinomycetota > Actinomycetes > Actinomycetales > Micrococcaceae > Rothia > Rothia mucilaginosa_E. The sequence goes on along the minus strand of NZ_CAXOQT010000022.1, from coordinate 16,680 downwards.
CCTTCGCTCACCAGACATACTCCTAGTGGCACCACCGTACCAGCGTGCGCTGGGCAGTCCCTTGAAACCTGCCGAACGAACCCTGAGAAAAGCCCCCGACAAGCGCCAACACGCACGTGTTAACACTGCCGGGGGTTCAGCACTATCGGAGCCGGGAGACGCCCAAAAGAAGCTACTCCGCTGACGCTGGCAATCCCTCAGGCTCCCCCGCCGCATCCGGGTGGTCAGCCTCCTGCAGGGCTCGGTCGTACACCGGGTGGTACCAGAACGCACCGTACGTCGTTGCCCGCGCCACCGCCTCCTGACGCTTCTGCGGGAACTGTACCAAGGAGTAGATCATCAGTATCAGCCATATCAAAGGCGCCAGGAGCGTCGTCTGCATTGCAAGGGCGAGATAGAGTACGAGAAGTTGCAACGCCGCATCCATACTCACAATATTCACCAGTGGCAACAGCAAGAACGGATTGATGACCTGCATCGCCACCATAAAAATTAGCCAGGGTATGTAACCCCGCCTAGCTTTAGCCCAATCCACGGTGGCTTCCGGTGTACTTGCGGGGATGTAGCCAATAATCCGCGCGGTCTCTGCCTCTTCCCCCGGCGTCTCTTCCCCAAGCGCATCCCACGGAGTTACAGCAGCACCGGTTTTATTCCACCAGCGCACGGAAGCCAGCTGCGTAGGCCCGGCATCACTCGATAGTGCGCCCAGTAGCTGCATGGGCTGCAGGTTCGGGTCGGGGATGCCGTAGATAGGTTCCGTTGCCACAGGTAGAGAAGTGTCAACGGTGATAGGCTCCGGCGGGCTCTGCGCCTGTGTTCCGTCAGTCGTGAGGTGTCCCGTATTTTCGGTTGCTCCCTCGCAGGCAGAGAGTGCTGGCTGGGCGGGCTCAGTGGGCTGAGAGGACTGGGTGGAGGCGAGCGCTACCGGCTGGTTGCCTTGGGTACTCTCTGTGTCTTCATCGTTATCGTCAGCGTCATCAGAGGGTTCAGACTCGTACTCTTCATACTCATCATCTTCATACTCTGCGTCTTCATACTCGGGCTCTTCATCTTCTGAGTCCCTACGCGCAGAGTCGTAGCGCTTAGGGGCACCCGGGTAGACGTATTCATAATCCGGGTCGGGGTGCTCTAGCTCTTCGTACTCGTACTCTTCGGAGTCTTCGTGCAGCTCAGCATCTTCTGTGGTCGACGGTTGCTGGTCCATGAGTAGCGCCATGTATTCCGGGATGGACTGGTCGGTGTCCCAGAGGGGTTGGTATGCCTCTTCATGTTTTATATTTTCGTGATGCGTACCTTCACGCTTCGCGGTGGGGCGGTCTGCCATGGTTGTCTCCTTCGCTCACCAGACATACTCCTAGCGCACCCACAGTACCAGCTCATACTGAACGGCTCCTTAAAACCTGCCCGCCAGAGACCAAAAACCCCCGGACAAGCGCCAACATTCATGCATTAACGCTGCCCGGGGTTCAGCGCTGCCGGAGCTCAGGGACTCACGGGAAGTCGACTATGCTGCATCCGCTGAGTTTGGAGCAGGGCTTGAGGTAGGGCTCGGGGCACTCGGCGGCTGAGGGGCAGGCGCCACGGAAGACATCGAAGACGCCGCATCCAAGATTCCCTGCATCTCCTCAGCGTCCTTAGGCAGACGGTCGTACACCAGGTAGAACCAGAAGGACCCAAGCGGCATGGCTGTCTGCTTCAAATCCTGGTGCTTCCGATAGATTCGGACCAGCGTATAAGTCAGCGCACCAACCCACAGCAACAGGGGAAGCCCCAAAGTCACTGTGGTAAGCATCAAGAAGATGTATAAGAGATACCCGCCAGCATCACCAGCTAAGAGGATATAGGTGAGCGGGTTGAACACCACGCAAATGAAGAAGAGGGCGATGAGCTCAGGCCATGCCTGCCACCACAGATCTGACCCGCTCACCTTACCGGCAACCGGTGCCGCAGGGATGTACCCGATAGGTCGAGGCGCACCCTCTACTTTCTCGCCCAACCAGGTGGGGAACGCGGACGGCGCCTGCTGGTTTGCAGATGCACCAGTATCCGTGCCCATTGGGGACATTCGGCGCATCGTGGGGCCCGGGCGGCCATACAGCGGCCGGTTCAGCACCGGATGCCCCTCCGCCGAAGGGAAAAAATTCGCAGCCGGCACAGACGGCGCAGGAGCAGAAACCGCCAGAGCGGACGCATCAGGATTGGGCGCTGCAGGAACCGCGGAGTCAGCAGGCGCGGATGCAGAACGAGCCTTCTGTATTTCCAGGACCTCCTTCACCGGCTCGGGAATCTCCCCGGTCGGCGCAGGAACCGGCGTTCCGTGAAGTAGCAAAGCCGAGTAATCGGGGGCGGGCTGCTCCATATCCCACAGCGGCTGATACTCACTACCGCTCTTCTCGGTTGGGTTCTGCGGGTTCTTTGGTGCTTCGCTATGCTCCGCCACGGTAACCTCCTCCAATGCTTGTCTGCTGTTACGTGTCTGTTGTGTTGTCTACATTGTGTGTTCGGTGCGTGGGGGCTCAATCCCGCAGCTATTCTTTGAGCCGCAGCTGTTCTTTGGGCCAGTGGCTAGTCTGCTTAAGCCTCATTCGCTTCGGCAAGCCGCGCAATGCTCATAATCCACGCCACAAACCAGATGATGCCGGGAATTCCCATGAGCCCTGCGCTCACCTGATTCACCGTCACAAAGAGAGCTGCGACGAGTTGCCCCGCCCCAAACAGGCCCGTAATGGAGAGAATTCCCGCCGCAATATAGGGATTCAGCACGGAAACGGCAAAGAACAGAAACCGCGCCTCCTTCTTCTGGAACGAAGTGGGCGGGGTACCAGCGTCTAGCACCGGCTGATCAATGAGCTGATGAGGTGAATCGTCACCCTCCTGATGCGCCTCAGAATCCAGGTTCTCGGACGGGGTGCAGTCATACACCAACCGGAACGTAAACCTCTCCTCAGTTCCACGCCTCCAGATGATATTCACCATCACGGCAAGAAAATTGATGACAGCGCCCAGGGAGAAGAGGAACAGCACCAGCGGAAGAATACCGAAGCTCAGCATCGCAAATCCGAAGGACGCCACAAAAAGATTTGTCAGAGTTTCTTCGCTCAGGATAGAACCACCCAAGAGATAGGCGAAAGGATCCGCCACAATAGCCAACGCCAGGTACACCAGCGCCTCCACCACACGTCTACCGGTGCCAGGCTTACGGTAAGGAACCGGCAGGGGGCTGTAGCCGACCAGCTCGCCGCCGTGCTCCTCCGGCGATTCTCCCTTGGGGAGAGTCCCCTGAATGTCATCCGCGTGGATGCGCATCAGCTGCGGGTTGGGGCGGCCGTAATGCACCTGCGGTGCCACCTTCAAAACACGCTGACCAGTGAAATCAGGCTGATTCTTATCGGCGGTCATGACTCCTCCTCATGGTGCGATTCAAGGATGCGGTGCAGCAATGCCTCAGCTGAACCACCGTCAAGCGGGGTGCATTCGTACACCAGGCGGAACTGAAAATCCTGCTGAACCTTGTGCCGCCTAATGAGCAGGCGCGTCGATTCGACAGCATCCCCAACAGCATTTAGAAACTTTCCTACGCAGAGGAACAGCCACCAGATTCCTGCAACGATGCTGGCAAAGCCCACAATGAATAGCAGTGGGGGGAAAAAGATAATCACCAAGATCACCGTCCCTATTTCCTCGCTTATTCCCCAAGGGCCTTGGGAGAGGAACATTGGGCTCACCGGCGCGATAAGGAGAGCTACCCAGAACACTATCCGCAGCAGTGGACCCAGCACGTACCAGGTGAAGCCGCTCCAGTCGGTGAAGAGGCTCTTCATATCCAAGGCTTCGGGTGGCTTCTCCATGGGGGCGTAGCCGACCACCTCACCAATCTGCCAAGCGGATGAGCTGTAGTCGGTGAGGATGCCCTGCACCTCTCCCCTATGGATGCGTTCCAACAGTGAGCCGGGACGGCCGTACATAACCTGGGACGACATCAGCAGAACAGAATCGTCACCAGAAACGCGTCGTTTGACCATGGTTCAGCCCTCCATATCCCAGCATTTTTGATAGATGTTCAATAGATGGTTTTACAGTAACAACCGAACCTGAAAAGAACCTGAACCCGAGTGCAAATAAAAAGCATGAAAAAGAAAAGGGTCGAACATGTCCACAATTTGATGCATTTAGGGGTAATAAACGCTTCACAAGCCATTTTGAGGTGTATCCTAGTTCACATCTAGTGTGTTCAAGTTCAACTAGAACCCACCAGAACAACACCACAAGCCTCCCAGAAACACCCCGGGAGCCAAGCAAAGGAGCACCGTGACACACACCGCCTCCCCAAACCCCCGCGGCCGGTCGCATCGACGCCGACTCGGCAGCGGACTACTCACTCTCAGCATGGCGCTGAGCCCCCTCGCGGCACTGGGCACCACCGCCCACGCCGCAGAAGATCCCGATGCCGTCAAGCAGGTACTCAGCGAAAGCATGAAGAACGCCAGCGGCACCGTCACCGCCTTCGTCCGATTCAAGGGTAAGGGCGCCTTTGAACAGACCCAGCCCGCAGGCGTACGCGCCGGCGTGCAGGCACCCGTCAACACCAGCTCGCAGGTGCAGGCAATCGCCTCCCAGGTGCAGAGCCAGGCACAGCAGGTCAGCAGCCAGTCCGGCGCGCAGGTCCTCTACACCACCCACAACGCAGTACGCGGCGTGGCAGTACGCGGTGATGCCGAGTCCATCAAAGCACTCGCCAACCGCCCCGATGTGGAGAAAATCTCGCCCATCCTGCCCAAGTACCGCCAGAACGCGGGCGCCGCCATTGACGCAGGCTCCCTCGCCACCTGGACCGGCACCACCAACCCCGCCGGCGCGGGCGGGTACACCGGCAAGGGCGTGAAGATCGCCGTCATCGACTCCGGTATCGACTACACCCACACCGACTTCGGCGGTAGCGGCAAGCTCGAAGACTACGAGAAGGCATCCAAGCTCACCGAGCTGCCCTCCGCAGATTCCGGACTCATCAACCGCACCAAGGTTGCCGGTGGTTACGACCTCGTCGGTGACAACTACGACGGCAGCAACACCGCCGTTCCCGACGGCAACCCGCTCGACTGCACCACCGGCGGCCACGGCACCCACGTGGCGGGTACCGCGGCAGGCTACGGCGTGAACGCCGACGGCACCACCTTCACCGGCGACTACAGCAAGCTCACCGCAGAGCAGCTCAAGACCATGAAGATCGGCCCCGGCGTCGCCCCCGACGCTGAAATCTACGCCTTCCGCGTCTTCGGTTGCTCCGGTAGCACCAACGTCGTGATTGAGGCACTCGACCGTGCCCTCGACCCCAACGGTGACGGCGACTTCTCCGACCGCGTGAACGTGGTCAACATGTCCCTCGGTGGCGAGTTCTCCCCGCAGGACGACCCGGAAGCCTACGCCGTTGACGCGCTCACCCGCGCCGGCGTACTCTCCGTGATTTCCGCGGGTAACGCCAACGACTACAGCCTGCGCGGCGACACCTACTCCAACTCCGGTCACCCCGCCACCGCAGCCAGCGCAATTACCGTGGCGAACGCCTACGGCTCCACCCGCGCCGTGGATGCGGCAGAGCTGACCGACCCCGCCACCGGCACCACCCGCAAGGTGCGCGGCGACTACAGCGTCTCCTACCCCTGGGCGCAGGCGGGTAGCAAGGAATTCACTGGTGAACTCACCGCAATCTCCGAGAACAACCGCTACGCCTGCAACGCCCTCAGCGCCACCGAAGCGGCAGCTGTAAAGGGCAAGTGGGTGCTCATCGACTGGGCTAAAGATGACGGTGAACTCGCCTGCGGCTCCAAGGTGCGCTTCGACAATCTGGAGGCGGCAGGCGCCAAGGGCGTACTGCTTGCAGGCAACGACGAAGAACCCGGTCTGGGTATTGCCGGTAACGATACCCTGCCCGGTTTCCGCCTGGCAGCATCCGCCGCTAAGGACCTGCGTGCACAGATCACCGCAGCAGAAGCGGCAGGTAAGCCCCTGACCGTGCGCCTCGGCAACGAGCTGAAGTCCTCCCTGCGCGTGGACACCGACAAGAAGGATCAGCTGAACCCCATGAGTGCCCGCGGCTTCCACGGCAGCTACGGCTACACCAAGCCCGACATTGCGGCACCCGGCTCGTACATCACCTCCGCGGCGGTAGCAACCGGTAGCAACTCCGTGACCTTCAGCGGCACCTCCATGGCGGCACCCTACGTGACCGGCTCCGCGGCACTGGTCATGCAGAGCCACCCGAGCTACACCCCCGCACAGGTCAAGTCCGCCCTCATGAACACCGCAACCCACGATGTGCGCACCGAATCCGGTGCCGCATACGCAGTGGACCGCGTGGGCGCTGGACGAGTCGACACCCTCGCAGCTGTGCAGTCGAAGTCCCTCGTCTACAACGCTGACAAGAGCGGCACCGTGTCCCTGAGCTTCGGCGTGCTCGAGTACGCACCGGATGCGGGCGTTCAGACCCTCACCCGCGAGGTGACCGTCGAAAACACTGACTCCGTGGCGCACACCTACACCCTGTCCTACGCTGAAAGCACCAATATTCCCGGTGTGGAATATTCCTTCCCCTCCTCGGTCACCCTCGCACCCGGTGAGACTAAGAAGTTCGAACTGAGCGTGCGCATCGACCCGTCCAAGCTGGAGAAGACCCGCGACGCAGCAATGGACGCAACCCAGAACGCAACTGACTACTACACCGGCAACGAAACCGTGCCCGTACAGTACCGTCAGTACATTGCGAGCGCCTCCGGTCGCCTCGTCCTCACCGAAGACAATGGCCAGAACCTGCGCGTGCCCATCCACGTGGCGCCCAAGCCCGTGAGCACCATGCACGCTGCCGAAGACACCGTAACCTTCACGCAGAAGCCCTCCAGCGACGAGGCGCAGAAGGCAGACACCGGCTGGACCAAGTCCCAAATCTCGCTGCGCGGCACCGAGGTCAACCAGGGCGGCTACCGCTCCCTGCTCGGCGCGTTCGAGTACGGTGCGAGCGTGGACCGTGTTGCCCCCACCTCCCTGTCGCTGAACAGCAACATTAAGGCGAACCTGCAGTACGTCGGTGCTTCCTCGGATGCACCCGCACTGAAGGCAGCCGGCGGCAACGCCGATGACGGCACCCTGCGTTTCGGTATCTCCACCTGGGCGAACTGGGATGTTGTCTCCTACGAGAACACCTTCACCGTAGAAATCGACACTGACGGCAACAACCGCGCCGACTACAAGCTGGTCACCGACCGTGCTAAGGGCCTGGACTACCCGCTGGTTCGCCTCTACGGCTACAAGAACGGCAACCTCGTCGAGCTCGGCTACTACCCGCTCAACGGTGCCTGGGGTGATGTGGATACCAACATGATGGACACCAACACCCTCATCATGAGCGCACCCCTCAAGGATCTGGGTCTGACCAGCGCAAACAACCCGGACATTCAGTACCGAGTCAGCGCAACCACCCAGTACGAGTGGGGCAACGTCAGCGAGACCGGCTGGATCAAGTACCGCCCCTTCAGCCCCAAGCTGTGGTTCAGCGGCGAGTCCTCCGCCGTGGCTGGCCTCTTCCCGGACGCATCCAGCACCACCCTGACGGCGCACCGCTCCGCTGACGCAATCCCCGCGCTCGGCGAATCCGGCGCACCCGCCAAGGCGCTGCTGCTGCACCTGCACAACGGCACCGGCGACCTCTCCGGCACCAACGGTGCCAAGGGCGACCGCGCCGAGGTGCTGAACATCAAGGAGAAGCAGACCGAGTACATCACTCCGTCCCGCTTTACCGATGTGAAGTCCGGCGACCAGTTCTACACCGAGATTTCTTGGTTGGCTCAGCGTCGCATCACCACCGGCTACCCGGACGGCACCTACCGCCCGCTGGAGTCCGTGGAGCGCGGCGCGATGGCGGCGTTCTTCTACCGCATGCAGGGTTCCCCGCAGTTCACTGCACCCTCTACTCCGAGCTTCAAGGACGTGCCGACCACGCACCCCTTCTACAAGGAGATTGAGTGGATGAAGGCCCAGGGCATCACCACCGGCTACCCGGACGGCACCTACCGCCCCTCCGCACCGGTGAACCGTGACGCCATGGCTGCGTTCTTCTACCGTGCAGCTGGTTCCCCGCACGTGGATCTGCCCGCGACCAGCCACTTCAGCGATGTGTCGACCGATAACCAGTTCTACCGTGAAATCACGTGGCTGGCTTTGAAGGGCATCAGCACCGGCTGGCCGGACGGCACCTACCGCCCGGTGACCCCCATCGCCCGCGATGCGATGGCGGCGTTCATCTACCGCTACACCGAGAAGGTTGCTAACCAGACCGGCCGCTAGACGGTAGCTAACTGGTAGCGAACGGTTCGGGTCCCCTCCTGCCCCCTGCACGAGGTGGGAGGGCACCCAGAACCGGTAGGATTCGGGGCTTTGAAGCCTTAGGGCCTCTCAAGTTTTGGTGGCGGTTTCACCGACGGACGTACTCACTCGTCGTCTGCCGGTGGGGCCGCCTCCGCACATCACCGATACACAACCACAGAGCACACAGCACTATCGAAAACAGATAATCCGAAGGAGGATTCCATGACAACGCCTCATGCGCCACGCCGCAGAATGAAGGCTGTCGGTGCGACCGGTTTGAGTGCGGCTCTTGCCCTTACTCTCGGCGTTCCCGCCACTTTCTCTGCCGCTCACGCTCAGAGCCCCCAGCAGGTTGAAGGAAATACTGCGAGCGCATCCGGTGACGCTGCCTCGCGTATCAGCCCGGGTCTGCAGAAGGCTGAAGGCCAGATCACCGTGTATGTGCAGTTCAAGGGTAAGGGTGCGTATGAGCAGACCCAGTCCGCGGCTGTTCTGGCACGTAAGGAGGCGCCGGCGAACCGTCAGGCGCAGGTGCAGGCTATTGCTTCCCAGGTGCAGTCGCAGGCTCAGTCTGTGGCGGCTGCTTCTGGTTCTAAGCTGATGTACACGACGCATAATGCGATGCGTGGTGCGGCGATTACTGGTGATGCTGCGCAGATTCGTGCGTTGGCGGAGCGCCCCGATGTGGAGCGTATTTCGCCGATTATCGCGAAGGAGCGCATGAACTCCGGTAGCGAGATTGATACGAAGACTCTTGCCACGTGGACCCGTGAGAATACAGGCTACACGGGTAAGGGCGTGAAGATTGCGATTGTTGACTCCGGTGTTGACTATACGCACGCTGATTTTGGTGGCCCCGGTACGGTGGATTCATACCTGAAGGCTAAGGCGATGACGGAGCTTCCGTCTGCCGATTCGGGCCTGATTGATCGTAATAAGTTCATTGGCGGCATTGACCTGGTCGGTGATGACTACAATGCGTCGGTGGCTGAGAAGTCGACTCCGCAGCCGGATAATAACCCGCTGGATTGCCGCCCGGATGGTTTCGGTTCTGGCGGTCACGGCACGCACGTGGCGGGTACTGCCGCCGGTTATGGTGTGACGGCGAACGGTACGACGTACCGTGGCGATTACAAGAACCTGACGGAGGAGCAGCTGAAGGGCATGTCTATTGGCCCCGGTACTGCTCCTGAGGCTCAGCTTCTGGCGATTCGTGTGTTCGGTTGCTACGGCAATTCGAGTGTTGTGATGAAGGCGCTCGATACCGTGATGGACCCGAATGGTGACGGTGATTTCTCTGACCGCGCCGACATTGTGAACCTGTCGCTGGGTGGCGAGTTCGCTCCGGCTGACGACCCCGAGTCGTACATGATTAATACGATGGCGCGCCAGGGCGTGTTCACTGTGGCTGCTGCCGGTAACGCCAATAACTACAACGGTGTGGGTGACACCTACTCCGATTCGGGTAGCCCCGCGAATGCGGCTGCGGCGCTGTCGGTGGCGAACGCCTACGGCTCCACTCAGCCGATTGACCGTGCCCGCGTGACCACGAAGACCGGTCTGGAGTGGTTGCAGGGTGATTATTCGGTGAACTTCGATTATTCGAAGGCGTCCGCTGATCAGCTGCGCGGCGAGGTTGTTGCCGCACCGAAGCGTAACCGTTACGCCTGCGAAGCGTTCACCGCTGAAGAGGCGAAGGCACTGAAGGGCAAGTGGGTTTACTTCGACTGGGATCAGGACGATTTGACGTTCCCGTGCGGTTCGAAGACCCGTTTCGATAATGTGGCTGCTGCCGGCGGTGTTGGCGTGGTGATGGCTGGTAAGGCTGAGCGCTACTCCATCGGTATTGGCGGTAACGCAACCATTCCGGGTCTGCGCCTGACTGCTTCTTCGACGAAGGACCTGGAGAAGGCTCTGGCTGCCGGTCCGGTGACCGTTGAGATGAACCTGGACTACAAGGCTTCGGGTCGTAGCTCCCACTCACGCGCTTTTGACCTGAACACTTCGAGTGCTCGCGGTCAGCACGGTTCTGACGGCTTCATTAAGCCTGACCTTGCGGCACCGGGTACCGAGATTGTGTCTGCCGCCGTGGGTATGGGCACTAAGGGTGTTTCCTTCACCGGCACCTCCATGGCTACCCCGCATGTGACCGGTATTGCCGCCCTGGTGATGCAGGCGCATCAGGATTACAACCCGCAGATGATTAAGGCTGCGCTGATGAACGGCGCGTCCACCCCCATCAAGAATGAGCAGGGTACGCAGTACGCGGTGGATCGTGTGGGTACGGGCATGGTGAATGCTCGCGCCGCCGTGGACGCGAAGGTTATCGCATACGATGCGAAGACCCCCGAGCGTGTTTCGACCGCGTTTGGTGTGCTGGAGTATACCCCCGATTCGGGTATTCAGACTGTTCAGCGTGAAATCGTGCTGGACAACACCGATTCGCAGGCTCACACCTACACTCTGAGCTACGAGGCAAGCACGACCATCCCGGGTGTGGAGTACTCCTACCCGCAGCAGGTGAGCGTGGGTGCCGGTGAGCGTAAGAACGTGACCGTGACCGTGCGTATTGACCCGTCCAAGCTGGAGAAGACCATGGACCCGGCAATGAGCGCCGACCAGGTCGCTCAGGACTGGACGAACGGTAAGACTCTGGCTGCCGGTAAGCGCCAGTACATTGCGAGCGCTTCTGGTCGCCTGATTTTCTCTGAGAATGGTCGCGAGGCGATCCGCCAGTCGATTCACGTGGCGCCGAAGCCCGTCTCGAAGATGCGTGTTGATGCGTCCCGTATTGATTACAAGGGCATTTCCGATAAGGAGTCCACGGTGACTCTGCGCGGTACGACCCTGAACCAGGGTGGTTACCGTTCGCTGCTGGGTGCGTTTGAGCTGGGTGCGGTCAGTGACCGTATTCCGTCCGGTCAGTTGAAGCTGCCGTCGAACCAGTCTGTTGACCTGCAGTATGTGGGTGCCGCCTCGGACGCTCCGGCGTTGAAGGCTGCCGGCAAGAACCCGAACGATGGTTCTCTGTTCTTTGGCATTTCGACCTGGGGCACCTGGGACAGCATGCACTGGGGCCGTCAGGTACAGGTTCAGATTGATACGAACAACGACTCCGCCGCAGATTACGTTCTGGAGGTGACCCGCGAGAAGGGTCTGGACTACCCGCTGGTGAAGGTCTGGTCCATCTCCGGTAACGCATCCACCGTGGTGGCTCGCTACCCGCTGAACAACGCCTGGGGCGACACCGACACCAACATCATGGACACCAACACCATGATTCTGGGTGTGCCGCTGAAGGACCTGGGTCTGACCGCTGAGAAGGCTCAGAGCATCAAGTACACGGTGCAGACTGACACCTGGCACAACGAGGGTAACTCCTACGTGGACACCACCTCGGCTATCGAGTACTCCCCCTTCAACCCCGGTGTTTGGTTCACCGGTGAGGAGTCGGGCGTGCCCGGCCTGTTCGTGGACCGTGACGGCGGTCAGCTGACCGTTCACCGCAAGAACAACAACAAGGAGCGTCAGGCACTGTTCCTGCACATGCACAACGCGACCGGTGACCTGAGCGGCCGTAAGACCGCTAACGGTGTTGCCGCTGGCGACCGTGCACAGGTCGTGAAGGTGGCTCGTACCATCCACGATGCACGCTTCACCGACGTTCCTGCGGATAACCAGTTCTACCGTGAAATCACGTGGATTGCTGCCCGTCAGATTGACCGCGGCTACCAGGACGGCACCTTCCGTCCGCTGAACAACATGGACCGCGCAACCATGGCTGCGTACTTCTACCGCATGAGCGGCTCGCCGCAGTACACCGCACCGTCCACCCCGAGCTTCTCGGACGTTCCGCTCAACCACCCCTACTACAAGGAGATTGAGTGGATGAAGGCTCAGGGCATCACCACCGGCTGGCCCGATGGCACCTACCGTCCCGAGGGTTCGGTGAACCGTGACGCGATGGCTGCGTTCTTCTACCGTTACGCAGGTTCGCCCGAGTACACTGCCCCCGCGCAGGCTCGTTTCACGGATGTTTCGACGGATAACCTGTTCTACCGCGAAATCTCGTGGCTGGCTGAGCAGGGCGTGACCACCGGTTGGCCCGATGGTTCGTTCCGCCCCGTGGAGCCGGTGCACCGCGACGCTATGGCGGCGTTCGTGTACCGCTACAGCACGGGTGTGCTGAAGGAAAGCCCTGAAATCTAGGGCTCATAAGGTTCTACCGCTGTAGGTGCTACCTCAGCAGGTTTTACCGAGGGAGCCGTACCGTTGCAGTTTATCTGCGGCGGTGCGGCTCCCTTTTTCTACGGTTGGGTGCGTTTGTATTCCGCGTCATGTTCCGTAATACGAGTCTGACTAGGTTATATAAAGAATCGTTGAGACAATAAATGAAGGTTTCTTCATCATCGGCATGAACCTTGACGTTCACGCCGCGCAGACGCGCTGTAGCACTCTCAGCGCAACGCTACAGGTGCAGAAACCGCTAAGAAACGCACCATCACAAAATAAGGAGCATTCAGTGGCAACCTTCCCTGAAGCTACCCCCGCGCGAGCCGCCCGGCACACACAGCCGGGTCGCCTCAAGCAGCTGGCACGCAGTTGCGGCGCACTCACCCTGGGGCTCACCCTCGGGCTGACCGCCCTGCCGTTCGGTACCGCCGCCTACGCGGCACCGGGCGTAGTACGCGGCGCAGACCGGGACGCACCCCACCAGAACACCGGCACCGGCGAGAACAGCAACGAAGTCCTCTCCCCCAGCCTGGACGGCGCCACCGGCGAACGCGCCGTCTTCGTCCGATTCAAGGGTCAGGGCGCGTACGCCCAGACCCAGCCGGACGCGGTCCGCTCCCGCGCACAGGCACCCGTCAACGCGCAGGCACAGGTGCAGGCAATCCGTGCCAGCGTGCAGCAGCAGGGCGCCTCCGCGGCGAAGGAATCCGGCGCGCAGGTCCTGTACACCACCCACAATACGATGCGCGGCGTGGCGCTCTACGGTAACGTCGAGCAGATTCGCGCGCTCGCAAACCGCGACGATGTGGAACGCATCAGCATCATTGAGGACATGGCACCGCAGAACAGCGGCACCCTCATCGACACAGGCACGCTCTCCGTGTGGGCGAAGAGCCCGCAGAATCCCGCCTCCACCGGCTACACCGGCAAGGGCGTGAAGATTGTCGTGCTCGATACCGGTATCGACTACACCCACTCCGATTTGGGTGGCCCCGGCACTCAGGAAGCCTTCGAGAAGGCGAAGGCATCCGACACGATTCCCGAGGGCACCTACGATCCGAAGAAGTTCCTCGGCGGCTACGACCTGGTCGGTGACGACTACAACTCCGCCAAGAAGGAAACCTCCACTCCCCACCCGGATAACAACCCGCTGGACTGCGGCGGCCACGGCAGCCACGTTGCCGGTACCGCGGCAGGCTATGGCGTGAACGCGGACGGCTCGACCTTCCACGGCGACTACTCCAAGCTCACCGAAGAGCAGCTCAAGGACATGAAAATCGGCCCCGGCTCCGCACCGGACGCCCAGCTGATTGGCCTGCGCATCTTCGGTTGTAAGGGCACCACCGCGTTCGTCCCCAAGGGCCTGGACCGCGTGCTCGACCCCAACGACGACGGCGACTTCTCCGACCGCGCCGACATCGCGAACCTGTCGCTCGGCAACGAGTTCGGCGTGTTCGATGAGACCGTGAACTACGCGGTCGGCTCCCTATACCGCGAGGGCATCCTCTCCGTGGTCGCGGCGGGTAACGCCAACAACTACAACGCCGTGGGCGACACCTACTCCAACTCGGGCGGCCCCGGCACCAGCGCCTACGGCCTGACCGTGGCGAACTCCATCGGCTCGACCCAGCTGGTGGACCGCGTGAAGATTCTCGCCCCCGCGAACGAGGCAGACACCTACGGTGACTACTCGGTGAGCTTCGACTACTCGAAGGCGACCGAGGAGCAGCTACGCGGCACCGTGGTGCGTGCCGCCTCCCGCAACCGTTACGCCTGCGAGGCGTTCACCGAAGAGGAAGCCGCAGCGCTGAAGGGCAAGTGGGCCCTCATTGACTGGGCGGACGCTGACGGCACCGCACCCTGTGGTTCGAAGGTACGCTTCGACAACCTGCAGGCGGCGGGCGCGACCGGCGTGGTGCTCACCTCGAACACTGAGGTCGGTGACACCGCTATCGGCGGTAACTCCTCCATTCCGGGTGTGCGCCTGGCAAAGAGCCAGGTGGAGCGCCTTTCCGCGCAGATTGATTCGGGTGAGCTGACCCTGCAGCTCGGCGAGAACCTGCGTGACTCGATCCGCGTGCCCAACGGCAAGCTGGATCAGGCGAACACCTCCACCGCGCGTGGCCTGCACGGTTCGCACGGCATCACCAAGCCGGACGTTGCGGCACCGGGCACGAACATTTCCTCCATCGAGGTTGGTAGCGGCACCGGCTCGAGCGTGAAGACTGGTACGTCCATGTCCACGCCGTTTGTTGCCGGTGTTGCGGCGCTGATCATGCAGGCGCACCCGGAGTACGGTCCGCGCATGCTTAAGACCGTCATCATGAACACCGCCGACCACCACATGCAGGACGCCTGGGGCAACCCCTACGCGGTGGACCGTGTGGGTACCGGCCGCATCAACACGCGTGCGGCGGTGGCTGACCGCGTCATGCTGTTCAACGCGGCACGCCCCGAACAGGTTTCGGACACTTTCGGCGTGCTCGAGTACACCCCGAACGCCGGTGTGCAGACCCTGCAGCACCGCGTGAGCGTCGAGAACACCGACTCGGTGGCGCACACCTACACCCTGAACTATGAGGGAAGCACGAGCATCCCGGGTGTGGAGTTCTCCTACCCGCAGTCCGTGTCTGTGGGTGCCGGTCAGAAGGCAACGTTCACCGTGACGGTGCGCATTGACCCGTCGAAGCTGGAGAAGACCATCGACCCGTCCATGTACCCGACCCAGGATTCGGTGAACTACTCGACCGGTGCGGTGACCATTTCGGGTGCCCGCCAGTACATTGCGAGCGCTTCGGGCCGCCTGATTCTGACCGATGCTGATTCTTCGGCTGCGGTGAAGACCCTGCGCATGCCGCTGCACGTGGCACCGAAGCCTGTCTCCGCGATGCGTGTGGCTGGCTCCGATATCGCCTTCGATGCGGAGGGTTCCGGCGCGACCGAGCAGACCCTGACCCTGCAGGGTACCGCGGTAAACCAGGGCGGTTACCGCTCCCTGCTGGGTGCTTTTGAGCTGGGCGTTTCGAGCCCGCGCATCCCGACCGCGAAGCTGGGTGTGGGTTCGGATTCCCGCATGGACCTGCAGTACGTGGGTGCCGCCTCGAACGTGGCGGCGTTGAAGGCTGCCGGTCAGGACACCTCCACGGCGCAGCTGTCCTTCGGTATTTCGACCTGGGGTAACTGGCAGGAAGTGACCCCGCGCGGCACCTACTACGTGTTCGTTGATACCAACAAAGACGGCACGAGCGACTACCGCCTGCAGACGGTGCGTGAGAAGGGCCTGGACTACCCGCTGGTGAAGGTTACGCAGCGCGGTAAGGACGGCAAGTGGCACGCCATCGAGAACGCCCTGTACCCGCTGAACGGCACCTGGGGTGACACGGACACCAACATCATGGATTCGAACACCCTGGTGATGACTGTTCCGCTGAGCGTTCTGGGTCTGGACCCCGAGGCTGAGTCGACCGAGATTTCGTACTCGGTGACCACTTCTAGCGCGTTCTCCGCTACGACCGTGGTTGATACGACTGATTCGGTGACGTTCAACTATGCGGCTCCGAAGCTGTGGTTCAGCGGCGATTCGGCGGGCGTGCCGAACCTGTTCGTGGATGCCCCCTCAGCACAGCTGGTGGCGCACCGTAACGGCGACGCGAAGAACGTTTCTGCCCTGTTCCTGCACATGCACAATGCGACCGGCGACCTGTCCGGTGTGAACGGTGCTGCGGGTGAGCGTGCGCAGGTTCTGCGTGTCTCCTCGAACTCTGAGGCTACCGCCGCGAGCGCGCACTTTAAGGATGTTCCGGCGGATTACCCGTTCGTGAACGACATTAACTGGCTGGCTCAGCGTCGTATCACGACCGGCTACCCGGACGGCACGTTCCGCCCGAATGGTTCGGTGGAGCGTGGCGCGATGGCGGCGTTCTTCTACCGTATGGCGGGTTCGCCGCAGTTCACCGCGCCGTCCACTCCGAGCTTTAAGGATGTGCCGCGTGACCACCCGTTCTACAAGGAGATTGAGTGGATGCGTGCCCGCGGTATTACGACCGGCTGGTCGGATGGTACGTTCCGCCCGAATGCTGCGGTGAACCGTGA
>NZ_CAXOQT010000021.1:0-43779 GCF_964211445.1 Rothia mucilaginosa | reverse complement strand
CCTCCCTCTATGGTTAAGCCGCGAACCTCAGGCGAGATTCAGGGGGGTGAGATTAGAAGTTGCCCAGCATCTTGGTGACGTCCAGAGCCGCATCCAGCTGCTCCTCAGTCACTTCGCCGCGCTCCACGTAACCCAGAGCCACAACTGCCTCACGGACAGTCACCTTGTGAGCCACCGAGTACTTAGCGATCTTTGCAGCAGCCTCGTAACCAATCAGCTTGTTCAGCGGGGTCACGGTCGACGGCGAAGCCTCAGCCAGGAAGCGGCAACGGTCAACGTTAGCGGTCAGACCGTCAACCATCTTCTCAGCGGCAACGCGGGAAACATTAGCGAGCAGGCGGATCGACTGCAGCAGGTTAGCAGCCATCACCGGAATACCCACGTTCAGCTCAAACGCGCCGTTAGTGGAAGACAGAGCAATGGTTGCGTCGTTACCGATGACCTGAGCGGCAACCTGAATGGTAGCCTCACAAATCACGGGGTTGACCTTACCGGGCATAATCGAGGAGCCGGGCTGCAGGTCGGGGATGTGCAGCTCGCCCAGGCCGGTGTTCGGGCCCGAACCCATCCAGCGGATGTCGTTGCTAATCTTCATCAGGCCGTACGCCAGGGTGCGCAGCTGACCGGAAACCTCAATCAGGCCGTCACGGTTAGCCTGAGCCTCGAAGTGGTTACGAGCCTCGGTCAGGGGCAGGCCAGTCTCCTCAGCGAGCAGTTCAATCACGCGAGCGGAGAAACCAGCCGGGGTGTTAATGCCGGTACCCACAGCAGTACCGCCCAGGGGAACCTCAGCCACGCGGGGCAGGGAAGCGTTCACACGCTCAATGCCGTAACGCACGGTTGCGGCATAGCCGGAGAACTCCTGGCCCAGGGTGATGGGGGTTGCGTCCATCAGGTGGGTACGGCCCGACTTCACAACGTCCTTGAACTCAACGGACTTGCGCTCCAAGGACTCAGCGAGCACCTCGAGAGCGGGAATCAGGTCCTTCACCAGAGCCTCGGTCACAGCAACGTGCACGGAGGTGGGGAAGACGTCGTTGGAGGACTGGGAAGCGTTCACGTGGTCGTTGGGGTGAACCTCAATGCCCTTGGACTCCAGGGAACGGGTTGCCAGGGTTGCCAGAACCTCGTTCGCGTTCATGTTCGAGGAGGTACCGGAACCGGTCTGGAAGACGTCAATGGGGAAGTGGGCGTCGTAGTCACCAGTTGCTACCAGATCCGCTGCGTCGCGGATAGCCTGGGCGCGCTCAGCGTCGAGCACCTTGAGTTCCTCATTGGCGGTCGCGGCTGCCTTCTTCACGAGGGCAAGCGCACGAATATGGGCGGATTCGAGGGTCTGACCCGAAATCGGGAAGTTCTCGACTGCGCGCTGGGTCTGTGCACGGTAGAGTGCATCAGCCGGAACGCGAACTTCGCCCATGGTGTCATGTTCAATGCGGTATTCAATGTTTTCAGCCATACCTCTAGGATAGGCGTTCAAAGTGGCTTACGTCGCCTCGAAAAGGTGTCAAAAGAGGAAAAACGCTCATAAATTTTGCGGCGTGAGAAGGTGCAGAAAAACCCCGCCCCGGCAGATGTGCGAACACGCTACCGTGGCGGGGGTATCCCATAGAAAAATCTGTTGTTAAGTGCGAGCGTGTGGGTTCTCGCGCTAAGGCTCGTAACGAGCGGAGAAGAGGAAATCTAGTCCAGATTCTCGGCAACCACAACGCGCGGGGGAGTCTTCACGACCACCGGAAGCGCCTGGGTCGGCGGGTTCTGCGCGTTGTTCTTCTCCTCCGGCAGGGTCAGGTCCTGCGAACTGAACACCAGCTCCGCCTTACCCTCCTTCAGGTGGTAGAAGACACCAATCACGGCGACCTTACCCTCAACCACCGCATCCGAAATGATGTGGGACTGCTCAATAATGCGGATAGCGGTCTGGCGGGTGTGCTCACGCACCATATCGTTGACGACCGGGTTCTCCGGCAGCTTCGGAGACATCACCGAAGGCAGGATGTGCTGCACCAGGTTACGGATGAAGCCGTGCGGCATCTCGCCGGACTCCAGGGACTTGCTGGCTGCGGTCACAGCACCACAGGAGTCGTGACCGAGAACCATCACGATAGGGGTCTCAAACTCCTCAACCGCGTACTCCAGCGAGCCGAGCGCGGCGTTCTCCAGCACATGACCGGCGGTACGCACAACAAAGGCGTCGCCCAGGCCCAGGTCAAAAATAATTTCCGCCGCCAGGCGAGAGTCACCGCAACCGAAAATCGAGGCGAACGGGAACTGACCCGATGCAAGGTCGGTACGGCGAATCGTGTCCTGATTGGGGTGCTCGTTGCTACCCTCAACAAAACGGCGGTTACCGTCCTTCAGACGCTTCCATGCTTCTGCGGGAGTCGGTTGGATGCCGGCCATATGATGCTCCTTAGCGGACAAATACAGATAACGCGGGCTGTCGTAGCCAGCGAATCTGCGAACGGGTATGTGGGGCTTCAGGCGCTCGCGCTGAAGCTGAGTTCCTCGTCAGAAGGAATCCTGACGAATAAGAACCTACCTCAAATATGCCTTAAAAATGCGAAAAATCGCTAGTTTGGCGCGCCTTCACAACCCCAATCTCAGTACCCAATCGACAAATACCACGCGAAGAGAGACACAGCCCTCACCAATTTGCCGCATCTGCTCACCTTAAAGTCAACACGCACGCAAACTCGTTCAGAACAAGAAAAACGAAGCCTGCGCGCGCTATCCTGAAAGGAGCACTACTGCGTCGGCGACTTCGTGCTGGAAAGAACCAGCCAGCCGACGGTGTATTCAGAAATCTCGAAGGTGAGTCTATGACTACGAACAACAACCACGGCGATCGCAACCTCGCAATGGAACTGGTCCGCGCGACTGAAGCAGCAGCAATTGCTGCAGGCCCCTGGGTCGGCGCAGGCGAAAAGAACCTCGCAGATGGTGCAGCCGTAGACGCAATGCGCTACCGCCTCTCCACCGTCAACTTCAACGGCACCGTCGTCATCGGTGAAGGCGAGAAGGACAAGGCTCCCATGCTGTACAACGGCGAGAACGTCGGCGACGGTTCCGGCCCCTCCCTCGACGTGGCAGTGGACCCCATCGACGGTACCCGCCTGACCGCACTCGGCATGGACAACGCCCTTTCCGTGATTGCTGTGGCAGACGGCGGCACCATGTTCGACCCCTCCGCAGTGTTCTACATGGAGAAGCTGGTCACCGGCCCCGAAGCCGCAGAGTTCGTGGACCTGCGCCTGCCCGTCAAGCAGAACCTGCACCTGGTCGCTAAGGCTAAGGGCAAGAAGGTCAGCGAGCTGACCGTATGCGTGCTGGACCGCCCCCGCCACGCCAAGCTCATCCAGGAGATTCGCGAGGCAGGCGCCCGTACCCGCATCATTCTCGACGGTGACGTCGCAGGCGCTATCGCAGCTTGCCGCGAGAACACCGGAGTGGACCTCATGCTCGGCACCGGCGGCACCCCCGAAGGCGTCGTCGCAGCATGCGCTATCAAGGCAACCGGCGGCGTTATCCAGGGTCGTCTGGCACCGACCGACGAGGCTGAGCGCGAAAAGGCACTGGAAGCCGGCCACGACCTCGACCGCGTGCTGACCACCAACGACCTGGTCACCAGCGATAACTGCTTCTTCGCCGCAACCGGCATCACCGACGGTAAGCTGCTGCGCGGCGTGCGCTACAGCAAGAACGTTGTGACCACCCAGTCGCTGGTTATGCGTTCCTCCTCGGGCACCGTGCGTACCGTTGAGGCTGAGCACCGCCTCTCCCGCCTGCGCGAGATTCTCTCGCACACGAAGAGCCCCGGCGAAGCCTAAGCCTTTGAGGTAGCCCCCAAGCATAAAGGAGCCGCCCCCGACCGAATCACTCGGTTGGGGGCGGCTCCCTGTGCATATAGCTCGTATATTTAGCTTTTAGCCCTCAGAACCTACCCAGAGCGGGGCGCCTAAAGTTCTCTAGCGAGAGCGGAAGGACTGAACCTTTGCCTTCGCCTTTGCCACTGCGTCACGAACTGCCGGGCGTGCCTTGTACGCCAGGGTGTAGGCGCGGTAGCCCAGCGAGGACACCGGAACATCCCAGGTACCCGGGTACTCCACCGACTCGCCGCCGAAGGACTTCTTGAACTTGGTGAAACCAGCCCACTCGTGGTCCGGCTGATCCTCCGGCGCAATGCCGAAGAGGTCAACGTACTTCAGACCCTTACGCTTAGCGTCCAGGATGAAGTTTGTAACCACCACAACACCTGCAGCAAGTTTGCGATGCTCGAAGGAAGCCGCCGCATGCGCGTAGGTGCGGGTGTCATCCGAATCGTACACGAACGCCGCCGCAATCGGGGTGCTCTCACCGTTCTCGTCGGTCAGCTTCGCAATGTAGAGCGACGCCGCACCGGCGGGCATCAGCACGCGAGCAACCTGCATCAGGTAGTCGTCGTGCTGACGGTTGAAGCCGTTGCGGTCTGCGGTCTCCTCGAGGAAGCCAAAGAGAATCGACATATCCGCAGGATCGGTCGAGACCTCGACGGTCACACCCTTCTTGTGGAGATTACGATGACGATTACGATAGCTGGAACTCATTCCCTTGAGGATTTCGTCCTCGGTGCCCGAAAGGTCAATAATCTGCGTGTGCGAAGGCTGCACCTGGCGGGGAGCCAGCACCGCGCCGCGACGAGCCAGGAACGTCGCGGCATCCTGGTCGCCCCAGATTGCCGCTTCGGTAGGCTCGATGCGCACAAACAGGCAACGATGCTTCGCAGCCTCTTCCTTCAACGACGCGAGAGCCTCGTCGAAAGCCACAGCGCTGGAGGCGACCGGTCCGTACGGGCTGTACAGGTAGCGGCCGGTAGCGCCGCCCTCAACGGTCGCAAGGTACGACCAGCCGTTACCGCTCTTACGGATCACGGTGTGACCATTAGATTCCTGAAAACGTGCCCAAATATCGGACTGAAGAATATTGCTCATCCTTCTAGTGTATCCGAGCTTAGGGAACGTAAGCCTGGGGCTCCGAGGAAGCCTCGGGAGCGGGGGCGGGACGAGCAGCGGAGGTGCTCTCCTCCGCCTCACGCTCAGCGGCTGCCTTAGCCTTCGCCTCGGCTACGCGGGTGCGCAGAGCCGCGCCCTTGTCCATCGCGGTCTGGCGCAGATTCTGAGAGAACTCACGCAGGTCAGAGTGGACCTGCTGAGCGAATGCGTCAGTACCCGAGCCCAGAATGCGCAGGGCCAGCAGACCCGCATTGCGAGCACCATTAATGGAGACGGTAGCTACCGGAACACCGGCGGGCATCTGGACAATCGACAGCAGCGAGTCCATGCCCTCGAGGTTCTTCAGACGCACCGGAACACCAATCACCGGCAGAGCGGTGACGGAAGCGAGCATACCGGGCAGGTGAGCGGCACCGCCGGCGCCAGCAATAATCACGCGAATACCGCGGCTGTGAGCCTTCTTGCCGTACTCAATCATGTCCTCGGGCATGCGGTGAGCAGAAACGACATCAGCCTCGTAAGGGATGCCGAACTCTTCCAGAACCTCGGCTGCGGCCTCCATGACCGACCAGTCCGAATCCGAACCCATCACAATACCGACGATAGGCTGGGAAGAATCATAGGGAGACTGAGACATAATCCTCATATCCTTTCAGGATGCGGTGGCGAACCACCATCAATAGGGTGCGTCGGATACGCAGGATGCTCTCACCCCACGCACCGGCTAAAAATAGGGCTACAGGGGGCGGCCGTCACGCAAAATGGAGGCGGCATTCGCGGCGCTATGGCGCAGATCTTCAAGCTCAGCCACCGTGCCCGTAATGTTCACGTGACCAATCTTGCGGCCCGGACGGGTTTCCTTGCCGTAGAAGTGAATCTTGGCGCGCGGCTCTGCCGAAAGCGCCAGCGGGTAGACGCCGAAAATGTCTTCGTTCTCGCCGCCCAGGTAGTTCTTCATCACTGCAACGCCCTCCAGCACGGAGGTGTCGCCCAGCGGCAGATCAAGCACCGCACGCAGGTGCTGCTCGAACTGGCTGGTCACCGAACCGTCCTGAGTCCAGTGGCCGGTATTGTGCGGGCGCATCGCCAGTTCGTTGATGTAGAAGCCGGCGGGGGAGCCGGGAACCTCAAAAAGCTCAGCAGCCATCACACCGGTGACGCCCAGCTCGGAAGCAATAGTCACGGCGGCGGAGGCTGCAGCCTCAGCAATCTCGGGGTCCAAGTTCTGTGCGGGGGCAATGACCTCATCGCAAATGGAGTTCACCTGGATGGTCTCAACGACCGGCCAGGGGCGCACCTCGCCGCTTTCACGGCGAGCAACCAGCGCGGAGAGCTCACGGGTGAAGGGCACCTTCTCCTCAGCGAGCAGGGCGGAGAAATCAGTGCGGGAAGGCAGCTGCTCGAACCACTCGGCGCTGCGCTCGCGAGCCTCGGCGGGAGAATCCAGAACAAGAACGCCCTTGCCGTCGTAGCCGCCGCGCGGGGTCTTCAGCACCACGGGCCAGCCAATCTCATCACCGAAGGCGAGCAGCTCGTCCAGGGTAGAAACCTCAGCCCAACGTGGGTTCGGCAGACCCAGGCGCTCGACAGCCTTGCGCATCAGGAGCTTGTCCTGAGCGTACTGCAGGGCTTCGGGGCGGGGCTGTACATTTACGCCCTCCGCCATGAGAGCGCGCAGAAATTCGGTGGGCACGTGCTCATGATCGAAAGTGATGACATCCTTGCCGCGAGCAAATTCGCGGAGGGTGTCCAAATCTTTGTAATCCCCGACGGGTGCGGTACGTACCGCTGCCACGGCGCCGACGGTGGGCGCCTCCGCAAGAATCTGCAGGTCGAGGCCAAGGTTAGTTGCTGCGGGTGCCATCATGCGGGCCAGCTGGCCTCCGCCGATGACGCCAATTACGGGTCCAGTCACAGGGTAAGTCACAGCACCTAAGTGTACCGGTTTCAGAGTGCTTATGGGAGCAAGACCACATTAAGGTCACAGAATGAGTGCCAGGGAGGTGAAACAATCCAGCGCATAGATCCTTGCGCGGTTGATGTAACGCGGCGGATACGCGGTAAAGCCCTCAGGTGTGCCTCTTCGGCATCATCAGGGGCAAGGTGAACGGAGGCGTCCCGATAGCTGGGAGGTCCGTGGAAAAACTCTCAAAGGTACAAACAACCCACCGGGACTGTATTAACATATAAGAGCTTGTAAAAGAGGCTGAAACAACCGCCGGGCATCGCGTGACCAACGCCCACCGTCGCATATCGCCCCTTTTTCCCGATAAAACTCCGCTAGATAGGCCCCGTATGAGCGCACAGACGAAACCGACCCTCACCGAACGCTTGAAATCCCTCTGGGACAGCTACGGTATTGAGGTGCTCAAATTCGGTACCGTGGGCGGCGCCGCCTTCATCGTAAACTCTGTGACGGTGTGGGTGCTGATGATGACCATCATGTCGGAGTCCCACACCAAGGCGAAGGTCGTTGCAAGTGTTGTCGCAACCATCTTCTCCTGGCTCATGAACCGCCTGTGGACCTTCCGCGACTCCCGCTCCGAGAACTGGAAGCGCGAAGCTATCGAATTCGGCTTGGTCAACCTGCTCGGCATCCTCGTTGAGGCCGGCTGTGTGGCATTCAGTACCTACGTGCTGAACCTGCGCACCCCCGAGGCGTCCTTCATCTCCGGTACGATCATCGGTACCATCCTGGGCACCATCCTTCGCTACTTCCTCTACCGCTTCTGGGTGTACGGTTCGCACCGCCAGAAGGTTGACGAAGGTGAAGGCACCGACCACGAGGAGCTCGGCCGCATGTTTGACGAGGCAGCCGCTATTCTCGACGGCGAAGAGCCCGCAGCACGTAAGGCAACCTCTGAAGCGGCTGCATCCGAGGCGCAGTCGAAGCCCGGTTCGCAGAACTCCTAGACCCGCCTAACACCGACCATCAGCTAAGACTTGTTCCAAAAACTTATCCCCCGATACACGCTGTATCGGGGGATAAGTTTTTTAAAAATCTAGAAACTTTGGAAGACTCACTAGGCGCGGGAAACTAGCTGCGGGGAATCTCCACTGCACGCTCGGAATCCATCAGGGATGCCAGCTGCTCATCCTGCCAGTCCACGCTCGGGTCAGCCACAAACACCGCATGACCGGAGAGCAAAATCGCCAGAACCTCCAACAGGGCGCTCATGGTCGCCTCCGACGCATCAAAAGCGTAATCGGGGCTCAACTCCAGCGCGAGCGCACGCTGCCCCGAAGGTAGCGTATAGCCCGCCGTG
Source organism: Rothia mucilaginosa (assembly GCF_964211445.1). GTDB lineage: Bacteria > Actinomycetota > Actinomycetes > Actinomycetales > Micrococcaceae > Rothia > Rothia mucilaginosa_E. Next base: position 35,522 of record NZ_CAXOQT010000021.1, on the reverse strand, counting down.
CGATAAATCTGCGCCTGCGCGAGCGCCTGCTCGTAAGCTTCCGCATAGGTGAAGCCCTCAAGCACCTCTGCCGAGTCATCCGGAAGCATACCGGAGTACTGGTCGCCAAAGCTACGCACCAGCGCGCAATAATCGAGCACCTCATCGGCATGGGAGGACAGCGCCTGCAGGTCACCGGTGTAAGAAAGCGCCAGCGGGGCACGATCAACCGCCAGAAGGTACGCGGGGTCGTTCGTGTAGCCAGCCTCCTGCTCGGCGCAGACCGCAGCAACCAGCGGCTCATCCTGGTTCAGCAGGGCACCCACACGCAGCGCCGCCAAACCCAGAACAATAGTGCGCCAGTGCAGGGGAGCCTGAAGGTCAAAGCCCTCACCGGGCTCCAGTTCGCATTCTTCAACCAGCAGGTTTGCGCTCTTATCAACCCAATTCATGAGGACCCTGCCGGAGAGCTCAATGCGCTCGCCATTTGCCGAGTACCAGATGAGCGCGGGGGTTTGCTGGCTGCTGAGCTTCTCGAAGAAGCGGTTCAGAGTTGTGGGCACGGAGGGGCCGGTGGGGGAGAGAGTAACCATGGGTTTCACTCTACCGTACGGGCTGAAGGACGGTTGGGGAGAAGGTGCGTGGCGGTAAACGATACAGGGGTAAAGTAAAAACTTCTAAGGGCACCTTAAAAACCTAATGGCTCGAAATATTTGACAGTCCTAATGCGTCATTTGGGGATATGACATAAATATGAATTGGAAATGTAAATGCTTCGCAATGCCTCGGAAAAATATTCAGAAACCGTATAGTGGAAAAGATAAGTTTTTCTTATCTAATTATTAGATTCTTTCTCTGTGGTCGAGGGGGCAGGGCAAGGTGAACGTCGTGCGCCCCCTATATTTGCAGCCAGGATGCGGAATTTGCAGACAGTGGAAAGTGGCCTGGAGAAGGGAAAATTTGAGGCAGTCTTGAGTTGTGAATAGGTGCAAGTGGCGTGCAGGAAAATATATAAAGGTCAAATTCACATTAAATATGACGTCCCTAACACATACATCTAAACAATGTTTAAGTCTAGTTTGACGAATCGGCGTGTCGCACGTCTAATAGATATATAAGCGCGTTTGCTTTGGGGGACCGTAGAGGCCAGAGCAAACTATGCCACACCATACACACTAAGATTCCGTTCACAACGGATCCGCAGACTCATTAAGCTCACAATGAGAACACGGAAGGAAAACCCATGGGCTCCTATATTGCATCGGACCGCTCCATCGCGGCCGCGCGCGCATCAGGCGCTCAGCACCGTAGCATGAATCCCACTCAATCCCTCGAAAAAGCTGCCGACGCCTTTCTCGCAGACGCAGAACGAAACATGCCGCCCTGCACCGACGTATGGACCGCAGCGGCAGGACTCTACGGAACCGAAGGCGAAGACGGAGAACTCGCCTGGCAAGCTGAAGCACTCTGCGCCCAAACCGACCCCGAAGCCTTCTTCCCCGAGAAGGGTGGCTCCACCCGAGACGCCAAAAGGGTATGCGGTGTATGCCCCGTGCGTGAAGAATGTCTACAATATGCAATGGACAATGACGAGCGCTTCGGAATCTGGGGCGGCCTGTCAGAACGTGAACGTCGCCGACTCCGCAAGCAGGCGAGCTAAGCCAGGAAGGTACCATCCACATGCAGACCGCACGACTGTGCTCCCGCCAGACCTGCCAGCGAGAGGCGACTGTTACTCTCCAGTACTCCTACGCAGACTCCACGGCAATCATCGGCGCTCTCTCTGAATTTCGCGAACCCCACGCCTACGACCTCTGCGACGACCACGCCGCACGCCTGACGGCACCGCAGGGCTGGCGAGTGGTCTACAAGGTACCCATCCAGAGTTCGGACACCGCCGAAGCGTAAAATTCGAATCCAAGATTTAAACACCTGAATGCAAAGAACCTTCCGTGAATTCACATGGAAGGTTCTTCGCATATGAGAAACTGGCAGATAGTACAGACACCCGCAACTCACTCAAACACCAATCACTCGAAAAGAACACGAGATCAATGAGCAAAGAAACACACCGAGGAATGTGGGGCGCACTGCGCCCGGCCATCCGCCGTACCAGCGCCGACGAACTTCTCCAGGCCCGCCGAGCCGACGCCGCAATCAGCGAACCGGCACCTCACACCGGCGCCTTCGGACGCATCGCCGCAGACGTACCCACCGTTGCCGAAGAACCCGACCTGCCCACCGGCTCCGTACCCGTCGTCCCCGCACGCAGTAAACTCCGTGAGCAGGGCGTCGGCACCCGCGTGCGCACCCGCACCAACGTCTCCACCGGTTTCGTGCCCCTCGTCCGTGATTCGAAGAGCACCCCCAAAAACCCGACCCTCAGCGACCTCAACCGCGAAACCATGCAGAAGGCCGCCGAAGCAGAAGCCTCAGCCACTGCAGAAGCTGAAAAGGCCGCTGCATCAGACACTGTCGCCACCGCGGAGGCGGCAAGCACCTCCACCGCCGGACGTAAATACCGCACCGAAACCACCCGCACCGGCCACACCCAGGCAGTTGCAGACCCCAACGCACCCCTGTCCTCTCTGGCTTCCTCGCCCGAGGCAGCTGAACGCGCCGCAGCCCGTGAAGACGCCGTGGAAGACACCCCGCGCCTCCTCAAGCTTCGCGCAACCCTCATCGCGCTGACCGTACCGCTGACCGTACTCATAATCGCGATTCGTGCCGTCGCTTCCGCGCCGTTCCTCTGGCTCGAATACCACCGACCCGGATTCCCCGAAGACAGCTACGGCTACTACCTCATCGAAAGGATGCGCCTGGGCTCCTACGGCGTGGACTACATCAACAACTTCGCGCCGCGAGAATACCTCGCCCGCGTCACCACCGGTGCCGACAACACCCTCGCCTTCACCGAAGCAGAAGTGAACCACATGCACGACGTGAAGTGGGTGCTGCTCATCGCCACTGTTGCCGTAGCCGCGCTCTTCCTGGTGACGCTCTTCAGCAGCATCTCTCTGCGTGAGCGCGCCCCCGGAACCATTCGCCGTAGCCTCTTCGCTGGCACCTGGATTACCCTGGGACTCATCGTGGTGCTCGGCGTGGTGGGCGTCTTCGGCTGGGAATGGCTGTTCACTACCTTCCACCAGGTGTTCTTCCCGCAGGGCAACTGGGAATTCTCCGTGCGAAGCTCCCTAATTCGCCTCTACCCGCCGCAGTTCTGGATCGATGCGGCAATCGCCGTAGCGGTCCTCGTGGCAGCGCAGATTACCCTCCTGCTCGTGACCACCTGGCCCACCAAGTACCGCAAGCTCAAGGCAGAACGCCGCCGCCAGGAACGCCAGGAACTGCGCGTCAAGCTCGCCTCCGCACGAGTCGGCGAGAACTAAATTCCATAAGCCTTCTCGTTTCCCACGTTAGAGTGCAGAGGGCACAGCAAAGGGGGCTGGGCTCTACCCATACGGTAGAACCCAGCCCCCTTAGCTATACCCAAGCACGTATCACCCGGCTTGCATCATCCGAGCCTAAATCCAGGACTTAAACCACATATGCGAATACCACTGCTCATACGGAATCACCTGAGCAGTCCACAGCGGCATAAAGTACGCGCTCAACACCAACACGCCCACCAGGTAAATCGCCACCAGTGTCACGCCCAAACGAGCACGCAACACCGAACCGCGAGCACCCGACAGCACCAGACCTAAAGTACCCGCCAACAGCAGGATCAGGAACGGCTCAAAGGACAGTGCGTAGAAGTAGAACATCGTGCGGGTCGGGTACATAAACCACGGGAAATAGCCCGCACCGAACACAACCAGCAGCGCACCAAAACGCCAATCCCGCTTCAGCAGCAGAACCAGAAGCGCCACAATAATCGCCGGAATAAACGCCCACCAAATCGCCGGGTTACCGATATTCAAAATAGCCTCGGAGCAGGACTTCACGGTACAACCCGAAGAACCCAGCTTCGGCGACTCATAGTAGTACGAGGTCGGGCGACCCAAAACCAGCCACTGCCACGCCTGCGAAGCATACGTGTGCGGGCTACTCAAACCCGAATGGAACTTGAACGCCGAGACATGGTACTCCCACAGGGAACGCAGATCCTCAGGGAGCCACATAACGCCCTTGCCGGGGTTCTCAACAGCCCAACGGCGGAAATACGCATTCGACGACTGGAACCAGCCCGCCCAAGTGCTCAGATACACCAGCAGACCCACACCAATCATCTGGAAGAACGCGGGGATGCCGTCACGCACCAGCGCCGTCAAACCCCACTTGTTCAGACCCACAATACGGCGAGCATTAATATCCCAGAACACCGTCAGCAGACCCAACGCCGCTACAAAGAACAACGAATTCCACTTCACGCCCACAGCGGCACCGGCACACACACCGGCAGCAAAACGCCACAGGCGCAGACCCATGCTCGGGCCCCACGGCATCGGCGGAAGCACACCGCTATTCTGACGTGCCGCCTCCGCAATATGGCGCGCCAACACGCGCCGCGCCTGAACACGGTCAAGCACCAGGCACACAAAAGTCGCCAGAATCCAGAACATCTGGAAGATATCCAGCAGAGCCAGGCGAGACTCCACCAGCATCAGACCATCCACAGCAGCCAACAGCGCCGCAATAGTCGCCACCGTCATCGAACGGAACAGCAGCCAGCCAGCATACGCAATCAACGCCACCGACAGAGTGCCAATCACCGCAGCAGAAACACGCCAACCAAAGGGATTATTATCACCAAAAATTGCCATGCCCGCGGCAATCATCCACTTACCTAACGGCGGATGCACCACATACTCCGGCGAATCCGTCAACAGACCCGACGGATGACCCGCCGCGAAAGACGCATTAGCGTCTTTCGACCAGCTCAACTCATAGCCGTAATGCACATACGAGTAGGCATCCTTGGCGTAGTAGGTCTCATCAAAAACAATGGCATTCGGATGCGCCAAATTATAAAAACGCAGAATACCGGCAACCAGCACAATCAGTGCAGGTGCCAGCCAACCCCAACGCGGGGCACGAATATAGGCAACAGCGAGCGCATCCAGCAGCGAATCGAGGCTGTAACGACCACGTTCAGACGAAGAACGGGCAGAACCAGCCGAACCAGCCGGAGCGGCAGATGCGGGAGAAAGTAGCTTAGGTATCTTCACCCCATCAATCCTAAAGGGTCAGAACGCACGATGCACCATTTCAGCCCGTGAACGGCTTATATGACGCACCCGGAACCCCACCCGCACAGCCACATGTACCGGCCACCCTGCCCGGCGCCGCTCAGAGCGCGGGCGTTACACTTAGTGGGTACACGAAGACCAGACACAGACACGAGGCCTGCCATGACCGCACCCGCAGAATACACCGAAGAAATCGTCGACCCCGCAGAAACGGTCGAGGCACCCGAGATTGACACCGCTGACGCTGCTGTCACCTCTGAAGAAGGCGGCGTGCTCATCCTCGGCGGCACCCCCATCGGCAACCTCGCTGACGCCTCCGACCGTCTGCGTACTGAACTTGCCACCGCAGACCTCATCGCCGTTGAAGACACCCGCAAGCTGCGAACCCTCGCCTCCGGGCTTGGTGTGCGTACCCGCGGTCGCATCATCGTCAACCACGACCACAACGAAGAAGAACGTAGCGAAACCATCGTTCAGGCGGTACAGGACGGCCAGCGCGTGCTCCTGCTCTCGGATGCGGGCATGCCCACCATCTCCGACCCCGGCTACGTTGCCGCCGCAGCCGTCGCGGAAGCCGATCTGCCCGTCACCGTGGTGCCCGGCCCCTCCGCCGCGCTGACCGCGCTCGCGCTCTCGGGCCTACCCACCGGACGATTCACCTTCGAAGGCTTCCTCGCCCGCAAGGGCTCCGAGCGCACCCGCCGCCTCGCATCGCTGGCGGGGGAAGAGCGCACCATGATCTTCTACGAATCCCCGCACCGCACCGCCGCAACCCTCGCGGACTTCGTGCAGACCTTCGGCGCCGACCGCCGCGGAACCGTCAGCCGTGAGCTAACCAAGCTCCACGAAGAGGTTCGACGCGGTACCCTGGCAGAGCTTGCCGAATGGGCTGAGTCTGAACGCGTCCGAGGCGAAATCGTCATTATAGTTGAGGGTGCACAAGCCCCTGAAACCCCCGAAGCGCAGGACGTCGTGCAACTGGTCCTCGACCGAGTGGCTGGCGGCGAGCGCCTCAAGAGCGCCTGCGCCGCGGTCGCCGCCGAGACCGGCACCTCCAAGCGTGACCTGTACGAGGCGGCACTGGCCGCCCGCTCCGAATAGCCCAGACTTACCCCACAGTATTACCCCCAAGTTTTTATCCCGAGGATTTATCAATGTGTCAGAGCCACCCCGGTCCTGAAATCACCCAGGAGTACCTGAACTCCCTCGCCGCCCTGGCGAACTACACCCTGCCCACCCCCACGGCGCTCCAGGTAACCGCCCTGCCTAACGGCTGGGAGCCGGTGCCCGGTGAAGTACCCGCCCCCTATCAGGCGGAACTCTACACCGGCATCAGCGACGCCGAAGGCGGAGAAGGAACCCGCCGCCGCTCCACCACCGGCGAGAACGGCCGCAGCCGCAACCTGGTCTTCCCGCCCGCCCCCGAGCCGTTGCCGTACCCTATCGTGGATAACCACACCCACATGGACCTGCTCGACGGTGAAGTAGAAATCAGCGCCCGAGACGCGCTCGACGCCGGTGAGAAGCTCGGTATCGGTGCCATCGTGCAGGTCGGATGCGATATCCCCTCCTCCCTGTACGCGGTCGCCGCAGCGCAGGCTGATGAGCGCGTCCTCGCCGCCATTGCGATTCACCCCAACACCGCCCCCGAACTGGCTGCAGCCGGTCAGCTGGAGGCAGCGCTCGCCACCCTCGATGAGCTTGCCACCGCCGACCGTGTGCGTGCTATCGGTGAGACCGGCCTGGACTATTTCCGCACCGGTGAGGAAGGCAAGGAGACGCAGCACCACAGCTTCCGCGAGCATATCCGCATTGCGAAGAAGCATAACCTGGCGCTGCAGATTCACGACCGCGACGCGCACGAGGACGTTGTGCGCATCCTGGATGAAGAAGGCGCGCCGAAACGTACCGTGTTCCACTGCTACTCGGGCGGCCCGGAGCTTGCCGCAATCTGCAATGAGCGCGGCTGGTACATGAGCTTTGCCGGTACCGTGACTTTCAAGAACTCGAAGGGTATTCAGGAGTCGTTGGCGATGGCTCGCCCCGAGCTGATTCTGGCCGAGACGGATGCGCCGTTCTTGACCCCGCATCCCTTCCGCGGCCGCCCGAATGCGTCCTACATGACGAACTACACGGTGCGTTTTATGGCGGCTCACCGCGGTGAGGATCTGGAGGCGCTCTGCCGTCGTATTCGTGAGAATTCGGAGCGCGTGTACGGCCAGTGGTAGGCGCGTACAGCCTGTAGCTGATAGCTACTCTGGGGCGCCCACTCCGGCTGAGCGTGGCTGCATGCTTAGCCACGTGAAGATGTGGGAGGACTTCGTCGCATCGGATCCTGAGTGGGCTCTGATTGCTGAGGATGACATCCTTACTTCTCCGGATGCCGAGGCGGTAGTGGACGCAATCATCACCAAGTACCCGCAGGTTCAGCTGGTGAACCTGTGCGATGCCTACTCGTTCAAGGCAGGCACCATGAACCCGCGCCTGGGCGTGGGGAAGTAAGTAAGCCTCTTTAAGAAAGCTCCTCTTTGTCATATATGTATGGCAGGGAGGGGCTTTTTTGTTGCCGTTTTCAGCCCTAGTGCGCGAGGTAGCGCGTAACGTGCGAGACATAACAGGGGGGCTGCACGCCAATTGCCAGGTGCTATCTTCCTTTGAGTGATAGTGTATCTTTATACATACAATTCATCGCTCACTGACTAAGCAATTTATTATCGCGTGCATATTTTTGGCGCGCTTTGTGCTTGTCGGTGCCAAGTCAATACTCGGTACTCATGCATGGCTTCTGTCGTTTCAGATAAGGACTGTATGGGTGTGCCACAGTAAAGGGAAACTCATGGCAAAAATCCTGAAATACGTTCTGGGAATGGACGACGCTAACCGGTTTGATTCTTTCTTTTCGGTGGGCGCACCCGCTCAAGATTTTCAGCGTTATTCTGCGGTGGATAACCGCGATGATCACGTCACTGACGCGGAATACGATAGCAAGATGTTCTTGACCCGTTACGGTAACGAGCCGAAGCCCGCCGAGAAGGGCTGTATGTTGAGCCACTACCACATGTGGAAGGACTTCCTCGCTTCGGATGCTGACTGGGCTCTGATTGCTGAGGACGATATCCTCATTTCCCCTGACCTGCAGCCTGTAGTGGAGAGGATTATCGAAAAGTATCCTCACGTGCAGATGGTTAACCTCTGCGATGGCTACGCTACCGAAGCTGGCAAGCTGAACCCGCAGGTTGATTATCCCCGTCTTTCGTTGCTTTCTCCTTTTGTGTACGGCAAGTACCGTATGGGTAGTTTCTATAGCTCAAAGCCCCTGTATGGTGCTGCCTTGTATCTTCTTTCGCGTTCTGGGGCTGAACGACTCGTAGAATGTTTTGGCGAGACGGTTCCTGGCGTTGTTGCTGATGATTATTCTCTCTACCGAGAATGGGGGGTGGACGTATATTTGGTGCAACCCGGCCTGTGCGGTTGGGAAGGTACTAGCCTCATCCAAACTTCTGGCGTTCGTCACTTGGAAAGTCTCAAGAGCACGCAGCATGGCACCGGCTTTCTCGATCGGTTGCGCATTACCCTGGCGCTGAAGAAGCGTATTGCGAACGCGAAGAATATTCTGGAAGCCACTATCGATGATGTGAAGCAGCGTCTGGGACGATAACCCAGAGACGGATTGGGCTGCTTTCATCACATAAAAATGTGAATACGTGGGCCTTCTGCCTGTCTTTTATCCCCTCCCTATCGTGTCTATGCGGTAGGGAGGGGATTGTTTTTGCTGTGCACCGGTACGACGCGTGTCGTGCCGCGTTTTAACCTGCGGACACCTGAGATTGGCACCCGGTGAATGATAGAATTCTTTCTACATTGCACAGTAGTGTGCGTATTTATCACACGCTCAATATTCAGACTTCATGCCATTAACGCACCGATTTTTAAGATTGACGAATCCTTTGGTTGTGCAGGTGGTCTGATGTTCTGAAAACTCATCATTAACCAATTGCAATCTTCTATTGCTTAGGTTTTCTGGATGAGCTATTGAAGGGAAAAATATGGCAAAGATTCTGAAGTATGTTCTGGGCCTGGACGGTGCTAACCGTTTTGACTCGTTCTATTCTGTGGGCGCTCCCGCACAGGGGTTTGTCCGTTACTCCGCGGTGGACAACCGTGATAACCACGTCACTGATGAAGAGTTTGACGTTGAGTTTTTCCGTAGCCGTTGGCATCGTGACCCTAGCCCCGCTGAGAAGGGGTGTATGCTCAGCCATGTGAATATGTGGCGTGACTTTATTGCGAGCGATGCCGATTGGGCGCTGATTGCCGAAGACGACATCCTTATTTCTCCTGACGCGGAGGCGGTGGTGAATGCAATCATCACGAAGTACCCGCAGGTGCAGCTGGTGAACCTCTGCGATTCTTTCGCGAATGATGCCGGCAAGCTGAACCCGCAGGTGGAGTACATCCGTCTGTCTCTGCTGTCTCCTTTTGTGCACGGTAAGTACCGTATGGGTAAGCCGTACGGTACCTGGCCGCTGATTTGTACGGGTCTGTACCTGATTTCTCGTTCGGGTGCCGAGCTGCTGCTCAAGCAGTTTGAGGATAAGGCTCCGGGTACTGTGGCTGATGATTATAGGCTGTACCAGCAGTGGGGTGTGGATGTGCGTTTTGTGCAGCCTGGCCTGTGCGGCTGGGAGGGCAGTAGCGTCATCCTGGAATCGGGTAAGCGTCATCTGGACAAGGTGAACCGTCTCAATCACGGTACCGGTCCGCTGGACCGAGTGCGTATTGCTTTGGCTCCGAAGAAGCGTATAACGAACGCTAAGAACGCTCTGGAAGCCACTCTTGATGAGGTAAAGCAGCGTTTCTCGCGGTAACCTAAACTGTAACCTCCCCACCATCCACCTATGTGAAGGAACGCTGTGAACGATCTGCCCCTGCTCGGCCCCGCTGAGATTCGTGAGCTTGCCGAGATGCTCGGTATTCGCCCGACGAAGACTCTTGGGCAGAACTTTGTGATTGACCCCAATACGATTCGTCGTATCGTCAACGCGGCAGAGATTTCACCGGAGGAGACGGTGCTGGAGGTCGGCCCGGGCCTGGGCTCGTTGACCCTTGGCATCCTGGATGCTGCGAAGGATATGGTGGCGGTTGAGATTGACCCGCCGCTGGCTCAGCAGCTTCCGCACACGATTGAGAAGTTCCGCCCCGAGAAGGCGAGCGATATTGACGTGGTGCTGATGGATGCTCTGAAGGTGACGGAACTGCCCCGCACCCCGGATGCTCTGGTGGCGAACCTGCCCTATAACGTGGCGGTTCCGGTGCTCCTGCACCTGTTTGCGCAGTTCCCGAGCATTCGTCACGCCCTGGTGATGGTTCAGGATGAGGTTGCCGACCGTCTTTCGGCGACCCCCGGTTCGAAGATTTACGGTGTGCCCTCGGTGAAGGCTAATTGGTATGCCGAGGTGTATAAGGCGGGCGTGATCGGCAAGAACGTGTTCTGGCCTGCGCCGAAGATTAACTCGGGTCTGGTGGGCTTCCGCATGCGCGAGGAGCCGCTCTCTACCGTGGACCGCGACCTGGTGTTCACGATTATTGATGCGGCATTCGCTCAGCGTCGTAAGACTCTGCGCGCCGCGTTGAGCTCCTGGGCGGGCTCGGGTGCGCGTGCGGAGCAGATTCTGGTGGCGGCAGGTATCGCTCCGACGGAACGCGGTGAGAAGCTGGATATTCATGGCTTCATTCGCATTGCGGAGGCTTCGCTGACCGTCCCGGCTGAGCCCGCTGCGGAGTAGTTTTCTTCCCGCTCTGAATTTTTCTCTGACGTTCTCACGCGAGTTCCCGCGCGAAAGGTGTATGCGCTGATGAGTACCGCCTCCCAGACCGCCATTTCGGTTGATGCTCCCGGTAAGGTCAATCTGTACCTAGCTGTGGGGGACGTCCGCCCGGACGGCTACCACCCGCTGACTACGCTTTTTGCGGCGGTCTCTTTGACGGAGACCATCACGGTCTCTGAAGGGGTTGCCCCCGGGCTGAGCCTGAGCATGGATATTGTGCCCGGCTCCCTGGTGGATCAGCAGATGCAGGCGGGGCAGTTCGACCCCGCCGATGTGCCGATGGATGAGCGGAACCTCGTGTACCGTGCCGCCGAGCTGATTCTTGCTGAGCACGGTATTGATTCTGCCCCGGCGCTACACCTGCATATTGCAAAGGCTGTGCCCGTGGCAGGCGGTATGGCGGGCGGCTCTGCGGATGCGGCTGCCGCCCTCATTGCTACGGACCGCTACCTGCACGCAACCGGCCGCACAGGCACGCTCCTGACCCAAACGGATTACGAACGTCTTGCCGCGCAGCTGGGCGCCGATATTCCCTTTAGTGTGCGTGCTGCGCTCGGTCAGGCCCTTGCCCTGGGGCAGGGGACCGGTACCGAGCTGCAGAACGTCGCAGCGCCTCAGGAACCCCTGCACCTGGTGATTGTTGCCGCACAGTTTGGTCTCTCCACCCCCAGCGTGTTCAAGCAGCTGGACGCGGGGCGCGCCTCGGGGCTGTACCCCGCCTCCGGCGAGCTGGTGGAACCCGTAGAGCTTCTGAACGCCCTGAACTCGTATGACGGTTCGGAGGCGGCGCTCGCCTCCCTAGCACCCCTGCTGCGTAACGACCTGCAGGCTCCTGCGCTTTCGTGCGCCCCGCAGCTAGAACAGACCCTGAACCTGCATGACAGCGAGGGCGTGTATGCTTCGCTGGTCTCTGGCTCCGGTCCGACGGTACTTCTGCTGACTTCTTCGCAGGCCCGTGCGGAGACTCTTGCTACCTCTCTTCGCGCTGAAGGTCACCACGCCGTAGCTAGCAAAGTAACTAGTACATAGCTTTTCTATCTGTCACACTAGATAACGATTTATCACTCACTGACTTCTACCGTTCTCTGGCTGAAAGGGAGAATACGATGAAGGTTAAAAATATTGTTATCGCCCAGGACCGTTTTAGCCTTCTTGGCGGTATTACGACCGTTAACAGGATTTCTGGGTAGGGCTTTTGAAGAAGCCGGATACAACGTTAGCTATCTGGCTCTCTACGACAACGTAGGAGATAACTCTGATGCAGTAACTCCTAATTTTGTTATCCGTTCTGGTTCACTTGTCTCGAAGACTACCCATAACAAGCTGGTGTACAACAACCCCGGGCCCCTGGGCGCTGTGCTGGCGGCTAAGAAGGTGTTTACCCTTCTGTGGGATTGCTATAACGCAGCGCGTACCCGCCGTTACCTGAAATCATTGGGCAAAGATACCGTTATTTTGACCTCTATGACCAATATTGCTGAGTATCTGATGGACTATGCACGAAAGGATCAGAAGCGGGGGATTGGGTATCTCTATGAATTCCACAACGCTTTCGATAGCTTTTACCGCACAACTCGTGAAAAGACCCTCCAAGATATCGGGCGCTACTATGACTCCTTCATCTCGCTTTCTGAAGGAGATGCGGAGCTCTTTGCTCAGTGGCTGAAACGTCCGGTTGATGTGGTCTCTAACCCTAATGCTTTTATCACCTCTGAAATCCAGAAGAAGGTTATGGGTATAGCTCAGCAGAAGAAGCCAATTATTCAGTATGTTGGCCGGTATGGTGCTGAGAAGGGCCTGACGCGCATTCTGGAGAGCTTCGTTGCGTGCGCACCGGAGTTCCCGGAATGGATTCTGAAGCTCAACGGCAGTGGAGATGGAGATGACGAGACTGAACGTCAGATGCATGAACTTCTCGAGACCCTTGAACCTGCCCTCGCCGAGCGTATCGTGGTGGGTGGACCCCTGAGCTCCGAGCAGGTGCTTGAAGCCTATGCTGAAGCATCATTGACCATTTGTGCCTCTGATTTTGAGGGTGGCCCCATGTCTTTGCAAGAGGGCATGCGCGTTGGTACGCCTTTGGTTTCTTACCCCTCCAGCTATCTATTGTTGGACTATTTGCCTGAATTCGGCTATCTCGCTGAAGAACGTAGCGTTGAGGCGCTGACGAAGCAGCTACGCCTGGCTATAGGTGATGATGAATTGAGGGCTAAAAAATCTGCTTTGTGCGTTGAGAAGTCCTCTATTTTCTCTCCCGAATATATTGTTCAGTGTTGGGAGAAGGTTTTTGGCTCTATCCACCGTTAGCTGTAAGCGCCGAGGAATGCTTATATAGAAGAATGCCGGTTCTAGATTTAATCTAGAACCGGCATTCTTCTATATCCTCTGCAGGCTAACCATTAGAGGTGCATCGAAAGATACGTTATTATCCCATGAGCTGACGCTCCGGAACCGCACGGAAACGATACTGGAACATACCTTCAAGCGCACCCAGGTTCGCACCGGCTTCTCGTGCACCCACCAGGCGAGTAGCGGGGGAAAGCAGAAGCGGCAGGGACTTCGCCAGGGCTATGACCGAGTACTTGATGCTGGGGCCGTTCATACCCTGATCCTTGAAACGCATCCACAGGAGCATGCGGTAGTGCTGGTAGTTACGTTGCTGACGGAAAATCTGCTTTGGGGTGGAGCGAAGACGGTAGCGTACCAGCGAGGCGTAGGTCTTGTAGAAGGGCACGCCGCTTAGGCTCACGCGCCAGGAGAAATCAGTCTCTTCGGACCCCGCGACGTAGCTACAATCCATGCCGCCGTTACGTATGTATACATCGCGCGGGACGGAGAAATTGCAACCGGTAATTGAGGGCAGGAAACCCGCGAAGGGAGGTACCTGGTCTTCGGTCTCTACCAGGGAGGGATTCGCCAGGACCTTCTCGTCCGAGTCGAGCGGAACACCGTAGGCCTTGAGCACCTCGACGGGGTTGTCGTTGTGCAGGTTGGCGCCCGAAACAAGTGCCGGACCGTGCTCATCCTGGACCGCCAGATGACCGTCCAGCCACCCGGTTTCTACGTAGTCGTCTGAGTCGCAGTAGACGAGGATCTTACCGCGTGCCTCACGCGCGCCGACGTTACGGGCATTAGCGGGGCCCTTAATGTTGCTGGAATCTACCCAACGCAACGGGTAGGGGGCGTTGAACCTCTCTACCAGTGCGCGGGTATTATCAGTGCTACCGTTGTCGCTGACCAGCACCTCGAAAGAGCGGCTAGTTTGCTGTTCAGCCAGGGCTTGTAGCTGCTTTTCAATGAATGCGGCGCCGTTGTAGACAGGAATCACGACGGAGGCTTCGTACGCGTACTTTTCGCTCATGTTATTCACCGAGTTCCCTGACGCGGCGGGCGGGGACACCGGCGTACAGGCCATTCGGCTCGCAGTCGGAGACCACCACAGCACCTGCGGCAATCATGCATCCGGCGCCGATGGTGACGCCAGCAATGACGGACACGTTCTGGCCGAGCCAGGAACCATCACCAATCACGATGGGAGCCTCAACATTTTTTCCTGCACGCTGGCGTGAGGGGCCCATCTCGTGGCTTGCGGTGCATAGGGTGACGCGCGGGCCCAGGTAGACGCGGTCGCCCATCTGGACTGCGCAGTCGATAAAAATATCACGGTTAATCCAGCAACCGGAGCCAATTTGGGCGCCGGGAAGAATCTCGGCACTAGGACATACGTAAGTGCCATCACCAATGGAGACGCCAGCGGCGCGGAGTTTTTCGATGCGTGCCGCGCGGCGCTTGGTTTTCTGCTTCAGAAAATGCTGGTGCTTGAGCTGTTTGAGAGTGTTGAGCATGAATACCTTCATCAGGGTGTACAGGGAAAAATGCTCCCTAAAAGTGTTAAAGGTTACTATCTAATGGTAGCGGGACGCCGCCTCAAAAGGAAGCAGCATCCCGCGTGTGCGGAGTAGAAATCCGCTGTTACATATGGCACGTGAAGTTGGCGTTACCCCAGCAGCTCGGAGAGTTCGAGCCAGCGCATTTCTAGCTCGTCAATCTCATCCTGAAGTGCCTGCTGTTGCTCACCGAGTGCCGCCAATCCAGCGTAGTCGGAGGCATCGTGGGCGCTCATCTGTTCGGAGAGTTTCTCCTGCTCCGTAGCGAGCTTCGCAAGACGGCGCTCAATCGCACCGGACTCCTTCTGCGCCGCACGCTGCTCGGCACCAGAAACCTTCGGCTTAGCAGCTGCCTCTGCCTCCTGCGCTGAAGCTTTCTGCGTCGGGGCGGTGGAACGGGCCTGCGCGGAGCCCGCGGCCGAGCCGCCAGCACCGGCCGCCGAGAGGGCCAGGTACTCGTCCACGCCGCCGGGCAGGTGACGGAACGAACCGTTAATCACGGCGTACTGCTGGTCGGTCACGCGCTCCATGAGGTAGCGGTCGTGGCTGACCACCAGCAGGGTTCCCGGCCAGGTGTCCAGCAGATCCTCCATCGCGGCGAGCATATCGGTATCCAGGTCGTTGGACGGCTCGTCGAGAATCAGTACGTTCGGTTCATCCAGCAGAATCAGCATGAGCTGCAGGCGGCGCTTCTGACCGCCCGAAAGGTCTTTGACCGGGGTAGACAGCTGCGCACTGGTAAAGCCCAGACGCTCCAGCATCTGCGAGGGGGATAGCTCCTTGCCGTCAGCAATGTAGCTACGCTTCTTACGGCCAATCACATCCGAGACGCGGTCGTTCTCGACCTCCTTCAGCTCGTCCAGCTGCTGGGTGAGGGTCGCAATCTTCACGGTCTTGCCGTGCTTGACGTGGCCCTCGGTCGGCTTCAGGTCGCCGGTCACCAGCGAAAGCAAAGTCGATTTACCCGCGCCGTTCACACCCAGGATGCCGGTGCGCTCGCCGGGAGCAATGCGCCAGGTGACCTTCTTCAGCACGGGGCGCTTGCCGCCGGGCAGGGAGGGGTCGTCGTAGGTGACCGAGACGTTCTCGAGGTCCACCACGTCCTTGCCGAGGCGGGAGACCGCCATCTTCTTCAGCTCCACGGTGTCGCGCACGGGCGGAACGTCCGCAATGAGGGCGTTGGCCGCGTCGATGCGGAACTTCGGCTTGGAGGTACGCGCGGGGGCGCCGCGACGCAGCCACGCGAGCTCCTTGCGCATCAGGTTCTGGCGCTTAGCCTCAGCCGCGGCTGCCTGGCGGTCACGCTCAACGCGCTGCAGGATGTACGCAGCGTAGCCGCCCTCGAAGGGCTCGACAATGCGGTCGTGAACCTCCCAGGTGTCGGTGCAGATTTCGTCGAGGAACCAGCGGTCGTGGGTGACGACCATGAGACCGCCGGCGTTCTTCGACCAGCGGGACTTCAGGTGGCCGGCGAGCCAGGTGATGGCCTCGACGTCCAGGTGGTTGGTGGGCTCGTCGAGCATCAGCACGTCCCACTCCTGCGCGAGCAGGGAGGCCAGGGCCACGCGGCGGCGCTGACCGCCGGAGAGGGACGAGACCGGTGCATCCCAGGGTAGGTCGGAGACCAGGCCCGAGATGACGTCGCGGATGCGCGCCTGCGACGCCCACTCATATTCGGGGGTGTCGCCCACGATCGCGTAGCCGACGGTGTGGTCGTCGTCGAGGACATCGGACTGATCCAGGTAGCCGATGCGGGTGCCGCCGCGCACGGTGACACGGCCGGAGTCCGGTTCGAGCCGGCCGGCCAGAATCTTCATGAGGGTGGATTTGCCGTCGCCGTTGCGGCCGACAATGCCGATGCGGTCGCCTTCGTTCAGACCGACCGTGATGCCTTCAAAGATGGTTCGGGTAGGGAATTCGAGGTGCAGCGATTCGCCGCCAAGTAGATGTGCCACGCCTTCTAGGGTACAGGGTGAGTCTTCGGTTCAAGTAGCGCTCCAAGCTTTGATGAGGGGCTACATCAGTGTTGAGAAATGCCGCGGGGTTTTGCCTGGGTGCGCGGCGAGGTTGAGGACAGATATTTGATAAACTGAGGAAAGCATTTCCTGCATTGCGCTGTTCTGTGCCCAAAAGGCGGCTGATGACGGTGGGAACTTTTAAAGGACTTACCGGTGATGTATGGATAATCCGCCATGGTGTAATGGCAGCACAGCGGCCTTTGGAGCCGTTTGTCTAGGTTCGAGTCCTAGTGGCGGAGCGTAAGCACTCAACGGCACCGTTGATTAGAGAGTTAGCGGTCCGCGCTCGCTCCTCGCTCTTACAACCTCGTCTAAGGAGTCTTCCCAGTGAACACTGAACTGGCACCCTCTGCGGTAATTGTTCTCGCCGCAGGCGCTGGTACGCGCATGAAGTCCGCTACCCCCAAGGTTATGCACGGCATTGGTGGTCGTTCCATGGTTGAGCACGCTGTTGCTGCTGCACGCGACCTGAACCCTGAGCGCCTTGCTGTTGTGGTGCGCCACCAGCGCGATAAGGTTGCTGAGCACGTTTTGGCTTTTGATTCTGAAGTAACCATTGTTGACCAGGATGAAATTCCCGGTACCGGTCGCGCTGTTGAGGTCGGTCTGAACGCTCTGGATGCTCAGGAAACCGTTTCCGGTACCGTTCTGGTGACCTACGGCGACGTTCCCCTGCTGCGCCCCGAGACCCTGCGTGAACTGATTGCTTTCCACGAGGAAGATAAGAACGCTGTCACCGTGCTGACCACCCACGTGGATGAGCCCGGCGCGTACGGCCGTA
The DNA here is from genome assembly GCF_964211445.1 of Rothia mucilaginosa. GTDB lineage: Bacteria > Actinomycetota > Actinomycetes > Actinomycetales > Micrococcaceae > Rothia > Rothia mucilaginosa_E. Next base: position 17,837 of record NZ_CAXOQT010000021.1, on the reverse strand, counting down.
TTGTCCGTAACCAGGCTGGCGAAGTCACCGCCATTGTTGAGGCGAAGGACGCTTCCCCCGAAGAGCTCGAAATCACCGAGATTAACTCCGGTATTTACGCTTTTGATGCTGCTGTCCTGCGTGAGGCACTGCTTGAGGTGACCACCAACAACGCACAGGGCGAGAAGTACATTACTGACGTTCTGTCCATTGCTCGTTCGAAGGGTCACCGCACCTCCGCTCTGGCTATTGAGGACCGCTGGGAAGTTGAGGGTGCTAACGATCGCGTGCAGCTGGCTCAGCTGGGTCGTATGCTCAACAACCGCATCCTTGAGGCGCACATGCGTAACGGTGTGACCATTGTTGATCCGCAGAACACCTGGATTGACGTTACCGTCACCATTGAGAACGACGTGACCCTGCTGCCGGGCACTCAGCTGCACGGCTCCACCACCGTCGCTACCGGCGCCACCATTGGCCCGGACACCACCCTGACCGATATGACCGTTGAGGCTGACGCTACCGTCATCCGCGCTCACGGCTTCGGTGCTGTCATCGGCGAAGGCGCAACTGTTGGTCCCTTCGCATACCTGCGCCCCGGTACCACCCTGGGCAAGGACGCTAAGCTCGGCACCTTCTGCGAGGCTAAGAACTCGCAGATTGGCGATGGCGCAAAGATCCCGCACCTGTCCTACGTTGGTGACGCCACCATCGGTGAGGGCGCGAACATTGGTGCAGGCTCTATCTTTGCGAACTACAACGGTCTGGTGAAGAACCGTTCCGTGATTGGTGCTCATGCTCGCATGGGCTCCGCAGGCATTTACGTTGCACCTGTTACCGTCGGTGACGGTGCGTACTCCGGCGCGGGCGCGCTGATCCGTAAGGATGTTCCTGCGGGCGCCCTCGCCTACTCTGAGACTTCCCAGCGCACCATCGATGGCTGGGTCCTGAAGAACCGTGCTGGTACCGAACCCGCCGAGGCCGCTAAGGCTGCTGGCGCGCAGGAACCGGCAGAATCCTAATTCGAGGAAAGAACAACACCATGAGTAGCGAGATTACCAACCCCGGTGAGCGCAAGCTTGTAGTGGTCTCCGGTCGAGCACACCCCAAGCTTGCCGAGGAGATTGCACAGGCACTTGACCACGACCTGCTGCCCACCTCCGCATACACCTTCGCCAACGGCGAGACCTACGTTCGCTTTGAGGAGTCGGTGCGCGGTGCGGACGCTTTCGTGATTCAGTCGCACCCGGCACCGATTAACGAGTGGCTCATGGAGCAGCTCATCATGATTGATGCGCTCAAGCGCGCATCCGCTCGCTCTATTACCGTGGTGTCTCCTTTCTACCCCTATGCTCGTCAGGACAAGAAGCACAAGGGCCGTGAGCCTATCTCGGCACGTCTGATTTCGGACCTGTACAAGACTGCAGGTGCTGACCGCCTGATGTGCGTGGACCTGCACACTTCGCAGATTCAGGGTTTCTTCGACGGTCCGCTGGATCATCTCTTCGCAATTCCGGTGCTGGCTAAGCACATCCGTGAGCGCGTTGAGGACCTGTCGAACGTGACCGTGGTTTCTCCGGATACCGGTCGTGTCCGTGTGGCTGAGCACTGGGCTCATCTGCTGGATGGCGCGCCCCTGGCGTTCGTGCACAAGACCCGCGACATCAACGTCCCCAACCAGGCTGTTTCTAAGACTGTTGTGGGTGACATTGAGGGTCGTACCTGCGTGCTGATTGACGACATGATTGACACCGGCGGCACCATTGCTGGCGCTGTGAAGGTCCTCATGGACAAGGGCGCGAAGGAAGTTATCATCGCGGCAACTCACCCGGTTCTGTCTGACCCGGCTGCTGAGCGTCTGTCTCAGTGCGGTGCTGTCGAGGTCGTCGTGACCAACACCCTGCCCGTGCCGGAAGAGAAGCAGTTCGATAACCTGACTATTCTCTCCATTGCTCCGTTGATTGCTCGCGCTATCCGCGAGGTCTTCGACGAGGGTTCTGTGACCGAGATTTTCGATCACTAAGCTTCTAAAGCCTAACGAAAGTCTCCCGCTGACTACTGTCGGCGGGGGACTTTCTGCTCTTGAGGCTAAGTTGTAGAGGCTAAAGCTAACCCGGCTGGAACAGATATCTGTTTCAGCCGGGTTAGCGCTGTATTTAGCCTCGTATGTTTAGCGGTGTGCGCTTAGCGATGCGCCTGTGCGAGCCAGGGCAGAATGACGCGCAGGGACTGCTCCACCTCGTCCACTGCGACCTTAGCAGCTGCGGGGCCGCGGCGGTAGGGGTCTTCCAGCCTGTCGGTATCGAGTGGGCGGGCGCCGTAGGAGTAGAGGTAGGACAGCGGTTCGGCGCGGCGTGCTTCCTCGCGGATACGTGCGGCCTGCTTGAGCAGCTTAATCTTGGAGTGGTGTTGGGGCCACTCGCGCACAATCCAGTCAGCGTGTACCTTCTCCGCTACCAGGATGATAGTGGCATTCTCAATGATCTGTTCGTTGAGCTGGCGGGACGCGAAGCCCTCCGGGTTATAGCCTCGCTTGATGAGCTCGTTAGCTACGTGTTCGTAGACGCCGTGACCGACGAGGGCGCCGGTGCCTGCGCTGGAGAAGATCCACTTGTCTTCCAGACCGTACTCGGCGGCAAGGTGCTTGGAGATGACCTCGCCGGATGCGCTGCGGGCAATATTGCCGGTGCAGACGAAGACGGCTTCGAAGGGGCCGTCGCCGCTCGTGCTGCCGGTACGGTTGAGGGTTTTGGGGGAGAGCTTGAACAGCGGGGTGCGCTCGCCTCGGGAGTTAGTAGCGGGGGAAGGCTGAGCCTTTGCTGCGCTCTGGTTGTTGGCTTCTTCGGGGTTGGCGAGCTCTTCGGCATCGACCATGGGTGCGTTGTGCTGACCCACGCGGATGATGCTGGGGCCGGTGGGATTGCTGTCCGCGTCGAGGATGTCGCCGGGGGCAGCCTTGATGTTGGTGTGGGTGAGAGGCTGCGCGGAGACGGTTGCGGTACCGTCGGCGCTGAGCTCTTCTTCAGGCGTGACTTCCTGCGCAGCCACTTCGGCGGGGGAGGGGGTTTCGTAGTCTTTAAGGGCTTCGCGGAGCGAACCATCGGGGGTGATGGTACGGCTGGCTACCCCGCGGCGGTTCTTGCCCGCCAGCTCGGGGTTGCTCTTAATGAGGGAGCGGACTCCGTCAGCAATATTCGCGGAGGGGGAGGCAACGGTTGCCGGCTGCGCCTCGGCGGTTTCTGCGGAGTTGGTTTTGTCCTCGGAGGACCCCCACGCGTACTTGTCCTTGAGGGACTTAATGTTGAAGATGCCCATCAAAAAGCCTTTTCTAATTGACGTACCCAACAGTGAACAGGGAAGCCGGAAGTGTCGGGTTGGTTGAATGAATAGTATCTATCATACCGAGTTACTTGCACCTTCAACGGCTCCTTTTCCTGCGTGTGGCAAATACCCCTAAATGTCTTGTGTTTTATCTACGATTTAGAGGTTCTTCTAGCGACTAAAGATGACCAAAAGTACATGCTTGATGCTGAAAATGTTTAGAGGGTGCGTGCTAGAATTGGCGTGAAATGCTGGTCTTCTTCTCACTCAGGGGCCAGCGAGTACACTCACCAACGAGGACCAATGAAGAGTATTTATACTAAGCTTCGCCTGCTATTCCCGGGACGAAGCTTTACGCTACTTATCTTTAACCTGATCGGCCTGTTCCTCCTATCTTTGATGGAAATGGTCGGTGTTGCGGCCATTCTTCCCATCGTGAATATTGCGATGGGTGCTGAAATTACCGGCTACCTGGCTGTACTTTCTGATATCTTCGGCAACCCTCAGCGTTCTGATTTGGTGCTCTACTTGGGTATTGTCCTGGTGCTCGCCTTTGTGATTAAGGGTATCGTTGCGCTCCTCTTTAAGCGCTGGAGCCTGAAGTTCACCGGCTACCAGCAGCTGGCGACGTCGACGACTATCCTCAACCATTACATGAAGGATAGCTACTTCAACCACAAGAAGTCTCAGCCTGAAGAAACCGCGTACCTGATTAGCACCTACGTGGTGTTTGCGTACCGCGGTTTTGTGGGATCGATTATTAACTTTGTGGGCGATTTCCTGTCTATCATCGTGCTGCTCATCATGATTCTGTGCGTCATGCCGATTCCTGCGCTGGTTGCTTTCGCATACTTCGGCATCACCATCGCTATCATGCAGTTCTTCTTGCGCCGCGGTAACGCGAAGTATGGTGAGATAACGGCACGTGCGGGTCGAGACTCTTTGCGCTTCCTGCTGGACGACATCAGGGGTTTCCGCGAAATTCGTATTACGAATGCACACAAGGCTGCTATCGAGCAGTACCGCGAGCCCGCAGTACGAAGCGTTAAAAGCGATGTTAACCTCTCGTTCCTGAACGACTTCCCCAAGTATTCGCTTGAAATTATTTTCATCGTGGGTATCGCTGGTCTGCTGGCTTTGGTGACTTCGACTCAGGGTGCTGATGGTCTTCCCTCCCTGATGCTTTTCGCAACCGCATGTATCCGCATCCTTCCGAATGCGACCCGTATGATTGCTTCCCTGGGCGGTATCCGTGCGAACGAGTTCGCTAGTGAAGAGGTTGCTAAGGTTATCCGCTCGATGAGCCCCGAAGAGCAGCGTCTGCAGATGGTTGAGTTCAAGGGTGACATTGACCCTGCAACCATCATCAACACGGCTATCGAGCCCGTGGATGTTCTGGTTGATAACCTGGCCTACCGTTACCCGGACGGCGATAAGGACGTTCTCAAGGACATTCAGCTGGATGTGCCGGCTGGTACCTCGGTTGCTTTCGTTGGTGGTTCCGGCTCGGGTAAGACTACTCTGGTTGACTTGATTCTTGGTCTGCTGACCCCGACGAGCGGTACGATTTCTAGCCAGGGTAAGGACATCCACGCTGACCTGCATTCCTGGTACCAGAAGATTGGTTACGTCCCTCAGGACCCCTACCTGGGTAACGGCACTCTGCGTGAGGCAGTTGCTTTCGGTATCCCCGAAAAGCACATTGATGATGACCGCGTAATTTACTGCCTCGAACTGGCGGAGCTGATGCCCGTTGTCGAGACCTTGGAAGATGGCATCAACACCCCGATTGGTGAGAACGGTAACCGCCTCTCGGGTGGTCAGCGCCAGCGTGTGGGTATTGCGCGTGCGATGTACCGCAATCCGAGCCTGCTGATTATGGACGAGGCAACCAGTGCACTGGACAATGAGACTGAGCACAAGATTACTCAGACCATTAACCGGATCTCCAAGGAGATTACCGTGATTATCGTGGCTCACCGTCTTTCCACGGTGCGTAACGTTGATCAGCTGGTGTACCTCTCCCAGGGCCGCATCGCCAATAAGGGAACTTTCAAGGAAGTTCAGGCGGCAAACGAAGAATTTGCGAACCTCGTTCGCCTGGGCCAGCTGCCCGACTAATTGAAACTATGGGGGTGATCGTATAGAGATATAGGTACGGTCGCCCCCATATTTAGCCTTCTATCGCTTGTGATTTTCAGGCGCCTCACTCAAAGGACATATTGTGACTCATACTCCCCGTGTTTCTGCGGTTATTCCTTTCTATGGCGAGCCGGAGCCGGTTCTCGCCATTATTGACACGCTGCGTGCTCAGCAGGGTATTGACCCCGCCGATATCGAGATCGTTGTCTCTGATGACGTTTCTCCCACCCCGTTCCCCGAGGTTGAGGGCGTGACCGTGGTTCGCCGCCCCGTCAACGGTGGTTTCGGTAAGGCAGTGAACTCCGGTGTCGCTGCCGCGACCGGTGAATGGGTTTTCATCCTCAACAGCGACCTGGAGCTGGATAACACCTTCGTCTCGCGCATGCTCGCAGCCGTGGAACGCCACGGCGAGGTGCTGGCTAGCCCGCAAATCATTGGCCACGACGGCAAGCAGCAGTGGGTGGCACGTAAATTCCCCACCGCAGCGCATATTGCGTGGGAATGGTTCACCCCGCTGGCTCGTTTCAAGCCGACCAACTGGTGGCACCGTGGCGTTGGCCACGACGTTGAGGCATGCACCGGCACCTCCGACGCGAAGGTTGACTGGGTTATGGGCGCGTGCATGGTCGTGCCCCGCGCAACCTTCAACCGCCTCGGCGGGATGGACGAGCGATTCTACATGAATAGCGAAGAGGTGGACTTCCAGTACCGCCTCTCGAACGCTGGCGTGGACCGCTACCTGATTCCTTCGGTGACTGTAACCCACGAGGGCGGTGGATCTTCGCCTTCGGAACGTCGTATTCAGTGGCTGACTACCGCCCGCTTCATTTATGCCGATAAGTGGGGCTGGGAGAAGAAGCTGGCGAACCTGCTGCGTGTGACCAGCTACGCGAACTTCCTGGTGAACTCTGTGCGTGCACTGCGCAATAAGGATGTGGACGCCCGCGGCTTCCTCGCCGCTGAGCTGGAGCGTATTGTCAAGGCAGAGCGCCGCGAGAACTAGGTGTGAAACCGCCGGAATTTACCGTGATGGTTCCGCATGATTTGTTGCCTTCTTCATATGAAGGTTCACATAGAACGTAGGAGGCGACACAGTGCACTCGAGTGTGTCGTCTCCTGCTTTCGTTGTAAAATTTCAATAGGTATGTTTTGCCTCAAGTTGCAGGTGAAACTTTCCGTTCTTCTTCACTCCAACACATAGCACCGCACGGTTCTGCCCTGCGGGTTCTTATAGCAAACGCCGACAGGATTCAATCCTCATATGACTCAGCCCAAACTTCTACTGCTCTCACCCGCATTCCACGGGTACTGGAAGGCAATTCAGGCATCCCTGGAAGTGCACGGATACGAAGTGCGCACCCACATCTACGATGCCCCGGGTACTCTGCCCGAGCGCATCCTCAACAAGCTTGCCCACGAGCTGCCCGAGAAGTACCGCCCCGAAAGCTTCGCAGCGCAGGCAACCCGTAAGGCTATTGACGCTTTCAACGAGTTCCGCCCCGATATTGTGCTGGTCATTAAGGGCGATATGCTCTCCCGCGAATGGTGGGACCTGCTGGAGACCTCCGGCGTTCGCTACGGCACCTGGCTGTACGACGAAATGCGCCGTATGAGCTACACCGAAGAGGACCTGCACCACCTGGGCGCGCTGGCAAGCTACAGCCCGCTGGATGCGCAGCACCTGCGCGAGCAGGGCTTTGAGGTGCTCGACATGCCTAACGCCTACGACACCCACTGCCCGGTTGTTCCCATGCGTGAGGATTCCATCAACTTTGTGGGTGCTAAGTACCCCAACCGTGAGGAGACCCTGCAGGCGCTGGTCGCAGCTGGCCTGCCGGTGCGCGCTTACGGTCGTGCTTGGTCGCGTCACCCCTATGACATTCTGCGCACCAAGCAGTTCAAGGACTCCGGCGTGCCCGCAGGCCGCGATATTGACCGCTCCGAGGCATACGGCATCATGGCGTCCTCCCCGGCAACGCTGAACATCCACAATAACCAGGATGGCTTCACCATGCGTACCTTTGAGGCTCCCGGCGTGGGCGCTCTGCAGGTGATTGACCGCCCCGACGTGGACCGCTACTACATTCCGGGTGAAGAGGTTCTGGTCTACGAGAGCATTGATGAGCTCATCGAGATTTGTACCCGTATTTTCCGTGACCCTAAGTGGGCTCGTCAGATTCGTGAAGCCGGTCAGAAGCGTACTCTGGCTGAGCACACTTTCGATCAGCGTGTGAAGATTTTGGAGCAGCTATGGGCCTAACCTATCCCCTCGATATTGATGCTTGGGCTGCCTGGCAGAAGCGGCAGAACACCCTGCGCTGGGCTAAGACGGAGGCACGTCAGCTCGTAAACCGCCTGCGCGGGGGCGCGGCGGAACAAGAGGCACCTGTCGGCGGTGTACTCTACACCCGCGGCGCGGTACCGCGCGTGCTCATTGTGCTCGATTCATTCTCTCCGACAAGTCGCAACTCCCTGCTGGAGCCTCTCAAGCACCTCGAGAACGTGGGCGTGGCCCTGTGGGTCCCCGAGGACGCCTCGGAGTACCTCAACGGTCAGTACGCCACCGAGCGTTACGGCCGCGATGCCTGGACCGAACGTGAGATAACCGCCGACGAGCTGCAGGAGCTCCTGCCCGGTGTACGCGTGGTCCTTTCTCTCGGCCATTACCTGGCTCGTGGCGCGGCAGCCTACGAGTTCTCTCGCGCGATCGGTGCTGAGTACTGGGTTGTTCAGCACGGCCTGCTGGTGCCGCAGGCTCCGCCGTTGCCGGTCGGCTGCACCCTGCTGGCGTTCAGCGAAGCTGACGCAGAATTCTGGGCATCGGGTCGCCGAGACGTGACCACGCACGCGGTGGGTTCGCAGCTGCTCTACCTGGCAGCCCAGAAGGCCGCTGGCACCGAGGCACAGAAGCAGAACGACCTGGAGCCCATCTTCCTGGGCCAGATGCACGGTGCGGAGCTTCCGCGCGCATCCTTCGCCTACGCTTCGCATTCCTTCTTGAAGAAGTTCGGCGGCGTTTACCGTCCGCACCCGAGCGAGAAGGATAAGCTGTCAGTACTGACCCATAAATTGTGGGAGAAGGAAGGCATCCGTATTGACCGCTCCGGCACTCCGTTGAACGAGGTACCGAACCCGGTCGTGTCGATTTTCTCTACCGGTGTTCTAGAGGCGGCAATCCGCGGTATCCCGGCGTGGGTGTACCACCCGGCACCGCCGGCATGGCTGGTGGAATTCTGGGACCGCTACGGCATGAACCAGTGGGGTCAGGAACCAACCCCCGCACCGATTCAGCCAGATAAGGAGCCCGCGCGTCGCATCGCCGAGCTCATGATTGAAACTTTGGAGGCATAATGCGTATTCTCTGCGTCATTCCCGTGCGCGGTGGCTCGAAGGGCATTCCGCGTAAGAACCTGCGTCCTATCGCGGGTAAGCCGCTGGTTGCATGGACTATCGAGCAGGCACTGGCTGCTAAGGAAGAAGTCGCCGGCGAGCACGAGCTGCGTGTTGTCGTCTCCACCGACGATGCTGAGCTGGCTGATATCGCCCGCGAGTACGGTGCCGAGGTGCCGTTCATTCGCCCGGCACACCTGGCTGAAGATACCACCGCAACCGAGCCGGTCATTGAGCACGCCATCGAGTTCTACACCGAGAACGGTTGGGAGCCCGAGGCTGTCATGCTGCTACAGGCAACCAGCCCCGTGCGTCTGCCCGGCACCCTGGCTCGTGCGGTCCGCCAGTTCGCTGAGAACGGTAAGGACTCCATGGTCGGTGTGATTCCGATTGGTCCGTTCATCTGGACCTGGCACGCAGACGGTGAGCCCACCGCGGCATTCGAGATTATGCATCGCCCGCGCCGCCAGGAGCTGACCAAGGAAACCTTCCGCTATCGCGAGAACGGTTCGATGTACATCACCAAGACTCACGTGTACATGGACCACCATAACCGCCTTGCGGGTTACCCCGGCGGTACCATTGACTTGTTCATGCTGGACGAGGTCGAGGGCGTCGACATTGACGCACCGATTGACTTCTCCGTGGCAGAGCACCAGCTCACTCAGATCCTGGCCGAAGGCAAGTAGCCTTCACCAGCGGTAGTACCTCGTCTGCCGCTCCCGGCTTGACCGGCACTCAGGCATTCAACTAAACACTCAAACGAAAAGGTCAAAATCGTGATTATTGAACGCAATATTGCCCCCTACGTGGTCTTCGCTGAAGACCCGATTCTCAACGCCCTGCAGAAGATTTCTGCTAACGGCCAGCGCATCATCTTCCTGGTGAACGAGTCCGGTATTCTGCGCGGTTCGCTCTCTGACGGCGACTTCCGTCGTTGGCTGATTGCTAACCCGACCGCATCCCTGGAGACCAGCGCTCTGGACGCTGCGAACACCAACCCGCAGACCGCACCGGCTGACGCTGACCCCGAGACCCTGCGCGCATACTTCGCGAAGGGCATCAACCACGTTCCGCTGACCGACGAGCGCGGTCACCTCGTGGCACTGGCAATGGACGAGCAGGACGTCCTGCGCATCGGTAAGCACACCATCAGCGAGGATTCCCCCTCCTTCATCATTGCTGAGATCGGTAACAACCACCAGGGTAGCGTTGACTTCGCTAAGGAACTGGTGGACCTGGCTGTTGAGTCCGGTGCGGACGCTGTGAAGTTCCAGCTGCGTGACATGGACGCTCTGTACCGCCAGCGCGGCGCAGCAACCGCAGGTGAGGACCTGGGCGTTCAGTACACCCTGGATCTGCTGTCCCGCTTCTCCCTGACCGTTGACCAGATGTACGAGGTCTTCGACCACGTCAAGCAGCACGACATGGACATCATGTGCACCCCCTGGGACGCACCCTCCGTTCAGGCACTGGTTGACTACGGCATCCAGGGCATGAAGATTGCTTCTGCTGACCTGACCAACCACGAGCTGTTGCGCGACGTTGCTTCCCGCGGTCTGCCCATGCTGGTTTCCACCGGTATGAGCCGCGAAGAGGAAATCCGCGAGTCGGTTGCCCTGCTGCGTAACGCTGGCGCATCCTACGCTCTGCTGCAGTGCCAGTCCGCATACCCGGCACCCTTCAAGGACGTCAACCTGGCATACATGGACCGCCTGGCTGAGATTGGTCAGTGCCTGGTCGGTTACTCCGGTCACGAGCGTGGCTACCACGTGCCGATTGCTGCTGTTGCTCGCGGCGCGAAGATCATTGAGAAGCACTTCACCACCGACAAGACCCTCGAGGGTAACGACCACACCGTCTCCCTGCTACCTGAAGAATTCAAGGCGATGGTCCAGCAGATTCGTGAGGTTGAGGCAGCTATTGGTTCTGCTGCTCCTCGCGAGGTGTCCACCGGTGAGCTGATGAACCGCGTGAACCTGGCAAAGTCCCTGGTTGCTACCCGCCACATTGCTAAGGGCGAGGTCGTGACCGAGGCTGACGTTGCTGTGAAGTCCCCCGGCCGCGGTCTGCAGCCGAACTACCTGCCGCAGCTGCTGGGCCGCACCATGCAGCGCGACGTTGAAGAAGGCTCGTTCTTCTTCGAGGGTGACCTGAAGGATGACCTGGTGACCCGCCGCGACTTCAAGTTCGACCGCCCCTGGGGTCTGCCGGTTCGTTACCACGACTACAAGCCGCTGATTGAAGAGGCTAAGCCGGACTTCCTGGAGTTCCACTTCTCCTACAAGGACCTCGAGATCAACATCGACGACGTCTTTGACTCCAAGCTGGACATGGGCTTCACCACCCACCTGCCCGACCTGTTCGCAGGTGACTTCCTGGTGGACCTCGCCTCCAAGGACCCCGAGGTGTGGGAGCGCTCCATCGCTGAGGTTCAGCGCACCATCGACATCACCCGTGACCTGACCCGCTACTTCACCGTAGATGAGGACCCGGTCATGGTTGTGACCATGGGTGGCTTCACCAAGGACAAGCACATCCCCGCTGCTGCACGTGCTGAGAAGTACGAGCGTATCGGTGAGGCTCTGAAGCGTCTGGATGCATCCGGCGTCCGCCTGGCGGCTCAGACTCTGCCCCCGTACCCCTGGCTGATGGGTGGTCAGCAGTACCACAACCTGTTCCTGGATCCGAAGGACACCGCAGAGTTCTCGCGTGCATTCGACACCGCGCTCTGCCTGGACATCTCTCACACCATGCTTGCTTGCAACTTCCTGAACATTCCGCTGTCGGAGGCTGTTGAGCAGCTGGCACCGCTGTCCATTCACCTGCACCTGGTGGACGGCACTGGCGTTGACGGTGAGGGCGTTCAGGTTGGCGAAGGCGATGTCGACTGGGCATCCCTGGGCAAGCAGCTGCGTGAGCTGGCACCGAAGGCATCCTTCATTCCCGAAATCTGGCAGGGCCACATCAACAACGGTGAAGGCTTCTTCACCGCGCTGGACCGCCTCGAGAAGTGGCTGTAGAAAGTAGACACTCACTCATGAATTCAAACGGAGTTCCCACGGCCCTGTGGGTCGTTCCGGTTCCCGATTTTGGTGGAGTAGCTCGGCACGTTGTCGATATGGCACGTGCCGGGCTCCCCGGCTTTAACCTGGTGGTTCTCGCACCCGAGGGCAAGCTGACCGAGCGCCTCGAGGAACTGGGAGTCACCGTCATCAAGGCCGAGTTCGGCCCCGATTACGGTTTTAAGACTTCCTTTGCTTCTTTGAAGAAGGCTATTGAGCAGCTTCGCCCGGAGATTGTGCACAGCCACCTCGCATATGCGGACGTCGTCGCAACCGCTGTGGTGAATGCTCTGCGCATCCGTAGCGTTATCAAGCGCGGTACCTGCGTACCGAAGCTTCTGACCACTGAGCACGGTATTGCCGGTAACGACTCGGTGTATCACGGCAGCTCCTGGCGTTCTAAGCTCATGGAGACCGTGCACCGTGTGCGCCTGTGGGGTACCGACCAGGCGATTGCTGTTTCTCGTTCTACCGCTGATCAGATGCGTGCCAAGTGGGGCGCTCGCGGCGTGGAGCTGGTGTACAACGGCGTGGATATCCCCGAGGTGCACGCGGCTGTTGAGCAGCAGCGTGTACCCGCTGAGGGTGGTCCGCGTATTCTCTCGCTGTCTCGTCTGTCTCCTGAGAAGGGCATTGACGTTCTGCTGGATGCTTTTGCGCGGCTTCGTGCTGATTACCCGCAGGCTCATCTTGAAATCGCCGGTTCGGGCGATCTGGGGGATGAACTGAAGGCTCAGGCGCTGCGTCTGAACCTGGGTGATTCGGTGACTTTCAGCGGTTTCGTTAACCCGATTGAGGCGATGGGCCGTAGCGATATGATCGTTCAGCTGTCGGTGTGGGAGAACTGCTCTTACACTCTGCTGGACGCTAAGGCTGCGGGCCTGAAGACTGTGGCTACCGCGGTGGGTGGTAACCCGGAGATTCTGGGCGCCGACGAGCTGGTGGACCGTCAGAGCGCAACTCTGACCCAGGACGTTCTGCAGGCGATGCGTCAGCAGCTGCAGAAGGACGATTCGGAGCCTTTCACCTGGATTTCGAACGAGCAGATGGCTGCTCAGACAGTTGATATTTACGCACGTGTACTTCGAGGAGGCCGATGATGAGCCAGACTTCGCAGGTTTACGCGCACTTGAATGAACCTACTGAGAAGCCTGAGGTTTCGCGTTTCTCTGAAACTGTGTCTCGCGGTAGCGAGTATGTCCGCCATCAGAGTAGCCAGATTCGAATGCCTGAGTTCATCATGGCATTCATGCTTCTGTTCGCTACACCTATTGCTGGTATCGGTCTGCCCTTTAACCAGGTGGTTGTTATTGTCTTGGCACTATACGGCTTGACCCGTAAACCGACTTTTGACGTGAGCCACTTTTCGGGTCTGCGTGCCATCATGTTTATTGCGATGGGGTACCTCGCAATTGTCTCGATGAATGGTGTCCACTCGGAGGATGCGTCGGACTGGACTCGACGTTTGCTTCGTCTTGTGGCTGCAACAGTGCTGATTTGGACTATTGCCGCAGGCCGACTGCATATTCGTTCCATTATTCTGGGCTATTCGGCAGCTATTCTTTTCAACGCGGTAGCTTATTTTGCTGGTTTTGCTCCGGTGACCGGTTACTACGGCTACCTGACTGGTTGGCTGAACGATAAGAACTTCTCGGGTCTGGTGTACTGCCTCTTCGGCTTGTTGATTCTGAGTTTTGCCCGCAACAAGATTGAAGTCATCCTCGCCATAGTGGTCTTCTCTGGGCTATTGTGGGCTACGGGTTCTCGTACCTCTATCGCGGCGTATGCAGCGGGTCTGATTTGGATCGTTATTGCTCACCGTATGAAGACTTTCGGCCGCATTGCCTTGGGTTTGGCCCTGTACTGGCTGATTGATATTTTGACCAGCGACTACGCGCACTCTGGTGCCTTCGCAGATCGTACCGGTACCGATGCGCTTCGTTCACTGATTGACCAGGCATCTGAGATTAAGGTTCAGGCTGCTGGCTTCTTCGGGCAGGGCTTGGGCGAAGCGTATGTTTATCTGGCGCATACCGGTTCAAAAACTTGGTTCTTCCATAACTCATACTGGTCTGCCCTGGTTGAGGGCGGCTGGCCCTGGATGATTCTGGTTGTCACTATTACTGTTCTCTTTATCGTGAACGTATTTAGCGGTCAGAAGACCCTGCCCGCAAAGTTTTATGTTGTGCAGGGTGCAGGCGTAGCCATCATGATTTGTGCATCGCGTCTGGGTGAGGTGTTCTACACCTGGCCGTGGGCTGTTGCCTGCGGACTGGCTTTGCGTGTGTTGTTGCTCGAGCGTGAACAGCGTCTGGGCACCGGCCATGACGAGGCGAGTATCGAGGGCTTTGACGAGCGCATTGAGATTCGTGATGCAAAGGAATCTGAAGACCAGCCGCTAATAGCGCAGGGTGCACGTGAGGGGTAGAGGAAGTACACACGGATCGTATCTGATCTGGGTGCCTATTTTCCCTGCATCGTGAGCGTCGTGTAACTATCTGCTGAACCGCTTATTGGAGCGCCTTGTTCTGGCGTATCCGGGGGAGTCTGGATTGTTCTCTAGAAGGACAAAACAACATTCCCCTTGTGAATTGCTCTAGGAGTAGAACAATGAAGAAAGAACTGTATATTGCTACCAATAACGGTGATATTGGTGGCGGCGAGGTTATGCTTCTGAACATTGCCCGCGCAGCCCGTAACCTAGGTTACAAGGTCACCATTGTGGGTCCCTCCGAGCCGAAGCAACTCATGGAAGCTGCTGCGGATGAGGGCTTCCCTCGAATTATGTTGCCTGCTAAGAATCGCGCACAGTACATGCTTGCTTTGCGCGCATGGCATGCCCAGAATAAGGATGTCCTGCTTTGGTGCAATGGTCTCGTTCCTGCAGCTGCGACTGGCGGCCGCAAGAACCGCATCGTACACCTGCATCAGTACGCTACTGGTATTAACGCCAAGCTGGTACCGTTCGCTCGCCGTAACGCATCGGTTACTTTGGTTCCCAGCCGCTACGTTGCACGGGCCTGCCCTGGTAGCGAGGTTTTTGCTAACTGGGTTAATGGTGTCTCCACTGAGCTGGACCATCATGTTGGCGACCGCCGTCTGCGCGTTGGTTTCTTGGGTCGTCTGACTCCTGCTAAGGGTATTCCTGCTCTGTGCGAGGCGTTGAGCATTCTCAACAAGGATGAGATCATCTACGATTTCATCATTGGTGGCGAGCCTGTCTTTGCTTCTGAAGAGGGCCGTGTTGAGGTTGAGACTGCTCTGGCTCGTGTCGCACCGTTCAGCACCCGTTTGGGCTGGACCACTCCGGACCGATTGTTCTCTAACATTGATATGTTGGTTGTCCCCTCGGCTGGTGCTGAAGAGTCCTTTGGACTTGTGGTTGCTGAAGCGATGAGCGCGCGCATCCCTGTCGTTATCAGCGATGCTGCACCTCTGATGGAGGTTGTGGGTGGCAACGGCTCCTACCCCTATATCGTCCCGGTGAACCAGCCGCAGGCACTTGCTCAGGCGATTGAGAAGCTGGGTCAGGAAATCCGTGAGGAGACTGAAGAGCTGGCGGAGCGAACCTCCGAGCTGTTCTGGCGTTGGCAGGAAAACTACTCGCCTGAAGCAGGTAAGGTCCGTGTTGGTGAGATTCTGGAGCGTTTTATCCGCTAAGGTGCTTCTAAACGTATAAGCCATTCCCAACGGATATCCTCTCACTCAAACCCTGAAGGAAAATTATGACGACTACCCACCGTTACAAGGCCGCGGTTATCATCCCTTCTCGCGGTGGTGCAGATATTCTGCACTACCCGCTGGATGCCCTTGCCGCCCAGACCGAGAAGGACTTCCAGGTTATCGTGGTCCTCGACGGCGATATTGATAACAGTGAAGCTGTGCTTGACCGCTACATTGCAGAAGGCAAGCTGAACCTGACCAAGATCGTTTTCGAGGAGAACCGCGGCCGCGTGGCTGCGTTGAACGCTGGCCACCGTGCGGCTGATGCGGATGTTCTTATCCGTTGCGATGACGATCTTGAGCCTGCTGCCGACTACGTTGAAGCGCGGATCCGCCTGCACCGTGATTACGACGGTGTGATTGGTACCTTGAAGAACGTGTACCCGGACACTCCCTACTCTCGTGTGTACGGTAACTTCCGCGATGCCCGATTCAAAGAAGGTGCCCTCAGCGTAGCTGAAGAAGGCCGTTGGCTGTACTGGAACGGCAACTCTTCTATCTCTGCTGAGTACTTTGACCGTACTGGCGGCTACGACCCCGCGTACCGCCTCTACGGCTGGGAAGACGTAGACATGGGCAAAATGGTTCATGACGCTGGTGGCCGCATCATCATCTCTGATGAGGTCGAGGTCAAGCACTACGCCGAGGCTACTACCACTGCAGTGCGTGCTCTGCGCGCCCTGCACTCGGGCTCTGCCCGCACCATCTTCGTCCGTAAGCACGGCGAGGAAGCACACCCTGCCCCGAACCCGACGGGTCCGTGGGGGTTCTTGGTCAAGACCCTCGCTCGTTTCACCACCGAGAAGACCATTAAGGCTCTAGGTGACGCGAGCGATAAGATTCTGCTCAAGCTGCCCGCTAAGGCTGCTGAGAAGCTTGTGGCGTTGCAGGTTGAGGCCGCATCCTACGCTGGTATTCACTATCCTGAGCGAGCTCAGAAAGTTTTCTAGGAGGAAAAGAAAATGTCACTCACTCAGCTCTTGACCTCCGCTCCGTTCACCGGGCCGAAGAACCCTGACGCGGTGCTTGCGGATATCCCGAAGAGCCTCAAGAAGCTTGGCCGCCTGGCGCGTCGTTACGTGCCGCTGGTGAAGCCTGAGGCTACTGAAGAGATTGCAATTGCCCACGACTACCTGACTCAGCGCGGCGGTGCGGAGCGTGTTGTGCTGGCAATGCACCGTGCGTTCCCGGATGCACCGATTTACACGACTCTGTACGATCCGGAGGGCACCTTCCCGGAGTTCAAGGACGCGAAGATTATCACGAGTCCTTTGAACAAGATTGGCTACCTGCGTCGTAACCACCGTATGGCTTTGCCGATTCTGCCGTTTGCTTCTTCT
The DNA here is from genome assembly GCF_964211445.1 of Rothia mucilaginosa. Taxonomy (GTDB): domain Bacteria; phylum Actinomycetota; class Actinomycetes; order Actinomycetales; family Micrococcaceae; genus Rothia; species Rothia mucilaginosa_E. The sequence goes on along the minus strand of NZ_CAXOQT010000021.1, from coordinate 877 downwards.
TTCTTGAAGGTGCCGGCTGAGCGTGCTGTGGTGTCGACGACCGGTTGGGCGCACGGCTTCAACTTCGCCGGTCGCAAGTTCATTTACTGCCATTCGCCGGCGCGTTGGCTGTACCTGAGCGACCAGTATCTGGGCGAGAAGAGCACAGGTCCCGTGCCGTTGCTGCTGAAGACTCTGCGTCCTGCACTGATGCTGTGGGATCACTGGGCGGCTCACCGTTCGGCGGTCTACGTGGCGAACGCGAGCGTGATTAAGAAGCGCATTGAGACGGTGTACGGTAAGAAGGATGTTCCGATTTTCTTCCCGCCGCACTCGGTAGACACCACCGCACCGGTTGAACCTATTCCGGGTCTGGAAGAGTTCACTGAGTCGGAGGACTACTTCCTGATTGTTTCGCGCCTGCTACCCTACAAGAACGTTGATAAGGCTGTTGAGGCATGCAACGAGTTGGGTAAGAAGCTTCTGGTGGTTGGTCGTGGCCCGGAGAAGGAACGCCTTGAAGCGCTTGCGGGCCCCACTGTTCGTATCGTTTCTGGTATTTCGGATGCCCAGCTGCGTTACGCGTACCGTCACTGTCTGGCGCTTCTGGCTATCTCTTATGAGGACTTCGGTATCACCCCGCTGGAGGCAGGCGCTAGCGGTAAGGCTGTGATTGCGTACCGTGCGGGCGGCTTCCTGGATACCATTCAGGAAGGCAAGACCGGTATGTTCATCAACCAGCCGACCGTGGAGCAGCTGGTGGAAGCGCTCAAGGCTTTCAACCCGGATGACTGGGACGCTGACTATATCCGTGAGCACGTTGACGGTTTCTCGGAGGCTCGTTTCATTAGCCGTCTGAAGATGTACGTGCAGGCTCTGCCCGAAGACTAAAAAGAGC
>NZ_CAXOQT010000020.1:0-48514 GCF_964211445.1 Rothia mucilaginosa | reverse complement strand
GTAGAGACGCGTTAGCTACGCGAAGCTTTACTTCGTGGTGCTGACAGCGTTCATGTCCACGTCACGGGTTTCGTGAGTGAGCAGGATGAAGACAACACTCAGAATCGAGGCGAATGCCAGGTAGCCGCCCACTGCAGCCACACCGTAGGAGGTGTTCAGCCACACTGCCACGAACGGGGTCAGCGCCGCACCGAGGATGGACGCCACGTTGTAGGCGATACCGCTGGCGGTGTAGCGCACGTTGGTGGGGTACAGCTCCGGCAGGTATGCGGACATGGAACCGAAGGACAGACCCATCAGGCACATACCGATGAAGATGAAGAGGGTGACCACTGCGGCGTTTGCGTTCGCACCGGTACCGACGACGGAGGGGGAGATGAACAGGCCGAAGGACAGGCCGAAAACAGCCATAGCGATGGTGGTCCACAGCTGCTGGGTGCGGCGGCCGTACTTGTCAGCCAGCCAACCCGAAATCGGGATGAAGATCGCGAAGCCGATAATGGAGATCAGCTGAATAATCAGGAACTCGCGGTAGGGGATAGCCAGGCCGCCCTTGTCAGCCTTGCCGATACCGTAGGAGAGAACCCACGCGGTCATCAGGTAGAACAGCACGTAGCATGCCACCATGATGAAGGTACCCTGAATCATGGGCCACCAAGCGACCTTGAACGCCTCAACGAGCGGGGTCTTAACCTTCTCGTTGTTAGCGGCAGCCTTGGCGAAGACGGGGGTCTCCTCCAGCTTGAAACGCACGTACAGGCCGACAGCAACCATCACGATGGACAGCAGGAACGGAATACGCCAACCCCAGATGAGGAAGGGGTGGTCCAGGTTCTTACCGTCGGTTGCGGAGTTGAAGGTAATCCAGCTGGTCAGCAGCAGCATAAAGCCGTTCGCAAGCACGAAGCCGATGGGTGCACCCAGCTGAGGCCACATGGCGGCGCGAGCGCGCTTGCCGTCCTCAGCGTATTCGCTGGCGAGCAGTGCCGCACCGGACCATTCGCCGCCCAGGCCCAGGCCCTGGCAGAAACGCATGATGGTCAGCATAGTCGGTGCCCACAGACCAATCTGGTGGTAGGTGGGCAGCAGACCGATGATGAAGGTCGCCAGACCCATGGTGAGCAGTGCACCGACGAGGGTTGCCTTACGGCCAATCTTGTCGCCGAAGTGGCCGAAGATCACGGAACCGAGGGGGCGTGCGATGAAGGCGACGCCGAAGGTGGCGAAGGACGCCAGAAGCTCGGTGGTTGCGTCCTTCGAGGGGAAGAACAGCACGGGGAAAACAGCCACTGCCGCGGTGGCGTAAATGTAGAAATCGTAGAACTCGATGGTGGTACCAACGAGCGAGGCGAGAATAACTCGACTGCGAGGAGTCGTATTCTTCACCGATGCAGCAGACGCTTTCGTGTCGGGTGCAGAGGCGCTCATGAGGAAAACTCCCGAGATGGTGAATTTGTGTGTACACAAGGAGCCTGGGATAGGTGTTCCATGACCGGTCGGCGCGGGAGGCGGGTGTGCCGTGGGCGCGTACCGGGTGCCGTGACCGCACCGGGTGAGGTGGGTGGGTGCCGGAATCTGAAAGGCTCCTCTAAAGTGCAACATTATAACTCTGTTCAGAAAAGACCCAACAAATACGGTCACTATCTGGACGTAATCGCAATAGGTACTCGCTCAAACCCCACAGAAACAGACAAGAGTGCATACAGAAAATCCCCCGGGCGGTACGAGATTTTACCTCGTATCTACCCGGGGGATTCGTAAAACCTATAGCGCTCGCAGGGGCGAGACTACGCTAGCGAGAGTTACTTGATGGTCGCCAGCACCGCACCGGAGGTGACGGTATCGCCCGGCTTAGCCGACAGACCCGAAACCTTACCCGCCTTGTGCGCGGTAATGGGCTGCTCCATCTTCATCGCCTCCAGCACCAGAATCAGGTCGCCCTCAGCAACGGTGTCGCCGTCAGAAGCGGCAACCTTCACGATGGTGCCCTGCATGGGGCTGGTCAGCTCGTCGCCGCCACCCTTCGCCGCGCCGCGTGCCGAACGGGACTTGCGGGTCTTGGCGGCGGGCTTAGCGGCAGGCTTGGTGCCGCCACCCAGATCAGGCAGGGACACCTCCAGACGCTTGCCGTTGACCTCAACGACCACGGTGGTGCGCTCATCCTCATCCGAATCCACGCTACCGGGAGCACCGGAGTACATGGGGATGGTGTTGTTGAACTCGGTCTCAATCCAACGGGTGTGCACCTTGAACTCGCCGCCCTCAGCCGGTGCGAAGGCGGGGTCATCCAGCACGACGCGGTGGAACGGGATGACGGTGGGCATACCCTCAATGCTCAGCTCAGCCAGGGCACGGCGGGCACGCTGCAGAGCCTGCTTACGGTCCGCGCCGGTGACAATGAGCTTAGCCAGCATGGAGTCAAAGTTACCGCCGATAACGTCACCAGCAACGAAGCCGGAATCCCAGCGAACACCGGGGCCGGTGGGCACGGTCATCTTCTCGATGGTGCCGGGGGCGGGCATGAAGGAACGGCCCGCATCCTCACCGTTAATACGGAACTCGAAGGAGTGACCGCGCAGAACCGGGTCCTTCTCCTCAATCTTCTCGCCGCGAGCAATACGGAACTGCTCACGAACCAGATCCAGACCGGAAATCTCCTCAGAAACCGGGTGCTCCACCTGCAGTCGAGTGTTGACCTCCAGGAAGGAGATAGTGCCGTCGGTACCGACCAGGAACTCACAGGTGCCGGCGCCCTGGTAGCCAGCCTCGCGCAGAATCGCGCGGGACGCCTCGTACAGGCGCTCGTTCTGCTCATCGCTCAGGTAGGGGGCGGGCGCCTCCTCAACGAGCTTCTGGTTGCGGCGCTGCAGGGAGCAGTCACGGGTAGAAACCACCACAACGTTGCCGTGCGCATCCGCCAGGCACTGAGTCTCAACGTGACGGGGCGAATCCAAGAAACGCTCGATGAAGCACTCGCCGCGACCGAACGCCGCGGTAGCCTCACGAACAGCGGACTCGTACATTTCAACAATGCTCTCGCGGTCACGGGCGACCTTAATGCCGCGGCCACCGCCACCGAAGGCCGCCTTCACCGCAATGGGCAGGCCGTGTTCATCAGCGAACGCAACAACCTCATCGGCGGACTTAACCGGGTCCTTGGTGCCGGGAACCAGGGGAGCGCCCACCTTCTGCGCGATGTGGCGTGCCGCCACCTTATCGCCCAGCTGGGTGATGGACTCGGGGGAGGGGCCAATCCAGGTCAGGCCGGCGTCGATGCACTTCTGCGCGAACTGCGCGTTCTCAGACAGGAAACCGTAACCGGGGTGCACGGCGTCAGCGCCGGAGCGGATAGCAATCTCAATGAGCTTGTCCATCACCAGGTAGGACTGTGCCGCGGTGGCGCCGCCGAGAGCGTAGGCTTCATCGGCAAGCTTCACATGCTGGGCGTCGCGGTCCGGGTCAGCGTAGACGGCGACGGTCTGCAGACCCTCATCGCGGGCTGCGCGAATCACGCGGACAGCAATTTCACCGCGGTTCGCGATCAGAATCTTGCTGACCGGGCCGGTGTGGCGGCCGGGGACTGCAGTAAATTTCTTGGCGGCTTCTGCCTGGTGCTGAGTCACTTAAAGCTCTCCTTTAATCTCCTGCTCCAAGGATACATCGGCAGGATTGGCGAATATAACGCGCATCATACTGTTCTATCTTATCGATTGGTGTTCAACAATGTGTATTTCAGGGCGCGCTTTGAGACAGATTTATGCGGTGGGTTTATGCGGTGGGCGTGGTTCTAGTCCTCATCCTCGGGAGACAACCACAAGTCGGTTACGGCAACCTCGCGGCGTCGCAGCATATCGCGTAGTGCGTGGATGGACAGACCCACCACCGTGTGGAACTCACCCTCAATACCGCGAATAAAGGCCGAACCGTAACCGTCCAGGGTGAAGGAACCCGCCACCCAGAGTGGTTCGCCGGTGGCAATGTACGCCTCGATTTCCTCGGGGGTGAGTTCGTCAAAGTGGACGGTGGCGCTGCGCAGTTCGGAAACGGTAGGCAGGTCGGAAGCAACAGGCAACTCGGCGCCCGGCTCAAGACCGCGCAAATCCACGAGCGCATGACCGGTATGCAGCACGCCGTAGTTGCCGCTCATTGCGCTGATGCGCTCGCGTGCCGCCTCCGCCGTATGCGGCTTGCCGTAGGCGACGCCCTCAAACTCGAACACCGAATCGCACCCCAAAACCAGTGCGTCGCGTACACCCTCGGCGGCAAGTTCCGCGGCAACCGCCTGCGCCTTCAACTGCGCCAGCAGGGAGGCGGTTTCGGCCGGGGTGAGTCCCGCACGTCCCTGCGCTCGTGCCTGTTCGTTGGCGGCGGCGAGCGCGGCGTCCTCATCTACGGAGGAGACGCGCACCGTGAAGGCGATGCGGGAGTCTTCCAGGAGCTTGCGGCGTGCCGGGGAGGCGGAGGCAAGAATCAATCGGGTCGGTGTGGTACTCATAGGTTCTATTTTAGTGCCTCGCGGGTGAGGCTTACCCTCGGGTGCAGATTGAAGGGCGCTGATTGAGGGGCGAGAAGCAGGGGTAGAAAGGTGCGGGGATATAGAAAAGGCGTGTTCCATCCCCCTCAACCACGTAGGAGATGGAACACGCCGTTCAAAATCATAACTCTTCTCAAACGTTAAAGAAAAGAAGAATCAATCGTGACGTTTTATGACGTTTGGCAAAAGTATGTCATCCATGTTGGGGCACGAGAGCGAGAAAGCTACACGGCGCTAGGCAGTACAGCCTAGCGCCGTGTAGCTTCAAAAGTCGCCAGGTTAGCGGCGTGCCGCGACGGTGTTGTCCTCCACCTCGTGCAGACGCTGCGCCTCACCGGCGATGCGCTCATCGTAGAATTCCTGAGCCACGAAGCCGCCCTCCGAACGGGGAGCGTTGTAAAGCTCCTCATCCAGGATGCCCTCGCGGCGAGCCACAATCGCGGGAACCAGAGCTTGACCGGCAACGTTCAGGGCGGTACGACCCATGTCAACGATCGGGTCAATCGCCAGGAGCAGACCCACACCGTCCAGCGGCAGACCCAGAGTGGAAAGGGTCAGGGTCAGCATCACGATAGCGCCGGTCGTACCGGCAGTCGCTGCCGAACCGAGCACGGACACCATCACAATCAGCAGGTACTGGGTGAAGTCCAGCTGAATACCGTAGAACTGAGCCACAAAGATTGCGGCAAGAGCCGGGTAAACCGAAGCGCAGCCGTCCATCTTAGTGGTTGCACCCAGCGGAACCGCGAAGGAAGCATACGCACGGGGCACACCCAGGTTACGTTCTGCAACGGTCTGGGTCATCGGCATCGAACCCATCGAGGAGCGGGAAACGAAGCCCAGCTGAAGCGCCGGCCACACACCCGAGAAGTACTGGCGGACCGACAGGCCGTTCGCGCGAACAATAATCGGGTAAACCACCAGGAAGACCAGCAGTAGACCAATGTAGAGGGCGATAACGAACGCGACCAGCGAACCCATCGACGCCCAACCGTAGGCGAACACTGCCTTAGCGATCAGACCCACGGTACCCAGCGGTGCCAGGCGAATAATCCACCACAGAATCTTCTGAATAATCGCCAGAGCGCTCTTGACCACGTCGATGAAGGGCTTAGCTGCCTCGCCGACCTTCAGCGCGGCAATGCCGACCGCACCGGAAATAACCAGAATCTGCAGCACATTGAAGGACGCAGAAGCGGTGATGCCGGAATCACCGGACTTGGCGCTGACGCCCAGACCCAGGAAGTTCACCGGAATCAGGCCGGTCAGGAACGCGGTCCACGAACCGGTCGAGCCGGTGTACGCCTTGCCCTGCACCTGCGCACCCACGCCCGGCTGAACGATCAGGCCCATCGCAATACCGATGAGCACCGCGAAGAACGCGGTAATCGCAAACCAGATGAGCGTGTTAACCGCCAGACGCGCCGCGTTCGTCACCTGCGAAAGGTTCGAGATGGAGGCGACCACAGCGGTGAAAATCAGCGGAACAACAGCCGCCTTCAGCAGGGTGACGTAGGAGGAACCGATGGTATCCAGGGTCACCATGAGCCAGTTGGGGTTGCTCTTCGCATCGCCACCGAGGGCGAGGGCGAGCGCGCCAAGGACAATACCGAGAATGAGGGAGGCAATGATTTGGTTGCCGAAAGACGTAGCCCACTTGGGCAGACGTGAACGAGACGATGCATGCGGTGTAGACATGTGGCATACTCTAAAACTTTTGTGCACTCGCGCGCGAGTTTGTGTGAAGAAGTGTTTCAATCCGGTGCAGTGCAGGGGATGTGTGACGAATCGTGACCTTCTGGCAGGCCTGCGTGCAAGCGAGCGTAACGGCAGTTCGTTGAGGTAGGTAGAGGTAGATATTTAAGGGGGAATCATCGCAAAAGCAAACAGCAGGGAAACAACTGCGCAACAAGCGGCGAAGCTTACTGAGATTTTGCCGTCAGCTAAGAACCCGAAAGCGAGGGCTTGATATGCTGGAATCACACCGATAGTCCGGCGAAAGTCGTCGGATGATGCTGTACCCACTCAGCTTCATGTACGCGTTGAGCGTTACGCCACGCACCACCCCTCAAGGAGAGATGCATGAGTTCTGCTCCCCAATACCCCGGCGGAACCACCACCCCCAACGGCCCGAAGAAGCCTCGCAACCGCATGGAAGCGGTCGCAGATTTCGCTACCCGCGCCGCACAGACCTCTGCCCAGCAGACCCTGAACCTGGGCGCAACCCGCCCCGGCATCGCCAAGATGATTGCCGTAGCGGGTGCTGGCGTGTTGCTGGTTGGCGGTGGCATCTTCGCCTACAACTCCATGCACCAGGAAGAGAACGCGTTCCTGTCGCAGGGCGAAGAGTACGCCCGCGTCTGCCAGGATGCGAAGACCGGCCTGCGCGTGGAAGATAGCGAATGTGAGAAGGCTGGCGTTCAGGAGCCGACCGACTCGTCCAGCAGCGACTCTTCGGGCTCGTCGAGTTCCTCGGGTTCCTCCAGCTCTTCCGGTTCGTCCGGTTCCTCAGGCTCATCTGGCTCGACCACCACCCACAATAATTCGAATGCTTTCCTCTGGTACTACCTGGGGCGCCAGAGCGCCGCGAACTCCACCGGAACCCCCACGGTTCCCGGCGTGGGCACCAAGCTCTCCGGAGGCAGCACTACCCGCCCGAGCAACGGCACCGTCTACAGTGGCGTGTCTTCTAAGGGCGGTAGCTTCGAAGACTCCTACCGCAGCGCGAAGAAGTCCTCCACCGTCTCCTCCGGCAAGGTAACCAGCACCAATAACTCCGGTAAGACCTCCTCGGTACGCAATAAGACGACCGGCTCGGTCTCCAGCGGTAAGCAGGGCACCAGCAACAGCGGCAGCACCGGAACCTACAGCAAGTCGAACACCTCGAAGTCCTCTTCTAAGTCCGGCTCGTCCTCGAAGTCTGGTTCTTCGTCCAAGTCCGGCAGTAAGGGCGGTTTCGGTGGCGGCTCCAAGTCCGGTGGCGGCCGCTCCGGAGGCTAAGCCATCAGCCATCACACTGAATGCGGGCAGGGACTGAGCGGTCCCGCCCGCATTTTCCTCACTAGAACAACCACACCCGCGGTGATGCAACAACACCGCTTTCCAATCACTACTTCGAAGGAGCCTAGCCCCTCATGCGCCGCGAAGAATTTCCCGTCGGCCGACCCGACTGGGAGAACGTCATCATTGAGGAAGGCCTCACCTACAGCGTGGACGGCCCCCACGACACCGACCACTACTGGAACGAATACGCCGCCTACATTTTCAGCCCGCAAGAAATGGATTCCGTGCGCGCCCAGGCGGAAGAAATGCACCGCATGTGCCTCGAAACCGTCGAGTACATCGCCTCCGGTGCGTTCGGCACCCTCGGCCTGCCACAGGCGGCGTTCAACCTCGCCGTAGAATCCTGGAACCGCCGCGACGCCGACTTCTACGGACGCTTCGACTTCACCTACTCCGGTGTGCCCGGCGACCCGATGAAGCTGCTCGAATACAACGCCGACACCCCCACCGGCATTGTGGAGGCGGCAGTCAGCCAGAAAACCTGGGCCAAAGACCAGCGCCTCGACACCCGCGGCTACGCCCACTGGGGTGAAATCGGTGAAGCCTTCACCAACCGTTGGCGCCACATCTTCGCCCCCGAAATCACCGCGGGCGTGCAGCCTGTACTGCACCTGGCGCACGTGCCCCCCGAGATTGACGAGACCAACGAGGACTACAACAACCTCTGGCTCATCGCCTACTCGGCTCAGCAGGCGGGCATCAAAACCCACATGATTCCCATCGACGAAGTCATCTTCAACGAAGACACCAAGAGCTGGGAAGACGCCCAGGGACGGCGCATCACCAACCTCTTCAAGCTCTACCCCTGGGAGGACCTGGTCACCGACAGCGAAGCAGGCTACGACAAGCTCCTCTTCGCCTACCACGGCGCCATGAACCGCTGGATCGAGCCGGCATGGAAGATGTTCCTCTCCAATAAGCTGCTGCTCGCCGCGCTCTGGGACAAGTACCCCGGCCACCCGAACCTCGTACCCACCTACGCCGGCCACCGCGGCGGCATGCGCAACTGGGTTCGCAAGCCCATCTTCGGACGCGAAGGCGACGGCGTGGAAATCTACGCCCCCGACTACGACGTCTTCATCAAGCCCGAAGAGGACGACTTCTTCGCCAACGCCCCCGAAAGCGAATTCATCTACCAGGAATACATTCCGGCACCGCGCTACGAAGGTATCATCAACCCGGTCAGCCACCCCATCCTCGGCGTGTGGGTAGTCGACGGACGCACCGTAGGCGTGGGCATCCGCGAATCGAACGGCGCGCTCACCGACTACTGGTGCCGCTTCGCCCCGCACCTGGTGGATCTGAACGATTCCACCGGCATGGGATTCGGCACTACGGACCCCGGCACCGCAAACTTTGGATAGCCCAGAATCCCGATAGATAAACCTCGCACGAAAATACAGCGAAGCCCCCGCCTCAGCCAAAGCTGAAGCGGGGGCTTGGTCCATAGAGCCTCTCCCGGAGACACTCCAGAAACGGCGAGGGGCGAGCAGACTAGAGGCTACTCGTCGTCCTCATCGTCATCATCCTCAGTGTCCAGAGGAAGCATCATCTCATCGGTCAGGGCGCGGCGCAGAGTGTCCAGACCCACCGAACCGAGCAGAAGCGCACGCGTGTGGAATGCACGCATGTCATCGCCGCGGCGCACAGCCTGATCGCGCAACTCCAGCCAGAGGCGCTCGCCAATCTTGTAGCTCGGCGCCTGACCCGGCCAACCCAGGTAACGCAGGAACTCGAAACGCAGGTGGCCCTCGGACTCGTCCAGGTTCAGCTTCAAGAACTCATAACCCAGCTCAGAAGTCCAGATGGTGCCCGGCTCAACGCCCAGCTGCTCAGCCCACTCATCGGGAATCGGCATCTCGCAGTGAACACCAATATCGAAGACCACGCGGGCGGCGCGCATACGCTGAGCGTTCAGCATGCCCATGCGGTCACCCGGATCCTTCAGGTAGCCCAGCTCCTCCATGAGGCGCTCGGCGTACAGCGCCCAGCCCTCACCGTGACCGGAAACCCACAGCATGTTCGTACGCCAGGAGTTCATGGTGCCCTGCAGTGCCGTAGCAATCGCAATCTGCAGGTGGTGACCCGGAACGCCCTCGTGGTACACGGTGGAGGTTTCACGCCAGGTAGTGAACGTATCCTCACCCTCGGGAACCGACCACCACATGCGGCCAGGACGCGAGAAATCGGGGGAGGGGCCGGTGTAGTAAATACCGCCCTCATTCGTGGGGGCAATGCAGCACTCAATACGGCGCATGGGGCCGTCGATCTCGAAGTGGCTACCCGCCAGGTTCTCCACGGCGGCGTCGGCGAGCTTCTGCATCCAGGCCTTCAGCTCATCGGTGCCGTGCAGCTGACGTGCCGGGTCCTCATCGAGCAGCTGCTTCGCGCGCTCAATGCTTGCGCCCGGCTCAATCTCCTCGGCAACCTCACGCTGACGAGCAATAATGCTCTCCAGCTCCTTCACGCCCCAGGCGTAGGTTTCGTCCAGGTCAATGGTGGTGCCCAGGAACGAACGGGAGTGCAGGCTGTATGCCTTACGGCCCACAGCGTCGCGGGAGGGCGCGACCGGCTGCAACTTCTCCACCAGGTAGCTGTTGAGGCGGCGGTAGCCTTCCTTCGCAGCCTCGGCACCGGCGGCAGCCTCATCCTTCAGAGCGGGGACAGCCTCGGTGACCTCAGCCGCCAACTCGTCAAAGAAACCACCCGGAGCGTAGTACGCGGCGGTCTGCTCAATGACAATATCCACCTGGCGGCGCGGGGCAACCTTGCCCTCTTCACGAGCCGCCTCAAGGGTCTGGATGTAGCCCTCCAACGCCTCGGTGACGCGGTGCATACGACCGACAATGTGCTCCCAATCCTGCTGGGTGTTGCGCTTCATCAGGTCAAAGACCGAGCGCACCTCCTGCGGTACGGACGCAATATTGTTCAGCTGCCAGCCGCCAAAACCAGCCTTGTGCTGCTTGCGGTACAGGCTCAGACGCTCCTGCAGAGCATCCAGGGTGACCAGGTCAACGTCATCAATAGGCAGGACGTTATCAACCTTCTTGAGGGTCTTCTTCGCAAGGCGCGCGAAAGCCTTCTCGCCTGCGGGCGAGTAATCGGGGTACAGGGTCTCTACGCCCTTACGACCAAGCTCGGTTGCATGGACGGGGTTCAGGTCGAGGACCTTTTCAAAGTATTCGTTAGCAATCTGATCGACGTCGGTCAGCGAGCGCTTCAATCGGTAGATGCTGGGAAGTTCCTGGTAAGTGCTCATGTTCATATCCTAACGCAGGGGTGTGCCTCCAACCACGATTTTCGGTGATTTAGGTCGCTTAAACCGGCAATATTACGGGCTGAGAAGCACCGAATGCGACAAAAAGGGCCCACCTGTGGACAACTCCCAGGGGCGGATGCGCGAAAATGCCCCGGCTTTCTCCCTCCTGAACGTGCAGGAGAGGAAGACCGGGGCGCCTTCAAGAGGGGCTACAAGCTACTAGCGGGGGAGGCTAGCCGGCGAAGTATTCGCCGTTGAGCCCGAGCAGACCGTTCGCGCTCTCGACCACGCCGAGGCGGTGCGCAATGAGGCGGTCCTGCAGCTCATCACCGGACACCAAGTCCACCAGAATGTTCGGGTACTTGGTCGAGCAGCGGATGAACTCGTCGTACGCCTCATCGCTGAACGGGGCGTTCGTAATGAAGGTACCGAGCTGACCGCCGCGGGCGTGAATCGCCAGGAAGAACGCGGTAATATCCTGCGGCTGAACGCTCGCGGACAGAACACCGTTCGCTACCGGGCGCAGAGTACGCACGTAGAATGCGCGTTCTTTTTCGCCGGTGGCGGGAGTTGCCACGCCGTCCACGCCCTGAGCCTGAAGAGCCTCCACGGTGTAGCCGCGCATCAGGAACAGATCGAAACCAATGCTGCGGAAACGTTCCTCAGACACCTGCGCCAGGGCGGGTGCCAGAGCCTCGCGGCGGAAGACCTGACGATAACGCTTCAGAGCCTCACGCACCTGAGCGGCAGCCACCTGCAGTGCAGTCGAGGGCTCAGCAGTCGAAACAGGCGGAGCCGAAACAGTCGGCGCAGAAACAACCGGCTGGGCGGAGGCTGGCGCAGAAACAGCAGGAACAGACACAGCAGGCTGGGCGGCGGCAGGCGCAACCTGCGCAGCCGGAACCTCAGCGGGAGCCTGCACAGCAGCCGCCACCGGCGAACCAGCCGGACGCGCCAACAACGTCGGAGAAGCACCCGGCACCGGAGCCAGCGGCTCACGACCCTCACGGGCCGCCAGGCGAGCCTGACGCTCCGCAGCACGCGCCTCCTTCGCCGCCTGAAGAGCCTCCTCACGAGCCTGCAGTTCAGCGGCAATATCCTGAGGCAGCTTGTGCTTGAGCGACTGCGGCGGCAGCGGCGCCATGCGGGCGGTCACCGCCTCCGGAGCACCCTCCGGGAAACGCTTGAGCAGTTCCTTACCCGCCTCGCTCAGCTCGTAACGCTCCGGGTTCTTGCGGGAAGTACGACCGGTACCCTCACGCAGAGCATTCAGGTAGCGCTCGCCCTTCAGAACGTGCATCGCCACCGAGTAGCGGTTACGCAGACGCGGGGTCAGCTTGTAACGGTGCGGAGCGACCTCACCCTGCAGGTACGGGATGTCCAAGGCAATCTTCAGCTCATCGTAAATGTCGTAGTAGGAGATACGCGGGTTCTCCTCAACCAGCTTCAGAATCGGGTACAGCAGCTGGTGCGGGTACGGCAGAGCATCCACAGCGGCAGGATCGAGCAGAGCCGAAGCCACCAGCTTCTGAACGCTCGGCTCAGCCATCTGCGCCAGGGCGGGCGCAAACGCGGAACCCAGCGAGTAGACGGTCTCACGCTCGGATAGGTAGTGGTGCGCGGTCAGCACATCGTAGATGTAATCCTGCGCGTCAATCTGCACAAAATAGGGGTTCGAGGACGCCTGCTGAATACGCTCATCGCGGTCAAAGACCTGCTCCAGGCTCGGAAGGCTCAGCTCCACATCGGCGCCGTGGTCGTTGAGAGTATCGAGCAGAAGAACGCCCATGTGGGTCAGCAGAGCGTCGGTTGCGGCAATATCCTCAGCGGTAATCGAGGTGCCCTCATCCTTCACCAATGCCAGCACGGAGCTCAGCTCGCTTGCGGGCACACCGGTCTCCTCGTGACGAGCCACCAGCTCCTTCGCCGAAGGGGACAGCGAGTACAGAGTCAGCGGCGAATCCGTGTGCTCGTGAATGGTCTTGGTACGCAGGTAGCCCTCACGGGTCAGCAGGCTCAGCGCCTGAGCAATCACCGGCTCAATAATGCGCTGCTCCAGGTACGACAGGCCGTACCAGCCCTGCACGAAACCGCACTCGCGCAGCACCAGCTCACGAATCTTCACGGGCGCTGCCGCGGGGTAGGAAGGGGTAACGCTCAGGACGATGGGCAGAAGCTCGCGCACCGTAATGTGCGAGAGCAGAACCGGGTAGAACTGCTTCAGATAGTGCAGGTACACGCCGCTCTGCAGAGGCAGAACCGACAGAAGAGCCTGCGCCTGCTGCTCCTTCGCGGTGCCCAGAAGCTCGCGGCCCGCCTCGCTCAGAGTGTAGTGCAGGTTGCCCGGATGTAGCTGGCTGAGGGACACCTCAAGATAGTCGGCATTGACCAGCGCCGCAATCAGCTTATTAAGCGCCTCACGGAAGAGGACATTGTCACCCACCGCGATGAAACGCTGAGTCATATTGAAACCCAGGTCTACGCCCACCGGGGTGTACATATCGGGGAAGAAAACCTTCTCGCCACGATCCTGCGCGCGCTCAAAATGGCGGAGCAGAGAGAAAGCCGCAGCAACGCTGAGAGTGCGTGCTTCCTCGGGTAGAGCCTCCCATGAGGTTTCCTGCTGCAAAGAGTGCAATTCGGAATGATCGATATGGAGCATTGTTTTATTCACAAAAGCCACGCTGGGCTCCTTATCTAGTGTTATTTATCGTGCAGGCGTTCTTCATAAAGTGCAGTCATGCGAACGGGAAAATATTCACACAATACTGGGCGACACCATCTTTATTTTTGGGTCGATGCTTTGGTATCCCGTCGTGAAGAGAAGCAGAAAAGGCGGATTTCTCAGCCCTTCCGCGTCCGTACCGTCTTCAATGACGCACACTCGGAAAGAACGCTATTAATTATGGTGAAGTGCCTACACCGTCGCGGGTATATTCACTTCGTGAAATAATGCGAAGAATATATAACGCATTACCTTCATTATTGTATCGGCTGGTTTCAGAAATAATCTAGATTTCTAAAACCAGCCGATATGTGGAAAATATCCTCAAACAGAGAGTGAAAATACACCCGGTGAAATAAAAGCATGAATGCGGGTTGCTCCGGGCTATCTAAGCCAGCTGCTTATTCCATGCCGCGGGCAAAGTACTCCTCGTCAATGCGGTAACCGCACTCGTCCTCACCATCAAGAACACCCACACGGTGACGAATCATCAGCTCCACCAACTGGTGCCGATCAACCAGCGCAATATTGCGAGCGCCGGGCAATCCCTGCAAATACTCGGGAACCGGCTGCGCAAAAGCACCGCAGGTCACCAAAACACCCTGCAGGCCGCCGTGCAAAAGCACTGCACCGGCAAGCTTCTGAATCTCGTTCGGGGTGACCTTCATGGTTCCGCAATAATGCTTCACCTGAATATAAATCGGCGCAAAATCCAGACCGTCAGAATAGCGGGCAATAACATCCACGCCCTTGTCGTCGGCGCCGCCGGTTACCTCGGTCGTAAAACCGAGAGCCGTAAAAATATCGGCAACAATCTGCTCAAAGTACTCCGGCGTCACCGCGTGAATATGTTGAATCAAATCCTGCGTAAAATGCTCCGCAAATTCAGCCTGAGCGTGAATGACCGGCGAATCGCTGGCACGCAAAATAATATCCAGAGGCGACTGACCCGCAGGCCACGACCCCGCAGCCCCCGCAGAATTCAAAGCATGCGCAAGATGCGCCGCGCCGGTCGCCTCGGGGCCGAGGGAAGCTTCTCCGGCGCCGGCTCCAGCATCGGCAGAAGGAAGGAACGGCCCCATATCGGTGCCCGCGTCACTATCGGACGCACCAAATATGAGACGATGCTCCGCCTCCGCGGTCTCCAGCAGGGCATTCGCCTGCTTCTTCAGCTTCTTCGTGGTCCTCGCCGTCAGACTCTGAGCACACAGAGCCTGCACCTGCTTCACCACACGCGGCGGCACCGAACCGTGCAGATGCGGGGTGCAGGTCAGCTCGGCACCCAGGGGAGTGAGCAGGTACTTCCTCTTCTCCCACGGAGTCAGACGAGGCATCAACTGGGCATAACGAAGTGCCACCAAGATTTTCAAGGTGGTACGCACAGCCACCGCAAAATCGGTGGATTCAAGATCGGGTAGGTTCTTCTTCGACCCCAATGCCTTAGTCTGCTGTCGCAACTGCTCACTAACATAGGCTGCGGTGCGAGGTACAGTCTTCGACAAGCGCCGTAGCGTCGGCAACAGAAGCGCGATATAGACATCCGGTGGGGGCCTACGGTTTTTATTCAGCATCTTTGCCATGGTCCCTGCCAATTTATTAACACTAATGTGATGGTATATACATCGTAGCATCAGTACGTATCATCATGACTTTATCGTTTCTAATATGACAAAACCGAAAGAATCAGCGCATTAGATGTTCAATAGCGCAATATAAATCTTGAATTTGAGGCAAAACAATAAATTCCCGCCGCACCAGCCAGTGCAACGGGAATTTACTAATCAGATGAGCCGCCCACGCTACATGGGGCGGGCACGCCTCCACGAACCGGGGCCCGGACGCAACGAAGCACCCAGACGCTGGCGACGGTTCAGCAGACGCGATGCCGCACCCACCAGCGAGTTCTGTTCCTGCTTCGCGGCGCTCGCCTGCATCATCGCCACCACGGCGGTCAGCGCGGCAATCTCCTCCGGGGTGGGGGAACCCTTGACCACCTTCAGCAGCGGCTCCTGTTCAGCGTCAGTATCTACCGAAGGCTGAACGGGTTCCTTCGTTGCGCTGGATGCGGTGGCCGCGCGCGCAGAAGAACGGGCAGAAGAACGAGCGGAGCCACGCTCAAGTTGCTCGGAACCCTCAGCGGACTCCGAACTGTCCTTCTTCTTGCCGAACGAGAAATAACTCAGCGGATTGTAGCCTGCCAAAGGCACGCCTCCTTAGAAACCTAAAATCGTGCGAAGGCCCGCACCACAAACGGCGCGGGCACAACGGAAGCCTACAGCGGGATGTTACCGTGCTTCTTCGCCGGGGTAGCCGCACGCTTATCGTGCAGGGCGCGCAGCGAAGAAATGATGCGCACGCGAGTCTCACTCGGGGCAATAACCTCGTCAATGTAACCCAGCTCGGCAGCCTGGTACGGGTTCAGCAGCTCTTCCTCGTACTTGGCAATCAGCTCAGCGCGGCGAGCCTCAACGTCGCCACCCTCAGCCGCCAGAGCAGCCAGCTCGCGACGGTACAGAATGTTCACCGCACCCTGAGCACCCATCACGCCAATCTGCGCGGTGGGCCACGCCAGGTTAATATCGGCGCCCAGCTTCTTCGAACCCATCACAATGTACGCACCGCCGTACGCCTTGCGGGTAATGACGGTGACCAGCGGAACGGTCGCCTCCGCGTAGGCGTAGAGCAGCTTTGCGCCGCGGCGAATAATGCCGTTGAACTCCTGATCGGTACCGGGCAGGAAGCCGGGAACATCCACAAAAGTCAGAATCGGAATGTTGAACGCATCGCAGTGACGCACAAAGCGGGCAGCCTTCTCGGACGCAGAAATGTCCAAGCAGCCTGCGAACTGCATCGGCTGGTTGGCGACGATACCGACCGTGCGGCCCTCAACGCGGGCGTAACCAATCATCACGTTCGGGGCGTACAGTGCCTGCATCTCCAGGAAGTGGCCGTCATCCACCACGGACTCAATGACCGCGCGCATATCGTAAGGCTGGTTCGCCGAATCCGGAATCAGGGTGTCCAGATCCAGGTCGTCAACGGTCACCACGGGCTCCTGGTCATGCTCCAGGGGCAGAGGCTCAGCAAGGTTGTTCGACGGCAGGAACTCCAGAAGCTCACGCACAAAATCGAAAGCGTCTTCCTCATCCTCAGCCAGGTAGGTGCTGGTACCGGTCACAGAGTTGTGCTGACGCGCACCACCCAGGGTCTCCATGTCCACGTCCTCGCCGGTCACGGTCTTAATGACGTCCGGGCCGGTAATGAACATGTGCGAGGTCTTATCCACCATGATGATGTAGTCGGTCAGGGCGGGGGAGTACGCGGCACCGCCGGCGCAGGGGCCCATAATGACCGAAATCTGCGGAACCACACCGGACGCACGCACGTTCATACGGAAAATATCGGCAAACATCGCCAGGGAAGCCACGCCCTCCTGAATACGGGCGCCACCACCATCGTTAATACCGATGACCGGGCAGCCGTTCTTCAGAGCGAACTTCTGAACCTTCACGATCTTCTCGCCGTTGACCTGCGAGAGGGAGCCACCGTACACGGTGAAATCCTGAGAATACACGGCAACCAGGCGGCCATCCACGGTGCCGTAACCGGAGACCAGGCCGTCACCCAGAGGCTTCTTCGCCTCCATACCGAATGCGGTGGTGCGGTGGCGGGCGAGGGCATCAAACTCAACGAAAGAACCCTCGTCCAGAAGCATTTCGATGCGCTCGCGGGCGGTGTTCTTGCCGCGTGCGTGCTGCTTCTCGATAGCTGCCTCACCGCTGGGCGCGAAGCTGCGCTCTCGACGTGCATAAAAATCAGCGAGCTTACCGGCGGTGGTGCTCAAATCAAATTCCTGCTGGAGGTTCTCGGACATTATTCCTCGTTCCTGCTCCACCCGATTGTCGGGAGCCAGTGGTTGCGGTGATGGTTGTTTGGGAGGCCCCGAAGAGCGCTCTTGAACAATGTGCATATCCCTCAACTATAGTGCGAACTAGGGCACATATGCCAGGCGAGAAGCCAGAATATCAACACTAGATACACTTTTATGCACTCAGCACCCAAGAAGGTGCATACAGTAAACGAAAAGCGCGAAAGAACCGCCCAAAAGAGCGCAGAAAACCCCCTTCCGTCTCGGCAATCCTTGCCTGCGGAAGGGGGTCTACGTTCAAGCTTTCAACGTGAAATGACGCTTAGATGGTGCCCAGAACCGGGTTCCACTCGGTCACGGTGTGGGACAGAACCGCGCCGCCAACGTTCATCGGGTCGTTAGCCACAATCTTCTCGGCAGCCTCAGCGGAGTCAACCTTTGCAATCAGCAGGGCGCCAGCGGGGGTCTCGCCATCCAGCAGGGGACCGGACACGATCAGGTTGCCCGCCTCAATCTGCGAACCAAGGTACTCGCGGTGAGCCGGGCGGTACTTCGCCTGCTCCTCGGGAGCTGCGTAAACGTAAGTAATTGCGTAATAAGCCATAACGGTCTTCTTTCGAGCAGGGCGGAGGAACCTCCGCAGCCGGTCGGTGCTTGATGCACCCTCACTGTCTAATGTACCGTCTCGGGCGTCGGGCGGGCATCACCGGCGGCAAGAAATTGATATGGTGAGAAATCAACGTGGCTCAGCGGAAACTGGCAGATCGTGGCGGCGGGTTGATAGCGGGTCGGCGAATTGCAGGACTGATTGAGGTAGGACAGAAAGGTGCAGGCGATGGTGGAAAACATGCATAACGAGAGTGATTATTCGGTTTTGGATGCGCCGCGCATCCGCACCGTGGCGCTGGACGCGGGCTATTCCAGCGTAAACCTCTACGACGAAGTGGACTCCACCACCGTGCGCGCCCGCGAACTGCTCATGGACGGCACCGACTCCGAACGCGAGCAGCTCGGCGAGCTCTCCGTCTACGCCAGCCTCTACCAAAGCGCCGGACGCGGCCGCCTCGCCCGAGCCTGGACCGCCCCTCCCGGAGCCTGCCTCGCCGCGAGCATCGTGGTGCGCCCGCACGCCTCCGCAGACCCGCTCGCCCGGGAGCTCCCCGAAGACAGTTACCACTGGCTGACCCTCATCGCCGGGCTCAGTGTGGTTGATATTTGGCGCGGCTACGGTGTGGACGCCGCCCTCAAATGGCCCAACGATGTCATCGCGCAGGGCGCTAAGGGCTGCGGAATCCTCGCCCAGCTTGTTCCCGAAAGCGGTGCTAACGAGGGGCAGCGTAGCATCATCGTGGGTATCGGTCAGAACACGAATATGTCCGCCGAACAGCTACCCGTACCCACCGCCACGAGCCTGAGCCTGTGCACCGGTGCCGCGGTCGACTCCTCCGAGGTGCTCACCCGACTGCTGAGCATCTTCGCTCGACGCTACCGTGCCTTCGTGCGTGCCGGTGGCGATCCGGAACGCCCCGACCCCCTCAACCCGGACAGCCTCAGCCTGCTCGACCAGGCGCGCGCCGCCACCGCCACCCTCGGTGCCAGCGTGCGCATGAGCCTGCCCGACGGAAGCACCGTAGAAGGCGTTGCCGAAGACCTCGACGCGCAGGGGCGCATCCTCATTCGCCGGGAGGACGGCACGCTAGAACCCTACGCGGTGGGCGATATTGAGCACCTTCGCCCCGCCAACGGTAGCTACGGAGATTTTCAGCAGGCACACTAGAAGCAGCCCCTAAAATTTCAGTCCGGCACGGCTACACTCAACGAACCCGCACCACCTCAACCGGCGACCCCAGCCGGAACACGCCAACCAGCACAGCTAAGGAACACCATGCGTTTGCGCGGAAAACTCAACCCCGGTGAGCATGTCATCATTGCGACCCGACAGCACTACGGTGCTCTGCTGCCCACGCTTGCCTACCTGCTGGTTGCTATTGCCGCCTCAACCTTTGCCTCCACGGCACGGTCCTCACCGATTCTGTGGACTCTCGGCATGATTTGTGCGGTAGGTACCCTGGTCGGCGCCGTGCGCACCGCCTGGCGTTGGGCAACCACCTACTACCTGCTGACCACCCACCGGCTCGTGGTGCGCCGCGGCGTGATGACCCGCAGCGGAGACGAATCCCTCTACCTGGACTCCATGGGGGAGCGCTGGGCAAAGCAACGCAGCCCGGGTGCCTGGCTGGGCTACGGTTCGGTGTATGTGGTCTGCCGCGGGGTGCATCACCGCCTGACCTACGTGCCCGACCCGAAGCGCTTTGAGAAAGAAATTAAGGCCGCCCGACGCGACTACTACGCCCTGCGCGCTCGCTATATTTAGGGCTTCTTCGCCCCCTGTCACCGACTCGGGCGGGAACTGTCGGGTTGGCTCAGAGTCTAAACCCGCCGCTAAATCTGCCGAAAAAATGCGGATTAGAGTATTCTTAAATGTGAATTACTCCACTAAACTATCCTGGGGTGCGGGCGCTTTTGTGACCCAAACACCACCGCGGAGGGGTATATTAACAAGGCGCTACACGGTGAGCATCATCGCAGCGACGCAATGCGAAACCCGCAGAGCACAACGAGGTACCACGTAACCTAGCGCCACCACGGTGTAAACCAGACAGTATTTTCCGGCAGAGATGAAAGGAGCGGTAGCGGCAATGAGCACGGCAGATCGCCACGAACCTGCGCACTCTCCGCAGGACACCGGCGCCACCATGGGCCCCGAAACCCAAATGCTCAACCTCAAAATCCTGCAGAATCTCGCGCAGAACAATATCTACCGCGATGAGGATTCCAAGGCAGGAATTCGCGCCCTCGAAAAGTCGCTCCTGGGGGAGGGGCGCCGCTACACTCCCGTACAGGCTGCCGAATACGCCGGAATTCCCCTCAAGACCGCCCAGCGCATCTGGCACAACATGGGCTTCCCGACCATCGCCGAGCACGCGCCCTACTTCACTGAAACCGACGTGCAGATGCTCGCCGACCTGCAGAAGCTGGACGAATCCGGCGATATTCGCATGGAGTACGTTGCATCCCTGGTGCGTGCTGAAGGTCAACTGACCGACCGCACCGTCGCCTGGCAGATTGAGGCTCTGGTGCACAACATTATGGTCACCGAAAACCTCGACGATAATGATGCCCGCCGCAAGCTCCTCAAAGACTTCCCGCGCTACCTCGAGGTTCTCGAGCGCCTGGCACTGTACGCATACCGTCGCCAGATGTACGCCGGAATCCTACGCCTGGGACTGCGCGAAAACAACGTGACCACCTCCGGTCTTTCCCGCCTGCCCCTGGTGCGCGGTGTAGGATTCGTGGATCTGGTTTCGTACACCTCCCTGGTGCGTAACCTGGACGCCGCAGCCCTTTCTCAGCTCATCAACCACTTTGAGCAGAGCTGCCTGGACGTTATTGCACCCCTGGGCGGTCGCATTATTAAGACTCTCGGTGACGAAGTTTTCTTCCTCACCGAAACCCCGGACGCTATCGCAGAAATTAGCCTGCGACTCTCTGAAAAAATCGGTGCCGACCCGCAGTTGCCGGACTCCCGTGTTGCCTTCATCTGGGGCGAGGTTCTGGCGAACCGCGGTGACGTGTACGGCTCCAGCGTGAACCTGGCTGCGCGCCTGGTTTCCCTGGCTGAACCGGGTACCGTGCTGACCGATAATGAGACAGCAAACACGCTCCGACAGGTGGGAAATCGCTACAATCTCACCTCTCAGGGAACGCGAAATGTTAGAAGCTTTGGTAACGTAGACCCCGTGGCGGTGACTCGTCGCGTGAACTACACAATGGAGATAGACCTCTCATGACTGAACTGAAACTACGTACCGGTGGTGCAACGCACCGCGGCGCACATCGAGAAAATAACGAAGATTCGATGGTCGTCGCCGGTTCCCTTTGCGTGGTCGCGGACGGCATGGGAGGCCACGAGGCCGGCGAGGTCGCTTCGCGCCTGTGCGTGCGTCAGCTCGCCTACTCGCCCTTCTTCACCATGCCCGGTGGTCGTAGCGAAGAGGAACAGCAGGCTTACCTTGAGCGCCTTGCCGCTATCGACGAGGAAGATCCCACCAAGCGCCGCCGCCGCGCAAACACTGTGCTTAACAACGAGATTGTGGGCACCCTCAACCGCCTGCACGACATCATTGGCGAAACCAACGAGGAAATTAAGCAGGCGCTTTCCCGCTCGGGCGGTACGACCGTAACCGGTGCCTGGCTGACCCGCATCGGCGACCGTAACCTGTGGGTTGTTTTCAACGTGGGTGACTCCCGAACCTACCGTCTGCTGCGTGAGGAAGAAGGTATTCACCACTCCGCAATGGAGAAGCTGCCCGGCTCTGAGGGTTCCGCCTCGCTTGAGCAGGTCACCAGCGACCATTCCGAGGTACAGTACCTGGTGGATGAAGGCCAAATTACCGCCCTGGAGGCGCTGACTCACCCGCGCCGTAACGTCATTACCCGTGCGCTGGGTACCGGCAACTACTGGGAGCCGGACTTCTGGGTTCTGCCCGCCCGCCCCGGCGACCGCCTGATGCTCTGTTCCGACGGTCTCTCCGGTGAGCTTTCGCACGAGTACATGGCGCGCGTGCTCACCTCAATCCGCCACCCGCAGGACGCCGCTGACGTTCTGCAGCACGAGGCTCTGCGTTCGGGCGGACGCGACAACATTACGGTGATTGTTGCTGACGCTGTCGAAGCCTAAACTTCATACCTGATGGTTCACCCCCGCTTTCTTCGGATGCTCGATTGAGTGCCTGTCGGAGGCGGGGGTGAACTGTATCTGCGTTCAGCGCTGCTGAGATGAGAGACGAAGAATATGCGCCCGTGGACTTCGGCAATATGACGAGCGATAGGGGAGAGGGGCGGCAAAAACGTTAAACTGGACGGGTGACTGAGAACAACACCACCCAGCAGACTGCCCCCGCCGAGACTGCGGCAGAGAACACCGCAGAGATTACCGAGGCTCTGCGTGCCGAGTACGCGGAACTGACCGATAAGATTCGCGCCGCCCGCCGCGCCTACTACAACGAAGACGCACCCTTCCTCTCGGATGCCGAGTACGATGCGCTCTACCGCCGCCTCGAAATCATTGAGGCCGAGCACCCGCTCATCATCGCCAACGACTCGCCGACCCAGGAAGTTGGCGGTGAGGCCATCGAGGCTTTCGCGCCCGTCACCCACCTGCAGCGCATGTACTCCCTCGAGGATGTTTTCTCCTTCGAGGAACTGCGCACCTGGCTGACTAAGACCGATGAGAGCGTCCGCACCCTCACCGGTGCCGCACCGCAGTGGCTGACCGAGCTGAAGATTGACGGCCTGGCGGTGAACCTGCTCTACCGCAACGGTACCCTCGTACGCGCGGCAACCCGCGGTGACGGCACCACCGGTGAAGACGTCACCCACAACGTGCGCACCATTGCGAGCATCCCGCAACAGCTGACCGGCGAGAACCACCCCGAAGAAATTGAGATTCGCGGCGAGGTGTTTATTTCCTCCGCCGATTTTGAGAAGCTCAACGAATCCATGATTGCCGCCGGCAAGAACCCGTTCGCGAACCCGCGTAACGCCGCGGCAGGCTCGTTGCGCCAGAAGGACGCCGCAATCACCGCCTCGCGCCCGCTGAGCATGTACGTGCACGGCATCGGCTCGCGCACCGGCCTGGACGTTGCCACCCAGTACGAGACCTACGATCTGCTCGCCTCCTGGGGCCTGCCCGTGAGCCCCTACAGCGAAATCGCCGCAAACACCGAGGCGGTCTTCGACTTCATCAACAAGTACGGAGAGCAGCGCCACTCCCTGGTGCACGAAATCGACGGCATCGTTATTAAGGTCAACGACTTCGCAACCCAGGCTCAGCTGGGCTACACCTCCCGCGTGCCGCGCTGGGCTGTGGCGTACAAGTACCCGCCCGAAGAGGTGCACACCAAGCTGCTGGATATTCGCGTGGACGTGGGACGCACCGGCCGCGTGACCCCCTACGGCGTCATGGAGCCCGTGTTCGTCTCCGGTTCGACCGTCGAACGCGCAACCCTGCACAACCAGGACGTGGTCAAGGCTAAGGGCGTGCTCATCGGAGACACCGTGGTGCTGCGCAAGGCGGGCGATGTGATCCCCGAAATTGTGGCACCCGTGGTTGCCCTACGCGACGGCACCGAACGCGAGTTCGTGATGCCCAGTGAATGCCCCTCCTGCGGCTCGCCCCTTGCCCCCGGCAAGGAAGGCGACGTGGACCTGCGCTGCACGAACCCGCGCTCCTGCCCGGCGCAGCTGACCGAGCGCGTGTACTATGCGGCAAGCCGCGGCGCATTCGACATTGAGGCACTCGGCTTTGAAGCAGCAAAGGCACTCACCAGCCCCGCAACCCCGGACACCCCTCCGCTAACGACCGAGGCGCACCTGTTCAGCCTCAACATTGAGGACCTGCGCGAGGTCACCATCGAGCGTGAGAAGAAGGTCAAGGGTGTTGGCACCGGAAAGATGGAGCGCGTGCCCTACTTCTACACCAAGCCGACCAAGGCACGCCCCGAGCCGAAGCCCACGAAGAACACGCTGAACCTCTTTGCTGAGCTGGAGAAGGCAAAGCAGCAGCCGCTGTGGCGTGTGCTGGTTGCCCTCTCGATTCGTCACGTGGGCCCGACCGCCGCCCGTGCGCTCGCCGCCGAGTTCGGCTCGATGCAGGCGATTCGTGAGGCTGACCGTGAGCGCCTTGCCGCGGTAGACGGTGTGGGCACCACGATTGCCGACTCTATTATTGAGTGGTTCGCTGAGGACTGGCACGCCGAGGTCGTCGACTCTTGGGCTGCCGCCGGTGTGCGCATGGAAGATTCTCGCGACGAGTCCGTGGAGCGCACCCTGGAGGGCCTGACCGTGGTCGTGACCGGCACGCTGAACGGTTACACCCGTGACGGCGCGAAGGAAGCCATTATTTCTCGAGGCGGTAAGGCATCCGGCTCGGTCTCGAAGAAGACCCACTTTGTGGTTGCCGGTGCGAACGCTGGCTCGAAGCTGGATAAGGCTCAGCAGCTGGGCCTGAAAATTCTGGATGAGGAGGGCTTCACCGCTCTGCTCGAGGGCGGCCCGGAGGCGGTTGAGGCTGCCGCGGAATAGACCCGGTAGCTGGGGAATCTGAGCCCGACCCCTGCAATATATAGAGCATTCAGGCTCTGAGGCGCGTGCTTCAGAGCCTGAATGCCAATTTTTGGCATTTATAATTACCACAGCTTTTAAGGCGAAGGCGCCTTAAAACACTCCCAAAGCAAAGAAATATTTAAAAAATATTTACACGCCGTTCAAAACCCTTAAAGGGGGCGCGCGCCAACCCCGAATCAGAAAGCTCGGCGGGGGAGCGCCTCCGGATTAAAACCCTAGAAAACCCCGAAATTCCGGGGAAAAACCCTTAAGATGCGCGGGGTTCAAGGTCCCCATTAACGTTTCCTGCACCTTTTACCTGGAAGAACCCTGGGAGAACCCGGTACGTTCGCTGTGAACTTGAAATCGGGTTGGAATCGTAAAAAACCTCAGTTATCTTTGAGACCAGATAGATTCTCGCAAGGGAATCGCCTGTGTGGTTTCAAGCTTGGAATGCTTGAAACGATGCCCGGTTCTACCGCACGTCCCCATCGAGGAAGTGCCACCGGATCCCGCACACAAGTGCAGGATCGCTCACGGTGACATGAAATCGGTGGAGAGCCGCTCACATGGTAGAGCCAGAAAATGAGTAACCTACTTCGTTATCAAAGGGTGAGCGGCGCCGCGCTAGAGTTCCGGGGACGGAACGAGCGGGGACGGCCCCAAGGAGCATTATGAAGAACACTTCCATTCGTCGTACCGCAGCAGCTCTCGCCATCGGTGGCGTTGCAGCAGCTACCATGTCGATGCCCGCTGCAAACGCAGTAGACGGTGCTACCTGGGACGCACTGGCACAGTGCGAGTCCGGTGGTAACTGGTCCATCAACACCGGTAACGGCTTCTACGGCGGTCTGCAGTTCACCCAGCAGTCCTGGAACGGCGTCGGCATGTCCGGCTCCCCCGCGACCGCTTCCCGTGCACAGCAGATCGAGGCTGGCGAGCGTCTGCTCGCTATCCAGGGTTGGGGCGCATGGCCCGCATGCTCCGCTAAGCTTGGCCTCTACGGCAAGACCGGCGCAGCTCCCACCTACACCGAGCCCACCACCACCGTGGCTGCACAGTCGCAGACCCAGCAGACCTACACCGCTCCCGCGGCACAGGCTGCACCCGCAGCTCCTGCAGCTCAGGCTGCACCCGCAGCAGTTGAGGCTCCCGCAGCAGCACCGGCAGCTCAGGTTGCACCCGCAGCAGTCGAGGCTCCCGCAGCAGCACCCGCTGCACCGGCAGCTGAGGCTCCCGCAGCAGCACCCGTTGCGGCTCCCAAGGCTGCAGCAGGCACCTACACTGTGGTTCCCGGTGACTCCCTCTCGCTGATCGCTGCAAAGCTCGGCGTTGCAGGCGGCTACCAGGCAATCGCAGCTGCGAACACCGACATCATCTACAACGTTGACCTGATCTTCCCCGGCCAGGTTCTGAACATCCCCGCCTAAGGATTAACCCTGAAGCGTAACGTGGAAACGTTGTAGCCCAACGCCCCGCACCTCACACGAGGAGCGGGGCGTTGAGCATTTAACCCGAAAAATAGGGGAGAGGGCGCCCCCCCCAAACGCACAAACCAGCAGGTAAACCCTCCAACCCCCAATGAGACGGAACACGCAACCTCCACTACACTAGAGAAGAGACAAGAAAACAACCTACGGGAGAACCATGTCTGCCATCACCTTTGAACAGGTCAAGCACCTGGCATCGCTGGCACTCATTGAGATGACCGATGAAGAACTCACCGCGATGGCGTCTGAGCTGGACGTCATCGTCGCATCCGTTGAGACCATGTCGCAGAAAGCAACTGCCGACATCCCCGCGACCAGCCACCCCATCCCCCTCGAGAACGTCTTCCGCGAAGACGTGCCCGTCACCACCCTCACCCAGGAAGAGGCGCTCTCCGGCGCCCCCGACGCACAGGACGGCAAGTTCCGCGTGCCGGCAATCCTCGACGAAGACTAAGAGGAGAACAACCAAGTGAACGAACTGATCCAGCTCACCGCCGCAGAAGCAGCAGAAAAGCTCGCATCCGGCGAAATCACCTCCGTCGAGCTCACCCAGGCACACCTGGACCGCATCGCAGCCACCGACGGCGCACCCCTGAGCGACAACCGCGCAGACGGCAAGAGCGGCCTCAACGCCTTCCTGCACATCAACGCCGAAGAAGCACTCGCCACCGCAGCAGCAGTGGACGCAGACCGCGCAGCAGGCAAGGAACTGCCCCCGCTCGCAGGCGTACCCATCGCCGTCAAGGACCTCATCGTCACCAAGGGCCAGCCCACCACCGCAGCATCGCGCATGCTCGAAGGCTGGATGAGCCCCTACGACGGCACCGTCACCCGCAAGGTCCGCGAAGCACGCATGCCCATCCTCGGCAAGACCAACCTCGACGAATTCGCAATGGGCTCCTCCAACGAGCACTCCGCATTCGGCGTAGTCCGCAACCCCTGGGCACTCGACCGCGCACCCGGCGGCTCCGGCGGCGGCTCCGCAGCGGCCGTCACCGCCTTCCAGGCACCCCTGGCGCTCGGCACCGACACCGGCGGCTCCATCCGCCAGCCCGCAGCACTGACCGGTAGCGTCGGCGTCAAGCCCACCTACGGCTCCGTCTCCCGTTACGGCGTCATCGCCATGGCATCCTCCCTCGACCAGGTCGGCCCCGTCGCACGTACCGTGCTCGACACCGCACTGCTCCACGAAGCCATCGCAGGCCACGACCCGCTCGACTCCACCTCCCTGCCCGATGAGCCCGGCAACTTCGTTGAAGAAGCCAAGGCAGGCGCAGAAGCAGCACGCAAGCGCGACCTGTCCGGCCTGCGCATCGGCGTCATCAAGGAACTCGGCGGCGGCGACGGCGAAGGCTTCGAAGCTGGTGTCCTCGCACGCTTCCGCGAATCCGTCGAAGAGCTGCGTGCCGCAGGTGCAGAGATCATCGAGGTCTCCCTGCCCTCCGTCACCGAAGCCATCAGCGCCTACTACATGATCATGTCCTCCGAGGTGTCCTCCAACCTGGCACGCTACGACGGCGTCCGCTACGGCCTGCGCGTCGTACCCGAAGACGGCCCCGTCACCATCGAACGCGTCATGTCCGCAACCCGCTCCGCTGGTTTCGGCCACGAGGTCAAGCGCCGCATCATCCTCGGCACCTACGCACTGTCCGCAGGTAACTTCGACGCCTACTACGGCGCCGCACTGCGCGTACGCACCCTCATCCAGCGCGACTACGCGGCAGCCTTCGAAAAGTGCGACGTGCTCATCTCCCCGACCGCGCCCTCCACCGCGTTCAAGCTCGGCGAGAAGACCGAAGGCGACCCCATGGCAATGTACCTGGGCGACGTCGCAACCGTGCCCGTCAACCTGGCAGGCGTCCCGGCGCTCTCCCTGCCCGGCGGCCTCTCCGAAGAGAACAACCTGCCCGTCGGCATCCAGTTCACCGCACCCGCACGCGAAGACGCACGCCTCTACCGCGTCGGCGCAGCACTCGAAGAACTGCTCACCGCAAAATGGGGCGCACCGCTCTACAAGAGCCTGCCCGACACCGAAACTCTGATCCGCGACTTTGACTTTGGGGGAACCAAGTAATGAGTGAAGAAGTCCTCAGCTTCGAAGAAGCCATCGAAAAGTACGACCCGGTCCTCGGCTTCGAGGTGCACGTCGAACTCAACACCAAGACCAAGATGTTCGACTCCGCACCCAACGAGTTCGGCGACGAACCCAACACCAACGTCACCCCCGTATCGCTCGGCCTGCCCGGCGCGCTGCCCATGGTGAACAAGACCGCCGTCGAGTCCGCCATCAAGCTCGGCCTGGCACTGGGCTGCGACATTGCAGACAAGTCCTACTTCGCCCGCAAGAACTACTTCTACCCGGACTCCCCGAAGAACTTCCAGACCTCCCAGGCTGGCGGCCCCATCGCGGAAAACGGCTCCCTGGACGTCGAGCTCGAAGACGGAACCATCTTCACCGTCGAAATTGAACGCGCCCACATGGAAGAAGACGCAGGCAAGCTCACCCACGTCGGCGGCGCAGACGGCCGAATCCAGGGTGCAACCTCCTCCCTGGTCGACTACAATCGCGCAGGCGTGCCCCTGATCGAGATCGTCACCCGACCCATCGTCGGTGCCGGCGAGCGCGCACCCGAACTGGCACGCGCCTACGTTGCCGCAATCCGCGACATCGTACGCTCCCTCGGCATCTCCGACGCCCGCATGGAACGCGGTAACGTCCGATGCGACGCCAACGTCTCCCTCATGCCCAAGGGCGCAGAGAAGTTCGGCACCCGCTCCGAGACCAAGAACGTGAACTCCCTGCGCTCGGTCGAACGCGCCGTCCGCTACGAGATTCGCCGCCACGCCGCAATCCTCGAACGCGGCGAAAAGGTCACCCAGGAGACCCGCCACTGGCACGAAGACACCCGCGAAACCTCCTCGGGCCGCCCCAAGTCCGACGCCGACGACTACCGCTACTTCCCCGAACCGGACCTCGTACCGGTCGTCACCAACAGCGAATGGATTGAGCGCCTGCGCGCCGAACTGCCCGAACCCCCGGCAGAACGCCGCCGCCGCCTCAAGGGCGAGTGGGGCTACTCCGACGAAGAGTTCCGCGACGTCGTCAACGCTGGCGCACTCGACGTCATCGAAGAGACCGTCGCCGCAGGCGCAACCGCAGCAGCAGCCCGCAAGTGGTGGATGGGCGAAATCGCCCGACGCGCAAAGCAGGCCGAGGTTGAGCTCACCGCCCTCGGCGTGGAGCCCGCAACCGTGGTCGCCCTCGAAGCTCTCATCAGCGAAGGCAAGATCAACGACAAGATTGCCCGCCAGGTGCTCGAGTTCGTCCTCGCCGGTGAAGGCACCCCCGCCGAAATCGTTGAGGCACGCGGCCTCGCCGTGGTCTCCGACGACGGCGCACTCACCGCAGCCGTCCAGGAAGCACTGGCAGCAATGCCCGACGTTGCCGACAAGATTCGTGCCGGCAAGATTCAGGCTGCTGGCGCTATCGTCGGTCAGGTCATGAAGGCTACCCGTGGTCAGGCTGACGCCGCCCGCGTGCGTGAGCTGATTCTGGCTGAGTGCGGCGTGGAAGGCTAAGCTTTTCCGCTGATCCGGCTCTAGCGAAAGAGGCGCTGTCTCCCGTGTGGGAGACGGCGCCTCTTGCGCTCTCTAAAGTCCGTGACTGGTTCCGTATGGCTCTGCACGGTTGCTTCCGCTTGGAAAGGCGGTCATCGTCCGCGTTCCTATAGGTAGGGGGGTGGGTACGCTATACCCTTCCTCCGCTCCTGCAGGGGAACCCACCCTCTCGGGCGCTCCGCTCTCTCCTTGCTTCGCTGCGGAGAGCACCCGAGAGGGTACCCTGATGTCGCTTCCGGAGGGTATAGCTACCCCGCTCCGGCTAGGCTTGGTGCGTCGTGTGGAGGGGCGGTGTCGTCCGTAGTGACATCAGGGTGCCCGAAGCGAAGCGAGGGCGGGTGCCCCTGTAGGAACGAGGACGAACACCGGCCCTCATACTCAGAACGAAAACGAAGAACGCTCCGTCCGTATCACTTGGATACAGACGGAGCGTTCTATTTAAGAGATGAGTTACTCAGTAACGCCGAGGTTGGTCAGCAGGAACGCGTAATCCCACGCGATTTCACGCCAACGTGTGTACCTGCCGGAACCACCACCGTGACCGCCCGACATGTCAATCTTCAGCAGCGGCACCGGCGACGACGGGTCAATCTGCTCACGCAGCGCCGCAATCCACTTGGCGGGCTCCACGTAGAGCACGCGGGTGTCGTGCAGGCTCGTCACCGCAGCAATTGCCGGGTAGCGGACCGGGCGGATGTTCTCGTACGGGGTGTACGACTTCATGTAGGCGTAGACCTCGGGGTCCTCAATCGGGTTGCCCCACTCTTCCCACTCCATCGCCGACAGCGGAAGCTCCGGGTCGAGGATGGTGGTCAGCGCATCCACGAACGGCACGGCTGCCAGGCAGGCGGCGTACTTTTCGGGGGCGAGGTTCAGCACGGCACCCATGAGCAGGCCGCCCGCGCTACCGCCGTAGCAGCCGATACGCGCCTCATCAGCCCAGGGCTTCGCCGCAATGTAGCTGGTGACGTCCACGAAGTCGGTGAAGGTGTTCTTCTTCGCGAGCTTCTTGCCGTTCTGGT
Organism: Rothia mucilaginosa; assembly: GCF_964211445.1. Taxonomy (GTDB): domain Bacteria; phylum Actinomycetota; class Actinomycetes; order Actinomycetales; family Micrococcaceae; genus Rothia; species Rothia mucilaginosa_E. The sequence goes on along the minus strand of NZ_CAXOQT010000020.1, from coordinate 17,768 downwards.
ACCAGGAGCGGCCCATCTCGCCGCCGCCGCGAATGTGCGCGATGACGTAGATGACGCCGCGGTCCAGGATCGACAGCATCGGGATGGAGAACATCGGGTCCATGGACGACTCGTAGGAGCCGTAACCGTACTGGATGACCGGGTGCGGCTTGCTCATGTCCAGGTCGGCGCGGTGAATCACGGAAATCGGGATGAGCGTGCCGTCCGCCGCCGGTGCCCAGTCGCGGTAGGCACGGTAGTCCTCGCGGTTGTAGCCGCCCAGCACGGGGGTTTCGCGGCGCAGCAGCAGGGTCTGCGACATGGGGAAGTAGTCGTAGACGCGGCGCGGGGTCAGGTACGAGGTGTAGGCGATGCGCAGCACGGGGGAGTAGTTCTCCGCACGCAGTACGGATGCGGTGTACAGCTCCTCGTCGAAACCGGCGGGCTCCATGAAGGTCACGCCGGCGGGTCGGCGGCGGCGCCACTGGATGGGCAGCTGCTCACGCGGTGCAAGGAAGATGCGGGTGGTGGTGTCCGCGCGGGCGGTAACGACCAGGTGCGTTGCGGTGAAGGTGAAGCCCTCCAGGCGCACGTGTTCGCTGTGGCGGATGACGGGTACCCAGCGCTGTGCGTACTCCTCGAGGCTTTCGCCTTCGCGCGGCATGTCTGCGAGCACCAGCTCGGAGTTCAGCGCATTGTAGTCGTGCTGAATCAGCAGGTGCTGCTCGCCGGCAATGTTGAGCGGCTCGGCGTAGTATTCGATGCCCGCGCTCTTGGGGATGAGCAGGGCCGGCTCGCCCTTGGGTTCGCGGGTCGGGACGATGCGTACCTCGGTGTACTCGGAGTTCGAGCTGGTGAGCACCACGGAGGAACGGTCGGAGCTCATAGCGGCGGAGAGCCACATGGTGTTGTCGGGCTCTTCGTAGATGAGGTGATCTTCGGTGCCCTGTCCGACGTCGTGCACGTAGACACGCCAGGGGCGCCAGGAGTCGTCGGGGACCACGTAGATGAGCTGTTCGGCGTGGTTGATGAAGAAGGAGCCAGCCGCAATGTTGGGGATGGTGTCTTCGAGGAAGGCGCCGGTTTCCATGTTGAGGAAGCGCTGCTCGTAGCGTTCGTCGCCCTTCTCGTCCACGGAGATGCTCAGCAGCTTACCGTTACGTGCCGGCTGGAAGCTGCCCAGGGAGAAGAACTCCATGTCCTTGGCGTATTCGTTGCAGTCGAGGATGACGACCTCACCCTCAAGCACCTCACCGGGGGTGACAGTCGGCGGGGTGTAGCGCACCACCTCGTCGCCTTCGTGCAGGGCAGGGTAACGGTAGAAGACGGGGTACTGGCCGCCGGGCACCATGCGGCTGTAGTACCACCAGTCACCGATACGGTTCGGGACGGTCAGATCCGACAGCAGGGTGCGGTTCTTAATCTCGTTGAAGATGGACTCGCGGAGGGGCTGCTGGTCTGCGGTGACAGCTTCGGTGTATTCGGCTTCTGCCTTGAGGTAGTCGAGGACCTCTTCGCTTTCCTTGTCGCGGAGCCATTCGTAGTGGTCGATGAAGACGTCGCCGTGGTGTTCGCGGCGGTGCTCGACCTTCTTCGGTACGGGCGGGGTGAGGTTCTGTTCAGCCATGCTGCCACCTCTTTCAATGAGTTATGGGTTTGTGAATGGTGTGTGCCGTCTGCGCCCGCGTTCCTTCGCCGCCGCGGTGGCGGTGAGGGTGTGCGGGGGCCTGTGGGCACGCCTAGTTCTAGTGTATCGAAGAGTGAGGGAGGCTACTATATTGCCGTCTACGCGGGGTTGCCCGGCTCAGCCTGTGGAAGCCCCGCTGAAGCCCCGCTGAAGCCTCGCCGGAATGGGCGCGTCCGGCGGCTAGTTGGCACGGCCCTTAATGGACATGAGGGTACGGCGGCCCGCCTTGTTCGCCTTCGTGAAGGCGCGGTTACTCTGCCGGTACTCGCGCTCCTGGGAGCGCAGGCGCAGGCGCGCGGATTCTGCCATCATCCTGCGGTAGCGTTCGAAACGTTCGGGGTCGAGGGTGCCGTCGGCGAGCGCCTGCTGCACCGCGCATCCGGGTTCGGAGCCGTGGGAGCAGTCGCTGTACCGGCAGGAGGAGGCGTAGCTGGAGACGTCGTCGAAGGTTTCGTCAATCGCGGCGCTGTCGCTCGTGGCGGCGAGGGCTCGCACGCCCGGGGTGTCGATCAGTACCGTGCCGAGTGAGGGCTCTGCATCGGAGCCTTCTGCGCCGGATTCTCCAGTACCGAAGTTTCCAGCACCGGGCAGAACAATCATCTGGCGGCTGGTGGTGGTGTGGCGCCCCTTGCCGTCGGCGCCGCGAACCGCGGAAGTAGCCTGCACCTGGTTCTCTGGAGCATCTTCGCGAGGATCAACTCCGGGGTTGAGCAGGGCGTTGACGAGGGTAGATTTTCCGGCGCCGCTGCGGCCCAGGAACGCGGCGGTACGCCCGGCGACAAGCTCCGCAACCGGGGTAGGGTCGTAGCCGTTATCCGTGCAGACGGTGAGTACCGCATCCACACCGCCTGCGAGTGAGTCCCTATAACTGGCGAGCTGTTCCGCCGTCACCAAATCACCCTTGGTGAGAATCAGCGCGACCTGCACCCCGGAGGCATGCGCCAGGGCGGTGTAGCGTTCAACGCGCCCGATGGACGGCTCCGGGAAGCACGGCTCAACGATGCAGAGCATGTCCACGTTGGCGGCGACGGGCTGATCTGCGGATTCGCGGATGGCGCTGGGGCGGGTGAGGTAGCTTCGGCGGGGCAGAATCGCGAGGGGCTTATGCTCCGCGGGCTGGCTATCGCTACCGGTCCCGGGGATGGGCTGAGCGAGTACCCAGTCGCCCACGACGGGGTACTCTTCTTCGCCGTAGTCGTTTTCGACCGGGCGCAGGGGAGCGGAGAGCTTCACAAGTTCGCCCTGCTCGCAGGTCAGTAGCTCGCAGCGGGTGCGGTGCACGGCGCTGACGCGGGCGAGGGTGAAGTCTTCGAGGGTACCCCCGATGGTGAACGCGGCGCGAATTGCCGCGCCCTGCCAGGAGGGGTCGAAGCCTAAGGTCTCTAAGGTGTATGAGGCGGGAGTACTGGTCACAGGAATAGTCTTTCTGGGTTGCGGCGCCCGGTTGGTTGTCATGCCCTGATAGCGCGCCGGGGGGGGGGCGCTTAAAAGGTTCGTTCTTTTTATCTCGTTTATCTCGAGGGGTGTTATGCCTTATAGTAGCGAGGCGCGGGCACCGGCGCGGATGCGGCGGGCGGCAAGGAAGGTCAGCCCCAACCCCGCCGCGGCGTAGAGTCCCGCCAGTGCCGTGTCTGCCGCCAGGAGCGCGAACAGATCTGGTGCGGCGCCGCCCGCAATACCGCTAGAGGTATCTAAAGCCTGCACCAGCCGGGATCCGGGAACCCAGGAACACAGCCACGCAAGCCAGCCGGGGTAGGTACTCACCGGCACAATCACGCCCGCGCTCACCGGCAGAATAATCGACAGAAAATTGGACCCGGTGTACGGATCCGACAGGTACAGGCCCAGCCCGGCGGCAAAAATACCCAGGCAGACCCCTCCCAAAACCGCAACCGGCATCAGCGCAATGGCGCTGAGTAGAAGCCCCGAAGCCGCCCCGGTGGAGGGCGCAGTGAGGGATAGCAGCCACACGATGCCCACGTTGCTCAGGCCCGTCACGGAGGCCAACAGCGCGGGTACCGCCGCGGCGCCCAGCCAGTAGCCCGCATCCACCGGGCGTGCCGTGCAGACGTACTCGAAGACGCCAATCCACCGGTCGGTAGCGACGCGCGCGACAATGCCGGCGGCCACCGAGCTGAGGGTGGCAATCAGTGCGGTCGCGCAGCCGATGCGCACCGTATCGTTCGCGGCGAGGTCGGCACCCAAAAGCACAGTGAAAAGCACGTTGAGGCCCGGCACGAGCACCAGGGTCGTGATGGCCGTTCCGAGGGTCGCAAAGGTAATCGACGACGACCAGCCAATAGAGGCGGTAGACAGTGCCCGGCGCACCACGCCGGGTAGGGAATCAGTAACACGCACGCTACATCGCCCCCAGGGTGCCGCGACGACGGGCGGAGGCGAGAGCCTTCCGGGCGAAGAGGAAGGCACACGCCGCCCAAGCGAGGCTCACGGCGAGCGTCTGCGCAACGGGCAGGAGCGCATCCGCCGGGGTGTTAATAGGGATACGCCCAAGCAACAGGTGCACCGGCGCCTGCAGGGGAATGAGTACGCCCGCGGCGTCCAGCCAGGCGGGCGCCTCAACCGTCGTGAAGAGAACCCCGGAAAGAATAAACACAGGCACGAGGAGCAGCTCCTCATAGGCGATAGCGTTCGGCGTCGCCACGAAGAACACCGCAATCATGAACGTGACCGACAGGCAGGCAAGCCACAGCAGGGGAACGCCCAGAACGTAACGCGGCCAGAGGACGGAAAAGTCCGTGACCTGCGGGTTGAGCGTCACGAGAGCCCAAACCGCCCACGATAGAGGCAAAGCCGCCAGGCCCACAATGGAGGCGCTCGAAACAATAGCCGCCAGCACCCGCACGGGAGAGACCGACCCCGAACACAGGTACACGAGGGTCCCGCGGAAACGCTCAAAATTGATAATGCCCGCAGACACGATGCAGACCGACCACATGCCCACAATGCCCGCGCGAGTCCACGCGAGAGTCGGGTCAACGGAATGCCCCGCGGAGCTCAGCGCCGCCGCGTGCACGGCAAGAGCCTGAAGGATGACCGAGCCGAGCACCGTGCTGATGAGCAGCTGAATAAAGTACGGAACCGTCAGGAATTGCCGCAGGCTAAAGCTCATCAGCCGCAGCTGGCGGGCGCATTCCTGCCGCAGATCGTACTGCCAATCCTGCCGCTGGGCCTCTTCCGGACGCCGCGTCTTCGCGTTCATCGCTTGAGCCCCTCCGCCATTGCCAGGTATGCCTCTTCCAGGGTTGCCGGGCGCGTGTACGGTTCGGTACGTGCCCCAATGTTCGCGGCGGCAAGCCCCTCCGCCAGGATGCGGTGTGCCTCGCCCGCCTCGAACGTGGCGCGCTCGCCGTGCCAGTAGAGGGTCAGCTCCCAGCCGGAGCCACGCGGAGCAAAAAGTACTGTCGCCCGGTCACCGAGGAAGCTACGCAGCGCATCGAGACCCTCTGTGGCGGTGGCTTCAACCTGCACCACGGTCGTGGCGGCAATACCGGCGTGCGCGGCAACGTCTTCGAGGCTACCGCTCACAGCAACGGAGCCGGCGCCTAACACGGTGATGGTATGCGCCAAATCCTCGATTTCGCCCAGCAGGTGACTTGTCAGCAGAACGGCGGTGCCGTCCTCCGCGAGGGAACGGATCAGCGCGCGCACGGTCAGGGCGATATCGGGGTCGAGCCCGTTGGTCGGTTCATCCAGCAGGAGCAGGGAGGGGGAACCGAGCAACGCCCTGGCGATGTGTAGGCGCTGCTTCATGCCGCGAGAAAACTCCTGGACGGGCCGCGTCGCAGCGTCGGAGAGCTCCACGCGGGCTAGGGCATGCTCCACCTCGTGTCGTCGAGCTCGCCCGGAAACCCCCGCAACATCGGCGAAGAACAGCAGGTTATCGCGGGCACTGGCGCGCGGGTAGAAACCGCTATCCCCGCCGAGTGCGAGGCCCACGTGACGGCGCGCTCGCTGCGGGTGAGCGATGGCGTCGATACCGTTCACGGTGAGGGCGCCGCTGGTAGGAGTGAGCAGGGTCGAGCACATTTGCACAGTTGTCGTTTTGCCCGCGCCATTGGGGCCGAGGAGGGCGTGAATCTCACCGGAGCTGATGCGAAGGGACACACGGTCGACGGCGGTAAAAGCGTTTTCACCTTTGCCAAAGACGCGGCTGAGCTGCGCGGCGTCAAGAACAAGAGACATGGTAGGTAACCTTCGGGTATGGCCCTCTGGCCCCTATACCGGAGGGAAGCTGGGCAGGATAAACGGTGTAGTGCGCCGCGCCCTGCGCGAATGTATGTGTAGTCAGTGTTGTAGTCTCAGTGTACCGAAAAGCGCGGATAAAAGTGATGGGGGTTACTGTATGTGGAAGGGGGCTTTCAAACCCCTCGGTTGCCACCCGGCATTGTCGCCAACGTTTTGTTGCAGGCGGTTTTTTTGTTACGGACGTTAAAAAACGTCATCTTTGCAATGAAATGTCTTAAAGTACCCTCCACCCACAAAACTCTTGACCCCGCCCCGTGCCCTGTGACACTCTAAATAACAGGTCAAGAGCGCCAGCGACAAGCCCCAGCTAGCTGGCCGGCAACCCTCCTCCGCGGTGGGGTGCCCTGGGTGAAGACCAGGCGGCACGCACAAGCGTGACGCAAGCGCGGGACCGATGTGACCGAAAACGGTACATCAATCGTGACAGGATTATTCGACGACGATTCCTGTACCAATCGGCATGCGGCCCCCTAACTATCCCCTTAGGAGAGCCACGCATGAGCAACAACACTACCGTCCCGACTCCCGCCAACCCCGCCGGTTGGAAGTTCGAAACCCGCCAGATCCACGCGGGACAGGCACCGGATGCCGCAACGGGAGCTCGGGCACTACCCATCTACCAGACCACTTCCTTCGTCTTTGACAGCGCCGAGCAGGCAGCGAACCGTTTCGCTCTCGCCGAGCTGGGCCCCATCTACACTCGCCTCAACAACCCCACTCAGGAAGCTATCGAAAACCGTATCGCCTCCCTGGAAGGCGGCGTTGGCGCGCTGCTGCTGGCATCCGGTCAGGCAGCTATCACCTACGCAATCCTGAACATTGCCGGTGCTGGTGACCACGTGGTCGCCTCGCCCTCCGTGTACGGCGGCACCTACAACCTGCTCAAGTACACCCTCGCCGACCTCGGTATCGAAACCACCTTCGTTGAGGACCCGGACGACCTGGATGCATGGCGCGCCGCAGTCCGCCCCAACACCAAGCTCTTCTACGGCGAGTCCGTGCCCAACCCCCGCAACGACGTGCTCGACATTGAGCCCATCGCCAAGATTGCGCACGAAAACGGTGTGCCCCTGATTGTGGACAACACCGTACCCACCCCCTACCTGCTGCGCCCCATCGAGCACGGCGCGGACGTGGTGGTCCACTCCGCCACCAAGTACCTGGGTGGCCACGGCACCTCCATCGGCGGCGTGATTGTTGACTCCGGTAACTTCGACTACGGTGCAGACCCCGAGAAGTTCCCCAAGTTCAACCAGCCCGCCCCCGGCTACCACGGCCTGGTCTACGCACGCGACCTGGGCAAGGACTCCGCATTCGGCGCGAACCTCTCCTACATTCTGAAGGCACGCGTCTCCTTGCTGCGCGACACCGGCGCCGCAATCTCCCCGACCAACGCCTTCAACATCGGCATCGGCCTGGAGACCCTCTCCCTGCGCATCGAACGCCACATCGAGAACGCCACCAAGGTCGCCCACTGGCTCGAAGCAAACCCGCAGGTCGACAAGGTTATTTGGGCTGGCGTGGAATCCTCCCCCTGGTACGAGCGTGCACAGAAGTACCTGCCCAAGGGCCCCGGCGCGGTGCTCGGCTTCACCCTCAAGGGCGCAACCCTGGAGCAGACCCGCGACTTCGTGGATGCACTGAAGCTGCACTCCAACGTGGCGAACATCGGTGACGTGCGCTCGCTCGTGATTCACCCCGCCTCCACCACCCACTCCCAGCTTTCCGCTGAAGAGCTGGAAAAGATTGGCGTGTACCCGAACTTTGTGCGCCTGGCAGTCGGTATTGAGAACATTGACGATATTCTCGCCGACCTGCAGCTGGGCTTCGACACCCTCTCCTAAACGGTGATGCAACCCGCAGGTGGACCGGAAAGACTACGGCTTTTCGGGCCACCTGCGGATTCCCCGTTACGGAGCATTTTGCGATTGAGCGGCGTTGATGCCGCCCAACCTGTTGCTTCTTCTACCCGCAGACGAGTACCCCGCTCACACCCGGCACCACCTCGCCGGCCAACCCAGTGAAGGGACCCCATGACCACCCAGAGCACTAGCCAGTCCGGCACCACCCAGCCCGGCACTATCAACCAGCCTGTCACCGCACCCATCCCTGTGGCGGGCACCCAGCGCGAGCACCCCGAAGCGCAAGGCTACCTGCGTCAGCTGAACATCGGCGACCTGGAGCTCGAATCCGGCGTAACCCTGCCGCAGGTCACCATCGGCTACGAAACCTGGGGTACTCTCAACGAGGCTGGCGATAACGCCATCCTGATTCTGCACGCGCTCACCGGTGATACGCACGTCTCCCGCGGCGTACCCACCCCGGACATGCCCGCCCCGCTGATTCGCGCTATCGAATCGGACGGCTGGTGGGAGGGCATCGTGGGCCCCGGCTCGGTTGTGGACACCAACCGCTACTTCGTGATTGCCCCCAATATTCTGGGCGGCTGCTACGGTTCCACCGGCCCGGCAAGCATCATTCCCGAGGGCTACCCGGGCGCCGGCGAGCATTGGGGTTCCCGCTTCCCGCAGGTGAGCATCCGCGACTCGGTACGTGCCGAGGCGCACCTGGCTCGTGCCCTGGGCGTGACCAGCTTCCGCTACGTGATTGGTGGTTCCCTCGGCGGCGCTCGCGCCCTGGAGTGGGCGGCAACCAACCCCGAGCTGGTGCGCGGATGCGCGGTGATTGCCTCCGGCCCTTCGGCTACTGCCGAGCAGATTTCCTGGGCTCACACCCAGAACATTGCGATTCGTTCGGACGCGAACTTCGCCGGCGGCGACTACTACAACGGTCCTGCGCCGACTGCGGGTCTTGCCCTGGCACGCCGTATTGCGCACACCACCTACCGTAGCCCCGCCGAGCTGGAGCACCGCTTCGGCCGCGAGGAAAACCGCGGCGAAAGCACCGTGGGTGGCTCTCTGGGTGAGCCGCGTGGCCGCTACGCTATCGAAAGCTACCTGGACCACCACGGTGCCAAGCTGGTTGAGCGTTTTGACGCGAACAGCTACCTGGCGGTCAACGAGGCACTGATTTCGCATGATGTGGCTCGTGGCCGCGGCACCCTGGCGCAGGCGCTGGCTCACACCGATTGCGAGTGGACGATTGCGGCGGTAAACACGGACCGCCTGTTCTTCCCGCATGAGTCGCACCGCCTGGCGGAGGCGTTGCCCACCCCGGTTACCGTGGACATTATTGAGTCGAACCACGGCCATGACGGCTTCCTGATTGAGTCGAAGCAGGTTGAGCGTATCCTGGCTCGTGCGCTGGGTGTTGAGGAGGGTTCTGTTACCCCGAGCGAGGCGCAGCGTGAGCGTGAGGCGCTGGACTCGATGACTCGTCTGTACGCTACGGCGACCCACTAGAACCGCCAGCTTTGGAGGTGTTGACCGTGCCCCTCTGGGGACTGTTTAGACCACCTACATACGGGTAAATTCCGTGCCGGCAGAGAGTGTCTTCACAGGTTCTTCCGCCCGCCGAGAATTAACCTTCACCCTAAAGGTTAGGTATGGAGACGCCGGGTGCTTGCGTAATGCGAGCATCCGGCGTTTCTTTGCATATATTTGTGGACTATTGTGCCAAGTCAGGGAATATTTTCCGGTTTTTATAGTACTTTTGAAAGCTCCGCGAGATACCGCGGAAGTAGCCTCCTGTTGCACTGGAAGGTAAAGGTTCTCGGTTTGCTTTAGACCAGCTCTAACCCCATAGCATTAACGTTGTGGTAAGTATTCAAGAGGTAGCGGAGCAGTTGGGGGTGAGCACCCACGCCCTGCGCTATTACGAAAAAGAGGGGCTCATTGCGGTGCCCCGTGATGCTCACGGAACCCGTATTTTTGATGAGGAGTCTATCTCCGCAGCACGGTTTATTGCTACCTGCCGTCAGGCCGGCATGAGTCTTGCCGACATTCGTACAATCTTGGACAACCCGGATGATCACGCCCTCTCCGTCGATGTGATGGAGCGAGCCCGCCGAAAGATTGAAAACGAGATTGCGGGGTTGCAGCAGAACCTTGAGCACCTGGATCGCCGTATTCAGGAGCACCGCAGTCACCTCGACGGCACCCGCTAGGTAACTAGTCTTCTGCAGACGCGTATAAACGCCCGGTATTCCCAACGTTGGGAATACCGGGCGTATTTTTGTGCTCAGCTGGCATGCTCGGCTATTCACCCCTAGTTACTGGGTACTCTCAGGCTGAAGGTCTATCCCCAGGTAGCTTCCTCGGGGTTGACACCGTGTGCGCGAGCATTCTCAAAGATGACCTCCCTCAGCCACTCCGCAAGCCCGGGCGCAAGCTTCTCGTAGTGCGCCTTGAAGCGGGCATCCTCAACGTAGCCGCGAGCCAGAATGGCGTGCTTGGCGGGGGTGACCTCAAAGAAGAACAGGGAGGCGCGGTGCCGCTCGGCGAGCGCGTTCGCCTCTTCGCTACCCGGCTTCACGCCGCGGTTGAACGCCTCGACGAGGGCCTGTTCCACCTCCTCAACCTGCTGTTTGCCGTTCTGCCAGTCGGCACGGTTCATCGTTGCAGTACGGCGCTGATATTCTGCCCAGTCGTCAGTTTTTCCGTAACGTTCCTGCGCCTCCTGCTGGTGAGTGAGGCTGAACCCCTCGCCCATAATTTCTGCTTTCTCAGCAGCGCTGAGCTGCTCATTTTTAGGTGCCATAGCGTCCTCCAAAAGGTGTTCGATGGTTTCAAGCATGCGCTTGTACGCGACGATTTTGCGTTGAAGCATATCCCGCTGAGCGAGTAGATGCTCGGTGCTGTTCGCTTCGTCCTGCAGTATGTTGCGAATAGCGTCAAGGCTCATGCCGGTGGCGCGGTACCCCATGATGACGGTGATTCGTTCAAGGTCTGTATCGGTGTAGTACCGGTACCCGTTGAACTCATCGTGTGCCGGGTTGAGTAGGCCTCGCTGCTCCCAGTGGTGCAGTGTGCGGACTGTTAGCCCGTGCAATGATGCCGCTTCTCCTACGGTGTATTCATGCTGCCCGTCAGGTGGTGTTCTGTTCGCGTCCATGGTTTCACTGTAGAACCTGACGTTAGGTGAGGGTCAAGCTAGCGGCGGAACCCGCGGTGCAGGTTTATTGGGGGAGTCCTCGCTAAGATGGGTTCATGAGCGAAAACAAATACGTCGTCGAATACACCCGCCCCGAGAACGAACGCGCAGGCACCCACCTGGTGCTCCTGCTGCACGGCTACGGCTCCCAGGAGCACGACCTGCTGTCCCTGGCGGCGCACCTTCCGCAGGAGGGCTTCACCTACGCCTCCATGCGCGCCCCGCAGCCGGTTGGTACTCAGTTCTCTGCGGACTCGACCGGCGCCTACATTGCCGCAGACGCTATCGGCTACCAGTGGTACCCGCTGAACCAGCAGCTCGAATCTGACCAGCGCGCCATCGAACAGGCGAGCGACTACGTGCTGGAGTGGGTGCGCGAGAACCGCGAACCGTACGCTTCGGTGACCCTGCTGGGCTTCTCGCAGGGCATGGGCATCGCAACCTCCATGGTGCGTCACGCTCCCGGCGAGTTTGCCGCCGTGGTGGGCCTGTCCGGCTACGCCGTGGACTCTGATTCGCCGTACTTCAAGGACGAGGAGCTGAAGAAGACCGAACTGCCGGTGTTCTTCGGCCGCGACCAGGAAGACCCCGTCATCCCGCAGGAGATGGTGAACTACACCTACGACTGGATCCGCAAGTACACCGACGGCATCAAGGTGCTGTACGCCGGTGCGGGCCACGGCGTGAGTGCCATGGAGATTCGCCATGTGGGCGAGTTCCTGGAGGTGAAGGTGCAGGGTAAGGAGCCGCGTATTCGTGCGCAGAAGGTTGCGGAGGCGACCGGCACCGCTGACGGTTCTGACTCCTAAAACGACATATGGAAAGCCCCCGGGTCATCAACTCGGGGGCTTTACGTTTAGCTTTGTCTCCGCATGGCTAAGCACGGTTCCGCTTGGGAAGACGGTTATCGTCCTCGTTCCTGCAGGGCTGGGTGGGTGGGACGCTATACCCTTCCTCCGCCAGGTCCAAATCGATCCGGTGTTCCTGGGCCAGGGAGACATCGTCGATGTCTTCCATCAACCGGGTTAGGCGGGCGAGTTGGTCAGCCATGATCGTGTGGGTGGCATTATTCCAGTCCACGACCCCGTCTTGGAGACCATCGAGGCAGACCGTGAGCACCGATAGGGGGGATGCCCATTTCATGGGCCAGATTAGAGAGCATCTGGCGGCGGACCTGTTCGGTGTGTTCCAGCCGGTCGGCCTTAGTGTTGAAGGCATGCGCCAGGGCGGTGACCTCGGGGCCTGCTTCGATACCCGCCAGGCGCACACCGGCACCCAGGCCGTGGACGAGGCCCGTCGCTTTTCCCCCGATGTTGTGGTGCTGGATCTGGGGCTGCCCGAACTCGACGGCCTGGAGGTGTGCCGACGGATCCGCACCTTCTCGGACTGCTACATCCTCATGCTCACCGCGCGTGGCAGCGAGGACGACAAGATCAGCGGTTTGACCCTGAGGGCTGATGACTACATCACCAAACCTTTTAGCATTCGGGAATTGGTGACCCGGGTGCATGCGGTGCTGTGCCGCCCGCGCACCAGCACCACCCCACCGCAGGTGACCACTCCCTTAATCGTTGGTGACCTCATCCTTGACCTCGTCGCCCATCAGGCGCGGGTGGGGGAGACGACCATGGAGCTCACCCGCAAGGAGTTCGAGCTACTGGTTGCCCTCGCCCTGCCCTGCGTGAGGGCCGTGCCCTCCACCTCTTGAAAATATACCCCCCGGGGGTATATGCTGGAGAGTAGCATCGCCGCATCCCACCGACCCGTAGGAGTTTTCCCATGATCACCTCCCCGCCCCGCCTCTTGCCGATGGCCTCCCACAGCTGTAGCTGTTGCGGACCTGCCTCACGTGCCGACACCGTCTCCAACCCTGCCGCCAGCGACTCGTCAGCAGGAGGGTCCTCCTCTAGCTACCAGGTCACCGGCCTTACCTGCGGGCACTGCGCGAAAAGCGTGACCCAGGCCCTTCAGGCTCTCCCCCAGGTCGACGACGTCCAGGTTGATCTCGCTGCTGGTGGTGTTTCCACCGTCACGGTCACCGGTGTCGTACCTCCGGAGATGGTTCGCCGGGCTATCGAGGCGACCGGCTACACCGTCTTATCCTGATCGATTTACCCATCATCTCGACCCCGACCGGGTTGAGCGAAAGGAACGTCATGAACACTCCCCACCATTCCGGCGATCACCATGGTGATCACCCCGCTCCAGAAACAGACCACACCCACCACCCGGATCATGCCAGCCACGAACACCACGCAGACGCCGACACCCACGGCCACGCGATGCACCACGGTCACCCGCACTCTGCCCTGGACGAAGACCACCAGGTTCATGGTCACGGCGAACACGCCGGGCACAGCACCGCAATGTTTCGGGAACGCTTCTGGTGGTCACTGATTCTGTCCATTCCCGTCGTTATTTTCAGCCCCATGGTCGCCCACCTGCTCGGCTACCCCCTCCCGGAATTCCCCGGATCCACCTGGATTCCCCCGGTACTGGACACGATCATCTTCGTCTACGGCGGAACGCCTTTCCTCAAGGGCGGATGGAAGGAACTGAAATCCCGCCAACCCGGGATGATGCTCCTGATTGCCATGGCCATCACCGTGGCGTTTGTCGCCTCCTGGGTCACCACTCTGGGGCTGGGCGGTTTTGACCTGGACTTCTGGTGGGAGCTGGCCCTGCTGGTGACCATCATGCTGCTGGGCCACTGGCTGGAGATGCGCGCTCTCGGGGGTGCATCCTCCGCGCTTGACGCGCTGGCTGCCCTGCTGCCGGATGAGGCCGAGAAAGTCATCGATGGGACCACCCGCACCGTGGACATCTCCGAGCTGGTCGTCGGCGACGTCGTGCTGGTGAGGGCCGGTGCCCGGGTGCCGGCCGACGGAACCATCATCGACGGAGCCGCCGAATTCGATGAGGGGATGATCACCGGCGAATCCCGTCCCGTCTTCCGCGACACCGGTGACAAGGTGGTCGCCGGTACCGTGGCCACCGACAACACCGTCCGCGTCCGGGTGGAGGCTACCGGCGGGGACACCGCCTTGGCCGGGATCCAACGCATGGTTGCCGACGCACAGGAGTCCTCCTCCCGGGCCCAGGCCCTGGCGGATCGGGCGGCGGCGTTGTTGTTCTGGTTTGCGCTGATCTCTGCTCTGATCACCGCGGTGGTGTGGACCACCATCGGCAGCCCGGACGATGCCGTGGTGCGCACGGTCACGGTGCTGGTCATCGCCTGCCCGCACGCCTTGGGTCTGGCGATTCCGCTGGTCATTGCGATCTCCACCGAGCGGGCCGCGAAATCCGGGGTGCTCATCAAGGACCGGATGGCGCTCGAGCGGATGCGCACCATCGACGTGGTGCTCTTCGATAAAACCGGCACCCTGACCGAGGGCGCGCACGCGGTCACCGGTGTCGCGGCAACTGTCGGCGTCACCGAGGGCGAGCTGCTGGCCCTGGCCGCCGCCGCGGAGGCCGACAGCGAGCACCCCGTGGCCCGCGCCATCGTGGCGGCCGCGGCCGCCCATCCCGAGGCCTCTCGTCGGCAAATCCGTGCAACTGGTTTCAGCGCCGCCTCCGGCAGGGGGGTCCGGGCCACTGTCGATGGCGCTGAGATCCTCGTGGGCGGGCCGAACATGCTGCGCGAGTTCAACCTCACCACCCCGGCTGAGCTCACCGACACCACCAGCGCCTGGACCGGGCGTGGGGCCGGTGTGCTCCATATTGTCCGCGACGGTCAGATTATCGGTGCGGTGGCCGTCGAGGACAAGATCCGCCCCGAATCCCGCGCCGCTGTGAAAGCCCTGCAGGACCGCGGGGTGAAGGTCGCGATGATTACCGGTGACGCGCAGCAGGTGGCCCATGCGGTTGGCCAGGACCTGGGGATTGATGAGGTCTTCGCCGAGGTCCTGCCCCAGGACAAGGACACCAAGGTCACCCAGCTACAGGAGCGTGGCCTGAGCGTGGCCATGGTCGGCGACGGTGTCAACGACGCCCCGGCCCTGGCCCGCGCCGAGGTCGGCATCGCCATCGGGGCCGGCACGGATGTGGCAATGGAATCCGCCGGAGTGGTCCTGGCCAGTGACGATCCCCGGGCAATATTGTCGATGATTGAGCTCTCGCAGGCCAGCTACCGCAAGATGATCCAGAACCTCATCTGGGCGTCCGGTTACAACATCTTGTCCGTGCCCCTGGCCGCCGGCGTGCTCGCCTCTAGCGGCATTCTGCTTCCCCCGGCTGCTGCTGCGGTGTTGATGTCGCTGTCGACGATTGTGGTGGCGCTTAACGCTCAGCTGCTACGCCGGATTGATCTGGACCCGGCCCACCTGGCTCCCACCAGTCCGAAGGAGGAACACACCACGCCTACTCCGGCATCCACCGCCGTCCACTGATTCACCACTTCTCCCACTGCCCCATATGACCCTGAAAGGCTCCACCATGAAGCGCACCCTTTCAGGGTCATATGGGGACCATGGACGAGATGGGTGGAATGGATCACGGCGTGAGCGCCATGGAGATTCGCCACGTGGGCGAGTTCCTGGAGGTGAAGGTGCAGGGTAAGGAGCCGCGTATTCGTGCGCAGAAGGTTGCGGAGGCGACCGGCACCGCTGACGGCTCCGACGCCTAAATCGACTATATGGAAAGCCCCCGGGTCTGACGACTCGGGGGCTTTACGTTTAGCCTTATTTTCCGGATGCGCCCTCAGGGTGTCAGCCGGGCGCTCTCAACCCCCACGGTCGGAGCGTGCCGGTGCACCTTCCGGAAGCGACATCAGGGTACCCTCTCGGGCGCTCTCCGCAGCGAAGCAAGGAGAGAGCGGAGCGCCCGAGAGGGTGGGTTCCCCTGTAGGAGCGTAGGAAGGTGCGCACCGGCCGCTTCCTTGGGCCGGGGGAGAGGAACGAGGGCGAGCATCGTCCCTCGCACGTAGCCCTAACCAAACAGAGAGAGGACTAGTCCTCGTGCGCGACCTTCACAGTTACGCCGTTAAAGCTGACGGTGTCGCCGGGGTGCAGCTGTTTGCCGCGTGCTTCTTCAATGTCGCCGTTGACCTTGACCAGGCCGTGCTGAATGACCTCGCGTGCCTGCGCGCCGTCCTCTACGAGGTTGGCGAGCTTGAGGAACTGGCCGAGGCGGATCATGTCGTCGCGAATAAAAATTTCTTCCATGCTTTCTAGTTTATCCCGCCGGGTGCATCCTGGCTTCCAGAGATTTGGGGGAGTGGTGGGCCGGGTGGGCATACCCAGGGGTGGGGTGGTGATGGTACCCTAGTGTCTTGCATCAAAAAGTGTGCATATTGCGCCGATGAGCGCGAATACGGGCGCCCCGTTCTGGGCCTCGCCCCTTATGAACCCGAACTCACGCACGTCACAGCCGGTGGCGGGGCAGAAGGAGTAACTATGGCTGAAAAGTCCACCCTCGATAACGTTATTGCGCTTGCGAAGCGCCGCGGCTTTGTTTTCCAGGCCGGTGAAATTTACGGCGGTTCCCGCTCCGCATGGGACTACGGCCCCCTCGGTGCAGAACTGAAGGAAAACATCCGTCAGCAGTGGTGGCAGCGTTTTGTCCGCTCCCGCGCGGACATGGTCGGCCTGGACTCCTCCGTTGTTCTGCCCCGTGCAGTGTGGGAGGCATCCGGTCACGTGGCGACCTTCACCGACCCGCTGGTTGAGTGCCTCTCCTGCCACAAGCGCCTGCGTCAGGATCACCTGCTGGAGAACTTTGAGGCGAAGAAGGGCCGCGCAGCCGAGGGTATGGAAGAGATTGCCTGCCCGAACTGTGGCACCCGCGGCGAGTGGACCGAACCGCAGAACTTCTCCGGTCTGATGAAGACCTACCTGGGCCCGGTCGACAATGAGGAGGGTCTGCACTTCCTGCGCCCCGAGACCGCTCAGGGTATTTTCGTGAACTTCAACAACGTGGTCACTGCATCCCGCAAGCGCCCGCCGTTCGGTATTGGCCAGATCGGTAAGTCGTTCCGTAACGAGATCACCCCCGGTAACTTCATCTTCCGTACTCGCGAGTTCGAGCAGATGGAAATCGAGTACTTCGTGCACCCGGACGACGCTGACAAGTACTTCAACGAGTGGGTTGAGGACTGCTGGAACTGGTTCGTTGACCTGGGCATCAACCCGGACAACATGCGCCGCTTCGACGTTCCTAAGGAAGAGCGTGCACACTACTCGGCTGGCACCATTGACGTTGAGTACCGCTTCGGCTTCCAGGGCTCCGAGTGGGGCGAGCTGATGGGCGTTGCGAACCGTACCGACTACGACCTGGGCGTGCACAACAAGCACTCCAACGCGAAGCTCGAGTACTTCGACCAGGCTACCGGCGAGCGTTACGTACCCTACGTGATTGAGCCGTCCTTCGGTCTGACCCGCTCCATGATGGCGTTCCTCGTCGACGCATACGTCGAGGACGAGGCACCCAACACCAAGGGTGGCGTGGACAAGCGCGTCGTGCTGAAGCTTGACCCGCGCCTGGCACCGGTGAAGGCTGCTGTTCTGCCGCTGTCGAAGAAGGCTGAGCTGTCTGAGCCGGCAACCAAGCTGGCGAACGAGCTGCGCGGCCTGTGGAACGTGGACTACGACGAGGCGGGCGCTATTGGTCGCCGTTACCGCCGCCAGGATGAGATCGGTACCCCGTTCTGCATTACCGTGGACTTCGATACCCTCGAGGATCAGGCTGTGACCATCCGCGAGCGTGACACCATGAACCAGGAGCGTGTGGCTCTGGATCAGGTGAAGTCCTACCTGGCTGCACGCCTGGCAGGCTAAAAATATTC
>NZ_CAXOQT010000019.1:0-49234 GCF_964211445.1 Rothia mucilaginosa | reverse complement strand
CGAGGATGCGGCGGGGTTTTCTCAATAGATGTTCGCCGCCTTCTGGCGAATCTGCCAGGCGGTGTGTCGTGCGGCCGGGACCTTTAAACCGCCCGGTCTGCCGCCTGCCTGCGGGTGGGGTTTTGGGCTTGCCGCCTGACCCCTTAGCCGACGAACATGGAGGCGTTAGCCTGCTCGGTGTCCGCGTAGTTCACGCCTGCGCGGGTGAGCGCCTCGTTGATCTGGGTGATGGATGCTTCGACCTGGCGCTGGGTTGCGTGCCACTGGTCCAGTACGCCCTGGAAGTTAGCGGATGCGGAGCCGGTCCAGGAGCTCTGCAAATCGTGCAGGGATGCGGTCATACCGTTGACGTCTGCGGTGATGGATGCGACGTAGGATCGTGCCTGTGCGCTCTTGGCTGCGATGACTTCGGAATCGACATTGAACTGTGCCATGGTTTTTCTCCTTTGAGATATGTGAGATGGGTGGGGCGGTTGCCCCGTGGTGGCGCTTGGGGTTTGGATCTCTGGAAGGGGTGAGTTCCTGACCGGAAGCTTGTTATCACTATATCTTTCAAAATGCATCAAATGAGCTAAAAAATTATGATTTGGTAAATATGTGGATAAAACCGCCTGATTCGCTCCA
This sequence comes from Rothia mucilaginosa, assembly GCF_964211445.1. Classification (GTDB taxonomy): domain Bacteria; phylum Actinomycetota; class Actinomycetes; order Actinomycetales; family Micrococcaceae; genus Rothia; species Rothia mucilaginosa_E. Next base: position 48,610 of record NZ_CAXOQT010000019.1, on the reverse strand, counting down.
CCATCTCGAAAAAATCGAAAACCCTCCCGAAAATGACGTGCCCATGACGTGCACAGCTGCGCTCCATCTGCTTTTTCCCCTGCCTACTTCCCCGGCACAGCAAAGCCCCCGAACCGCAGAACACTTAAGTTCTGCAGCCCGGGGGCTTGTGCGTTATCCAGCGATATAGCGTTACTTCATCAGCTGATCGTCCGAGACGGGCGGCGGGTAGAACGGCAAAGAAATCACGAAGGTAGCGCCGCCACCATCGGTCTCTTCAATGTGAATCCTGCCCTCGTGCTGCTCAATAATCGCAGCCACAATGGACAGGCCCAGGCCCGTACCGCCGGTCTCACGCGAACGCGAGGTGTCGGTGCGATAGAAGCGCTCGAACACGCGCTCGCGGTCCTCGCCGTGGATGCCGGGGCCGTGGTCGCGTACTTCCAACACGGAGAGCGGGAAGCCGGGCACCTCTTCGCGCACGCCCACCGCAATCTCCAGGGGAGAGCCGTCGGGGGTGTAGCGCATGGCGTTGGTGAGCAGGTTCGCCACGACCTGACGCAGGCGTGATTCGTCGCCGAGCACGGTTGCGGAGGTCGGTGCTACGTCCTCGCTCAGGCCCACGAGGGACACTGCACGATCGGGTGCCGTAGCGTAGGCGTCGTTACTAGCGTCCACCGCGAGGTTGAACAGGTCGAAGGGCGCCAGCTTGGACTCGCGGCGCTCATCAATACGTGCCAGGGTGAGCAGGTCCTCGACGAGCTGACCCATGCGCTTGGACTCCGATTCGATGCGGCTCATCGCGGTAGCGACAGCCTCATCGGTCGGTAGCGCGCCCTGACGGTACAGCTCCGAGTAGCCTCGAATACTGACCAGCGGGGTGCGCAGCTCATGCGAAGCGTCACCCACAAAGCGGCGCATTTTCGCCTCGCTCTTCTCACGGGCTTTGAAGAGCATTTCAATCTGGGTGAGCATCGTGTTCAGCGAAACCGCGAGGTTACCAATCTCGTTGCTGGGGTTGTAGTCCTCAATACGCTGAGAGAGGTCACCGGCAGCGATCTTGGCGGCGGTCTGCTCCACGCGAGCCAGAGGCTCGAAGGTGCGGGTCACAATCACCCAGGTCATCGCAATCGCGGAGGCGAGAGTCGCCAAACCAAACGCGAAGGTCAGCACACCCACGAGGGCGACCACCTGGTTCGTTTGTTTCAGCGGCATGGCAATAATCAGGGATGCCGCCTCCGGCAGTCCGGAAGAGTCATTCGACTCAATGGGCACGGCGAGCACGCGCCAATCGGAGGAGCTGCCCACCGAATTGACGGTGACCGCCTCCTCGTTTTGCTTGCGAACCTTCTCTTCGGTCCAGCCCTGCAGCGCCGGCTCGCTGAACTGTTCGCTGTCCTCGGACTTGAGCGAGTACAGTACGTTGCCGTCCTTGTCGAGCAGGTATAGGCGGTAGGTGCTCAGGGATTGTTCCTGATTGCCGGAGGGGCGCACGGTCGCCAGCTGCACGAGCGAGGGGGCGCTGTTCTTCATCTCTTCGTCCAGCTGGTGCACCATCTGGGCGCGCAGAGCGGAAATCGCCACCAGGCTCGTCACCGCAATGGAGAGGGCGATGAGCATGGAGGTGATGAGCACCAGCTGGGTGCGAAGGGAGAGAGACTGGGGGATCCGGTCGAGGGGTTTGAGCGCCACGTTAGCCTCGAGAACCGCGAATCATGTAGCCCACACCGCGCTTGGTGTGGATGAGCGGCTCGTGGTTTTCGCGGTTGTTGTCAATCTTGCGGCGCAGGTAGGAAATGTAGGACTCGACGATGGAGGAGTCGCCGTTGAAGTCGTACTCCCACACGTGGTCGAGAATCTGCGCCTTGGACAGCACACGGTTGGCGTTGAGCATCAGGTAGTGCAGCAGGTTGAACTCGGTGGGGGAGAGGTCAATCTCTTCGTCACCCAGGAACACTTCGTGGGTGTCCACGTTCAGGGTGAGGGCGTCAACGCGCAGTACGGCGTCGTCCTCTTCCTGGATGCTGCGGCTACGGCGCAGAATAGCGCGGATACGGGCAATAACCTCGTCGAGGGAGAAGGGCTTGGTGACGTAGTCGTCGCCGCCAGCACCCAGACCGGTGACCTTGTCTTCGGTGGCGTCCTTCGCGGTTAGGAAGAGCACGGGGGTGGTGGTGCCGTTTTCGCGCAGTCGGCGGGTCACCTCGAAGCCGTCCATGCCGGGCATCATGACGTCCAGGACGATGAGGTCGGGGTTTTCGGCGTGCGCCTTTTCGAGGGCTTCGCGGCCGTTGCCGGCGGTAACTACTTCAAAACCGGCGAAACGCAGGGAGGTGGCGAGCAATTCAAGAATGTTGAACTCGTCATCGACGACTAGGAGTTTTGCTTCAGCAGACATACTCTATCTTTCTCTCTGAATGGCAGGCTGTACTTGATAAGTGAATGATGTGTGTGTGAGCTTGCGGCTCAAATCTCTATGCCTTGTTGCGGCGCATGACCGACAGGATGAGTGCGGCCATGAGGGCAATAAAGGCGACGGGGAGGAGGACCAGCGGAATCTGGCTCATGAGGGCGGGCGGCGCTGCCCCAACCCACTTCATCACGAGCATGGCGACTCCGGTGAGCAGGCAAATCAGGGCGAGAAGCGCACCGCCTGCGCCGAGCCAACGGATGGCTCCAGCGTAGGGAAGGGGCGCGGGCGCCTGGTCTGCGGTGCTGCGCGTGTCCTGTACGGGTTCATTACTCATGAATTTAACGGTATCAGCTCACACACAGCTGTTCGTGGGCGAAGCCCCAGATTTAGCGGTTTGAGACCCAAATTCACAGCGTATGTGAAGCTTAGGGGAGCGACCGCACTGTTTGTGCACGCGAGATGCTTTAATAGGGGTATGTCTGAACAGGTTATTGAACTGCTCCCCGAAACTACGCCCGCTACTGACGCGCCCGCAGAGTCCGTTGCGCCTTCTGCCGCGCCTGAGAGCACCGACGAGGGTAGCGCTGTACCTGCTGAGACTCAGCCCTCCGTGAACGCCGAAGAACCTGCGGCCGCTGAAGAAGTAGCCGCTGAGGAAGCGCCGGCAGAGAATGCGGAGAAGACCGAAGACTCCACCCCCGACCCTTTCACCCCGCTGGATGAAGAGGTGGGCGCCCCCTCCCTGGGTGTTCCGCACAAGCTGCGCCGCACCTCCAAGGTGGATGAGATTCTTGCCGCCGCCAAGGACGTGGCGCTGCAGGGCGTTCAGGAGATTGCCCCGGCACACGCTATCGGCCTAGTGCACCACGTGCGCGCCGAGGAGGAACGCCTGAGCACTCACCTCTTCGAGTGCACCCTGCCCGGTTACCGCGGCTGGTTCTGGTTTGCGACCCTCTCGCGTGCGCCTCGCTCCCGCGTGGCAACGATCTGCGAGGTGGGTCTGCTGCCCGGTGACGACGCGCTAATCGCGCCGGATTGGGTGCCGTGGGCTGACCGCGTTCGCCCCGAGGACCTGCAGGAGAACGCCGTGGAGGAAAACGCAGACTCTGCTGAGTCTGTTGAGTCCGCTGAGAACGAATCTGCAGAGAACGAATCTGCTGCAGAAGAAACTGCCGAGGCTGAGTCTGCAGAGTAAGCCTGCCGCCTACTCCTCTTAATAAGGGGCGGGCTAGCAAAAGCGTATATATAAAGTGTTGTGAGTCGTCCACCGATTTTCGGTGGGCGACTCAATGACTTAAGCCGTGGCAAAAGCCGCTAAAAAAGTACATAATAGATTATTGAATTAAGTAACGACTTAGGCAGTGCTATCTAAGTACTGTTGCGGTGAAAGCTGGGAGAGATACATGACAGACCTCATCGATACCACAGAGATGTATTTGCGCACCATCCTCGAACTGGAGGAAGAGGGCATCGTCCCCATGCGTGCGCGCATCGCTGAACGACTCGAGCACTCCGGCCCGACCGTCTCCCAGACCGTGGCACGCATGGAGAAGCACGGCCTGCTCACCGTTGAGCCGGACCGCCACCTCGAACTGACCAAGGAAGGCCGCCACAAGGCGGTCGAGGTGATGCGTAAGCACCGCCTGGCTGAGCGCCTGCTCTCCGACATTATCGGTCTGGAACTCGAGTACGTGCACGAAGAGGCATGCCGCTGGGAGCACGTCATGAGCGACAAGGTGGAGAAGCGCATCCTGGAGATGCTCAAGGACCCCAAGTTCTCCCCGTACGGCAACGCAATCCCCGGCCTGGAAGATCTGGGCCACACCAGCGAGAAGAACGACGAGCGCACCGTACCCATGTCCCTGGCTGCGCGCGACTCCGGCCCCGAGGACCGCTTCACCATTTCTCGCTTCCCCGAGTCCATTCAGACTGATGTTGAGCTGCTGAAGCTGCTGGCTGACGCAGGTATTGTCTACGGCGCTTCGGTGTCCGTGGTTGCCGGCCAGAACGATGACGTGATTGTTCACGCCGATGGTGAAGAGGACACCCTCTCCCTGGATATGGACGTGGCAAACGCGATTGTGGTCAAGCGCGGCGGCAACCTCTAAGCTCTAGTTCTGAGAGTCCGCTAACCCAGTTCACGCTTTAAACGGTGGTATCGCCTCCCTTGGTGGAGGCGGTGCCACCGTTTTTGTATGCGCGTTCTTGTGCGCGCGGTGATGGGCGCACGCGGCAACTCGGCCTTGAGGTGGGTTTGTGTGTGGGTGGGATGCCTAGTGGGCGGGTTATTTTAGGGCCTATATGTGTGCGCGGGCGCATATACTCCTCTCGCAGAGTTTTAGCAACTGCGCTCGAGTGCATTTTTCGCGTTTTTCGCTTAAATCTGAGGTTGAAACTGAGGGAAACGCCGGTATTTGAGCAATCTCTGAGAGTGGACACTTAAGAGACGAGGCTCATTTTTAAGAGTTTTGAACTATGTCCTTAAAGGGTGGTGGTGCCTTAAAAGCGAATGTGCATCCTTGTGAAATGCCTAGTCAAGAGCCTTAAGTTGCTTAAGTTCCCACAAATAAACGGGGGTCTAGTCAGTCCAATCCGCTCTGTTCCGCCGGGGGTGAAAGCCCGGAATTTAAGGCTGAAAGAGGTGACAACTGGGAGTTTTCTGTGTATTCTCTTTTCTGTGCCCAAATCCTAATCGTAAGAGGGTGCCGTCGAAGCGGTTCCGCTGAGTTCTGCCAGCGCTTCGATGTACGTCTACCCAATATGGCAGAAGCGGGGGACCCAATCCCCAAGCTGGGATACGGCTTCTCAATCGAGAAGCCTCGGGGCTAAGTCACTTCGGTGGCCGAGCGAATCCATGCTCGAGCCCGACAGCTCACCTCGTCAGGCAATGGAGGAATTACCAATGGCTAACAAGATCGTACGTACCGCAGGTGCAACCCTCGCAGCAGGCGCAGTTCTGCTCGGCTCGACCGTTCCCGCGAACGCATTTGCACAGATCCCCGCTGCTGCTGATCTGTCCTACGACTACACCAACTACGAGTTCGACTACACCAGCTACAACACCCCCGCAACCACCTACGTTGCACCCCAGGCTCAGGCACAGCAGACCTACGTTGCTCCCGCAGCAACCGAGGCACCCGCTGCTCCCGCAGTTGAGACCTCCTACGTAGCACCCCAGGCTGAGGCACAGCAGGCTTACGTTGCACCCGTTGCAACTCAGGCACCCGCTGCTCCCGCAGCTTCCACCGGTAACGCATCCCGCGACGCAATCGTTGCAACCGCAATGAGCGGCCTGGGTGGCGCATACGTTTGGGGCGGCAAGACCTTCGGTGCATGGGACTGCTCCGGCTTCACCTCTTGGGTTTTCGCTCAGCACGGCATCAAGCTGACCGCTTTCACCTACGCAATGAAGAACGAGCTGCGCCCGACCTCTAACCCCCAGCCCGGCGACATCGTCTTCCAGAACGGCTACAGCCACGTTGGTATCTACCTGGGCGACGGCAAGATGATCTCCGCTCTGAACCCCACCAACGGTACCCTGGTGCACCCCACCTCCTGGATGTCCGTTGACGGCTACTACACCGCTCTCTAAGCCTTAGCGCATAGAAGCTGGGTCTAGCCCAACATACTTCTCAAAAGGCGCCCACCCCGCACGGGGTAGGCGCCTTTTGCGTACCCGAGAGATTCCATAGAATACCGCCGAGAGCGCCCCTTAGTACGGGTGCATTCTCGGCGGTATGCATGTAGGCGGCTGGCTGCGTTTCGGAGAGACCTTCTAGGGCGCGAGAACCGGCAGAAGCTTCTGAGGGTCTTGCTCCCACTCGGTCAGCTCAGCCCGCAGGTTAGTCCGCGCGGGCTCCTCCCAGAGTTGCAGACCCTGCTCAGAGAGGAAGATACGCTCGCGCTCCAGGATGGAACGCAGGAAGGTCGTACGGCCGGTACGGAACGCCTCATCGTCAAAATGGGAGTACTCGCTACGCACCCCGCGCAGGTAGCGGCGGTAGCGTGCCGGGTCTGCCGCCAAGATTGCCATGTCAGCGTCAAGGAAGAACTCAATATCCGTTACCTCGTAGCCCGCCGGTAGTTCGGCGGACTCGGGCAGCTCGTGGGTTGCCGTGGCACGCACCAGAAGGCGCACCATCTGCAGCTCGTGTCCGCTCAGCAGGCCCGCGGTCACCAGCGGCTCCAGGGAGGTGCCCGCCAGCTGCTCGCTGCGGCGCTCATCCTCACCCTGCGCGCCCTCGTAGATTGCGTCGTGGAACCACGCCGCCAGAACCGGCGCCAGGGGAGTGGACCCCTGCGGGTATGCCGCGTACAGGCGGTCCAGGTCGGCGAGCATCTGCGAAAGGTGCCCGCTGTGGTGGTAGGTGCGGTGCGGCTGCTCCCACGCCTGCAGCAGGCTCTCACCCAGCTCTGCCACCTGCGCCGTGAGTTGAGCTCGCAGCTCGGAGGATGCCTCCATACGCACAAGACGGAACGCAAACGCCGCCTCCCAGGCACGCAGTAGACGCGGGCGAATCTTCTCCGGGCGCTCCTTCAACGGAATCCGTAGACCGCTCGCAATGAGCGTGCGAGTCAGCTCCGCGCCGCTGAGCTCAACCGCGCCCGCCTGCACCAGCTCATCGTAGAGGTGCGCCGGCACATCGTAATGGTCGCGGTCGAAGGCGCGCTCGCTAATGCCCGCTGCCGCGGCGAACTCGTGCAGTTCCGCCAGGGACACATCGGAGATGAGGTGCGAGAAGACGGTGCCGTGTGCGGGCCAGGTGGGCGGGTCAATGTAGATGCTCATTCGTACATTGTAGGAGCGGTTCCGGTGCCGGGTGCGGGTGTCCTCATGCGGTGAACACGGGCTGGGACGCAGGACGGGCAGTGTGCGGGCGGAAACATGGGCACAGCGCGGCTCCTGGTGGCTTATAGGGTCCCGTGCGACCAGTCGTGCGGGGTGCTTTATACTGGATAGGTACGCCCTCGTAGCTCAGGGGATAGAGCACTTCTCTCCTAAAGAAGGTGTCGGACGTTCGAATCGTCTCGGGGGCACACAGAACCGGTAGTCATGCCGGTACGAGAAAACCGCCCGTCGCTTGCAGTAGCAGGCGCGGGCGGTTTCTCTGTTTCTGCACGTAACGAGTACTCAAGAAAACACGTTGTTATAGCTGAGACAGGTCAATCTTGCCCATCTGCAGGATCTTCTTGCGGGCGGCCTTGTCCGCCATCAGCTCAGTAATATTGCTCGGGACAACCTGCCAGGAAACGCCCCAGCGGTCTACACACCAGCCGCAACGCTCTGCCTCGGGCACCGCGGAGAGCCGTTCCCAGTAACGGTCAATTTCCTCCTGGTCGCGGCAGGAAACAACGACCGAAACCCCCGGTGTGAACGTGAAATCGTGGAAAGCGCCAGAATCAGCAGCCGCAAGCCAGGTGCCCTGCAGGTTAAAGTCAGTGAACATGACTGCATCCGATCCGAAGGGGGTGCCCTCCGGGTAGTGATACAGGGTGCCGCGGCGGGCATCGTCAAAGATAGAAAGCCAACTGTTGGTGGCTTCTTCTGCATTGCCGTGATTCTTGCCGCCAAACATGAATGAGGGGATGACGAAGGGGCGCGGGTCGCCCTCGGGGTTGGTGAGCATCAGCTGCCAGGTCATGCCGAAACGGTCACGGACCCAGGCGTAGCGGGGAGAGAAAGGGTACTCGCCCAATTCCATGAGTACACCGCCGCTGCTCAGCTTTTCGTAGAGTTCATCGAGGTATGCTCGCGCTTGCGCCTCACCACCGAAGAGGAGCGGATCAAAGTTTAGGATGCAGCTGATGGACTGGTTCGGGACGTACCGGTCATCACCATTAATGAGTGAGAGCTGGAAGCCATGGATGCTTAGAGCTGTCGTAAGTCCGGGCACCTGTTCAACGATAGAAGCATCGCGAAAAACCCTGGTATAGAACTGTGCGGCTTCGTCGGCTGAGCCATTGCACGATAGGGCTATTGAGAGGCTCGGAGGTAAGGTCTGGGTCATGCGGTCATCCTAGCATGACTATTCTGTGCCACCGGTGTGCCGTTGCCGATTTAGATTGTGAGGCTGATTGACCGAACGGGTGGGAGCGGGGGAGTAAATGCGGTAGCATGGAATATCGAACGTGTATTCTAGGCAGCGAGGTAGATGATGAGCGACAAGCCCGAACAGCAGAAGCAGCCCTTCACCGAACAGGACGGCCTCTTCGCCGCCGAACTCGTCACCCCCGCAGCACCCGCACCGGCTGACCTTGCACCGGCTGACGAGCCGCCCTTCGACCCGTACTACGACGTACCCCCAGCCGAGGACGACTACTACGCCCCTCCCATGGATGCCCCGGTGATGGAGGCGCCCGCACAGGACGCACCCGTCGCTCTGCCTACCGGCATGCCCGCTTACGGTACCCCCGCTACCAGCGCGCCTGAACCCGGCGTGCCCGCAGCCTTCACCGCCGCAGACCCGCTCGGTGACTTCATGCCGCCCGCCTACCGCGTCGGCGGCTACGGCGAGGACTTCGACCCCGCCGACCCCTACGGTGAACGCACCCACAGCCTGAGCGCCGTGGACCCCGCCTCCCTCACCGCGGGGCTCAACGAACGCCAGGAAGAGGCCGTACTGCACTCCGGCTCGCCCCTGCTCATCGTTGCGGGCGCTGGCTCCGGCAAGACCCGCGTGCTGACCCACCGCATCGCCTACCTGCTTGCAACCCACCGGGCGACCCCCGGCCAGATTCTCGCCATCACCTTCACCAACAAGGCTGCCGCCGAGATGCGCGAACGTATCGAGGCGCTGGTCGGCCCGCGCGCTAAGCACATGTGGATTTCGACCTTCCACAGCTTCTGCGTGCGTGTGCTGCGCCGTGAGGCCGCCGCCCTCGGGTTGAAGTCCACCTTCACCATCTACGATTCGACCGACTCGCAGCGCCTGCTGAGCCTCATCATTAAAGAGCTCAACTTGGACACCAAGAAGTTCACCGCCAAGGCCGTGGGCAACCGCATCTCCGCGCTGAAGAACGAGCTGGTTAGCGCTGAGGCGTACGCATCCCGCGTGGCTAGCGATAACCCGTACGAGAAGACCGTCTCGCAGATTTACACCGTCTACACGCAGCGTCTGCGCGCCGCCAACTCCCTCGACTTTGACGACCTGATTGGCCGCACCGTCTTCCTGCTGAAGAAGTTCCCCGAAATCGCGAACTACTACCGCCGGAAGTTCCGCCACATCCTCGTGGATGAGTACCAGGACACCAATCACGCCCAGTACCAGCTGGTGCGTGAACTGGTCGGCGCCCACGTGAAGGCACCGGCTGATCGCGGCCCCTACCCGGACGCGGTGCCCCCTGCCGAGCCGACCGTGGTGGGTGACTCCGACCAGTCCATCTACGCCTTCCGCGGCGCGGACATCCGCAATATTACGGACTTCGAGAAGGACTACCCGAACGCCCACACGATCCTGCTCGAGCAGAACTACCGCTCCACGCAGAACATCCTCTCGGCGGCGAACGCGGTCATTGAACGCAACCCCGACCGCCGCCCCAAGAAGCTGTGGACCGCCTCCGGCGCGGGCGCGAAGATTATCGGGTACGTCGCCGAATCCGAGCACGCCGAGGCACGCTACATCACCCGCGAAATTGACCGCCTTGCCGATGAGCACGGTGTGCAGCCCGGTGACGTCGCCATCTTCTACCGCACCAACGCGCAGTCCCGAACCCTCGAGGACATGCTCATGCGCGCCGGCCTGCCCTACCGCGTGGTCGGTGGCACCCGCTTCTACGAGCGTAAGGAAATCAAGGACGCGCTCGCCTACCTGCGCGCCCTGAGCAACCCCGATGACGACGTGAACGTGCGCCGCATCCTGAATGAACCCAAGCGCGGTATCGGTGCCAAGTCTGAGTCTGTGGTGGCTGAGTACGCGAGTGCGAACCGTATTTCCTTCTACGCCGCCGCACGCCAAGCAGCCGACATCCCCGGCCTGGGTGCCGCCGCGGTGAAGAAGTACGCCGAGTTCGTGCGCCTCATGGATGACCTGGCGCAGATTGCCCGCACCGAACCCGCCGCAACCTGCCTGGAAGCGGTCCTGGAGCAGACCGGATATCTGGCGGCTCTTCGCGCATCCAAGGATATTCAGGACGAGTCGCGCGTGGAGAACCTCTCCGAGCTGCTCGACGCCATGGTCGAGTTCGAGACCGAGAATCCCGGCGCCGACCTGGAGCAGTTCCTCGAGCACGTGGCTCTGGTTGCCGACGCCGACTCGATTCCGAACCGCCCCGCCAGCGCGGAGGGTGAGAACGCCTCCGCAGCGCAGATTGCCGCCGAAGCAGCCGAGGCGAAGGCACAGGGCATGGTCACCCTCATGACCCTGCACACCGCTAAGGGCCTAGAGTTCCCCGTGGTGTTCCTGACCGGCATGGAGCACGGACTGTTCCCGCATCAGCGTGCCCTGACCGACGAGAAGGAGATGAGTGAGGAGCGCCGCCTTGCGTACGTGGGTCTGACTCGCGCCATGGAGCGCCTGTACCTGACCCGCTCCGAGACCCGCACGATGTGGGGCAAGAGCCAGTTCAACCCGCCTTCGCCCTTCCTGGAAGAGATTCCGGAGGAGCTGATCGAGTGGAAGCGCACCGCCGGTTTCTCGGGTTTTGGTGCCTCCGGTATGGGTGCGTACGGCGCTCGCGGCGGCGGCTCCTATGGAGGCAGCTCCTATGGTGGCGGCTATTCGGGTGGTTCCCGCTCCGGATACGGCTCCGGCGGCTACTCGGGCGGTTACGGCTCCGGCGGCTATAGCTCGCGAGGCTCCTACGATCCCTACGAGTCCCGCCCCGCACGCCGCTCCGAGCCGTCCACCGCGGATATTAACGGCTCGGCAAGCTACGGGCTGGCGGCGGCTGCCGCCTCCTCGAAGGTGACGAACCGTTCCCGCGTGCATCAGAGCAAGGAAATCCCGACCCTGGCGGTTGGCGATACCGTGCGCCACACCAAGTTCGGTGAGGGTCGTGTGCTCGCCGTTGAGGGCAGCGGCGATAAGACCGTGGCGAAGGTTCGCTTCGGCTCGGAAGAGAAGCGTCTGCTGCTGCGTTACGCGCCGCTGGAGAAGGTGAGCTAACGCGCCGGGAGTGAGAACCTGGCAACGCCGATGGAGGGGCGGGTACCTGCGGGTGCCCGCCCCTCTTTTGTGCGCTGTACCGGGCGTGTTGTCCGCCTGGTGAGAAAGGTCCGGATGCTCTTCTGCGCGCGGCGGTAATGTCGCGTTTTCACCGGTATTTCGCGGCGGATGGGGCGCCGCGTGCTCGGGTTAGTTACCCGGTACGCAACCTTTGGGTAAAACGTACCCAAAATATGTGTGAGCTGAGTCGCTAAAATCTCAGATTTGGGGCTCTGTGAGTGCGAGCTCACGCCGAATCCGATAGAGTAGAGACGAGAGAAATTCCCCGCGTCAATGATGCGTGTGCGCCGGGTGCGAGAGACCCCTATCGCACCGTACCGGCCGCATGGGGGAACCTCCTCTAATGACCAGGCCGAGTGCACCAGTACTCGGCACCACTTCGAAGAAGAAGGACACCTGTGGACCTTTTCGAATACCAGGCGCGCGATCTCTTCGCAAAGCACGGCGTACCCGTGCTCAAGGGCATTGTTGCGACCACCCCTGAAGAAGCAAAGGCAGCAGCTGAGGAAATTGGCGGCCTGACCGTCATTAAGGCTCAGGTTAAGACCGGCGGCCGCGGTAAGGCTGGCGGCGTTAAGCTCGCAAAGTCCCCCGAAGAAGCTTACGAGCACGCTAAGGCAATTCTCGGCATGGACATCAAGGGCCACACCGTTCACCGCGTGCTGGTCGCTGACGGCGCAGACATCGCCGAAGAATACTACTTCTCCCTCCTGCTGGACCGTGCAAACCGCTCCTACCTGGCAATGTGCTCGGTAGAAGGCGGTATGGAAATTGAGCAGCTCGCTGCTGAGCGTCCCGAGGCACTGGCAAAGATCGAGGTTGACCCGCTGGTTGGCCTGGACCAGGCTAAGGCTGAAGAAATTGCTAAGGCAGCAGGTTTCTCCGCAGAACTGCAGGAGAAGGTTGTTCCCGTTCTCGTCAAGCTGGGCGAAGTCTACACCAAGGAAGACGCAACCCTGGTTGAGGTTAACCCCCTCGTTCTGACCCCCGAGGGCACCATCCTCGCCCTGGACGGCAAGGTCTCCCTGGACGACAACGCAGAATTCCGCCAGCCCGAGCACGAGGCTCTCGTGGACAAGTCCGCTGAGAACCCGCTGGAAGCTAAGGCAAAGCAGTTCGACCTGAACTACGTGAAGCTGGACGGCGAGGTCGGCATCGTTGGTAACGGTGCAGGTCTGGTTATGTCCACCCTGGACGTCGTTGCATACGCTGGTGAGAACCACGGCAACGTCAAGCCCGCAAACTTCCTTGATATTGGTGGCGGCGCGTCCGCTGAGGTTATGGCTGCTGGCCTGGAAATCATTCTGGGCGACGAGCAGGTCAAGAGCGTTTTCGTGAACGTCTTCGGCGGCATCACCGCATGTGACGCAGTGGCAGACGGCATTGTGAAGGCTCTGGAGATTCTGGGCGACGCAGCAACCAAGCCCCTGGTTGTGCGCCTGGACGGCAACAACGTTGCTGAGGGTCGCCGCATCCTCTCCGAGGCGAACCACCCGCTGGTTGTTCTGGCTGAGACCATGGACTCCGGCGCTGACAAGGCAGCAGAGCTCGCTCACAAGGCGTAATCGCCAGCAAAGGATTTCAAGGAAGTAATATGTCTATCTTTGTGAACAAGGACTCCAAGGTCATCGTTCAGGGCATCACCGGTGGCGAGGGTACCAAGCACACCGCACGCATGCTCGCAGCAGGCACCAACATTGTGGGCGGCGTGAACGCCCGCAAGGCTGGCACCACCGTCTCCCACAAGGCAAAGGACGGCTCGGACATCGAGCTGAACGTGTACGGTACCGTGGCTGAGGCTATGGAGAAGACCGGCGCGAACGTCTCCATCGTGTTCGTTCCCCCGGCCTTCACCAAGGCAGCAGTTCTCGAGGCTATCGAGGCTAAGATTGGCCTCGTCGTGGTCATCACCGAGGGCGTTCCGGTTCAGGACTCCGCAGAGTTCTGGGCAGCTGCTAAGGCATCCGTGGACGAGAACGGCAAGCAGATCACCCGCATCATCGGCCCCAACTGCCCCGGCATCATCTCCCCCGAGGAGTGCCTGGTCGGCATTATCCCGGCGAACATCACCGGCAAGGGCAAGATTGGTCTGGTTTCCAAGTCCGGTACCCTGACCTACCAGCTGATGTACGAACTGTCTGACATTGGTTTCACCACCGCTATCGGTATTGGTGGCGACCCCATCATCGGCACCACCCACATCGACGCTCTGGAAGCTTTCGAGGCTGACCCCGAGACTGAGGCAATCGTCATGATTGGTGAGATTGGTGGTGACGCTGAGGAGCGTGCCGCTGAGTACATCAAGGCAAACGTGACCAAGCCCGTCGTCGGTTACATTGCAGGCTTCACCGCACCTGAGGGTAAGACCATGGGCCACGCAGGCGCTATTGTCTCCGGTTCCTCCGGTACCGCTCAGGCGAAGAAGGAAGCTCTGGAAGCAGCAGGCGTGAAGGTCGGTAAGACCCCCTCCGAGGCTGCAAACCTGATGCGCGAAATCTTCGCAGCGAAGTAAAGTTAATCACGGTAAATGCCGGTAGTCGCAAGACTGCCGGCATTTACGTGTTAAATCAGATTTTTGAAAATAGTTCAGTGAGCGAAGAGTCTGTTTTGTTATACATATCATGGTGAAACATATGAAAAGTCTATGCTAGGGCGTTATACAATAGAACCCATTGAGCCTAGTCAGATTGTTATACCTGCGGGCTCTAATCTATATGTCATCACATACGAGGAGAACATTCACTCATGACTCAGCCCATTTCCCGTCGTTCTGTCGCTAAGGCAGGCGTCTGGTCTGCACCTGTTATTGCGGCTTCTGCTGCTGTGCCGGCCTACGCAGCATCCTCCAGGAGCGATGATTCTGAGGAGAAGCTGACTATCCAGAGCGGCCTGTTCGTCAGCGCTCAGTATGGTGGCGGCTTTGTTGGTTACGCTTCGTCCACCAGCACCGGCCCCATTCACCCGACCACTCCTGAGGCGTACTTCGCGTCTTCTTCCAAGCCTGAATCCGACCTGAACTGGGACGACAGCGCTTCCAAGCCCACCAACCGTGACCTGTTCATCAACGGTGAGGGTACCTTTACCCCGGTTAACAACTCCCAGACTGCATCCCCCGGCTCCTACGTGGCATCTAGCGGTTTCTGGTGGTCTGTCCCGACCACTGCACCCAAGACTGGTACCGGCTACGTTCCGAACTCCACCGCAACCCTGGCAGCCGGTGCAACCTTCGTGACCGATATTGAGTACACCGTGCCTGCTAACGCTCAGAACGCTGCTAAGAGCGGTAGGGTCAACGGTCAGGCATGGACCCCCAATGGCCGTGCGCTGAGCGGTACGCTTACCGAACTGGTTGCCTCTGCAGGTCAGGCGCGCTACCTGTCGGTTGCGCAGGCAGCAGGTAAATGGTCCGCTTCGGTTCCGACCGTGACCAAGAATTCTGATGGCACCTACACCTTCAAGGGCCGCATTACCTTCACTACCACCAAGGCATACACTCTGAAGCAGACCGGTAACAAGCTGTACGGTCAGGTCGTCATTATGCCCGGTATTGTGTCCTTCAGCCCTGCACAGGGTTGGGTCTCCTACAAGCAGACCTCCAGCATCCAGAATGCAACCATTACCTACTCCGGTAACGGCTACACCGACACCAAGGCGCTCTCTGGCGCTGAGACTACCACCCAGATTAACCCCTAATCTGGTTATGCTGTAGGGCCTCAGCTCAATGCCCCGCGAGGTTCGCCCCGCATTGTTGCTTACCCCGTGCTGAGCGGTGCAAGTGCAGAGAGTGATGAATCCCCCGGCGGATACACTGAGTGTATCCGCCGGGGGATTTCTGCACCTGTATAGTTCTCAAACGCTTGAAAATGAACGTCAGAGTAACTATACAAACTTGTTAAGGCCTAAAAATAAGGGGATAAATCTAACCGACAGTTGTGCCGAACGCCAGACCCAGCAGGTAGGTCACGAACGCCGCACCGTAGCCAATCAGAATCTGACGGATACCGCGCTTGAGCGGGGACGCACCCGAGAGCAGACCCACCACGCCGCCGGTGAAGCCTAGAGCCGCACCCACGAACAGCAGGGACAGGATCATCGCACCCACACCCGACAGGCCGAAGATATAAGGCAGAATCGGAATCAGCGCACCCGAAGCGAAGAACGAGAAGGAAGCCGCTGCGGCACCAATATCGGTGCCCAGCGCCACGTTCTCCTCGCGCTCCTCATCATCACGGTGCGACAGCGACGGGTCGCAATCACAATCCAGGTAGCCGAAACGCTCCATCGCGCGGTGATGCGCCGCCTCCGGCTCCATGCCGCGGGCACGGTAAATGAGCTCCAGCTCGTTCGAGTCCAAATCCAAATCGTGGGCAACACGCAGGGTCACCTGAGTCGGCTGGGACGCATCCAGCAGCTCACGCTGAGAACGCACCGACACGAACTCGCCCGCAGCCATCGACAGCGCACCAGCCAGCAGGCCTGCAATACCCGAGAGCAGAACCATCGAGCTGGACGCACCCGAGGCGGTAATACCCATAATCAGCGCCAGGTTCGAGACCAAACCGTCGTTAGCACCGAAGACCGCCGCACGGAAATTACCCGAGAGCTTCTCACGACCGCTGGTCGCCAGAGCGCGAATAATCTCCTCGTGAATCGCCTCGTCAGCCGCCATCTCCTCGGTTGCATCGGGGTCCTCTGCGTAGGGGGAGCGGGACTCCGCGCGCTGCGCCATCGCCAGAATAAACACCGAACCGAAGTTCTTCGCCAAGAACTGCAGAAGCAGAGACTGCAGGGAGGGGCGCACGTGCACATCCGCGTGCTCACCGAGCATGTCACGCCAATGCTGCTGGTGACGCTTCTCCGCCTCGGCAACCTGCAACAAGATTTCGCGGTCGGTACCCTCGGCGCGGCGCGCCAGGTAGCGGTAGATGCGCGCCTCCGACTCTTCATCAGCCAGGTAGCGGCGCCAACGCTTAATCTGCGCGGGCGTAGGGTCGGTGACCGCGCTGTGGCGGGTCGGCTGGTGCTCGCCTTGGAGCATCTCGGTCTCTTCGCCGTGCTCGTAGGGTGCGTGCGTGCTCATATCTCTCTTTCCGCCGGTGCGGGGCGCGCCGGGCAGCTCCCGGGCGCTCAATCATGCGTTCAATCTGTGTGTTCTGTGTTGACCAGTGAACCACTGTAGAGCACTCCGAACAGAAAATCTAGGACGGCCTAACCGGGTGTTCATGTTCGCCTCAACGTACTTTGTGATGCCGAGCGGACGAGGAACAAAGGGTTGGGTGGTGCGTAGATGGGGGTAGATTTTGCGCATAAAAAACCGGGCGGGTGCGCCCTCCGTAAAAAAGGAGAGCGCACCCGCCCGGTCTCGTGACTCTAAAAGTTAGCGCCTATATGGCTCGCGCCATGATGAGACTGCCGCTTAGATATGGGGCTTAGATATTGCCTTCGCCGTTCTCCAGGAACGCGCGGATGAACCACTGGAACTTCTCCAGCTCAGCGGTCTGGCCAATCAGCAGGTCCTCGGTGACGGGGTCGGACTCGCCAGCGAAAGCAATAGCCTTGCGGTGGTCCTCAATCACGCGGGTGTAGACATCGTTCAGGGCGTGCAGGTGGTCGGCAACGCGTGCGCGGCCAACGGGGTAGTCCTCGACGGAGCGCTGTGCAACCAGTGCGCCAGCCAGACCGTTGGGGGTTGCGCCCAGGGTTGCCATACGCTCTGCGATGGCGTCAACGAACTCGCGGACGGTGTCGACCTGGGGGTCAATCATCTCGTGAACGGCGATGAAGCCGGGGCCGGTCACGTTCCAGTGTGCGTGCTTCAGCAGCAGGTGCAGGTCGTTCAGGTCGTGCAGACGTGCCTGGAGAACCTCAGAAATGCCCTTGCCTTCTTCGAGGGTCAGGCCGGGTGCGGTGTAGTTTGCGAATGCCATGATGGTCTCCTTCTTGATGCTGTGATGTTTTTGGTTCGGTGGGATTTGTGCGCCCCGCCGAATCGTTATTATGAGTAAATCATTTTAAGGAGCCGCTGTCAAGGTTATTTTGAGTAATTCGTAATAAATTGTCATCTGAGTGTTGCGCCAACCTTAAACCCTCGCTCAAAAGCCCCGCCCAAACGCCCGCGGCTCACCGCCCAGGTATACACAAAGGGTGGGATGCGCGGTATCTCGTGTCGCGCATCCCACCCTTTACGGTGAAGCGTATTCAGTTTTCTACAGAGCCTCCACTCTGCGAACCAAGCGGCTATGCCAGTGCACGCACTGCCTGTAGGGTCAGCTCCTCATGCTTGAGGCGCACAGTGCCCAGCTCCGCCGGAACCTCCAGCTCGCCCGGCACAACAATGACACGCATGCCCGCCGCGGTTGCGCTGCGCACGCCCGAAGGGGAATCCTCGAGAGCCACGCACCGAGTCGGATCAACACCCAGACGCTCTGCCGCCAAAAGATAGGGCTGCGGGTCCGGCTTGGGGTTGGTGGTCTCATCGTTGCCAATAACCACTGAGAACGTGCCCTCGGGAGCCGCGTTTGCGGTGCGGCGCGCTACGGAAGTGGTCGCATTGGTGACGACAGCCGCCGGAATCTGCGCCTCGCGAACCTCCGAAAGGAAACGCTCAATACCGGGCAGGAACTCAACCGGCTGATGCGCCAGAGCATCATGCACCTTCGCCACAAGACGTTCATTAATCTCTTCGTCCGGCAGATCCACGCCGCGCTCGCGCAGGCGATCCAGGGTGAACTGCATGGACAGACCCAGGCAATCGAGGGTGTCCTGCTCGGTCCAGGTGCCACCGAAATCTGCAGTGAGAGCAACCTTAGCGGCTGCCCATACGGGTTCGGTGTCGACCAGGGTTCCGTCGTGGTCGAAGAGAATGGCGGCGGGGAAGGTGTTCGTAGTCGTCATGTCATTAAGCCTACCGGTTTATTTCTGGGGTGACCGCAGGACAGCATTCCCAATCGTCACCAAAAAATCTGTGCCCGCGTTCTGGGGGTTCTCGGCGATAGTGAGCAGTGCATCGGCAACGTCCTCACGGGCAATCGTTGGAATGCCCGGAGTTCGCCTGACACTCGCCATATCAAACACCTTCACCCCGCCCCTACCGGGCTTATCGGTCAGCCTGCCCGGGTGCGCCCGCGAAATATACGGCTGATATTCGGCGACCAGGGCGTCCGCCTTAACCTTGTCGGTGAAAATGCCGCGCATGATGACCTTGCATGCCAGGCGCATGGGCAGGGATGCGGTTCGTACCGTATCACCCACACCGTAGGCGCTCAGCAGAACGCAGTGCTTCACGCCTGCGCCCGTGACCGTCTGCATGATGAGTGGCAGGCGCTCCTGTAGGAACGTACTGTGAAGGAACTCTCGCACCGTGGCCTTCTGTCCCAGGGCGCTCACCATGACGTCCTGCCCGGTGGATGCTGCGGCGAGCTGTTCGGCATCGTTGAGGTCGCCGGGGGTGATGGTGAGGTTCGGGTGGGTTCCCAAAAGTGTGCGTGCCTTATCGGGGTTGCGCACGTAGGCGGTGACTGCGTGCCCCTCCTCGAGGGCTTTGCGGGTGAAGAGGCGGCCGGTGCGGCCGGTTGCGCCTAGAACCAGTATTTTCATGTGAGCTCCCAACTTGGGCTGTAGCTGTTGTGGGGGCTTGTAGCGCCCAATTCGGTCAGTATAACAATGCGGTTTCGACTGGGGGCTTTCGGTTGAGGCTCTTTCAAGCGGGGTTTTGGCTAGGGCTCAGAACAGTGCGGGGTGAAAAACGAAAAAAGTGGAGAAAATTTTTTGAAAAGTCCTTGCGAAACATAGTTGAGTGGAGTAGACTCAAGTTATGTAATGCGAAGGGACATAGGATAGTCCCCTGAAAGCACGATACGAAAGGACATCATGGATATTAAGTTCACGACCAAGAGTCAAGAAGTTATCTCCGCCGCTAATACCAATGCGCAAACGGCGGGCAACCCCACTATTGAAACCTGCCACATTCTCAAGGCCCTGATGGATCAGCGCGAAGGCATCGCAGTCTCCGTGCTGAAGGCCGCAGGCCTGGATGTAGACGCCATCTCCGAGGCTGCTTCCGCAGAAATCAAGAAGCTGCCCAAGGCATCTGGCTCATCCGTGCAGAACGCCTCCTTCAGCCGTTCCGCACTCTCCGCCCTGCAGACCGCGCAGACCCGCGCCCAGGGCTTCGGAGACACCTACGTCTCCACCGAAATGATTCTGCTGGGCATCGCCAGCGGAACCGATAGCACCGCTGAAGCAATGCACAAGCTTGGTGCTACCGCAGAGCTCATCGCGCAGACCATCCCCAACGTCCGAGGAGACCGCACCGTGGATACCCCCGACCCCGAAGGCACCTTCCAGGCACTCGAAAAGTACGGCACCGACCTGACCGCCATTGCCCGCGCAGGCAAGCTTGACCCGGTCATCGGCCGTGACTCCGAGATTCGCCGCGTCGTGCAGGTGCTCTCCCGCCGTACCAAGAACAACCCCGTTTTGATTGGTGAGCCCGGCGTCGGTAAGACCGCCGTGGTCGAGGGCCTGGCACAGCGCATGGTTTCCGGCGACGTGCCCGAATCCCTGCGCGGCAAGACCCTGATTAGCCTGGACCTGGGCTCCATGGTCGCAGGTGCAAAGTACCGCGGCGAGTTCGAGGAGCGCCTGAAGGCAGTCCTCGAGGAAATTAAGAAGTCCGAGGGTCAGATCGTGACCTTCATCGACGAGATTCACACCGTCGTCGGTGCTGGTGCATCCGAGGGTTCCATGGATGCGGGCAACATGCTCAAGCCCATGCTTGCCCGTGGTGAGTTGCGCCTCATCGGTGCCACCACCTTGGACGAGTACCGTGAGAACATCGAGAAGGACCCCGCCCTGGAGCGCCGCTTCCAGCAGGTGTACGTGGGCGAGCCCAGCGTCGAGGACACCATCGGTATTCTGCGTGGTCTGAAGGAACGTTACGAGGCGCACCACAAGGTGCAGATTGCTGACTCCGCGCTGGTTGCCGCAGCCACCCTGTCCAACCGCTACATTCCCTCCCGTCAGCTGCCGGACAAGGCAATTGACCTGATTGATGAGGCAGCATCCCGCCTGCGCATGGAAATTGACTCCGCACCGGAGGAAATTGACCAGCTGCGCCGCGCCGTGGACCGCCTCACCATGGAGGAGCTGGCTCTTGCCGACGAGACCGATCCCGCATCGGTTGAGCGCCTGGAGGCCCTGCGCAAGGACATGGCGGACAAGAAGGAAGAGCTCGACGCCCTCAACGCCCGTTGGGAAGCTGAGAAGGCAAGCCTGAACCGCGTGGGTGACATCAAGACCCAGATTGACGAGCTGCGTTCCCGCGCAGAGGTCGCACAGCGCGAGGGCAACCTCGCCGAGGCATCCCGCCTGCTGTACGGTGAGATTCCGGCAAAGCAGGCTGAGCTGGAAGAAGCACAGCGCGCCGAGGACACCGCTAAGAGCGAGTCCATGGTTTCCGAAGAGGTCACCGCGGACGATATCGCCGAGGTGATTTCCTCCTGGACCGGCATTCCCGCAGGCCGCATGATGCAGGGTGAGTCCGAGAAGCTGCTCGAAATGGAGAAGCGCATCGGTGCCCGCCTGATTGGTCAGGAAGACGCAGTGGTAGCTGTCGCTGACGCCGTGCGCCGCGCTCGCGCCGGTATTTCCGACCCGAACCGCCCGATTGGTTCCTTCCTGTTCCTGGGCCCGACCGGTGTCGGTAAGACCGAGCTGGCTAAGGCACTGGCTGAGTTCCAGTTTGATGACGAGCGCGCCCTGGTGCGTATCGACATGAGCGAGTACTCCGAGAAGCACACCGTTTCTCGCCTGGTCGGTGCTCCTCCCGGATACGTTGGCCACGAAGAGGGCGGTCAGCTGACCGAGGCCGTGCGCCGTCGCCCCTACTCGGTGGTCCTGCTCGACGAGGTTGAGAAGGCACACCCCGAGGTCTTCGACATCCTACTGCAGGTGCTCGATGACGGCCGCCTGACCGACGGTCAGGGCCGCACCGTGGACTTCCGCAACGTCATCCTGATCCTGACCTCGAACCTCGGCTCGCAGTACCTGGTCAACCAGGACCTGCCCTTCGACGAGCGTTCCGAGAAGGCTATGGAGGTTGTGCACCAGGCATTCCGCCCCGAGTTCCTCAACCGACTGGATGACATCATCATGTTCCAGCCCCTGTCGGCTGAGAACCTGGGCCAGATTGTGGGTCTGCAGGTCAAGAGCATGGCTAAGCGCCTGGAGGACCGCCGCCTCACCCTGAACGTGACCGACGCGGCCCTGGAGTGGCTGGGTAAGACCGGCTACGACCCGGCATTCGGTGCCCGCCCGCTGCGCCGCCTGGTTCAGCGCGAAATCGGCGACCGTCTGGCTCGCGGCATCCTCTCCGGTGCCATCCACGACGGCGACACCGTGACCGTGGACGTGAACCCGGACGTTGCCAGCGACGGCCTGTCGGTGACCTCCGAGCGTGAGCAGAAGTCCGAGGACTAAACTCAACCGGTTAGTCGGACGGACCTGATTAGCTCGGCGGGCTTAGCCTGTGGCTGAGTTTGCCAGTTCGAAACCATAAGAAATAGGCTGTGGGGTACCCTCGAAAGGGGGTGCCCCACAGCCGTTTAATGTACTAAATCACAGAGCATGGGAGAAGAATGGACCGCTGGACCGACCACCAGAACTTCGCCGCCGCCGGTGAACAGCGCGAAGAAATCGCCTCCGTGCACAGGGCCGCGATTCGTTCCATCCAGCGCGTTGTGGCGGATACCGCCGAACCCCACGAGGAGGGGTACGCCGCCGAGGGCATCGCGCGGCTACTCAAGTCCGGTAAGGTTCTCGTGCTGACCGGTGCCGGCGTGAGCACCGAATCCGGCATCCCCGACTACCGTGGCCCGGGCGGATCCCTGCACGACCACCGTCCCATGACCTACCAGGAATTCCGTTACGATGATGCTGCCCGTCAGCGCTACTGGGCGCGCTCCTACGTGGGTTGGCGCCGCATGCGCCGCGCCCAGCCGAACCGTGCCCACTACGCGCTCGCCGAGCTCGAGCAGCTGGGCGCTATCAGTGGCGTCATCACGCAGAACGTGGACGGCCTGCACTCCCGCGCTGGAAGCCGCAATCTGTTGGCCCTGCATGGCGACCTATCGCGCATCGTCTGCCTGGACTGCGGTCAAGACGAGGGGCGCGAAAGCCTCGATGCGCGCCTGGACGCGGCGAATCCCGGCTACCTGGCGCGCCTTGAAGACGAAGATTTGCGCGTGAACCCCGACGGCGACGTGGAACTGGACGAGCACTACATCCGCGACTTTCAGATGGTGCCCTGCCTCGCCTGCGGCTCGACTCGCCTCAAGCCGGATGTGGTGTACTTTGGCGAATCCGTGCCCGCCGAGCGTAAGGCACGCAAGGACGCCATGCTCGCCGAGTGCTCGGCGCTGCTGGTGGTGGGCTCCTCAGTGGCGGTCATGAGCAGCTACAAGATTGTGCTGGAGGCTCTGCGCTCCGGCAAACCGGTTGCCGTGATTAACGGTGGCCCGGGCCGCGCCGATGCGAAGGCAACCTACCTGTGGCGCTCCGGCGTGGGTGAGGCGCTTGAGCTCATGCTTGACGAGATTGACGACTAGGTGGCACCGGCACGACTGGGTAACGCTGGCACCCGGCGAATTTTGCCGCGCGTGCACTGACCCGTAGCTGGCCCGTCGTTATCTGCACGAAAGTGCTATTTTGTGTTGCAAGTCATTGCAAATAGCTCCTGGACAGGCGGATATACCCACCATGCGGGGATAAAATGATGGGATGGACATTCGACACACTATCACTCGCTTCGGTGCCACCGCCCTGATTGGCTGCGGCCTGGTGGTCACCGCAATCCCCGCAACGTTCGCTCAGAACGGCGAAGAGTCCGTCACTCACGTCTACTCCGACAAGGCGACTTCCCACATTTCTGAGGTCTGGTACAAGGGTGAAACCCTGAAGGTTACCGGTGAGGGCTTCCTGACCCAGGACGGCACCTCCGGCTCCATCATCGCTATTAAGCTGAACAAGGGCTCCGTCAAGATTGACGGCAAGGACTACCTGGAAGTTAAGGCTGACGAGAAGGGTAACTTCTCCGTTTCTATTCCCTGGCAGAGCGATCTGGATGAGCGCATCTCCGTGGACGTCTACCTGCTCTCTGGCTCCCTGAAGGACAACGACACCGCTCGCGGCGGCAAGGCTGCGACCGTGAAGATTGAGGCTCGTTCCGTTCAGGAAGCAACCCCCTCCGCTACTGCGAGCGCTACCGCTTCGGTGAGCCCTTCGGCGACCGCGAGCGCTTCGGCTTCCGTGGTGGCTACCCCCTCCGCTTCTGTTGCGTCCTCCGCATCTGCTACTCCTTCTGCTTCGGCTACCGCCGCTGAGGATGCTGTGGCGTCCGTGGATGCCAAGATTAAGAACCGCGCCGATGAGAAGGCTTCCGCTACTGCTTCGGTGAGCCCGCCGGCTACCGCGTCGGCTTCCGCTTCTGTGGTTGCTACCCCCTTCGCTTCGGCATCGGCTTCCGCTTCGGCCACTACTGAGCAGAGCGTATCCGTTGCTAACGATGCGAAGGATCAGCTGGGTGATTCCACCTCTGCGACCGAGCAGGTGACCGCTTCTGCTGAGAGCACTCGCTTCGCGAACTGTGCAGAGGTTGCGGCTGCTGGCCTGGCACCCATTCACAAGAGTCACCCGGACTTCCGTCAGAAGTTCGACAACGACAAGAATGATTGGGGCTGCGAGGTTATCAACAGCGAGGTGACCGACGGTTCCTCTTCCAACGGTTCCTCTTCCAACGGTTCCTCTGGTTCTTCCTCTCGTAACTCCGGCGGCCTGGACAACCTGGGTAGCGGTTCCTCCTCTTCGAGCAACTCCACCTCCAGCCGCGCTCAGCGCTCTTCCCTGGCGAACACCGGTGCTTCCAACGCCTTCACCATTGCTGGTCTGGGCCTGGTAGCCCTCGGCCTGGGTGTTGCTGGCGTGTCTGCTGTGCGTAACCGCAAGAACTCCTAAAACTATTGCCGCCGCCCGGTGCGGTGCGTGAGAGTCCCCTCTTCTGAACGCTTTTGAGCGTTTGGGTGGAGGGGATTCTCGCGTTTAATGGGGCGGTTTTTGTTGGTGTGTTGTGTCGGTAGGGTGGGGTATGTACTTGTTAGTTTTTTCAAGGTTAGGTTGAGGCTTTAGGGGTGCACGGCGGTGTAAAAGGTCTCTATAGTTCAACCATGCCTTCAATAAACCTTCAAGAAAAATATGTTTTGTGAGTCAGGTCATGGCAAATTGGCTTCTTGGGAGCCGGTATCCCAAGCTTCGCTCGTTAGAATGGGGGGCATGAACATTCGAAACAACATCGCACGCATTGGTGCCACTGCCCTGATTGGCTGTGGCCTGATTGCTACTTCCGTCCCCGCAACCTTCGCTGTTGAAGGCGCGCCTCAGACCGTTCACACCTACGCAGACTCTGCACAGTTCCTTGCTCCCGACACCTGGTATGAGGGTAAGGACCTGAACATTGGTGGCGAGGGCTTCAAGACCGCTGACGGCACCTCCGGTTCCGTTCTGGCTCTGAAGCTGAACAAGGGCGCCGTTAAGATTAACGGCCAGGACTACCTGGAAATCCACGCTGATAGCGATGGTAACTTCTCCGCCACCATCCCCTGGCAGGAAGAGCTGCACGGCAGCGTTTCCGTTGACATTTACCTGCTGTCCGGCTCCCTGAAGGACGGTGACGTTCCCCGTGGCGGTAAGGCAGCTACCGTGACCATTAAGGTCGCAGAGCAGCCCGCACCGGCTCCCACCGAGGACCCGACCCCCGCTCCTTCCCAGGATTCGACCCCGGAACCCACCCAGGATCCCACTCCCGAGCCGTCCAAGGATGCAACTGCTGAGCCGACTACCGAGGCTCCCAAGCCTGCTGAAGAGACCTCCGCACCCGCAGTTGAGGACGCTAAGGAAACCAAGCCCGCTGAGGACCAGAAGCCTGCCGAAGAGCAGAAGTCTGAGGATCAGAAGTCCGATGAGCAGAAGTCTGACAGCGAGCAGCACTTCCGTTTCCAGAACTGCGCCGACGTTGAGGCTGCAGGTCTGGCACCGATTCACAAGAGCCACCCGGATTACCGCGAGAAGTTCAACGCTGACGGCGACGACTATGGTTGCGAGCAGCCCGTTGACTACGAGAACTCCAAGAAGTCTGACAGCATCAGCCTGAGCTCCGGCTCGAATGACAACCTGGGTTCCGGCGACAACCTGGGCTCCGGTTCCTCGAACGCATCCTCCAAGAGCTCTTCTTCCCTGGCTAAGACTGGTGCATCCGGTGCAATGACTGCTGCTGGTCTGGGCCTGATTGCTCTGGGCGCAGGTGGCGCGACCATCGTTGCAACCCGCATGCGCAAGAAGGCTTAATAGTGCCTAGTCGCTAAGCTTTTAGCTACTTTGATGGGCTCCCTCCATATCGGAGGGAGCCCATTTTTTGTGCCTTTTGAGGCTGTTAGGGATGCTGGGAACGGCGCGAAAGAAGCAAAAAATTACGGACAAATAGCACCACTGACAAGGCTGTTTATCGGAGACGCATAACACTTATCTCTAAGTTAAGGCGAGCACAGGGTAAACACAGACTCGCACGGGAATCTAGATACTACAAAGAACGCACAGCCCGAAGCTGAAGAACAGACAGCGACGAGCACCGCGAATCTCACGACACGACATCTGGAGCACCCAATGAACATTCTGACCATGGCACTCGCCGATGCTATAGCCATCGCAGCGCTCTGCACCCTCTACATGGTGCGGCACCGCAACCGCGAACTGATGATTTCCTACGCGGTCATCAACGCCGGTATTTTCACCGTCTCGGTGGCGCTGGTATCCGCCGGATCGAACGCATCCGCCATGGGCATGGGCCTCTTCGGTGTCCTGTCGATTATCCGACTGCGTTCCACCGCCCTGAGCCAGCGCGAGGTCGGCTACTACTTCGTAGCCCTCTCGGTCGGCATGATCGCAGGTGTGAACATCAGCCCGGCGTACATCGCCTTCGCCCTGATGGCTACCCTGGTCGCCCTGATCGCGATTCTTGACTCGCGCAGCGCCCCGATTTCTACGGAATTGACTCAGACCGTCACCGCCGATCGCGCGATCAGTGACGAGGAGGAGCTCAAGGCATACCTGACCGCTCGCCTGGGCTACACCGTCACCTCGGCGAAGATTACCGAGCTGGACATGGTGAACAACCTGACCCGCGCCACCGTCACCTACCAGCCCAAGGAAACCCCCGAAGGCGGCACCCCCGCAGCGGTGGAGGCGGCAGCACCGCAGGTAACCGCAACCCGCCAGCCTGTAGCAACTCAGCCGGTAGCGCCCACCGCCGAGGCGCACGCCACGCTGGATACTCGGATGGTTCCCCTCCAGCGCATGCCGGTTGGTAAGTAGCAACAAGCTCGAAGCCTCCGATTCACTCCAACCGCACAACCATCCCAGATACCCACGACACGCCGCCCTAGTGCACAGCCCAACGCACAACCTAGCGCACCGGGGCGGCACCCCAGAAGGACGAAGACCCATGACTAACGCAGCCGCAAACATCATCCCCGCAGAGTGGAAGAGCATCAGCCTCGAAGCCATGAACGAGAAGGCAGCCATGCAGACCCGTGTGGACCGCAAGTACATTGTCGACGCAGAAACCGCCGCCAAGGTACTCTCCACGCTCGACGCAGATGCCTCCGTCATGGAAATCGATGGCCAGCGCGACTTCGCCTACGACTCGGTCTACTTCGACACCCCGCAGATGCAGAGCTACCACTCGGCAGCCTACAGCCGCGACGATACCTTCAAGATTCGTACCCGTAGCTACCTGGACTCGAAGCTGACCTTCCTGGAGGTCAAGACCGACGGTGAGCAGGATATGACCGTCAAGAAGCGTATCCCGTACACCTTCGAGAAGCGCGATACGCTCACCGCGGAAGGCCACGAGTACATCACCGCAGCACTTGGTGACATCCTCGCGGGTCCCGTGCACAAGCTCGAGGCGGTCCTGACTACCGGCTACCGCCGTACCACGGTCTTCCTGCCGCAGAGCGAGAAGAACCCGGTCGCCTCCCGTATGACCGTAGATAACGCCCTGACCTGGACCCCTCTCTCTGAGAACATCCTCATGGCGGGCGTGAACTACCGTAACTTCCACGGCAACCTGGTCGGCACCACCTACGGCCTGCCGAACGCGGTCATCATTGAAACCAAGTCCGGTGTGGAGCCCTCCGTGGCAGACCAGCACCTCTGGGATGCGGGCATCACCCCCGCGAAGATTTCCAAGTTTGCAACCGGCATGGCGGCGCTGAACCCGCAGCTGGCAAGCAACAAGTGGGAAGAAACCCTGAAGAACTGGATGCACCTGGAACCGGTCAACGGCACCCGCCTCAATCTGGATGACATGACCGAAGAGGACTACCAGAAGCTGCTGACCGAGCATTTCGCAGCCGCCTAAACGGCAACCCGCCTAAACGGCAACCTGGGATGCGCGGGTAGGGTAGCGCACCTACCTTACCCGCACCCCCAGCCCCCTAACCTATAACCCTCCGAACAAAACACAACACTGGCTTTATTCGCCCCACACAGGCAATAACCGCTCTCACACATATTCACATTTCACATACAACCTGTACCCCCACCTGTGGCGCGAGCTCTCCGCGAGTAGTCACCCAAACACAAAGGAAAACCCGTGAAAAAGAGCAATATGATCAAGAGCGCAACCTCCATTACCCTCCTGGCAGCCCTGGCGTTGACCGGCTGCTCGGCAACCTCGACCTCGAACGCTAGCGCTTCGAGCGCAACCACGACCTCCGCTTCGAGCACCTCGGATACCACGTCGAAGGTGGCGGACTCCTTCTCCACCGACGTGAAGAGCGGCGCGAAGCTCGCCGAGGACACCCACTACTCCGCGAAGGATCTGACCTGGGATTCCTCCAGCGAAGTTACTATCGATCTTTCTAACCCGACCGCGACCGACGGCGTGACCGTCAGTGACGGCGTCATCACCATCACCAAGGCGGGTAACTACCGCCTGAGCGGCACCTATAGCGGCCAGGTCAAGGTTGAGGCAGCCGACAGCGACATGGTCCGCCTGATTCTGAACAACGCGACCATCACTAACTCCACCGGCGCGGTAATCAACGTGGTTGAGGCGGACGAGGTCGTTATCTACACCGCCTCGGGCACCACCAACACCGTCTCTGACGGCTCCTCCTACTCCGATACCGCCAGCGGCAGCCCCGACGCCGCC
Organism: Rothia mucilaginosa; assembly: GCF_964211445.1. Taxonomy (GTDB): domain Bacteria; phylum Actinomycetota; class Actinomycetes; order Actinomycetales; family Micrococcaceae; genus Rothia; species Rothia mucilaginosa_E. The sequence continues at coordinate 19,788 of NZ_CAXOQT010000019.1, read as the reverse complement.
ATCTACTCCAAGAGCGACCTGACCCTGGCGGGCGAAGGCACCCTGAAGGTTGAGGGTAAGTACGAAGAGGGTATCCACACCACTGACGGCCTGGTTATTGCCTCCGGCACCCTGGAGGTGAACGCGGCAAACACCGGCATCAAGGGTAAGGACTACGTCGATATCCTGGACGGCACCGTCACCGTGACCGCAAGCCAGGACGGCATCAAGGCAACCAACGACACCGACGGCAACCGCGGCTGGGTACGCCTGAGCAGCGGTACCGTGAACATCTCCGCAGGTGACGACGGTTTCAAGGCCGAGCGCGTGCTTGAGATTTCGGGCGGTACCCTGAACATTACCCAGTCGAACGAGGGTATTGAGGCGCAGTACATCAACATCTTGGACGGCACCGTAAACGTGACCAGCTCGGATGACGGCATCAACGCCTCGTACAGCACCACCAGCACTAGCTCGACCGGTACCGAGTCGGCTTCGACCTCCACCACGCAGACCAACCAGACAGCGCAGAATACCCAGACTACGCAGAATACCCAGAGCGGCCAGGCTGCACCGGGTAACGCGGCACAGGGCGGTCAGGCTCCGGCAGGCGACCAGGCACCGGCAGGCGGCCAGGCACCCTCCGGTACCATGGGTCAGCCCCCGGCTGGCGGTGGCGCAGGTGGCGGTATGGGCGGTGGCGGCGGCACCTTCGAGGTCGTCGACGCAACCATCAACATCACCGGCGGTACCGTCACCGTGAACGCGAACGGCGACGGCATCGACTCCAACGGTACGGCAACCCTCTCGGGCGGCACCCTGGTCGTGAACGGCCCCTTCACCGGCGGTAACACCTCCCTGGACACCAACGGCGACCTGCTGCTCAACGGTACGACCGTGAGCGCGGCGAACTCCGGTGACATGTTTGAGGCGCCCGCAACCTCCTCCACCAGCGGTTACGTGAAGATCAGCAACGTATCGAACCTGAGCGCCGGCACCACCGTACAGGTGACCGACTCCTCCGGTAACGTGGTGGCGAACTACAAGGTGACGAACTCCAGCACCGCACTGATCCTGGTCTCCAGCTCCAAGATCACCAAGGGCGAGAGCTACACCGTGTACACCACCACCGATAGCGTGGATGCCTCCAGCACCACCCTGGCGTCGAACGCCACCTCGCTGGGTTCTTTCACCGCCAGCTAGCGGCTCCCTTGCCGCAAGCTAAGCGGTAGGAGCTGCCCCCCTAAGCTCCGTGCGGGATGTCATGACCCGCACGGTACCCTCTCCGAACCCGGTCTTGTGAGTGAGCCGGTGGGAGAGACACTCGCCCCGCATCGGATGTAGCGATACGTCCGATGCGGGGCTATGTGTTATCTAGGGAGTTGGCGTCTGGTGTATAAAAGGCTACCGGTGCAAAATAAAACGGTTGTTCCGGTGCGAAGAAGTGCTTTGATACGTAAAATAGGTGCCGCTGAGCGAGACATTCAGGGCTGAAACAGGGTACTCTATAGTGTAGTAAAGACTGTTGAACGATCCGAGAGCGATGCGCCGCGCGTGCTGTTCGCCTCGGACAGGATGAAAGAGGGGGTCACGCCATGGGGCGCGGCCGTCAGAAGGCTAAAGCAACAAGGCAGGCTCGGGAGATGAAGTACTTCAGCCCCGAGACCGACTACAGCGCGCTCGAGCGCGAGCTGAGCAGCGCGAAGAAAACGAAGTCCTCCGATTCGTCCCGCCGTCGCTATGACGACGAGGACGACTACTCGGCATACGCAGAAAAGTACGCGTCCTACGAGGATGAGGCATAAAGAATACGCGGATTGATTCGGTGCATATCGACCGAGCGTATTGTATAGACGATGAACCGGCTTGAGGCCCCGCACGGGGTGCTCAGCCGGTTTTTTCGTGCCCTCTGAGGTGGCCTGTGGGTCGGGGGAGGGGCGGGTTACCCGCGGGGTTCCTTAGCTAGATGGAACACAAAGCCAGTGCACATGTTTATACATGGGTACGCATAGCATCATCTGGTAATACAGCATAAGTAGTAATAAAAAAGTTTGAAATGAATAAGCATACATAGCTCCTGCACAGCTTAGTCATGCCTGGCACAGAGAATAGCCCGGCATTCTAGAGACATGAACAACGAACAGAACATGACTCAGAACATTGACCAGACCACCCAGACCGCGGCAGAACAAGCAACCGCCGCACAAACCGCAGCAGAGCAGAAGCTAGCCAAGAAGAAGCTCACCCGTCGAATCTTCATCGGCGGCGGCCTCGGCGCACTCGCAGTAGTCGGCGGCGGCGCAGGTTGGGCATACAACCGCTACCTGGCAGAGCACACCGAAATCGAAGACACCACCGCCTACGAGGCGGCAGCAGCCCAGGCAAACGCAAGTGCCTCCGGCTCCGCCACGGCAGACCCCACCGAACTGACCGGCGTGAAGGTTAACGGCCAGAGCCTCACCGCTAACGAAGGCTCGATCACCATCACCTCCACCACCACCGGCAGCGGCTCCGATGCGGTCGTCTCCTTCGTAGCAGACATCAAGCTCGACAACGCAACCCTGCTGCGAAGCGCCTTCGCGAACAACAAGTTCGGCCAGAACATCATCGACACCCCCTCGAACATTGCCTCGGAGCACAACGGCATCTGGGCGATCAACGGTGACTACTACGGCTTCCGTACCACCGGCATCGTAATCCGAAACGGTGTTGTCTACCGTGACTCCGGCGCTCGCGAGGGTTTGGCTTTCTACCGCGACGGCTCCGTCAAGCTCTACGACGAAACCGCAACCAACGCCCAGACCCTCGTCAACGAAGGCGTATGGAACACCCTCTCCTTCGGTCCCGCGCTGGTCAAGGACTCCGCGGTTGTCGACGGCATCGACAGCGTCGAGGTGGACACCAACTTCGGTAACCACTCCATCCAGGGCAACCAGCCGCGAACCGGCGTGGGCGTGCTCGGCACCAACCACCTGGTCTTCATCGTGGTTGACGGCCGCTCCACCAACTACTCGCGCGGCGTGACCATGCCCGAGTTCGCCCAGATGTTCAAGGACCTCGGCTGCGTCAGCGCCTACAACCTGGACGGTGGCGGCTCCTCCGCCATGGTCTTCAACAACCAGCTGGTCAACCGCCCGCAGGGTGGCACTAAGGAGCGTGGCACCAGTGACATCCTCTACATTGCAGGGAGCGCATCGTGATAATCCTGATACCCGCCTATAAGCCGGATCAGTCACTGGTCCGCCTTGCCCGGGCCCTGCGCGAACAGGATCCTAACGCCGAAATCCTCGTCATTGACGACGGATCCGGCAGCACCTACGCACCGATCTTTACCGAACTGCGTATCGACGGCGTGACCGTGCAGACCCACTCCGTCAACAAGGGCAAGGGTGCGGCACTGCGCACCGGCATCGCCTGGGCGAAGGCAAACCGCCCCGGCGAGGTCATCGTCACCGCCGATGCGGACGGCCAGCACCTACCCCAGGACATCTTCCGTGTGGGTGTGCGCACCGAAACCGCGGCGGCGGCAGGCCAGAAGAGCATCGTCCTCGGTGTGCGTACCAAGCCCGACCCCAACGCCGGCGAAGAAGGCACCAAGGTGCCGCTGCGCTCCAAGATTGGTAACAGCGTAACCGTAGGCTTTTTCGCCCTGGCGACCGGCGCCCGCGTGGCAGACACCCAGACTGGCCTGCGCGGCTTCACCCCGCAGATCCTGGACTGGCTGCTGCAGATCCCCGGCGATAAGTACGAGTACGAGTTCTCCATGCTGCTGCGCGCAACCCGCGCAGACGTGGACCTGGTGCAGGTGCCCATCGTGAAGGTCTACGAGCCGGGTAACCCGACCAGCCACTTTAGGCCCCTGCAGGACTCGGCGCTCATCTACGCACCGCTGCTCGCCTTCCTGGCGTCGTCTTTCCTGACCGGCTTCCTCGTGGATGCTATCGCCCTCTTCGTCCTGGTGGGTCTGGGTGCTCCGCTGCTTGCCGCCGTGGTCGGTGCACGTGTTATCTCGGCGCTGACAAACTTCACCGTCAACCGAATGCTCATGCACGACGGAGGCGCACGCCCCTCGGCATCCTCTTCGCTGGTGCGGTACGCCGTGCTGGCGGTGGGTATCCTCGCAGCCAACGCGGCTCTGATGGAAACCCTGACCGGCCTGGGCGCGTCCCTGCTGGTCGCCAAAATCCTGACCGAGCTGTTCCTCATTCCGGTCAGCTTCGCGGTCCAGCGCCGCTGGGTTTTTCTACCCACCCAGCGTCAGGAAAACCCGAGAGAAAAGGCGGTGGCAACCAACGCACCCTCGGGTCTGCGTGCGGTCAGCTACGAGTCCGCTCGCGTGGAGGCTGCCGGTATCCGTACCGGTGTGCGCGCCTCCCAGGTACGCCCCTAGCTCGTCTACCCTAGCGTCCAGCTCGCTGGGGGCGTACCCCAAGATTTCTCCCACCCGTCAGTCGTGAGGGTGGGTGGGAGAAGTAAGCTGCCGCATCAAAAGCGGCAGCGTTCTGTTCACGAAAAGCCCCCGCTGAGAAAAACTCAGCGGGGGCTTTTTGTATATATCGGCCTTTCAGAAGCCTATTGGCTCACCGGCTTCCGAACTGGCAACATACCGATTACTGACCGGGAACCAGACCGCCGGGAGTAATCAGGAACGGCGGGTTGTGGTTAACAGCCGGGTTAGTCACGTAACCAACACGAGCCGCACGGGTCGGGTGCTTGGGTGCACGCTTCGGCCAGGGCTTCGCGGTCGGGTTCGGGTCCTTCTTGCCCTGCACCATAGCCAGTGCGCTCGCCGCGTTCACAATGCCGGAACCGCAAGCGTTCACATCGCAGGTGAGCGGCTTGGAGCTCTGCTTCAGAATCTGCTTTGCACGCTCAGCGGTCAGCGAGGGATCCACGGACTTCATCAGAGCAATCACGCCAGCAACCTGGGGCGCTGCCATGGAGGTGCCGTCGTACTCGGTGTAGCCCGCACCCTTGGAAACGGTGGTGCCCAGGTCCACGGTGGACATGATGCTGCTGCCGGGGGCGCTCACATCAACAAGCTTGCCGTAGTTCGAGAAGTCGCTACGCTTACCCTCCTGGTCGGTAGCGCCCACCACAATGGAGCCGCCGCAGTTCGCCGGAGCGACCTTGGAGGTGTCCTGACCGTCGTTACCCGCTGCGACCACGAGGATCGCGCCGCGCTTGTTCACCTCGGCAATAGCCTTGGAGTAGGTTGCGGGGCAGGTGCCCTCGCCGCCGAGGGAGAGGTTAATGATCTTGGCGGGGTTGGAGTTCGCGGGAACACCCTCAACGGTGCCGCCGGCTGCCCAAACCATTGCATCCGCAATGTCGGAGTCGTAGCCGCCGCACATGCCCAGGGCGCGCACGGGCAGGATCTTGGAGTTCGGTGCCACGCCGACGATGCCGCGCTTATTGTTCATAATCGCAGCGATGGAGCCGGCAACGTGGGTGCCGTGCCAGTTCGACTCGCTTGCCTCAGAGTCAGCGTCGCAGACGCCGGCTTCTTCCCAGTTGCCCTGGTCGGTCGGGTCGGAATCGCGGCCGTTGCCGTCACGGGCAATGGAAGGCTCGGTGATGAAGTCGTAGCCGGGCAGAACGTTATCGTTCAGGTCGGGGTGCTTGACGATGCCGGAGTCAATCACAGCAACGGTCACGCCAGCGCCCAGGGTGGTCTTCCACGCCTCGGGGGTTGCCAGGCCCTTGGTGCCGTGCAGGTTCCACTGCTGCGGGTACAGGGTGTCGTTCGGTGCCACAACCTGGTTCGACGCCTGAGCCGCCTGGGCTACCTGAGCCACCTTGGAGGTTGCGGCGCCACGAGTGCGTGCGTTGGAGTGGCGCAGCAGATCGGGCTCGACCGATGCGACGGACGGGTTGGAGCTCAGCGTCGCCATGTACTTCTCAGCCTGCTCTGCGGTGAGCTTGGAGGAGAGGGTCACCACGGTCGCCTTCTGGGCGGTGGTGCGTACGTAGCTGGTCTTGACCTTCAACAGTTCGTCAACGCTCTTCACGTCGGAGCTGATGCCCTGGTAGAGGGCGTCGCTCCAGGTGGCGACCTGGGTGCCTGCGGGGCTTGCCCAGTTGATGCCGCCAGAGTTCAGGGCGCTGTCGGTGTAGGTGATGACGAAGCGGTTGAAGCCTGCCTTCTGCTGACCGGAGCTGAGGGAGGAAATAGTGGTGTGCGCCTTGGAGCGTTCGGCGCCGTTAGCCTTGGCGGGTGCCGCGAAGGATGCGGGGGCGCCCAGGGTCGCGACGAGTGCTGCGGCGGTGCCCAGGCTCAGTGCGGTGCGTGCGATGCGGCGCGCTGAGGGGTGAGTGGTAAAAGACATCGGGGTCCTTTGCGTATGTGAGTGCCGGAAGCGGCAAGTGGGTTGGTCATCCACTCACATAAATGCACTTTTGAGAAAATATTTGCATTCTTTTGCATATTTGCTTGTGAGGAGCGAATAGAAAAAGAAAATGCACATCACTGCATTGATGTGTATTTTTCTCTAAACCCCCGTATGGGAGTTCTTCGGAAGTAGTTTATGTGGTGAGATATCGCTATCCTAGCACCTTTTCCCATGTATCTAGCGCCTAAAACTCGATAGTGTGGCGTAGATAATGAGATTTTTCCTTCATGTAAATGCAGATAAAGAAATGCCTAGTCGAGATATTCTTATGCCTTAAAGTAGTGATTTAAGTATTGCTCATCTTTATATAAAATGAGGTGCATCACATTGTATATTTTATTCATAAAGTAACTGAAAAATGGTGCTAGAGTATCTCACGGTGCGTACCCGTGCATGCACATTGTGAAGCCACTTCACAGCCCACACTATGCACCAACACTTCACTCTTCCGTATTCACTCGTACCGAGCACACACACAGCACTCTGCGCCCTCAACGCGAATCGGCAACGCTGCGCCGAACCGTGCATGCCCGGTACCCACTCACACAAGGACGTCTATGCTTCGCATTGCTCGCCCCTCGCAGGCACGCTCCTCACAGCGTTCCCTGCTGAGCTTCGTCACCGCAACCTGCTTGCTCTCGGCAAGCGTCATCCCCGCCGTGGCAGTACCCACCGCGCAGGCTACCCAGGCTTCTAACGCCGCGCAGGCCTCCAACACTGCACAGGCCTCCAACACTGCACAGGCCACCCAGTCCGCACCCGTGGCGTACAACCGCTTCATCATCACCTACACCGAGGACGCGAAGAACGCCGCCTCCACCGACGCCACCGCAGACCAGATTGACTGGTCCGCAGCCGCCGGTACCCAGCAGGCAACCTGGAGCGACGCACTCTACGCGGGCATCACCTCCGACGTGCAGAGCATCGACGAGCTGCTGAACATTAAGACCAGCTACGTCCGCTCCACCGCGCTGGATGCCAGCGTGGTCACCACCTCCGCGGAGCTCACCCCCGCCCAGGCGCAGCAGTACATGGACGCCCTGAGCGCGAACTCCAAGGTTGCCTCCGTGTCGCCCGATATGCGCCGCTACGCCACCGTGGATAACACCTCGGAGCCCGTCAAGATTAACGACCCGAAGATGAACCGCATGTGGTCCCTCACCGGCGAGAAGGGCGTTTCTGCGCTGGAGGCGTGGGGCACCACCCGCGGCAAGGGCGTGACCGTGGCGGTGCTGGACTCCGGCATCACCGCGCACCCTGACCTGGACGCTAACGTTCTGCCCGGCTACGACTTCATTGCCGAGTCGGCGTTCTCCAATGATGGTAACGGTCGCGACTCCGACCCGACCGACGCCGGCAACTGGACCGTAGATAACCAGTGCTTCACCGGTTCAAAGGCGACCGCCTCCGACTGGCACGGCACCCACGTGGCGGGCACCATCGCCGCTATTGCGAATAACAATGAGGGTATTGCCGGCGTGGCACCCGAGGCGAAGATTGTGCCCGTGCGCGTTCTGGGCGCCTGCGGTGGCTTCGACTCGGACATCACCGACGGCATTATTTGGGCTGCCGGCGGTAGCGTGCGCGGCGTTCCCGCAAACCAGAACCCCGCCCAGGTCATTAACATGTCCATCGGTAGCGAGGGCACCTGCACCACCCCGTACCGCCAGGCGATTGCTCAGGCGAATAAGCGCGGCTCCATCGTGGTTGTCGCCGCGGGTAACAATAACTTTGACGCATCGAAGTCCAGCCCCGGCAACTGCGAGGATGTCATCAACGTGGGCGCGACCGATAAGAACGGCAAACGCTCCTATTTCTCTAACTACGGCTCCCGCGTGGACGTGAGCGCACCCGGCGGCGACCGCCGCTACTGGGGTGGCGGTATCCTCTCCACTCTGAACGCCGGCAAGACCGCTCCCGGTAAGGCTGACTACGCCGAGTACCAGGGCACTTCGATGGCGGCACCGCACGTTGCCGGTATTGTGGCGCTCATGAAGGCGGTCGACCCGAAGCTGACCTACGCGCAGACGAAGAAGGTTCTGCAGTCCACCTCTCAGGGCGTTGAGTGCGACCAGTCCGCGTGCGGTTCTGGCATTGTGAATGCGGCACGTGCGGTTCAGCAGGTCCGCTCCGACCGTGAAGCTGCGGAGGCTGCCGCAGCTGAGGCGGCACGTAAGAAGGCGGCAGAGGAGGCCGCACGTAAGAAGGCGGCTGAAGAAGCAGCTCGCAAGAAGGCTGAAGAGGACGCTAAGCGTCACCAGACCCCTGCACCGAAGGTGACCCCGGCTCCGGCTCCGAAGACTAACCGCCCGGTGACCCGCCCGTCCCGCCCGGTGACTCGCCCCTCGTACCCGTCGCGTCCGCGTCACGGTCACACTCCGCGTTACCGCTCCTGGCACGGTTCTTCTGCGAACACCTACCCGAGCAGTGGTTACTTGGGTTTCGCTTCCGGTAATCACCGCTAGTCGAAACTCTTTTTAGATACGAAAAGCCCCCGATGAGTTCTTTCATCGGGGGCTTCGCTATGCACGTGAACCGGGTCTGGCTACGCTATGGGTAGCTTAGTGCTGCTCGTCTGCCTCGCGGGGCTTCTGTGCGGGGTTGGTGACCAGCGGCTCGTCCTGGGTGACGGGCTCGGCGTCACCGTTCAGGTCTTGGACCTGGGCATCTTCGGGGATTTCCATGGCGGGGGCGCCGGGAATTCGGTCGTAGTCGCCGGTGAGGGTCTCGCCGTTGGTTCCTGCCGCCTGCGCTGTTGCGGTAGTAGTTGCCTCTGCAGCTTCACCGGTACCGTCCGCAATCTTGGTGTTAGATGCTCCGGCGCTCAGGCCCTTAGAAATGATCTTGCGCGGTCGCAGATAGGTCACCCTGCCGTTCGCGTCCAGGTTTCCAGCCTTTTTCGCCAGGTTGAAGCTGTTGATAATGCCGCGGCTGCAGAAGATCTTGTCGCATTTGATGCGATTACCTCCCGCGAGGGTGAATGCTCTCTCGACCTGCTGAGTGGTCATGGAGGTGCCGTTGACCAGCTGCTGCGCGAGCAGAGCGGAGACGTGCGGCGCCGCCATGGAGGTGCCGCTCTCGTAGACGTAGGTGAACTTGGTGTTATCCGGGCGGTCGAGGCTGTTCACGGACAGGGAGAGGATGTTCTCACCCGGTGCGGAGATGTTGACCCTCGTACCGTAGTTGGAGAACGATGCTCGTGTACCGGCCTTGGTGGTTGCGCCAACCGTGATGACGCCCATGCAGTTGGCGGGCGCGTACTTGGAGGCGTCCGTATTGCCGTTACCTGCCGCGGCAACCACGAGTGCGCCCTTGGAACGGGCGATGTTGATGGCGCGCTGGTAGGCGGCGGGGCACTGGGTTACGGTGCCGATGGACATGTTGATGATCTTAGCGGGGTAGGTGTTGTCCGGCACGCCGTCAACGTGTCCGCCTGCAGCCCAGATGATCGCGTCGGCAATGTCGGAGGTGCGGCCACCGCAGCGGCCCAGCACGCGCACGGGCTGCACGCGGGCGAGGTCGGCGACGCCGACAATGCCCATGCCGTTGTTACCGCGTGCGCCGATAATGCCCGCCACGTGGGTGCCGTGCCAGGTGGAGGTGTGGGCGTTCGCCTGGTCCTTACAGAGGTTGTAGGGTGCGTAGTCGCCTTCATCCAGGGGGTTGGGGTCGCGGCCGTTGCCGTCGCGGGCACTGAGCGGGTCGCTGACGAAGTCGTAGCCGTTCGCCATGCCGGTGACCAGGTCGGGGTGCGGCACGTAGCCGGTGTCGAGCACGGCGACCTTCACGTTTGCGCCGCGGCGCAGGCGCGCGTTACCGGTGTTCTGCACGCCGGTGGTGGGGTTGGTGAGGTTCCACTGCTTGCTGTACTGCGGGTCGTTGAACTGGAAGGTGATGTCGCCTTCTGCTGCGGGGTAGTTGATGTAGTCGGGCTCGACGGAGGCCACGTCCGGGTCGGAGGCGACTTTCGCCATGAACTCCTTTGCCTCGGTTTTGTTGAGGGTTTTGGAGGTCTGGATGACGGCGTCATCGGTGGAGGTGTTGTGCAGGAGCTTGGTGTCGACGTTCATCGCTTCGCTGGCGACATCGACGGTGTCCATAATGTCGTCCGCAATGCCGTGGACTGCGTCCCACTCGCCGTCACGCAGCGTTTTGCGCTGCTTGGCTTCGTTGGTGTAGGTAACGATGAATCGGTCAAAGTTCTGCTGGGGGAGCGTGCCGGGTGCTGCGGCGGTGGGGGTGTTGGGGCGTACCGCGCTGTCGCGAGTGAGGGTTAAGGGGCTGACGGGGCCTTCGATCTGGGGTGCCGCCTGAGCTGCTGCCAGGATGGCTTCGTCGCTGGGTGCCTGCGCGAGGACGGTGGGCAGGTCGCCTCCGAAGAGGATGGCGCCGGCGGCGAGCAGGCTCAGTGCCGTGCGTGCGGGGCGCTTGCGGCGGGTGCAGGGGTGAGGAGGTGTTTCGGTGCGGCGTGCGTCGATGTATGGAAGCCTCATCTGGTTCTCCTGATGTAGGTGGTATGCGGACTGTGCGATGCGTACTGGTGTTTCCGTCTGTAGGTGCACGGGGTGCGGATAGGGTTTTTACGGGGTGGCAAAAGGGGCCTGATTTTGGGCGCGCTGAAGTAATGAATGGGGTGAGGGAATAGCGTTTTGTGGACCCTTTTTTCGTACCGGAAGAACTCTTTTTTGGACGGTGTGCAACGTACGTTTCTAAGGTATCACTTCAAGGTGAGCTTGAGGGATTTTTGAGGTACTTTTCACGGGTTAATGTGCAGAAAATCAACCCGTGGAGGCTGAATAGTGCCCAATAGTTGAGAGTTTATGTAGGTAAAGCTTGAGGGTTAGGGTGTGTGATGTGGGCTGCGTGGCGCCTCTTGCGAGCTGGAGAGAAAAGTAAATGTTTTAACACTGCAGTGTAAGCACTGGAATGCATTAAAAATGCAGTTGATAGCAAAAAATAAAAATAGCCTGAAATACGCGCGAAATTAAATAAAAACCCGGTAGTAAAAACACCGGGCAGCGCACCACCGGTAGACACACAAAAACCGGGGCGGCCACCGTAGAGGTGACCGCCCCGGCATCAGCAATTATCAGCACCAGTCAGGCTGGCGCTCGCTCACTGTGTGAAGAAGCGTCCCTAGGAAGCGTAGGAGCCCAGCAAGCGAACCGCGCCGCCGTCCACGCCCTTAGCACCCTGAATGTAGTCGGCGCTGTTTGCCTCGGGCTCGCCGGCGGCAACAACATCGCCCATGATCCAGGAGGGGATACCGCGGTCGTTCAGACGCTTGGTAGCAGCCTCAGCCACGGAGGGGTCAACGATAGCAATCATGCCCACGCCCAGGTTCAGGGTGCGCTCCAGGTCGGCAAGGGGCACGTTGCCCAGCGAGCCGATCAGGGAGAAGATGGCGGGAATCTGCCAGGTGGAGCGGTCCACGCGACCCTCCAGGCCCTGAGGCAGAACGCGAGCCAGGTTAGCAGCCAGGCCGCCGCCGGTCACGTGCGAGAAGCCGCGCACACCGCTGCCGGTGGTGCCGTCTTCGCCGTTGACGGGGAACGCCGCCGCCAGGTCCAGGCAGTCCGCTGCGTACACGCGGGTGGGTTCGAGCAGTTCCTCACCGATGGTGCGGCCCAGCTCGTCCACCTGGCGCTCCAGGCCCCAACCGGCAACGTTCAGGACCTTGCGGACCAGGGAGTAGCCGTTGGAGTGAATGCCGGAGGACGCCATAGCGATTAGTACGTCGCCTTCGCGCACGCGGTCGGGGCCGAGCAACTCGTCTGCCTCGACCAGGCCGGTTGCTGCGCCCGCAACGTCGTACTCGTCTTCAGCGAGCAGACCGGGGTGCTCAGCGGTCTCGCCGCCAACCAGGGCGGTACCAGCCTGTGCACATGCGCCAGCGATACCGCGCACAATGTCAGCGATACGCTCGGGAACGACCTTGCCGGTGGCAATGTAGTCGGTCATGAACAGCGGCTTCGCACCGCACACGACGATGTCGTCCACGACCATGCCGACCAGGTCGTAGCCGATGGTGTCGTGAATATCCAGAGCCTGCGCGATAGCGACCTTGGTGCCCACACCGTCGGTGGAGGTAGCCAGGTAGGGCTTGCGGTACTTGACCAGCTCAGAGACGTCGTACAGGCCCGCGAAGCCGCCCACGCCACCAACGACGGAGGAGTTGTGGGTCGCCTTGATAGCGCCCTTCATCAGCTCAACGGCGCGATCGCCAGCCTCTACGTCAACGCCTGCGCTCGCGTAGGTTACGGTGGTGGTGTTCTCGCTCATTTAGGATTCCTTCGGGGTAGTGGTAGCGGAGGAGTTTGCGGGGGTGCGGTCCTGCTCGGTGAGCAATGCCTCGAGGTCGGCGTCGGGGCCGGGGTTGCACATGCCCATGCCGGCATCGTCTGCGGCAACCTGTACTGCGGAGGCGTCGAACTTCGTCTCGAGAGTTTCGGTGCCTTCGCGGGTCTCAATGGAGACCGCCTCGGCGTGCTCGGGCTTGGAGGGGACGGGGCGTTCCACGGTCACTTCTGCCGCCTTACCGGCGAGGGGGCCGCCCTTGCCCTTCTCTTCGGAGTCGAAGAGGGACTTGCCGCGTCGTTCCTCGCTGGGCAGCTCAATCGGGTATTCGCCGGTGAAGCATGCGGTACACATGTTTTCGGCGGGCTGCTCGGTGGCTGCCATCATGCCGTCCTGGGAGATGAAACCGAGGGAATCGGCGCCCAGGGAGGAGGCGATTTCGTCCACGGACAGGCCGTTCGCAATCAGCTCTGCGCGGGAAGCGAAGTCAATACCGTAGAAGCAGGGCCACTTCACGGGCGGGGAGGAAATACGAACGTGCACTTCCTTCGCGCCTGCTTCGCGGAGCATACGCACCAGGGCGCGCTGGGTGTTACCGCGAACGATGGAGTCGTCAATCACGACGAGGCGCTTGCCTGCAACCACGGACTTGAGCGGGTTCAGCTTGAGTCGAATACCCAGCTGGCGGATGGTCTGCGAGGGCTGAATGAAGGTTCGACCCACGTAAGCGTTCTTGACCAGGCCGTTACCGTAGGGAATGCCGGACTCTTCGGCGTAACCAATCGCGGCGGGAACACCGGATTCGGGGGTGGGCATGACCAGGTCAGCATCGACGGCGTGCTCGCGGGCGAGCTGACGGCCCATCTCTACGCGGGATTCGTAGACGCTACGGCCGGAGATGGTGGTGTCCGGGCGGGCGAGGTAAACGTACTCGAAGACGCAGCCGGCGGGCTTTGCCTCAGCGAAGCGCTGGGAACGCAGGCCGTTCTCGTCGATGGTAATGAATTCGCCGGGCTCAACTTCGCGCACGAAGGACGCGCCGACAATGTCCAGTGCCGCGGTTTCGGAGGCGACAACCCAGCCGCGCTCCAGGCGACCGAGCACCAGCGGGCGAACGCCCTGCGGGTCGCGTGCGGCGTAGAGGGTGTTCTCATCCATGAAGGTGAGGCAGAAAGCACCGCGCAGGGTGGGCAGCAGGTCAAGTGCTGCTTCTTCGAGGGAATCGAAGTCGTGCTCCGCCAGCAGGGCGGTGACGAGCGCGGTGTCGGTGGTGTTGCCCTGGGCGAGCTCGCCGTGCTTGGGAGGCTTGCCGCCATTCTTGGCAATCACTCGGTCGTAAAGGTCAGCCGAGTTGGTGAGGTTACCGTTGTGCGCCAGGCAGAGCGTGCCGTGCGGGGTGGTACCGAGGGTGGGCTGTGCGTTAGCCCAGTGGGATGCGCCGGTGGTGGAGTATCGGGCGTGGCCGATAGCGTGGTCGCCGGGCATGGAGCTGAGAGTGGCTTCGTCAAAGACCTGGGAGACGAGTCCCATATCTTTGTACACGTGGATGCGTTTGCCGTTGCTGGTTGCGATACCTGCTGATTCCTGGCCGCGGTGCTGGAGTGCGTACAGGCCGTAGTAGGTTAGCTTTGCCACGTCCTCGCCGGGTGCCCAGACGCCGAAGACGCCGCAGGCGTCCTTGGGGCCGTGGTCAATCGGATCGAGGTCGTGAGTGAGTTTTCCGTCGGGGCGAATCAATTCACTTCTTTTCGACGTTGGGACTGCGGATGCGTCTGCGCAGGCGCAAGACGGACGTGTGTTTCTGTACTCGCACCTGCCTGTGTGTGCGGTAGCATACACCAGACCTTTAAAAGTGTACCGGGTTTCAATGTAGACGTGGTGAAGGATACGCTAAATACCTCAGTATGGACCACTAGAACAGGCAACAAACACGCCAAATTACGAAAACTGCGTGGACCTGCGGGCTCGTAGCAAATTCTAGAAGAGCGGAAGAAGCGCCGATAAATCACTGCGCTCGCCCGACGCATCAAGCGCACCGGCACCCACCGCCTGCTCCCACGAACAGGCACCCAGCACCAGCGCCGCCCACACGAGCGGGCGCGCCTCCACAACGGACGGGGGAGTGCCGCGTGTATGGCGGGGGCCCGCCACACACTGGGTCACGCCCAGCGGGGGCACGCGCACCTCCACGCTATTGCCGGGGGCGAGGGTTGCCAGCTCTTCAAGGGTGAAGCGAACGAAGGTTGCGCGCACCGAGCGGGGGAGCGCGGCAAACGCCTGCTCCACCTCCGGGCTATTCAGCAAGTAGCTGTTCAGCAGGTACTCGCCTCGGGCGTGCGAATCTGCAGGCTCGCCGGCTGCCGCACGCTGTTCCTCAAAGAAAGCATGCACTTCGCGTACCGCCGCCATGCCGTCTGCTTCGGAGGTTTTACGTCGAATCGCCACGATTAGTCCTCTTCCGGGGCGCCGGTAGCGAGATCTTCGCGGGTGAAGAGCTCCTCATGCACGCGCAGCTCGCCGACCTCAACCGGCTTGCCATCGGCGTATCCGCCGGTCACGGGACGAACCACCAGCGCAAGCAGGCGCTCGCGCTCTTCGGCGCTCAGGTAACCGCCAGCGGCGAGCGCACGCAGAGCCACGGCGTACATGGCGCGGTGGGTGCCGTCGCTCATCTTCACCACCACGGACGCGCCCAAACGCAGACCGATGCAGAGCACACCCTCCGCGCCGCTCTTGACGATGGCGTCCAGTTCTTCGCTGAGCACGGTGTCGGGGTAGCCGGGTGCCTGAATCAGCTCGGGGTAGTCCACCATGGCGGTTGCAACCGTGGAGGCGCGCGCATCCGCCCCGAGGTTGCGGATTGCCGAGCCCAGGGCCGAGTAGGCGCGTGCGGCACCCAGCAGCGAGACCGCATGCACGGGCGCGCCGCAGCCGTCCACGCCGATGGCGGCTACCGGTTCGCCGGTGAATGCCTCGATCTCTTCGGTGATGACCTGCTGCAGCGGGTGGTTGGGGTCGAGGTAGTTGTGGAGGGTCCAGTTCTGCGAGCCTTCTTCGAGCTCGCCGCGCTCGAGCTTGGCGGTGCACGCCCACAGGAATGCGGCGTGCTTGCCGGAGCAGGGGTGCGCTAGGGCAGTAGCGGCAAGGTTCGCTTGAATCATTGCCTGACGTGCCTGCTTATCGGAGGGGAGCGCGGGCTTGAGCGCCAGGTTCGCAGAGGTGAGTGGGTTGGTTTCGGTGCTGCCCTGGGTGAGTACGTCCTGTACGGCGCGCATCTGCTCGAAGGTGCCGCGGTGCGAGCCGCAGGCGATGGCGACCTGGGAGCCGCGCAGGGGTGCGCCCGCCTTCATGGAACCAATTGCCTGTAGCGGCTTTGCGGCGGAGCGCAGGTAGAAGGGCTCATGAATATCACCGAGGGCAAGCTGAATTTCGCCGTCGGGGCCGAGCAGAATGAGGCGGCCGCGGTGGCGTGCCTCCACGAGGTTGTTGCGGGTGAGCTGCGCGAGTTCTACGTCGAAGGCGCTGCCCTGGTGGGTGGTGTGAGTGGTGGCCTGTGAGGTGGTGCTGTTGGTCATTCTTCTAGTTTAAACGGGGCGTATTGCATCGCCCTATTTGTGCGGTGAAAGGTAGCTGAAAACGGGATTTTATATGCACCTGATAAGGAGTGTGAGGAAGCGTATATCCCTCAAAAGGTTGATTTTATGAGTCACTCATTTTTATAATGGTAGGGTGCTCATCGCGCAGAACACCTTCAAAGGTGGCTCT
The DNA here is from genome assembly GCF_964211445.1 of Rothia mucilaginosa. GTDB lineage: Bacteria > Actinomycetota > Actinomycetes > Actinomycetales > Micrococcaceae > Rothia > Rothia mucilaginosa_E. Next base: position 3,355 of record NZ_CAXOQT010000019.1, on the reverse strand, counting down.
GAGGCAAGCATCGTGAGCGAGGCACAGCCCGCACGATTCCCCTACTATAGGTAGCCTCCGCATCAACCCTGCGCACCGCATAGGACCGACCGACGTATAGACGTCACCGCCCAATATATGGCGAAGACCAAGGCAGCGGCATATGAGCTTTTTCTCCACTTACCCACCCTTGAACGGTACGCTGAGCCCTCGCGCGCTCGCTTGCCACCCCCACCCTAAACCTCACCCTTAAGGTGAATATGCCGGTACGAAGCATAGGGTTTAAAACTTGAGGGTTTACAGGGATTTTTGCACCGTCACTTTCAGCCACTTTTCTAAGTGGCTCATACGGCGCACACAATTACGTAAAGGAGTACATCCATGGCAGAGCAGAACAACACCTCTACCTCCGCACAGAACACCTCCCCCAAGGGCGGTTTGAGCGCAGAATCTGAATTCCACGCAAAGTTCTTCCCCATCCTGGCTCGCGTTGCTTCTGTGACTGCAGTGCTCATGTACGTGTTCTACTTCCCGCAGATTATCGGTAACCTGAACGGTCACAAGGGTGACTGGATCCAGCCTCTGGTTGCTGCTGTGAACTGCACCCTGTGGGTTCTGTACGGTCTGTGGCGCCCCAAGAAGGACGTCCCGATCATCATCGCGAACCTCCCGGGTATTGTCTTCGGTGGTGTGGCTGCTATTACCGCCCTCATCTAAGGTTTAGCTTGATTCGGTAGCTTCGGTTACCGCGCTGTGCGGCTCTTCTCTAGCGTGCATTCTTGCGAATGTGCCGCTACATGAGAAGGGCCGCATTTTTAGTGTGCTCAGCTCACATTTTTGAGAGGGTACCGGGTACCCTAAATAGCATGAAGGTTTTGGTACTGGGCCCCGGCGGCCGCGAACACGCAATTATTCGAGCGCTTCTGCGCGACCCTGAGGTAACTGAGGTGCACAGCGCCCCCGGCAACGCCGGTATTGCCCAGGATGTTCCCGTCCACGCAATTGATGCGAATGACCCCGCCCAGGCAACCGCCCTGGCACGCGAACTGAACGCCGACCTGGTCGTTATTGGCCCGGAGGCGCCCCTGGTCGCAGGTGTCTCCGATGCACTGCGTGAGGCGGGTTTTGACGTTTTCGGCCCCTCCGCAGCTGCCGCTCAGCTGGAGGGCTCTAAGGCTTTCGCTAAGCAGGTCATGGAAGAGGCTTCCGTGCCGACCGCTCGCGCCTACGTGGCAACGAACGCCGCTGAGGCGCAGGCGGCACTGGACGAATTCGGCGCACCCTACGTGGTCAAGGACGACGGCCTGGCTGCAGGTAAGGGCGTTGTGGTGACCGAGGACCGTGCTGCGGCGCTGGAGCACGCTCAGGCTTGCTTCAACGCTGGCGGCACCGTGGTCATCGAAGAGTTCCTGGACGGCCCCGAGGTGTCCCTCTTCGTCATCTCTGACGGTAAGAACGTTCTGCCGCTGTCCCCGGCTCAGGACTTCAAGCGCATTTTCGACAACGACGAGGGCCCGAACACCGGCGGTATGGGCGCCTACACCCCGCTTCCCTGGCTGCCCGAGGGCTTCGTACAGGAGGTCGTGGAGAAGGTTGCCCGCCCGACCGTGGCACGTATGGCTGAGCGCGGCACCCCGTTCGTGGGCGTGCTCTTCTGCGGTCTGGCTGTGACCAGCCGCGGCGTGCGCGTTATTGAGTTCAACGCCCGCTTTGGCGACCCCGAAACCCAGGCGGTTCTGGCGCGTCTGCGCACCCCGCTGGGTCAGTTGCTGCGTGCGGCTGCCCGCGGCGAAATTTCTGAGGGCACCGAGCTGGACTGGGATCCCCGCACCGCAGTGGACGTGGTCATGGCTGCTGAGAACTACCCGGACACTCCCCGCAAGGGTGACGTCATCTCCGGTCTGGACGAGGCGAACGCTCTGGAGGGCGTGCACGTGATTCACGCCGGTACCGTGGTTTCCGGCGAGGAGATTCACACTGCTGGCGGCCGCGTACTGGCTGTTGTGGCGCTCGGTGAGAACCTGGGCGCTGCCCGCGACGCCGCCTACGAGGGTGTTCGCGCTATCTCTTGGGCTGGCGCGCAGTACCGCACCGATATCGCGCTGAAGGCTGTGGAGAACCGCATCCAGATTCCCGCCCCGCGCGGCTAAAACATAAGGTGACCGGCTTCCCCGCTTGAGGGTGGGGGAGCCGGTCGCTTCTTTGCTTCTCGCTTCTTAGCTTTGTGCCGCTTCAGCTTTTCCCTGGTTCATTTCCTTGGTTCGGGGGTGCTGGCGGCGGCGACCGGGGCAGGTTGGGCTCTCAAGATTGTGCCGTATTGATGCCCAATTGGCACTATCGGGAGCCGTGCCTGTCGCGGTATTGTAATTACACAGACTTTTTGCATCCACATCACACCACCTCATCAGGAGAAATTCTCATGACTTCTCGTTCTAACCCCGTGGAGATTCCTGGCTGGACTCACATCTATTCCGGCAAGGTCCGCGACCTGTACGTTCCGAATGAGGAACGTTTTGACGCTACCGGCCTGACCGTCAATGATGACGCTGAGCTGCGTGCCGGTTCGGTCATGGTTGTTGCCTCGGACCGTATCAGCGCGTTTGACCGTATTCTGCCCACCGAGATCCCGGATAAGGGCAAGATTCTGACTCAGATGTCCCTGTGGTGGTTTGAGCAGCTTAAGCAGGTTCCGAACCATGTGCTGTCCACTGACGTTCCGGATGTTGTGGCTGGTCGAGCAATGATTTGCCGCTCCCTGAACATGTTCCCGGTTGAGTGCATTGTGCGCGGTTACCTGACCGGTTCGGGTCTGGCTGTGTACAACGAGACCGGTGAGATTGCTGGTGTGAAGCTGCCTGCGGGCCTGGTGGATGGTTCCCGCCTGGACACCCCGATTTTCACTCCGACCGGTAAGGCTGAGGTGGGTGAGCATGATGAGCTGGTGACCCGTGAGGAGCTGTACGCTGAGGTGGGTCAGCCGGTGGGTGAGCGCCTGGAGGAGCTGAGCCTGAGCCTGTACACCACTGCGGAGAAGATTGCTCGCGAGCAGGGCATTATTCTGGCGGACACCAAGATGGAGTTCGGTACTGATTCGTACCGCGGCGAGATTACCCTGGGCGATGAGGTGCTGACCCCGGATTCTTCGCGTTTCTGGGATGCTCAGCAGTACGAGCCGGGTCGTCCGCAGCCGAGCTTCGATAAGCAGTATGTGCGTGACTGGCTGCGTTCGCCGGAGTCGGGTTGGGATGGCTCGGATAACGTGCCGCACCTGCCTGAGGAGGTTGTGGAGAAGACTCGTGCGCGTTACGTTGAGGCGTATGAGCGTCTGACCGGCACAAAGTTCTAAACTCAATTTTTGAGGCTCAATAAGTCTTTG
>NZ_CAXOQT010000018.1:0-51467 GCF_964211445.1 Rothia mucilaginosa | reverse complement strand
TGCGCCTCCACGTGGGAGGGTGAGGCACCCGATGTATTTAGTGCATCCAGCCGGTAATCAGGCCGTTAGCGAAGAAGATGAGGAACACTGCGGAAACCACGTACATGAGCCAGTGAACTTCCTTGCCGCGGCCCTGCACCAGGCGGATGAAGACGTAGGACAGGAAGCCTGCGCCGATACCGTCCGCGATGGAGTATGCCAGGGGCATGAAGATGATGGTCATGAACGCGGGGATACCGAGGCCCCAGTCGTTCCAGTCGATGTTCACTGCCTGGCGGATCATCAGGAAGCCAACGAACACCATTGCGGGTGCAACAGCTTCGAAGGGCACGATGGTGACCAGCGGGGTCAGGAAGATTGCGACGAGGAACAGCACACCGGTGACGATGTTTGCGAAGCCGGTGCGTGCGCCCGCGCCGATACCGGTTGCGGACTCCACGAAGATCTGGCTTGCGGAGGAGGAGGTGCCACCGCCGGCTACGGAGCCGAGGGCGTCCACGAGCAGGACCTTGTCGACGTTCTCAATCTGGCCGTCCTTCATGGTGCCTGCTTCGGTTGCGAGACCCACGGAGGTGCCCATCGCGTCGAAGAACGCGGAGATGAGGATGGTGAAGATCAGCAGAACGGCAGCCATGCCGCCGAGGGTGCCGAAGGCGCCGAACAGGTCAGCGGAGCCGAACAGGGAGAAGTCGGGCAGCTTGCTGGTGCTGGAGTCCCAGACGGGGACGTTCAGGGACCAGCCGGTGGGGGACTCAAGCGAGCTGCCGGAGGGCACGACCTTCTCCAGGATGATGGAGAGGGCGGTGGAGGCGAGCACGCCGTAGAGGATTGCACCCTTCACATTGCGGATGAACAGCGCAATGGTGAGGAACAGGCCGAACAGGAAGACCAGGGTGGGCCAGCCGAGCAGGTGGCCGCTCACGCCGAAGGAGACGGGCACGGTGGAACCGGCTGCGTCGGGCATGCGGCGGATGATACCTGCGTTAACGAGGCCGATGAAGGCGATGAAGAAGCCGATACCGACGACGATTGCGACCTTGAGCGATTCGGGGACCGCGTTGAACACTGCGGTACGGAAGCCGGTCAGCACGAGGATGGTCATCAGCACACCAGCCCAGACGACAAGGCCCATGATGGCGGGCCAGGTGAGTCCGGGGGTGGAGGCGATGGTGGTTGCCAGCAGCGCGTTCACGCCGAGGCCTGCCGCCATGGCGAAGGGCTGCTTGGCGATGACGCCCATGAGGATGGTCATGACGCCTGCGACCAGTGCGGTCATTGCTGCGACCTGCGGTACGCCGAGCGCGTTGCCGGATGCGTCCTTGCCGAGGCCGATGATGAGGGGGTTCAGCACGACAATGTAGCTCATCGCGAAGAAGGTGGCGAGGCCGCCTCGGAATTCTGCTGCGATGGTGGAGCCACGTTCGCTGATTTTGAAGTAACGGTCCAGTGCGCCCTTGGCTTCTGCCTTGGGGTTCTGGGGAGCCGCGGTGTTCTCAGAAGACATTCGTGAAAATCCGTAGATACTCTTAGTAGGGGCGGGCGCCGGGGTTCCGGACCCGCATAAAAAAGTGCCACTTCCCGGTGTGTTGGGGAGGTGACACTGTTGTTACCGAAATATTCTACGTTTAAAGTTTCTCTGAGCGTTAATCCAGGAAATTCCCAGCTTTCGTTCAGTGGGTCTGTCTTGGGTGGCGTCATAGAGGGTAACTATCTCTCACCCTGCGCGAACATCAACAGCTTGTTAGGTTAGTGAACCCTAACTCCCTGATATATTCGAGATGAAACAACGTGTCGCCGGATGCAGGGTTCAGTGTGGTGAGCCTTTTTCGGCATAGATAAGAAGGAGTCCACCGTGACTGAAACTCCCCAAGAAAACACTGCTGAGAACTACCCCGCCGCAGAATCCCTGCCGGTGCGCCAGCGCGCCGTCGTAGCAACCGACCGCCCCGCCCGATACATCAAGCAGCTCGGCTCGCACATGGGCCGCAAGCTCGGCACCGCAGAACTGCCCGACGGTCTGCGCCTCACCTTCAACCGCGACGGTATTTTCCGCGGCTACGGTGACCTGCGCGAAACCGACGGTGCACTCGTCATGGAGGTGCGCGCCGAAAGCGACGAGTTGGCTGCTGGTCTGGCAGATGTGCTGGACCGCCACCTGGTCCGCTTCGGTGAACGCGAGGAACTGGTCGTCACCTTTGAGGCGGTATCCGCCGCCTAGTGGCCGACCCCCTAGTTATCGTTTTGGGTCGCATACGAAAGCTTTATGAGCCCCCGGTGCGGTGAGTTTTTCTCGCCGTACCGGGGGCTTTTGCGTCCGCTCTAGTGGCTTTGGAAGGGTGCTATTGAGAAGCTTTCAAGTATTACATGAAGTGATGTGACATTTTGTGCGAAATCTGTCACTAAAAATTTTGTGGACTGCATAGAAAACAAAAACACTAGTCAGACCGATATAAAAATAAAGGTGATTTTGGCTTTAAGTGGGTTTATGTGAGAAAACCCTATGAATAATGTTGGGATTACGGTAGGGTTGAGGCACCACACACCGACTCACAGCTCAGGAGCAGCATGTCTGAGAACGCAGTAACCACCACCGCCAAGAAGGCGGGGCAGAAGGTCAAGGTCACCTTCAAAACCATCACCGACCCGGCACGCCGCCGCATCGGCGTCGCAGTCCTCGTCGGTCTGATCGCAGGCATCTTCTCGGGCATCATCAAGTTCGGTTGGGAAGTTCCCTTCCCGCCCCGCACCCCCGAACGTAACTCCACCAACCCGCCGCAGGCGCTGCTGGAGCAGATTTTCGGCATGTCCCCCGAAACCTCCCACGCAACATACTCCTACCTGGGCAACGACCTGCCCTACATGAGCTTCATCATCCACTTCGCCTTCGCAATTTTCTTCGCGATTCTCTACTGCGTGGTCGCCGAGTACTGGCCCAAAATCAAGCTCTGGCAGGGTGCTGCATTCGGTATCGTCCTGGACATCCTCTTCCACGTGATCATCATGCCCGCAATGGGTATCGTGCCCGCCCCCTGGAACCAGCCCTTCGGTGAGCACTTCTCCGAATTCTTCGGCCACATCATCTGGCTCTGGTCCATCGAACTGGTTCGCCGCGACCTGCGTAACCGCATCACCGGTGAGCCGGATGCCGAGTATCCCGCCGAGGCCCGCTAAGCTAGCGGCTCACCCCCTTCAACTCCTCGCCCCTCTGCGGTTGAGGTGACAAAGATCCACGCGGATGCGTGTTCCACACCCTGCCCCGCCCTCCTGCACCTCGGAGGGCGGGGCAGTTCTATGCCCGCTGCGTGCGGAGGTTTCCGGAGCGGGATGCGCCACCCCTCCTGATTTAGGTGACCCCGCCCGGATTAGGTAGCCCCGCCCGGATTAGGTAGCCCCGCCCGGATTAGGTGACAGAAAATTGTCCTATTTAGTGGGCGAAGACATATAAGCCCCCGAACACCCGTCAATCCCCGGTAAAATAGGCAAGAAGTGAACACTAAGCTCACCGCCTGTTCGCGCCGCACCGGGCGCCGGACGGTGAACTTCGAAAGGAAGATTTTCGTGTCTGAAGCAGCACGCCCCCTGCGCGTCGCCGTTATTGGTGCAGGTCCCGCCGGTATTTACACCGCCGACATCCTCACCAAGTCTGAAGAGGTCCGCACCGGCGCCGTCGAGGTCGCCATCGACATCTTCGACCGCTACCCCGCCCCCTTCGGCCTGATCCGCTACGGTGTGGCACCGGATCACCCCCGCATCAAGGGCATCATCACCGCACTGCACAAGGTCCTGGACCGCGGCGACATCCGTTTCTTCGGCAACGTCGAATACGGCAAGGACCTGACCCTCGCCGACCTGCGCGAACACTACGACGCCATCATCTTCGCAACCGGCGCGATTTTCGATGCACCCCTGAACATTAAGGGCATCGACCTGGACGGCTCCTACGGCGCAGCAGACTTCGTCTCCTGGTACGACGGCCACCCCGACTACCCCCGCACCTGGCCGCTCGAAGCTGAGCAGGTTGCAGTGCTCGGTAACGGCAACGTCGCCCTGGACGTCTCCCGCATCCTCTCCAAGCACGCTGACGACCTGCTCGTCACCGAAATCCCCGACAACGTCTACCAGGGCCTGAAGGCTTCCCCCGTGACCGACGTGCACGTCTTCGGTCGCCGCGGCCCCGCACAGATGAAGTTCACCCCGCTCGAGCTGCGCGAACTCGCACACTCCCGCGACGTGGACATCGTCCTGTACGAAGAGGACTTCCAGTTTGACGAGGCTTCCGAAGAGGCCATGGAGAAGAACGCACAGACCAAGGTCATGATGAAGACCCTGCGCGGCTGGCTGGAAGACCAGAAGAACAACGAGCAGACCGCATCCCGCCGCCTGCACCTGCACTTCCTGCAGTCCCCGCACGAGATTCTCGGCGAAGACGGCAAGGTCGTGGGCCTGCGCATGGAGCGCAACAAGCTCGACGGCAACGGCGGCATCATCGGCACCGGCGAGTACGTGGACTACCCCGTACAGGCTGTCTACCGCGCAATCGGCTACTTCGGTTCCGAACTGCCCGAAATCGGTTACGACGACAAGCGCGGCGTCATCACCAACGTTGAGGGTCGCGTCGTAGACGAGAACGGCGAGGTCGTTCCCGGCCTCTACGCATCCGGTTGGATCAAGCGCGGCCCCGTCGGCCTGATTGGCTCCACCAAGTCTGACGCACTCGAGACCATCACCCACCTGCTCGAGGATCGCGAGAACCTCTACACCGCACCCGAGCCGGACGCAGAGACCTTCAGCGCCTACCTGGACTCCAAGGGCATCAAGTACACCACCTGGGAAGGCTGGCACCGCCTGGACGACCACGAGAAGGCACTGGGCGCAGCATCCAAGGACGCAGCCGGTGAGCCTCGCGCCCGCGTGAAGGTTGTGGATCGCGATGAGATGATCAACATCTCCCGCGGCGAGTAATCCTTACGTCTAGTACGTAGAACATAGAAATCGACCCCGTACCGTGAGCCGGTGCGGGGTCGATTTTTGTCTATATATAAGGAGCGGGGGAGCGGAAGAGAAGAGCTGTGCGTCTCCCGGCGCTATGGCGTGCTCCTCTGAAAGAGGAGTTAAAGAAACCCACCCCGCACCATGAGGTCATGCGGGGTGGGTTGGGTAGGTGCCGAAGACACTCGAGGACATACCCTCCGGCTACCCGGACGCGCAGCGAGCCCATGCAGTGACTCCACGTGCGGCGCATCCCTTAACGGGGTCTAGAAAGCTAAAGAAACACCAAGATTAGCTCTCTAAACAAGCGCATAGCCGTACGGTGTGTAGACTATGCACACTTTTTGAGGACGTCTTCAATGCCCAAAATGGCCTTGAGTACGGTTTCAGTTTCAGTACCCAGCTTCTTGCGGGCTTCACCAGAAATGACAGCCTTCACAATGTTCTTGAAGGTCTTCCACTGCTTGAAGGCGTTAACGAGTGCCTTAATAAGCTTGTAAATGGCGATGCCCAGCTGAATGACAAACTTTGCAATACTGACAACGCAAGCGATAACACCAACGGGGGAGAGCGCTGCGTGGGCACGTCCATCAGACTTGCGGACAGCGGCCTTGGCGCTTGCAATCTGACGGCCTGCGTCAGTGCCCTGGACGGTGGTCAGGTTGCCCAGTGCGCTCTCAATGCCGCTATTAACGCGGTTGGAGGATCCAGGCTTCGCATACTTCAAACGGGCAGGTACCTGCTCTAGGCGGCGCAGAATCAGCTTGAGCTGCTGGTCGGCAGTCATTGCCTTCTGCGGGTGTGCCATCTGCTGCGCCTGCGCTGCGGGTGCAACTGCACAGCCGAGAGCGATGGTTGCGGTGCCTACGCCCAGTGCACGGAATGCCGTGCGACGGTTCATCGTTGCGGACACTGGATCCCCCCTTGGATCTCTATGCGGTTTATCGGTGCTGTAATGTGCGGTGACTTTACGTCTGGGGCTCCGGAAGTGGCCCCGTGCAAGGTCCGGAAGTGACCTCACGCCCTCTATAGTACGGTGCTCAAAGAGGGGGCTTCAAGCCATTTCAGGGGGTATTTTCAGCTGGCTTTCATCTGTCCTTGTCAATCGCTAGAGGTTTATCAAATCTTTATATTTCTGTGTCGTCATAATTCCGTATTTACCTGCACGGAGAGAAAAATACGCATCTGACAAGCCGGTTTATTGTATTCCCTGGAGTGAATATTTTCATTTAGGTGCACTCTCTGGGGTATTTGCTTTACGGGGCACCTTTTTGATGGCTTCGTGGGGGCTAAGGCGGGCCTTGCTAAAGGTTGCATTGTGAGCTCTTTGCAAGGGGTGCTCTGAGTGGGGGCACTCTTTCAGGTTTCTGCACCGCGGGTAGTGCCTGCTTGCGCCCCCTTACCGTGCCTTTTATAGAGGTGCCCATAAATTGGTGAAAATTCTTCGGAGATATTTTGGGGTGTTTTAGGTTGCCGCGAGGTGGGTTGGAGGTGGACTAAAGGGTTGGATGCGGGCACTCGGAATTCTTCTGAGGGGCTGCTCGGGTATCTTCGGGTTCTCTTTGAACTCTCCTTAGGCTCCCTCTGGAGTATTTTTGGAACAAAATTTTGGAAGATTCTGCGGCAAATCTGTAGAAATCGGGACGGAGATGAGAGCTTCTTTGAAGCTCTTATGGGTTCCCAAAAGTTGCTAAAACCCCTCCAAAAGCCCCTGATTTGGGTTGTTGTGAAGAAATTTTAAAATTTTTTGAAGTTTTTCTGAATCGTCATTGACAAGCTTAAACACGTATGTGCCAGGCTATAAATGGTCGAAAATGGGGGTCAAAATCGGGCAAAATCGAACAAAACGGTTTGCGCACCTCCGCAAACCTGTCATAGACTAGTGGAGGTTCGAACGACGGGATGAAGAAAACTGAACCTGTTCGATCGACTAGGCCCCCATCGTCTAGCGGCCTAGGACGCCGCCCTTTCACGGCGGTAGCACGGGTTCAAATCCCGTTGGGGGTACTTGCAAATCTCACGATTTGCAAAGCCAAGTTTGATGATATAGAATTTACTTCTGTTGATTCCAACAAGGCCCCGTAGCGCAGTTGGTTAGCGCGCCGCCCTGTCACGGCGGAGGTCGCGGGTTCAAGTCCCGTCGGGGTCGCTCTGGCCGCGTAAGTTCAGATGATTATTCATCCGAAGACGCGGTCATTGCGTATCTAAAAGTAAATACGCAAGGCTCTGTAGCTCAGTTGGTAGAGCGTACGACTGAAAATCGTAAGGTCACCGGATCGACGCCGGTCGGAGCCACGAAATCCGCCTCCAGGCTTCTACAGTGGGGCGGGTTTTGTTTTTAAAAAACTTTGCGGTTGCAGATACCGCAAACCCGTCAAAAAGGCGGCATCTTGGGAATAAAACCCTGAGATGCCGCCTTTTTGTATATAGACTGTATACAGAGTCACCTGCCCTATAGCCACTGCAGAAAGCACCAACGCACCCATGACTGCCCAAAATTCAGCCGCCCAAAATTCAACCCACCAACGCCTAGAGGGCTCACCCCAGATTCCCTGGGCAAAAAATACTGCCACTGGTAGCGTGCAGGCGGGCGGAATTCGCTTCGAGAACATCACCAAGAGCTACCCGAGCCGTACCGGTGAACCCACCACGGTGCTGCAGAACCTGAACCTGCATATTCCCGCCGGTCAGATTACCGTGTTCGTCGGCCCCTCCGGCTGCGGTAAAACCACTAGTCTACGCATGATTAACCGCATGGTGGAGCCCAATAGCGGCACCATCACCATTGACGGCGTGAACGTGCACGAGAAGAACCCCTACGAGTTGCGCCGCGGCATTGGCTACGTGATGCAGCAGGGCGGGCTCATGCCGCACCGCACTGTCGCGCAGAATATTGCCACCGTACCGCGCCTGCTCGGTGCCTCCCGCAAGGAGGCGCAGGCACGCGCCCTCGAACTGCTCGACGTGGTCGGTCTGGATTCTTCGTACGCCAAGCGCTACCCCTCCCAGCTTTCGGGCGGTCAGGTCCAGCGCGTTGGTGTGGCGCGTGCTCTCGCCGCCGATGCGCCCGTCCTGCTGATGGACGAGCCGTTCTCCGCGGTGGATCCGGTGGTGCGTACCGACCTACAGAAAGAGCTGCTGCGCCTACAGAGGCAACTCGCCAAGACGATCGTGTTCGTCACCCACGACATTGATGAGGCGCTTCTGCTCGGCGATACAATCGCCGTCTTCGCGGAGGGCGGTCGCCTCGCACAGTTCGGTACTCCCGAAGAGATTCTCTACAGCCCCGCCGATGATTTTGTGCGCTCCTTCGTGAGCCGCTCCGTTGCCGGTCTGCTGGATGAGCAGACGGTGCGCCAGGCGCGTGTACGCCGACTTGCCGTCTCCCGAGAAGCGCAGAATAGTGCGGCAGAAGGCGAGAAAAGCGAATGAGTCTTCTGGAAAATATTGTGCTCGCGGAACCACCTCTCGCCGCGCATCCCCTAGTGGCATCACCCCTCGCCGCAAGCGATATGCACTGGGAGTGGGTCGCCACCAATAGTCAGCGCATCCTCGAGCTAACCCTCAGCCACCTCTACCAGGGCGTTGTACCCGTCGTGATTGGCACCCTCGTCGCGCTACCGGTCGCCTACTACGCGAGCCGTCGCCGTGACCGCGGTTCCGAACACCGCATCGGTGCGCGAACCCTCATGCACCTCTCCTCGCTGCTGTACACCATCCCCTCGATCGCACTGTTCGTGCTGATGCCGCTCATTCTGGGAACCTCCATTATTTCCCCGCTGAACGTGCTCGTCGCCCTGAGCGTATACTCCTTCTCGCTCATGGTGCGCTCCGGTGTGGATGCCTTCGACTCCGTACCCGATAGCGTGCACGAATCTGCACGCGCCCTCGGATACACGCCCCGACAGGCGCTGATGGAGCTCTACCTGCCCCTCGCTACGCCTGTCATTATGGCGGGAATCCGCGTGGCAACCGTGGCAAATATTGCGATGGTGTCCGTGGGTGCTCTCATCGGTGTGCCCTCGCTCGGCACGCTCTTCACCGACGGGCTCGCGCGTAATATCCCTTCGGAAATCCTGGCTGGCGTAATCCTTAGCCTGCTGCTGGCGCTGGTCCTCGATCTGCTCCTTATCCTTCTGACAAGGGCACTTACGCCCTGGCAGGCGGCTACGGTTGCGAACCGCCGCAGCCCCGAAAGGAAGGCATAACCCGTGAACGTCATAGAACGAACCTTCGCCTACCTCATGGACGGCGCCAACTGGCAGGGAAACGGCGGAATCCTCGTGCGCCTGCTCGAACACCTGAGCGTTACCGCCCTCGCCACCGTCTGCGCGGCACTCATCGTCGTGCCCCTCGGCCTCTGGGCTGGGCACCACCGACCCTCCGACGGCACTAACCGCCGCCGAAGCAACCTGCTCATGAGCGCTGTAGCCGCCACCCGCGCGTTACCTGCGCTCGGTCTGCTCACCATCTTGGCGCTCTGGCTGGGCGTCTCAACCCTGCCCGCCCTCATCGTGCTCATTATTATTGCGGCGGCGCCCCTGCTCGCCGGAGTTCTTGAAGGCCTCGCCGCCGTGCCGGAAGACCTCGTGGACGCAGCCCGCGCCCAAGGCCTCACCGAATGGCAGATTCTGACCCGCCTCGAAATCCCGCTCGCAGCAAACATGATGCTCGGCGGGCTCCGCTCCGCACTCGTGCAGGTCATCGCAACCGCGACCATCGTCGCCTACCTGAGCGGCGGAACCCTCGGCAGGTACCTCTTCGACGGGCTCGCCGTGCGCGACTACCCGCGCATGCTCGTGGCAACCCTGCTCGTGGCGCTTCTCGCCTTCACCGTGGATGCGCTCATGGGCCTCGTGCAGCGTGCGCTCACCCCCGCGGGGCTCACCATCAACCGGAAGAAGGCACGAACCCGATGAATCAGACGCATCAAACCTTCACGCGCCGTACCGTCTCTCGTCGCACTGCCCTAACCGCCGCCGGAGCGCTCGGCATGGCGGGTATTCTCAGCGCCTGCGGGCTCAGCGGCGACAAAGTCTTCAGTGGTGAACACGAAGGAATCATCGTCGGCTCAGCGGCCTTCGCCGAATCCCAAATCCTCGCCGAAATCTACGCCGGAGCCCTCGCACGCGCAGGGTTCAACGCCCGCACCCAGCTGAGTATCGGCGCCCGCGAAGCGTACCTGGGGGCGCTCGCCTCCGGCGCGGTGGACGTTATTCCGGACTACTCCGGCAACCTGCTGCTCTACCTGGATCCGAAGGCTACCGCCTCGACCGCCGAGCAGATTCTGCAGGCGCTACCCGCCGCCCTTGGCACCCTTAAGACGGGTGATTCCAGGACAGAAATTCGTGCCCTGAATGCCTCGGAGGCGGAGGATAAGGACTCCCTCGTGGTCACCGAGCAGACCGCCCAAAAGTACGGTCTGCGTAGCATCGAGGACCTCGCCTCCCGCTGTACCAACCTGAAGCTTGGTGCCGCCCCGGAGTTTGCCGAGCGCGCCTACGGCATCCCCGGTCTGAAGGAGAAGTATGGATGCGTGCCCGCCGAGTTCGTGCCCCTCTCGGACGGCGGCGGCGCGCTGACCGTCAAGGCGCTGCTGGATGACACCGTGCAGGTGGTTGACCTCTACTCGACCACCCCCGCGATTGAGCAGAATAAGCTGGTGGTGCTGGAGGATCCGAAGAACATGATTCTGGCTCAGCAGGTACTGCCCATTATTAATACGTCGCGAGTTCCCGACTCTGCCGCGGAGGTTCTGAACCGTGTTTCGGCGAAGCTGACCACCGCCGATTTGCGTACCCTGAACGACCGCGTTTCGGGTACTTCTAAGCAGGAGCCGGCGCAGGCTGCGGCTACCTGGTTGGATGAGCACGGCTTCTAGCATTCCGCCTAACATTCCACATAAATTCCTCTGCAGGAATGGGTATAAATAAAACCGACCTGGGAATATTCTAGAAATAGAATATTGCCAGGTCGGTTTATATCATCCCGCCCCACAGGCTAGGGGAGAGGCGCGGAACCGCTTTTAGCCCTCAATCAGCAGTGCTAGCGCCTCGTAGGGACACAGGCTCAGCGTCGCTGTCTCCGCCGAATCAGATACAGCGGAATCCACCATAGAATTCTTGTAATTACACACCAGCACGCGACCGGAACGAACGAACTCAGCCGGAACCTCAACCTCGGTCGGCTCACCGTAGAAGTTCGTCAGCACCAGCAGACGCTGCGCCGGGCGGCCGTTCTCAGCACCAGCCTCGGCAGGCAGCTCGCGCAGGTACGCGAACACGCGCTCGTGATCCAGTGCGTAGGGGGCGTAGGAGCCGTACGCAATCACCGGGTACTGTTTACGCAGCGCAATCAGGTTGCGGTAGTACGGCAGGATCACGCCGTCGCGTTCCTCATCCTCCACCGAAATACCGGCACCGGTCGCCGCATCACGCACCGGGGCGGGAGCCAGCCACGGCGACTCGGACCCGAAGCCGGCGGTCGCAGAATCCGCGGTCCACTGCATCGGCACACGCGAATTATCGCGAGCCTTCGACGTCACAATCTCCAGCGCCTGCTGCTCGCTCAGGCCGCGCTCACGCAGCATTGCGTAGGCGTTGTGCGCCTCCACATCCACGTACTGCTCGATCGAGGAGTAGACCGGGTCAATCATGCCGATTTCCTCGCCCTGGTACACGTACGGGGTGCCGCGTAGCAGGTGAATCACGGTCGCCAGCATGGTCGCCGACTCGACACGGTAACGCTCAACGTCACCAAAACGGTTCAGTGCGCGCGGCTGATCGTGGTTATTCCAGAACAGCGCGTTCCAGCCGCCGCCGGCCTGCATACCCAGCGCCCAGTCGTTCAGGATCTGCTTCAACTCGGCAAAACGGAACGGCACCTTCGACCACTTTTCGCCGTTCTCGTAGTCCACCTTCAGGTGGTGGAAGCTGAACACCATGTCCAGCTCGTGGTTTGCCGGGTTGGAGTAGCCCACGCAGTTTTCGATGCTGGTCGAGGACATTTCGCCCACGGTCACGGTGTCTTCATGCTGACCGAAGGAGGCGCGGTTCAGCTGCTGAATGCGGGTGTGCACAATCGGGGTGTCGGTGTATTGTGCCTTGTCCACTGTGCCTTCGGGGGCGTCGAGTAGCTCTTCACCCTTACCGATGACGTTAATGACGTCAAAACGGAAACCGCGCACACCCTTCTCGTACCAGAAGTTCACGACCTTAAACAGCTCCTCGCGCACAACAGGGTTGTACCAGTTCACGTCCGCCTGGGTGCGGTCGTACAGGTGCATGTAGAACAGGGGAGTGCCGTGCTCGTCCGTGTACTCGCCGAAGCGGGACCAGCAGGGGCCGCCGAACTTCGACTCCCAGTTGGTGGGTTCGCGCAGCTGACCGTCCTCGGTGTACTTGCCGGGGCGAATGTAGAAGTAATCCCAGTACTCGCGCTCACCGGCGAGCGCACGCTGGAACCACTCGTGCTCGGTCGAAACATGGTTGAGCACCATGTCGAACATGACGCCCACACCGTGCTCGGCGAGGGTGGCAATCATCTCTTCGACGTCCTCCATGGTGCCCAGGTCGGGGTTGATGGCATAGTAGTCGGAGATGTCGTAGCCGTTGTCGTTCTGCGGGGAGGCGAAGAACGGGTTGAACCACACCATGTCCACGCCGAGGGAAGCAATGTAGGGCACCTTCTCGATAACGCCGCGCAGGTCGCCGTAGGCGCCACCGGCGGAGGAGTAGAAGGACTTGGGGTACACCTGGTAGATGACGGAGGACGCGAAGTCCTTGCCGCCTGCCGGGGTGGCTGCTGATGCGACTGCCGGGGTGAGGGTGAGCGATGCGGTGGGTGCCTGTGTCATGGAAACCTTCTGAAACGTGAGCAGGGTTCAATGCCTGTGAAAGCGTGTATAAATCAGCGTGTTGGAAACGAACTGCGCCGGTGCTACGTATGCGCAGCGAGGCCCGTACGCGGCAGACACAGACGCCTGCCGCCTCCCGGTGCGTTCGCCGACTGAGTATCGCCGCCCGCAGCCTGGGCTCATTCCAGATTAGGGGGCATAATGGGGTGATGTCCCCCCATCGACCCCAAAGGGGGCAAATCTGCCGCAGATCCGGCACAACACCGTGGCCTCAACCCTCCCACCGATAGGCGGTTGCAGGCTCGTGCGCGTTTCGATGCATGAAACCAAAGTGACCCTGAGCTGAAGAGCGTTGGACGCCGCGCGTAAAATCAGTACTTGCATCACTACGGAAGGTAAAACAATGCCAGAACTGCGTTCACGTACTTCAACTCACGGCCGTAACATGGCTGGTGCCCGCGCCCTGTGGCGTGCCACCGGCATGGGCGATGACGACTTCGGCAAGCCCATTATTGCTATCGCGAACTCCTTCACCCAGTTCGTGCCCGGCCACGTGCACCTGAAGGACATGGGTGAGCTGGTCGCCGGCGCGATTCGTGAGGCTGGCGGCGTCGCCAAGGAATTTAACACCATCGCTGTTGATGACGGTATCGCGATGGGTCACGACGGTATGCTCTACTCGCTGCCTTCCCGCGATCTGATTGCTGACTCGGTCGAGTACATGGTCAATGCGCACCGTGCCGACGCGCTGGTCTGCATCTCTAACTGTGACAAGATCACCCCCGGTATGCTTCTGGCGGCTATGCGCCTGAATATCCCCACTATCTTTGTCTCTGGCGGCCCCATGGAGTCCGGCGAGGGCATTGAGGGTATTGTTGAGCACCGCCTCGACCTGATTGATGCCATGGTGATGGCTGTTGATGACAGCGTCAGCGACGCTGCGCTCGCTCAGGTGGAGAAGAACGCGTGCCCGACCTGCGGTTCGTGTGCGGGTATGTTCACCGCGAACTCCATGAACTGCCTGAATGAGGCGATTGGTCTGGCTCTGCCCGGTAACGGCACCACCTTGGCTACTCAGGTTGCTCGTAAGGAGTTGTTCCTGGATGCTGGCCGCCGTATCGTGGAGCTGGCTAAGCGCTACTACGAGCAGGATGACGAGTCGGTTCTGCCGCGCTCCATTGCGACCAAGGAGGCGTTCGAGAACGCTATGGCGCTGGATGTGGCGATGGGCGGTTCGACCAACACCGTGCTGCACACCCTCGCGATTGCTCACGAGGCGGGCGCTGACTTCACTCTGAAGGATATTGACCGCATTTCGCGTCAGGTTCCCTGCCTGGCGAAGATTGCCCCGAACTCCACTAAGTACCACATTGAGCACGTGCATCGTGCCGGCGGTATTCCTGCCCTGCTGGGTGAGCTGAACCGCGCGGGCCTGCTGCACAAGAACGTTCATTCTGTTCACGCTGACTCGCTGGACGAGTGGCTGGACGAGTGGGACATCCGCGGCGGCAAGGCAAGCGAGAAGGCGAAGGAACTGTTCCTGGCAGCTCCCGGTGGTGTGCGCACCACCCATGCGTTCTCTACCGCTAACAAGTATGAGTCCCACGAGACTGACTCCGAGAACGGTTGTATCCGCGCCGTGGAGCACGCGTACACCAAGGACGGCGGCCTGGCGGTCCTGTACGGCAACATCGCCCAGGACGGCGCAATCATCAAGTCCGCTGGTATTGATGAGGAGCTGTTCCACTTCAAGGGTCGCGCTTTCGTGGTCGAGTCTCAGGACGAGGCTGTGTACGAGATCCTGTCGAAGAACGTGAAGGAAGGCGACGTTGTCGTCATCCAGTACGAGGGCCCGAAGGGCGGCCCGGGCATGCAGGAGATGCTGTACCCGACCTCTTACCTGAAGGGTCTGGGCCTCGGTAAGAAGTGTGCGCTGATTACTGACGGTCGTTTCTCCGGTGGTACTTCGGGTATTTCGATTGGTCACGTCTCTCCGGAGGCGGCTGCTGGCGGCGCTATCGGTTTGGTGCAGACCGGTGACGAGATTGAGATTGACGTGAACAACCGCATCCTGCGTGTGAACGTTTCGGATGAGGAGCTGGCTGCTCGCCGCGAGGCGAAGGGTGCCGCACCGTGGCGTCCGTCGAAGCCGCGTGAGCGTCACGTGTCGAACGCCCTGAAGGTGTACGGCATGCTGGCTGCTTCGGCTGATAAGGGTGGCGTGCGCATCCTGCCCGAGGACGCATAAACCCCTCACATATTTTCTGAGAATTTAATATTCTTGCCCCTGTGGGTTGGCGCCCCGTTCCGCGGTTTTCTGCGGGGCGGGGCGCTTTTCTTTGTCCACGTCTTTGTCCACCGTCGTGGGATACCCGGTGCGGCGTATTGCCTTGTCAACGGTGTTGCAGTAGGGTGTAAGAGGGTATTTCAGGTACCCGATTCACCGACTCAGCACAACCACTCAAACACAACGCAATTCGCAACCCTCACGAGGACGCATTCATGGTTACCCTGCCCGCGCGCGCACAGCGTGCCTTTACTCGTCGTGCCCTGACGGCTCTTGCCTGCATCGGTGGGCTCGCTTTGAGTTCTTGCTCTGTTCAGCCGCAGGCTGATGATTCTGAGACCGCCCCGATGAAGGTGGCGACTTCTTCCGCGGCTGTTGACGCGAAGACCCTGTTCCACGCGGCGGACGGCTCCTGGAAGCCGAATACTGTGCAGATCTCTGCCGGTTTGGATGCGCCGGCAACTTTTGATGCTGTAGCAACCCCTACCGATGAGCCGAGCACCGATGCCGAGTACGAGGCAGCTTACGCCACGGCGAGCGGTTCCGCGAACACTATTGATGCGGGTACCCGCTGCGGCGTGACCAGCCTGCTGGGTGGTTCTGCCGGTATTTACGTGTATGACGGTTCGGACTGCGCGAAGGCTCAGGAGGCGGTACGCCTCTTCAACAGCCGCAAGAACCAGGATGGCGCGGCGAGCGTTGAGTGGTACCAGTGCGCTACGAAGGTGCAGGGCCGCGACTACATTACGGGTGCCTGCTTCACTCAGGGTGGTAGCGCTGAGAAGCCTCGCCTGGCGCTGATTCCGGCGCAGACCCGCATGCTGTCGGGTACGCTGACCTTCGCTGCAGCTTATGGCGGCGGCACTTTCGGTCAGGGCGATTCGGCGAAGACCGTTGAAGCGCTGCGTTTCACCACCCCGGATTCTAAGGTGGCGTGTTCGATTAAGCCTGAGGGCGTGGACTGCCAGGCGCTGGTGGGCGTGACCCTGGAGGGCTGGGATGCCGCCTCCGGTAAGGCGCAGCAGCGTGTTCATATGGCGCAGGGTCAGGCCCCCGAGGTGAGCCTGGTCGGTCAGACCGCCACCCCGGAGCCGGTGAATACCGAGGGCATTACTGCGCTGCCTGCCGGTCAGGTGGTGACTGCGTACGGTTACACCTGCAAGTCGGTGAATACCGGTAAGGTGCATTGCGTGAGCGCGACGAATGGTTTCACCCTTGACTCGGTGGAGGTTGGCGTAGAGCGCCGATAGACAGGGCGCGCCGATAAACCGAAAGCGCCGCTAGTGGCCGCGCTCGCCTCCAAGGCTGATATACGAATATACGAAGGTGCCCGGCACCCCTCTGATAGGGGTGCCGGGCACCTCGGTCTTTAACGTCGCTTAGCGGAAGTTGACGATGCGAACGTCCAGCTCGGAGGAGAGCAGCGGCTCCCATGCGGCGACAGCCTTCTGGAAGTGCTCGGTGCCCATGTGCTTTTCGAGCAGTGCCTGGGATTCCCAGCGCTCGATGAATGCGAAGTCGGTGTCGGAGACGGCGCCGAAATCGTAGCTGACGTTGCCTTCGTCCTGGCGGCTTGCGGTCACGAGCGGTTCGATGGTCTTGAGGAATTCTTCGACGTGCTCGGGCTTGACGGATACTCCGGCGTAAACACCAATCATGGGGCTCTCCTTATCGGATGGTGCGGCGGGCTGCCGCGTCGTATATGACTCTTTTACGGTACACCTTCACCTTCGCCTCGGTGGGGTATGTGCGAGGTTTTCTCGAGCTGTGTTCTGGGCGGTGTTTCTGCGCTGTGGCGGTGCGTGCGAGGAGTTGCGGTTATTCCATTCGCTGACTGTAAAAAAGGTGTTTTATATTTGCGTGTCTCTTTCTGTTCGACCTATAAAAGAATGAGGACGATACACCGCACGAATGGAAGGAGAAGCGGTATGGCACGCATGGGGGGTGACACTCATGGGATTTTCACCGGCGCACATCAAACGATGTACCCTGACCTGGGAGGCACCCGACTATAGCGCCTCGTACCCTGCCGGGTACACGGATCAGGGCGTTGCTGTGATTGCGGTGGCTCAGGAGCATCGTAAGGCGCAGGGTTTTTGTTATTCCGCCTTGTCAACGGTGGTTTTTATTTCAAAGCAGGACGGCACCCGCACCGTGGTGAATGAGGAGCAGATGCTCTCTACCCACGTCCATTCCCTCATGGAGTGCTGCGATGAGGTGCATCCGCGTCTGCTGGGTCGCGCCGTGCTCTCGGCGTGGGATGTGGTTCCGGAGCAGTATCGCCAGAATCTGGTGACGATTGCTGCGGATCGTAAGAATTTGAAGCAGCTTTTCCGTGACTGTGACCAGTTGAAGGCAATCATGGAGTACCGCGCCTTTGAGAAGGTGCTGGACCCGTACGATAACCATTCTTTGGGTGAAGTGCATGTGAAGCTTGCCGGCACGCCCGCGTATGAGCGGGTGCAGGCTGAGGTGTGCGCTGCACGTACCGCTGTGGATGAGATGGTGGAGGAGGCGCTGACCCCTCGACCGCTGGATCAGCTGCAGGACTATAGCGTTTTCACGGATTGTTCGTTCCGTTCGACTCACAATAAGAAGTATCAGCGTGGCGGCCGCATGGGTATTGCCGGCGTGAGTGAGGACGGCTTCTATTTTCATGCCCACTATGATGGCGTGAATATTATGACCGGTGAGCTGTCTGCGATGTTGGCGGCTTATACGGTGTTCCATAGTGGTTCGCGCCGCCTGATTATTCATACGGATTCGTTGGGTGCGTTGACGTTTGTGTTGCGTTTGGCGCATAGCCGTTGGGCTTTTGAGACCTGGGCTTCTGAGGGTATTCAGGATGAGCGTGTGGTGGCTCAGATGAGCGCTTTGACGGAGGATATCCGTGAGAAGCGCGTGCTGGTGAAGCATGTTCCGGGCCATACGGGCCACGGTTTGCAGGAGAGTAGCGATTCTGTGTCGAAGATGCATCGCCATTTTCCGGGGCAGATTGTGGATAAGCGCCACCAGAGCGAATTTAATCAGCGTTGCGAGTCGATTATTACTGCTTTGGCGGGTTGCGCGAAGGCTGTTCGTCTGCTTGCACCGGAGTGGTTGCAGATTAAACCTTCTTCAATCCACACGGGAAACCGTTTATGGCGCTAAACTAGTCCAGGGTAGAAATGAACGCGCGATACATTCGCCGCATACGAGGGTATGCGATGTCGGAGGTGTCGCGTGTTTCTTTTTGCCCTTTTCGCCTTTTTCGCCCTTTTGCGGCTGTGCGCTTATACCTGCGCTTCTACCCAAAGCATGTTTAGGGTGGTGGGGATAGAGGCGGGATAGAATTGTGTGAAGAATTTTCGATTCTCCCGATTTTTAGCGGGCACACACTTATTTTTTGGGACCCTTTTATGTCTTTTCTTCCTCCCCATGACTCTTCTCTCTTTAACCCGCTGGTGATGCTGTATGTGCTGACGGCGCTGTGCCTTCTCGGCTTTATTGGCCTCTACCTGCGGGAACGCCGTAGCGTGTTCGTGGGCTGGCTTCTGATTGCTACCGTGGGGCTGCTGGGTATGAGCCTGGGTGTCACGGCTATTGTGTCGGAGAACCAGATTTTGCTGGTGCTGGCGTTCCTCATTGTTATTATTCCGGCGGTTCTTTCGATTTTTACGCCTCTGGGCTTGACCGGTCTTTTTCTCTATAGCGGTATTCGCCTCATTGTTCGTGAGGGTTTTTCGCTTACTAATTCTTTGGCGTTGGCGGCCGGTGCGGCACTGATTGTGGGTCCGTTCTTTGTTCCCGGCCCGGCGGAGAATGTTCCGTTGGGCGGCGTGTGGGGCACTATTTATTTCTATCTTTCGCTACTGCTGACCTATTTCACGATTTACGCGGTGGGCTTTACCGTGGCGGCTGCGTTGAACCTGGTTAATTTCCGTAAGCAGGCTGACTATGTGGTGGTTCTCGGTTCGGGTCTCATAGGGGATCAGGTGACTCCTTTGTTGGCGGCGCGTATCGACCGCGGTATTGAAATTTACCGTAAGAACCCCGGCTCGAAGCTGATTATGTCTGGCGGTCAGGGCGCGGATGAAAAGATTCCCGAGGGCATGGCGATGACCCGTTACGCTATTGCCCGCGGTATTCCTGAGGCGGACATTATTGTGGAGGACCGCGCGGTGAACACCCGCGAGAACCTGCTCTTCTCTTACGCCCTGATGCCCGAGGTTGCCGAGGGAAAGACCCCGAAGGTTGCTGTGGCAACAACCAGCTACCACCTGTTCCGTGCGTTGCTGTTGGCGCGTTCGCTGGGTCTAAAGTGCTGGGGTGCAGGCGCACCGACGAAGGTGTACTTTGCGGTGAACGCGTTTATTCGCGAGTTCATCGGCTACCTGAGCATGACTCGCCGCCGCCACCTCATCACGCTGAGCCTGTGCACGGTTCTCTACATTGCGGTGGCTCTCTTTGTCTGGTGGATGTACTCCTTCGGCCTGGTGGGCCCGGGCGAACCGGTCTAGCCTCCAGCTTCTGTTGAGTGGATTCTATATAACGTAGGACCGCCCTCCCGAGTATTTCGGGAGGGCGGTCCTATATCTTTCGCTGTGGATACTAATGGGTCATTATCATCTTGATGGCGGCGAGGACCACCACTATAACGGTGAGGAAGATAGCCATCTTGAGGGTTCTGAACGTGAACGGCTCTTTACGGTATCGGGCAATGACGAAGTTGAGGGTAAAGATACGCCACACGACGGTTGCAAGGCACAATCCGATGGTGAGGTCGAAGATTCCGTCAGAGAGGTCTTGGTGGAGCAGTAGCGCGGCTAGAACCAGTACGGTCACCGGGAAAACCGTTGTACTGAGGATCGGGCTTGCATTTCCGAGAGCGTGGCGCAAGAACGAACGGGACAGCTTGTCCCCGTGGACTACTCGGTGCTCCTGAATTTCCGAAATGACGTGGGCCGCGTAGGTGGTCAGACCGGTGCCCGCAATGTAGAGAATCGCGGTGCCGTCGTAGAGGGCGTGCACATCATAAATGCTCAGCAGAGCCGCCAGCACCAAGAAATTACCGTAGGTGTACGCGGAGACACGATGCGCAATGTCGTGAGCGTCGAGGCGTTCAAACGCTCGAGCTGTTTTACGGTCGATGAGTGGCATAATGTTCCTTCGCGAGGGGCTAGAGGAGTGAGGACCAGAGTCGGCAGAGGTTCTCCGCCATCTTGATGCGGCGCGGACGCTCCGCCCACTGGGTGTACAGCAGCTCGGTGCAGACCTGCTCGTACTCGGCGGACACTTCATCCAGCATCGAGACCATTGTGCGGTCAATGACGAACGTTGACACTTCCATGTTCAGTGAGAAGGAACGCGGGTCCATATTGGACGAGCCAATGAACGTAATTTCGTCGTCGACCATCATGAACTTGGAGTGCAACACGGTCGGGCTGGGGTACTGCAGAATACGCACACCCGCCTGCAGCAGCTGCTCGTAGTAGGAACGCTGCGCCATGTTCGGCAGGAACTGGTCGCCCTTCTCGCACACAATCACGGTGGTTTCAATACCGGAGTAGGCGGCGTTCGTGAGTGCCTGCAGTAGGGTCTCTTCGGGCACGAAGTAGGGCGAGCAGATGGTAATACGCCGCTCGGCATTGTAGATCAAGTAGTTGATGAGGCGCAGGTTATTTTCGGTTTCAAAACCGGGGCCGGAGGGAACAACCTGGGCACGCATCCCATCCTCGTAGTAGGGGATGGCGGTGTTAATTTCTGCCAGGATCAGCTGGTTCGTTTCGGAGTACCAGTCGGAGACGAAAACGGCGTTGAGCTCTTCAACGATGGGGCCGGTGCAGGAGAAGGTCAGGTCCTTCCACTCCAAGCCCTTCTTAATGTTTTCGGGCATGTCGTAGGAGCGGTGAATAGCGTTCTGCGAACCGGAGAACGCGACGCGTCCGTCCACGACGAGGACCTTGCGGTGGTTACGCAGGTCGGGTCGCTGCCACTTGAGTTTCCACGGTTTGAGCGGCAGCATGAGGCGCCACTGCATACCCGAGTCGTTGAGCATTTTCACGAGTTTCTTATAGGACGGGTATTTGCGGGAGCCGATGTGGTCGATGAGTACGCGCACCTGTACACCGCGTTCGTGGGCTGCGAAGAGGGCGTCCCAGAGGACTGCGCTCGCCTCGTCGTAGGCGGTGATGTAGAACTCGAAGTGCACGTATTTGGTGGCGCGGTCGACTTCTTCCGCCATGGCGACCATTGCCTCGTGGTTGTCGGTGTGGAGGGTGAATTGGTTGCCGCCGACCAGGGGGAGTGAGCCCAGGGTGTAGTTGAGCTGGCTGGCTGCCTTTGCGGGGTCGGAGAGGTCGTCGGTGCGGGTGAGGAAGGGCTTGTTCTCGCTGACTTCGCGGATCAAGTCGTTCATGGCGTGTTGGCGTGCGCGGCGGTAGGCGGGCAGGCGCGAGGAGCCGAAGACGAGGAATGCGATGAACCCTACGAAGGGGATGAAGAAGATGGCCATGAGCCAGCCCAGTGCAACCACGGGTTTGCGGTTGTAGGGGAGCCAACAGAGGGCTGCGAGTCGGATGAGGATGTCGGCGATGCCGAGTGCGAGGCGTAGCCAGTCTGGCAGGAAATCGAGATAGGCGGGGGCAAACAAGTTCACCCGTCTATTATGCCAGTATTTCGTGTGGGGCTTGGGAGAGCGGGTTTGCCGCTTCGTATGTGATGTGTCGGTATTGTGTGCCAGCGGCGGGGCTGGAGTTTAGCTGGCTATGCTGTGAGCCTTAACGCTAAAAATGCACTTGAGCATTGTGTGCAGTGGTGAAATAATTGCAGTTATGCAGAAAAAGGAACAGAGTCTTCGCGAACGCCGCCGCGAACAAACCTGGACGGCAATCCACGAAGCAGCCCTCAAACGCGTCCGCGACCACGGGATGCGCGGAACCACCGTTGAAGAAATCGCCCAGGAGGCGGGCGTCTCCCCGCGTACCTTCTTCAACTACTTCCCCTCCAAAGAGGACGCCGTCCTGGGTCTGCGTGAACCGGTGGTCAGCGAGGAAATCCTCGAAACAGACCGCGCCCACGAGGATGACAACACGATTATTCGTGTGACCCACCTTCTGTGGCAGGTCATTTTCCAGAGCTTCCACTACGCCAAGGGCAAGGACCCTCGAGCTCCCTATCAAGAGTTCCCCGAGTCCGCGAAACGAATGAAAATGCACTACATGAAGTGCGAACAGGTGCTCACCGAGTACCTCAACACCATCGACTGGGTGGCTTTTGATGCTGCTGGTCGCCGCGGCCCCTTCCCGCGCCGAAACCCGGCTGACCCGCTGACCGATCACTTCCGGGAGCGTTCCCGCGCGAAGGTGCAGCTGGCATCGGCGGTACTTCGCCAACTGGAATTCGCCCGCAACTTGGAAAACGAAGAGGAAGTCGCCCGCTCTATCCGTCAGACGGTGAAGACCTTCCAGTTCTTGCTTTTTGAGCAGAATAGGCCCGCAATCTAGCGGCGATTCACAGCCGTGGGATATACCCGGCTATACACGGCTACAGAAACCCGCTGGAACCAGACCAAAGAACCTGGCGGACACATAACAGAAACATATAGAACGTAACTAAGGATTAAACGATGAGTACAGAGGAAAAGAAGCTACCTCAGCCGCCAGCCGGTGAGACTAAGCAGGAAAGTAAAAACCGCATCCGCGCCATGTTCCTGGGCCTGGTCATTGTGATGCTCATGTCCTCGCTGAACCAGACGATTCTGGCGCCGTCGCTGCCCACGATCGTCGGTGAGCTTCACGGCGTGGAGCACATGAGCTGGGTGATTACCATTTTCATCCTGCTGTCGACGATTACGATGCCGGTCTACGGCAAGCTTTCTGACCAGTTCGGACGCAAGCCCTTCCTGATTTTTGCGATTGTCGCTTTCATGGCGGGTTCGGTTGTTGGCGCGCTCGCGCAGAACATGAACTGGCTGATTTTTGCTCGCGCCCTGCAGGGTCTGGGCGGTGGTGGCCTGATGATTCTTTCTCAGGCGGTGATTGCTGACGTGATCCCTCCTCGCGACCGAGGCCGCTACATGGGTATTATCGGTGGCGTTTTCGCGTTCTCGTCGGTGGCTGGTCCGCTGATTGGCGGCTGGATTACTGAGGGCCCGGGTTGGCGTTGGGCGTTTTGGCTGAATCTGCCGTTGGCTATTTTGTCGATTCTTGCGGTGATTTTCTTGCTGCCGCACCGCCCGTTCCGTGAGCGTGAGAAGCACAGTATCGACTACCTTGGTTCGCTGATTCTGATGGCGGGTACGAGCGCGCTCGTGCTTGCCACGATTTGGGGCGGCAACCAGTACGAGTGGACCTCGCCGCAGATTATTGGTCTGCTGATTTTCTCGGTGGTTGCTGCGCTGGTGTTCATCCCGGTGGAGAACCGTGCGGCTGAGCCGATTATGCCCATGTACCTGTTCAAGAACCGTAACTTCCTGCTGACTCTGGGTGCTTCGCTGGCGCTGGGCGTGGCGATGTTCGGTGCGGTGGAGTACATCCCGACCTATCTGCAGATGGCGCTGGGCGTGAGTGCTACGGTGGCTGGCCTGCTGATGATCCCGATGATGGGTGTCATGCTGGTGGTGTCGATTGTGACGGGCCGCGTGGTGTCGAAGACCGGTCGCTATAAGAGTTACGTGACGACCGGTACCGCGGTTGTGGCGTTGGGCCTGTTCCTGCTGTCGACTGTGACTGTTGAGACTCCGACCTGGCTGTTCTGTATATACCTTGCGGTGATGGGTGCCGGTCTGGGTATGTCCATGCAGTTCTTGACTCTGATTGTTCAGAATGCGTTCCCGGTGAGTGTGGTTGGTACCGCGACGGCGTCGAATAACTTCTTCCGTCAGGTGGGTGCTACTGTGGGTGCCTCGCTGGTGGGTGGTCTGTTTACCTCGCGTCTGACCTCGCTGATTTCTGAGCGTATGCCGCAGCAGGCGCTGCAGTCTTCGGGTAGCCATGCGTCTTCGTCTCTGACTCCTGAGCTGGTGGCGTCTTTGCCGGAGCCGGTGCACGGCATCATTGTGAATGCGTATAACGATGCGCTGATTCCGCTGTTCCTGTACCTGGTGCCGCTGGGCCTGGTGTCTACGCTGCTTCTGTTCTTCATTCGTGAGGATGCGCTGGCGACGACCCTGGAGACTGAGCCGGCTGTTGATATTGCCCGTGCGGCGACCGGTGCGATTCCGGTGATTACTCCGGAGATGGCGGCTAAGGATGCTGAGGCTCTGAAGAGCATGCACGCCTCTGCTCGTGCTCGTATTGATGAGTCGTTGAGCTCGGAGGCTTCGCCGGATTCGGAGCCTAACGCTAAGAGCTAGGGTCTTAGCACTAGATGCGGAGGCGTTGCCTTCCTATATAAGTGGCGCCCCGGTGCGAGTCGTGTGCTCGTGCCGGGGCGCCGTTTTTGGCTGCGTTGCCTTAAATAGCGCGCTTAAGAGGTGTGCCTTAGTGCTTGGTTTAGGGGTTGGAAGTGTTGGTTTAGTCCCTTAAATAGTGGGTTTACGTGGTGTTTTGCCCCATTAAAGCGCTTATCGAAAAGGTTATTACGTCCCTATGTCGAGAGAATTGTTTCCGATGTAAAATTTTCGTAAAAATTGTTAATCCGCCCCTTTTCCCCGGTATTCCGGGGCATTTTTTTACCCAGCTCCCTTTTAGCTTGCATACAGGCTGTTCTAAGGGGTGAAAGTGCCCAATGTGGGTTTGGTGGAAGTGTTACAGGCTATATAAGATAAAGTACATATGCTCCTAGTGACAGTCATCACGAAGCAGTGCGCTAGGACAGCATGACACACATGCCTTAACACCGACATCTACACAAGGAGGGGAACCGTCCCATGTTTAGGTACATCCTCCAGCGATCGCTGACGTACCTCGTCATGGTCTTTATTACGACCACGATGGGTTACTTTGCAGCGGTTACTGCCCTGAAGCCTGCCCTCTTGGAGCAGGAAAAGGTTCCGAAGCCTAGCCCCGAGCAGGTGAACCGTAACTTCGCATCCCTGGGTCTCGATCCCGAAATGAACCCCTGGGACCGCTACGTTCAGTGGCTGACCAATGTGGTCACCAAGTTCGATTGGGGCCGTAGCCCCAACGGCGCGTACATTAACCAGGAATTTGGCCAGCGCGTGTGGGTTTCTACCCGCCTGCTGCTGGTGGCTACCATTCTCTCGATTGTGATTGGTATTGCCCTGGGTGTGTACTCGGCAGCTCGCCAGTACAAGTTCTCTGACCGTGTTATCACCGGTTACTCCTACCTGGTCTACATCATCCCCGCTCCCGTTGCTTACTTCGTGGTGCAGCAGGGCGCGACCACTATCAACAACATCGCCGTTGCTAATGGTGGAGAGAAGATTTTCTATGTGACCGGTATTTCGACTCCGGGTCTGACCGGATTCTGGGAAATCACCATGGATATGGCGGCGCACTACGTCGTGCCGACCTTCTGTATGACCATCTTCGGTTGGGCTGGTTACCAGATTGCACAGCGTCAGTACCTGCTCGATAACGTGAACGCTGACTTCGTGCGTACCGCTCGTGCTAAGGGCTTGACCCGTAACCAGGCGATTACTCGCCACGCACTGCGCGTCTCCTTCATCCCCGTGGCACAGTCCATCGCGTACCAGATTCCGATGATTTTTGCGGGTGCATTCTTCGCCGAGACCGTCTTTGCATGGCCCGGTATCGGTAAGTGGTCGATTGACTCCATTTCCGCGCAGGACGTGAACGCTGCGACCGTGACCCTCGCGTACGGTTCTGCACTGTTCGCTGTCGGTGCGATCATCGCTGATATCGCTACCACCATCGTCGACCCCCGAGTGAGGATCTCATGAGTCAGGTAACTGCAACTTCCTCCGTACCGGTGGTACAGGAGAACGGTGACTTCAAGGTCATCAACAAGAGCGTTATTATTCTGCGCCGCTTCCTGCGTAACAAGGCTGCAGTCTTCGGTCTGTGCGTGTTCATCGGCATGGGTCTGTTCGGTCTGTTCGGTAAGTACCTGACCAAGTACAAGCCCAACGACATTGACTACATGGCGCTGGGTGAAGGCCCCTCGGCCGAGCACTGGTTCGGTACCACCATCGCGGGTAATGACGTGTTCGCCATGATGTCTGAGGCCGTCTGGACCTCTCTCCAGATTGGTGTGGTCGTCGGTTTGGCCACTGTGTTCATCTCCGCAGTTTACGGTTGTGTGATGGCGTACTTCGGTGGCTGGATTGACAAGATTATGCTGTTCATCCTCGAGACCCTGATCATGGTTCCCTCGCTGCTGATTCTGGCAATTCTGATTAACGGTCAGGTTGGTAAGCAGATTCAGAAGAGCGTCCCCACCTGGGTTCTGCTCTCTGCAGTGCTGATTGCCTTCGGCTGGATGGGTAGCGCCCGTGTTATTCGTGCAATGGCGCAGTCCCTCATCAACCGCGACTTCGTGAAGGCTGCACGCTACATGGGTGTGCACCCCTTCAAGATTGTGATGCGCCACCTGGTTCCGAACATTGGCTCCCTGCTGGTTCTGAACTTCACCAGCGGCATCATGGGCGCTGTGCTCTCTGAGGTCGCTTACTCCTTCATCGGCATCGGTATTAAGTACCCCAACTACTCGCTGGGCTCGCTGATTTCGGATGCTTCGCAGCAGATTAACACCCTGCCGCACATGTTCTGGTTCCCGGTTCTGTTCTTCTTCCTGCTGGTTGGTCCGCTGGCCCTCATGAACGACGGTCTGCGTGACGCATTCGACCCGACTTCGATGTCGGTCGGTAAGATCAAGAAGTCCAAGAAGAACGAGAAGGCAGAGGCACCCGCTGCCGCTGCAAAGGAGGCGAAGAACTAATGAGTACCTCTCCCGTTCTGAGCGTTAAGGACCTCAACGTCCGCTTCAACACTGAGAATGGCGTCGTGCACGCTGTTCGCGGTGTGAACTTTGACCTGTACCCCGGTAAGACCCTGGGTATTGTGGGTGAGTCCGGTTCCGGTAAGTCCGTTGCTTCCATGGCGATCATGGGCCTGCACCCGACCACCGCTGACATCACCGGTTCGGTTAAGTACAACGGCACCGAGCTGCTGGGTCTGAGCGATAAGGAAATGTGCGCATACCGCGGCAAGGAAATCTCTATGATTTTCCAGGATCCGCTGTCCTCGCTGACCCCCGTGTACACCATTGGTGACCAGATTGCTGAGGTGCTCAAGGTCCACAACAAGGGCATGAGCAAGCAGGCTATCAAGGACCGTTCCATCGAACTGATGCGTATGGTGGGTATTCCTTCGCCGGCTGACCGCCTGCGTTCCTTCCCGCACGAGTTCTCCGGTGGTATGCGTCAGCGCATCATGATCGCTATGGCGATTGCGAATGACCCCCGCGTGCTCATCGCCGATGAGCCCACCACCGCACTGGATGTGACCATTCAGGCGCAGGTGTTGGAGGTTATGCAGAAGGCTCAGGAAGAGACCGGCGCAGCGACCATCATGATTACCCACGACCTCGGTGTTGTGGCTGGTATGGCTGACGACATTCTGGTGATGTACGCCGGTAAGCCGGTGGAGATTGCTAAGGCAGAAGACCTGTACAAGCATCCCTCCCACCCGTACACCATCGGTCTGCTGGGTGCGGTCCCGCGTGTGGACCGTTCCGAGAAGGTCTCCCTGGTACCCATCGAGGGTACCCCTCCGAACCTGATTAACCCGGTGACCGCGTGCTCCTTCCGCCCGCGTTGCCCCATCGCTAAGAGCGGTGGCCAGTGCTGCCAGGACTCCAACGGCGAGCCCGAGCTGCAGCTGCTGGAAGGCGTTGGCGAGGGTCACTACTCCTCCTGCACCATCTCTCAGGAGCTGGTCGGCAAGACCGCTGACGAGCTGTACCCGGTTCCGGAACCCCCGGTATCGAAGTACGACGGTATTCCGCGTGAGGAGCGTGCCCCCGTTCTGGAGGTCCGCAACGTCAAGAAGCACTTCCCGCTCATGAAGGGTGCGCTGATTAAGCGCCGCGTGGGCACTGTGAAGGCTGTGAACGGCCTGTCCTTCGACATTCGCGAAGGCGAGTGCTTCTCTATCGTGGGCGAGTCCGGTTGTGGTAAGACCACCACCCTGCTGGAAATCATGGAGTTCAACAAGAACACCGACGGTGAGATTCTGATTAACGGAACCTCCACCAAGGACGGCAAGTCCGCAGGTGAGATTCTTGAGCTGCGTAAGAACCAGCAGATGGTGTTCCAGGACCCCACCGGTGCTCTGGATCCGCGCTTCACCGTTTACGAGGTGCTTGCGGAGCCCCTGGAAAACCAGGGCATGAACAAGGCAGACATCAAGAAGCGCGTCATCGAACTGATGCACATTGTGGGTCTGCAGCCTGACCACGTGAACCGCTTCCCGAACCAGTTCTCTGGCGGTCAGCGTCAGCGTATCGGTATTGCTCGTGCGCTGGCTGTGAACCCCAAGCTCGTGGTTCTGGATGAGCCGGTGTCCGCACTGGACGTGTCCGTCCAGGCTGGTGTGATTAACCTGCTGGAGGAGCTGCGTGCGAACCTGGGTCTGAGCTACCTGATGGTTGCTCACGACCTCGCGGTGATTCGCCACGCATCCGACCGCGTTGCAGTGATGTACCTGGGTCGTATCGTTGAGATTGGTGACGTCGACCAGGTGTTCGACAACCCGATTCACCCGTACACCCGTGCACTGCTCTCGGCGATTCCGGTTCCGGATCCCGAGGTTGAGGCAAAGCGCCACCGCATTATGCTTGAGGGCGACCTGCCCACTCCGGTGAACGCGCCTAAGGGCTGTGGCTTCTCGAGCCGCTGCCCGGTCTTCAAGCTCCTGCCTGAGGACAAGAAGCGTCGTTGCCTGGAGGAGATGCCGGAACTGACCCACGTTGAGGGTGAGGATCACGGTTATGCTTGCTACTTCCCGGAGGCTGAGGCCGCTACGGTGTAGCTCTAGAGTCGGCTGAATAAGTCGCATGTGTGCCGAGGGGCGAATATTCGTTGAATATTCGCCCCTCGGGTTTTTTATGCCCGGTATCGGCGGGCTTGTACGTTGTTCGGGATTGTCACCAAGTGAGACACTGGGAGCCGCAGAATGTGGCGCTAGGCACTGAAATACTCCAGGAAACAGGTAAAACCGCCCTGACTAGGTATAACCTTTCTCACCATTCAAGATATGAATATTTATGGGCGGGCTTTCCTGCGGGCTGTAAGCCATAATTAAGCCATGGGCGCGCCGCTAGGGGCGTACCCGAAGGAACACATTCATAGACCGGCACTAATTCATCGCTTACCGCACCCTTTGGGCGGCGCATAAGCAGGGAATCCTTGACGCTTTCCTGCAGGATTATTGAGGGTCAAACGTATAAGAGGACACTCTCATGGAGAAGAATTTCATCCTGAACCGTCGTACCGTTCTCGGTGGCGCTGCAGCACTGGGTACCGCGGGCGTACTGGCTGCGTGCGGCTCGTCCAAGGACTCCAAGGCAACCACCCAGGGTGCAACCGTGGGCACCGATGCCAAGGAGCTTTATGACCTTGGTGAGGCAGCTGTATCTGAGCTGAAGGATGGCGGCACTCTGCGCCTGGCTATTCCCGGTATTGGTCCGGACTTCAACCTTTTCAGCGCGGACGGCAACTCCCTGTACACCCAGACCGCAATGAGCCCCGTAGCTTACGCAGGCCTGTGGCAGGGTGACCCCATGGGTAAGCGCACTCTGGCTCCCGATTTTGCGAAGAGCTTCGACGTCTCCGAGGAGAACGGCCTGCCCGTGGTCTCCATCGAGCTGAACCCCCAGGCTAAATTCAACGACGGTACCCCCATTGACTACAAGGCTCTGCAGGCTACTTGGGAGGTCCTCAAGAGCACCGATGGTGGCTACAAGATTGCTACCAGCGGCATCTACAGCAGCATTGCTTCCGTTGAGCGCGACGGTGATGACTTCAAGGTGAAGGTAACTTTCTCCGCACCTTACTACCCGCTGGATACCCTCTTCGCTGGCATTATGCACCCGGCTCTGCTGGACAAGGAACTCTTCAACACTGGTTTCGTCGACAAGCCGCACCCCGAGTACTGGGTTGGTCCCTTCACCATTGCTGAGGGCGGCTGGAACTCCGCCGAGAAGACTCTGACCCTGACCCGCAATGAGAAGTGGTGGGGTGAGAAGCCCGTTCTGGAGCGCATTGTCTTCCGTCAGATGGATACCGCTGCTGAGCGCGCGGCGTTCAAGAACGATGAGCTTGACGCGATTGGCGCTACCACCGCTTCTGCGTACAAGGAACTCAAGGACGTTGCTAACACCGAGATGCGTCGCGGTGCTCGCCTCTTTGCTGGCGGTCTGACCATGAACCCCGCCCGCATGCAGGATGTTGCTCTGCGTCGCGCTGTGGTTGTTGGTCTGAACCGTGAGGCTCTCGCTAAGGTTCGTTTCCAGGGTCTGGATTACGAAGAGAAGCTCCCCAACTCGGTTATTCACATGCCCTTCACCGAGTACTACCAGGACAACTACCCGACCCCGAACAACGATGCTGCTGCAGCATCCAAGATTCTGGAAGAGGCAGGCTACACCAAGAACGGTGAGTTCTACGAGAAGGACGGCAAGCAGGCTGCCTTCAAGTTCTCCATCTTCGGTGAGGACCCCACTGCCAAGGCTGTCGGTCAGACCCTGGTTCAGCAGCTGAAGTCCGTAGGCATTAACGCTGAGCTCGACTCCCGTGCTGTGAGCGAGTTCAACAAGACTATGGCCTCCAAGGATTACGACGCAACCTCCTCCGGTTTCGCTCCGAGCTCCCCGGATGCTACCGAGGCTACCGAGCAGTTCTACATGCGCCGTAAGCCTGAGGAAGCTGGTTCCGACGAGATCAATGAGATGATTGCAAAGATGAAGCTCATTGCTGACGACAAGGAACGCAACCAGGCTTGCAACGAGATTGAGAAGAAGCACCTTGCTGAATTTGCAGTGCTGATTCCGCTCATCAACGGCCCCGAGTACAAGTTCGTGAAGAAGGGCCTGCGCAACTACGGTGTGTCCCTCTTCCAGGGCACCGGCATTCACTGGGAGAAGGTTGGTTGGGCTAAGTAAGTCCTCATCCCTTCACCTACTAGGTGAATAGCCTAAAGCTATTGAAAGTGTCCACCCGGATCATCCGGGTGGACACTTTTTGCGTATCTGGAGAAATCGCTTTGGGTGCTTTTGTATACAGATGTAGGGGGTGGCAGTATAGCTATCCGATAAAATCCAAAAAATTCGCACAAAAACAGCGTATGTATAGTATGAATATTCAAAAAACGCGATAAATATTAAGAAATATTGTGAAAATGCTTGGTTTTTACTCCCGGGGCGCGCTACAGTGGAGCCATACAAAGTTATGCAGTACCATGCATAAATAATCATCACTTCGGGAATACGGGGTATACCCGCCCGCTCACAACAGAAGGAAACCACTCCCATGACCACCAAGACCGCATACACTGCGAGCAGCCACGAAGCGACCAAGAACAGCTTCAGCCGCCGCGCGCTCATCGGCGGCTCTGCGGCTCTGGGAGCTGTAGGCCTGCTCAGTGCCTGCGGCAACGGCAGCGCAAGCTCCGAAAAGACCAAGGCAGCTGGCGCCGGTGCCAACATTGAAGACCTGTACAACATCAATGCTCAGGACGTAAGTAGCCTCAAGAAGGGCGGCACCCTCCGCCTGCCCGCCGGTGCCATCGGCCCGAACTTCAACTTCTACACCCAGAGCGGTAACACCAGCGATAACGTCAACGTTATGAGCACCATCAGCCAGGCTGGTCTGTGGAACCTCGACTTTGACGGCACCTACAAGCTGAACACTGACTTCGCTGTCTCCTTCGAACACACCAAGAAGGACGACAAGATTCAGGTTGCCGTCAAGCTCAACCCCAAGGCTGTCTTCAACGATGGCACCCCCATCACCTACAAGGCGCTTCAGTCCACCTGGAACATCTTCAAGAGCCTGGATAATGGCTACAACATCGTCTCCAGCGGTATCTACGAATTCGTTGAATCCGTCGAAAAGGGCGAAGACGACTACAGTGCAACCGTCACCTTCTCCAAGCCCTTCTACCCGTTGCAGAGCCTCTTCTCTGAGATTCTGCACCCCGCCCTGGAAGATGTTGAGCTCTTCAATAACGGCTTTGTGGATGCGCCCCATCCTGAGTACTGGGCTGGCCCCTTCACTCTGGCTGACAAGGGCTGGGACTCCACCGCAAAGACCTTCAGCGTTGTACCCAATGAGAAGTGGTGGGGCACCAAGCCCCTGCTGGACAAGATTGTCTTTACCCAGATGGAGTCCAGTGCTGCACGTGCCGCGTTCAAGAACGACGAAATCGATGCGATTGGTGCAAGCACCTCCTCCACCTACACCGAGGTGAAGAACGTGGCAGGTACCGAACTGCGTAAGGGTACCCGCCTCTACGCCGGTGGTCTGGATATTAACCCCCGCCGCGTGAAGGATGCCGCCCTGCGTAAGGCAATCTTCGCCGGCACCAACCGTGAAGCACTCGCGAAGATTCAGTACCAGGGTCTGCCCTACGAGGAAACCATCCCCGGTTCGATGATTCACATGCCCTTCTCGCCCTACTACCAGGATTCTTACCCGACCCCGAATAACAGTGTTTCGGAGGCGCAGAAGATTCTGGAAGCCGCCGGCTACACCAAGAACGGCGACTACTACGAGAAGGATGGCACGAAGGCTGGCTGTGCAGTGGTGGTCTTCGGTGATGACCCGACCACCAAGGGTAAGGCTCAGACCTTTACCCAGCAGATGAAGGATGTCGGTATCGAAATCCGCATTGACCAGCACTCCGATAGCGAATTCGCTACCATTCTGGGCAACTGGG
The DNA here is from genome assembly GCF_964211445.1 of Rothia mucilaginosa. Lineage (GTDB taxonomy): Bacteria > Actinomycetota > Actinomycetes > Actinomycetales > Micrococcaceae > Rothia > Rothia mucilaginosa_E. The sequence continues at coordinate 18,493 of NZ_CAXOQT010000018.1, read as the reverse complement.
ACTACGATATTTCCTTCAGTGGCTACTCGGTCTCTGCTGATGCAACCGAGGGTACCAAGCAGTTCTACTACTCTGAGAACAACGAAGGTATCGGCAGCCAGGAAATTGACGCCCTCATTGATGCTATGACTCTTATTGAGGATGACAAGGACCGTAACCTCGCCTGCAATGAGATTGAGAAGAAGCACATGGCGGAGTTCGCCTTCCTGGGTACCATTACGAACGGCCCTGACTTTGTGATGGTCAAGAAGACTCTGGCTAACTACGGTCCGAGCCTCTACAAGACTACGGACTGGACTGCTGTGGGCTGGATGAACTCCTAAACGGTTCTGCCCTATGAGTGGGTCGAATGCGTATGTACGTATTCGGCCCGCTTTGCCGTGCTCGCTGGCTATTTTGGGGGGCGGGGGAGGGGCGGGTGTGCAGAGATGTAGGAGGCTCTGGCAGCGTGCTCTGGCGGTGTGGATATATGCTCGGGCGTAATAATTTAGAAATATTTATCGTGTTGCGCACCTGCGGTGAGATATGTGGTGTACACTACTAAAAATATTAAATGTGGCTTAGAACATAGCTTTAGGTCACATTATTTTGCATGGCTTGACCTGCCCGCCCATCACCGCAGATAGCAGGCGCTCCTGCAGACGGACACCCCGCCTCCCGAGCATGCGGAGCCACCCACACTGCCAACACTGCATCAACGCAGTCCACACCCACAAGGAGCCCGTCATGAGCCCCCAGTCCCTCCCCTCCCTCTCCGGATTCAACCCCATCATGAGCCGCCGCGTACTGTTCGGCGGCGCAACCGCCGTCGCTGCTGCCGGCGTACTGAGCGCTTGTGGATCCTCATCCTCCAAGACCGAGCACAAGGCAAGCGAAACCCCGTTCTATGAAATCAACGAGCAGGACCCCTCGAAGCTCAAGCAGGGCGGTACCCTAAACCTGAGCACCTACTCCCTCGGCCCGGACTTCAACCGTTTCTCCCAGAACGGCTCCAGCACCTCCGTCTCCGAAACTATGGGCATTATCGCCGGTGCCGGCATCTGGCGCAGCACCTTCAAGGGTGAAGATGAGCTCGACCCCAACTACTGCCTCGGCTTTGAAGCGAAGGAAGTAGACGGTAAGATCACCGCCGAGGTTCGCCTGAACCCCAAGGCAGTCTTCAATGACGGCACCCCCATCGACATCGACGCTCTCAAGGCAACCTGGCAGATTCAGCGTGACCCCGAGGGGGCGTACAAGATTGGCGCTGCAGGTATCTACGAGTTCATCGAAAGCGTTGAAGCTATCGACGGCGACCGCTACCACGCACGCGTTGTCTTCAAGACCGCACACAACCCCGTCAAGGGTCTGCTCTTCGGCGGAATCCTGCACCCGGCAATGCTTGACATAAACCTCTTCAATGAAGGTTTCGTGGACAACCCCCACCCCGAGCTCGGTTGCGGCCCCTTCACCCTGGCACCCAACGGCTGGAACTCCTCCGAGAAGACCTTCACCGCTGTGCCCAACGACAAGTGGTGGGGTGACAAGCCCAAGCTGGACCGCATCGTCGTGCGTGAAATGGCAGACGCTGCAGCTCGCGCCGCCTATAAGAACGGCGAACTGGACGTCGTGGAAGCACGTACCCTCAGCGCCTACAACGAGATGAAGGACGTTGCGAACTCTGAGATTCGCCGCGGTCGCCGCCTCTTCGCCGGCGGTATGAACCTGAACGCACAGCACATCACTGATACTGCCGTGCGTAAGGCAATCTTCCTGGGTATCGACCGTGGTGCTCTGGCAAAGATTCGTTTCCAGGGTCTGCCCTACGAAGAAGAAGTTCCCGGCTCGATGCTTCTGCTGAGTTCCTCTCAGTACCACCGTGACAACTACCCGGCACGTAACCCGGAGGAAGCACGCAAGGTCCTGGAGAAGGCAGGCTACACCAAGTCCGGCGACTTCTACGCGAAGGACGGCAAGACCATCACCCTGAAGCTGACCACCTTCGGTGATGACGCCACCACCAAGGGCCAGGCGCAGACCTTCATTCAGAGCATGAAGGAAATCGGCATTAACTTCGAGCTCGATTCGCGTGCGCAGTCCGAATTCTCGAAGGTTGTCGGTAACCGCGAGTACGACGTGAGCATTTCGGGCTTCGGTGTGAGCTCCGAACCGACCAGTGCTGCCGAGTACTTCTACCACTCCAAGAACTGGGACGGCGTCGGCACCCCCGAAATTGACGCTATGGTCGACGAGATGGTCACCATCCTCGACGACGCTAAGCGCGCCGAGAAGTGCAACGAAATTGAGAAGAAGCACATGAGCGAGGTTTGCCTCTTCATCCCCTTCCTCAATGGCCCGGACTTCAAGGCATGCCGCCCGAAGCTCGCTAACTACGGTGCGTTCCTCTTCAAGAGCACCGATTGGTCTGCGGTCGGCTGGATGGCATAAGCCGCAGTTTTAAGCTCCCCGCCCCTATACGTTTTCGCAGTGTCGTATAGGAGTGGGGAGCTTTTTCTTTTGGAAAGCGCAGAGCGGTTTAGCTGCCCGTCGATGCGCTTTTAATGTGTAACGATTCTCAAAGCGCCGGATGTGACGCGCTCGCATGCTGATCGAACACAATATTTTATTTTTTAGTTTTTATGCATGTGTTCCGTGTAATGACGCGGGCTGAAGATACCGTATGCACCATTTTTATACGCCGTACGGTTTGTGTGGAGGTTGGAATGTGGTCTGCGCCGCTTCTTTTGGGGGTATACTGTGTTTCAATCACAAACAATGTGGGGGCTCTCACAAGGGTGATCGGCAGAGGCTTCGTCGCCACTGCACACAAGACGCACAATATCGTGCGCCATACGAAGTACACCCGAGCCCTCCGGCACGAGGAGAACACATGACTCATCTGCGTATTAACCGCCGTACCCTGCTGACCGGCACTGTTGCCCTGGGTACCGTCGGCCTGCTGGCTGCGTGCGGTGGCGGTTCGGACAAGAAGATTAGTGGTAAGGCTGCTTCGAGCACCGAGGAAATCGTCAAGAACCTCGAAATCAACAAGCAGGATCGCTCCTCCCTCAAGCAGGGCGGCGAGTTCCGCGGTAGCGTCTCCGCAATCGGTCCGAACTTCAACATCCTGACCCAGAGCGGCTACACCACCGAAAACCTCACCGCATTCGGTGGCGCCTGCAACATTCCCTCCGCTATCGGCTTCACCTCCCTGAGCCCCGCTGGCGACTACAGCCTCAACGACGACTACGTCTCCGATTACAAGGCAGAGACCGTCGACGGCGTTCAGACCATTACCTTCAAGCTCAACTCTAAGGCTGTCTTCAACGACGGCACCCCCGTTGATATTGAGGCAATCCGCGCGGCATGGACCGTCTACCGCAACCCCGATGACGGCTACAACGTCATCGCCGCTCCCTTCTGGCAGCAGGTAGCATCCATCGACCCCGTGGATGGCGACAAGACCCGCGTCAAGATCGTCATGTCCAAGCCTCTGTACCCTGCCGAGACCCTCGGCCTGCTCGGTCTGCACCCCGCACTGACCGACAAGGAGCTCTTCAACAACGGCTTCGTGAACAAGCCCATGGATCAGTACTGGTCCGGCCCCTTCAAGCTGGGCGAGTGGAACTCCTCCGGCAAGACCCTCACCCTCGTGCCCAACGACAAGTGGTGGGGCGAGAAGCCGCTGCTGGATCGCATTATCTGGCGCGAAATGGGCGACGAGGCAGAGCGTGCAGCGTTCAAGAATGGCGAGCTGGACAGCATCGGCTTCGCTGGTCTGGCAACCTACAACGCTGTCAAGGATCAGCCCGGTGTTCAGATTCGCTCCGGCCAGAGCGTTGGCGTGATCAACCTGCAGTTCAACCCGACCCGCGTGACCGACACCGCCCTGCGCCGTGCAGTCTTCGCCGCGGTTGACCGCTCCCAGTTGGCTAAGGTCAAGTTTGGCCAGATCAACTGGGATGAGCCGCTGACCGGCTCCCTGATTGCTATGCCCTTCCAGAAGGGCTACCAGGACGCTATGCCCACCAACCCTGGCGCCGAGGCTGCGGCAAAGATCCTGGAGGCAGCAGGCTACTCCAAGAACGGCGACTACTACGCTAAGGACGGCAAGACCGCGGGCTTCTCCATCACCTACTTCGGTTCGGATGCAACCTCCCTGGCTCAGTTCCAGAACCTCGAGCAGCAGCTCAAGGCAGCTGGCATTAAGCTCGAGCAGGACAACCAGCCGCAGTCGCAGTTCAACTCGGTGATGGGTTCCAAGCAGTACGACTGCGCCTTCTCCGGTTGGGGTATTGGTGCTGACCCTGCAGACAGCGTTCAGTACTTCTACACCAGCGAAATCAACGAGGGTGTGGGCGATCCTGAGCTGGATAAGTACATTGCGTCCATCTACGAGAAGGAATCTCACGATGAGCAGCTGAAGATGGCTGCTGAGGCTGAGAAGCAGCACATGGAGAAGGTCGCTATTTACTTCCCCTACGCTAACGGCCCCAGCTACGCTGCTGTGAAGGAGAAGCTGGCTAACTACGGTCCGTCCCTCTTCGCAACCAGCTACACCGACCCCAAGCGCTGGGTCAATGTGGGTTGGCAGAACTAAAGCCACAGGCTAGTTTCTGGGGTTCTGGTCGGTAGTTTCTGAATTTTCGGAGGCATCGGCATAGGCTCCGGAAGGGTAAAGTCCCGCGGTATTCCGCCTTAGAGGTGGGGTACCGCGGGACTTTTCTGTTTCCCGGGGAGGGCTGCTTGAGATTGGGGAATGAAAAGTTTCTGCTGAAATATTTCCTTGAAAAAGGTTCTCTGGGTCACATTGCGTGGGAATTGTGTGTATACTAATCCCAATGCAAAATGTGCGTGCTGTCACAAAGATGTGCGGGTTGTGTTCCCCCGCGTACAAAAATTCAGCATCCCACCTAACCGAGGAAAACTAATGACCACTTTCTCTCTCAACCGTCGTACCCTGCTCACCGGCACCGTTGCCCTGGGTACCGTCGGCCTGCTCGCAGCCTGCGGCGGCAACTCCTCCAAGAACGAGAGCAACGCTCTCTCTGCAGGCGACGACCTCTCCAAGGCAGTCTCCTACAACGAGAAGGACCGCTCCGCCCTCAAGGACGGCGGCGAGCTGCGACTGAGTGCAGACGGCATCGGCCCGAACTTCAACATCCTCAACACCAACGGCTACACCGCAGGCAACCTGAACATTCAGGCGGCAATGAACTCCGCATTCACCGGTGGCTACTACGCTGACTTCCGCGGCGAAGCACACATGAACGAGGACTACGTCACCGAGTACAAGGCACAGACCGTTGACGGCGTGCAGACCGTGACCTTCAAGATCAACCCCAAGGCTGTCTTCAACGACGGCACCCCGATCGACATCGCGGCTGTCCGTAGCTACCTGACCATCTACCGCGGCGCAGCCGAGGGCAAGGACTACCAGATCACCCCCTCGCCCCTCTGGGAGCAGGTCGCAAGCATCGAAGAGGTCGATGGCGACTCCCGCCACGTGAAGGTCACCATGTCCAAGCCCTGGTACCCCATCGAAGGCAGCTTCACCTCCTTCCTGCACCCCGCATTCGTAGACGTCGCATTCTTCAACGACGGCATGAACGGCAAGCCCCTCGACCAGTACTGGGCAGGCCCCTTCAAGGTTGGCGAATGGAACTCCTCCGGCAAGGTCCTCACCGTCGTCCGCAACGAGAAGTGGTGGGGCACCAAGCCTCTGCTCGAGCGCATCACCTGGCGTGAAATGAGCTCCCAGGCAGAGCAGGCAGCATTCAAGAACGGCGAACTCGACTACGCCGACGCAAGCACCCTCAGCTCCTACAACGAGCTCTCCAGCGTCAGCAACATCGATATCCGCAAGGGTAGCGCACTGGCTGTGGGCAACTACGAAATCAACCCCGAAAAGGTTCCCCTGCCCGTCCGCCGCGCATTCGTTGCAGCTCTCAACCGTGAGCAGCTGCTCAAGCTGCGCTACGAGAAGCTCGGCTGGAAGGAACCCCTGCCCGGTTCCATGTGCATGCTGCCCATGCAGGAAGGCTACCAGGATAACTACCCGACCAAGCTCGGCAAGGATGTCGCCACTAAGATCCTCGAGGACGCAGGCTACACCAAGAACGGCGACTACTACGCTAAGGACGGCGCGAAGGCATCCTACTCGGTGACCACTTTCGGCACCGACCCGGTCGTCAGCTCCACCGCACAGTTCCTCGTTCAGCAGATGAAGGAAATCGGCGTTGAACTGACCATCGAGAACCACGGTGCCTCCGAAATGGCAAGCATCATCTCCGCAAAGAACTTCTCGATCAAGAGCGGTGGCTACGGCATCACCACCTCCCCGGTGGATGCGGCGAACTACTTCTACATCTCCGAGACCAACAACGGTCACGGTAAGGACCTGGACTCGCTGGCTGCAACCATGATGTCCACCGAGGATCCGAAGGAACAGCTCAAGATTATGAACGAGCTGGAGAAGCGCCACCTGGACGAAGTCGCAATCTACGTCCCGACCAACAACGGCCCGAACTTCAAGGCATGCCGTAAGGGTCTGGCGAACTACGGTCCCATGCTCTTCGGCCTGCCCTACTACAACCCGAACGTATGGATCAACGTCGGTTGGGAAAAGTAAAAATCTAAGCGCTGAGCACAGCTCACACGCCCCATAAGGGCAAAAGCGCTACCGCGGCGTGTTACAAAAGGATTAAAACCTTCTGTAGCACGCCGCTTTTCCATGCCCTAGAGAGCAGCAAGGATATACTTAAAAACAAATGTGGGCATTCTGCCCACCCCGGCAGAGACTGTCCTCCCGCCGGGTTGGAGTGCTGGCTACGCACCGTTCGCGTACCGACTTCACAACACTGCGAATACTCTAGGAGAAATTCCATGAAGAGCATGTCTGTCTCTCGCCGTACCCTCCTGACCGGCACCGTTGCCCTCGGCACCGTCGGTCTGCTGGCTGCCTGCGGTAGCTCGAAGGAAAAGGTTGGCGGTAGCGCCGCTAACAACGCTGAAGATATTCTGAAGAACCTTCAGGTCAACAAGCAGGACCGTTCCTCCCTCAAGCAGGGCGGTACCCTGACCCTCGCAGCTACTGCGCTGGGCCCCAACTTCAACCTGCAGACCCAGAGCGGCTACACTTCCAGCAACCTGGATGCGCTGGCACCCTGCAACATCCCCGCTGTCATGGGCTTCTACACCATGAGCCCCGACGGTGAAGGCACCCTCAACCCCGAGTTCTGCACCGAGCACAAGACCGAAACCGTCAACGGCGTGCAGACCGCGACCTTCAAGATCAACCCCAAGGCTGCCTTCAACGACGGCACCCCCATGGACGTGAAGGCTGTGCAGGCTTGCTGGAAGGTCTACCGCGCAACCACCGACAACCCCTACCACATCACCGACAACACCATGTGGCAGCAGGTTGAAAGCATCGAGGCTGTTGACGGCGACAACTTCCACGTCAAGGTCACCATGAAGGCTCCGTACTACCCCTCCGAGGGTCTGTGCGCCTTCGCAATCCACCCCGCACTGGAAGACGTCAACCTCTTCAACGACGGCTTCGTTGACAAGCCCCTCGACCAGTACTGGGCAGGCCCCTTCAAGATTGGCGAGTGGAACTCCTCCCAGAAGGTGCTCACCTTGGTCAAGAACGACAAGTGGTGGGGCGAGAAGCCGGTGCTGGACCGCATCGTCTGGCGTCAGATGGACTCCGAAGCAATCCGCGCAGGTTTCAAGAACGGCGAGCTGGACGCGTTCACCTTCGTCGGCGCAACCAGCTACAACGCTGTGAAGGGCCAGGCAGGCACCGAGATTCGCCAGGGCCAGAACACCAACGTCAACATCATTCAGCTGAACCCCAAGCGCATTGAGGACCTGGCACTGCGCCGCGCAATCCTCGCCGCTGTGGACCGCGAGCAGATCGCTAAGGCATACTTCTCGCAGCTCGGCTGGACCGAGCCGCTGCCCGGCTCCATCATCGCAATGCCGTTCCAGAAGGGCTACCAGAACAACTACGAGGGTGAGTCCGGCGCTCAGGCGGCCTCCAAGATCCTTGAGGCAGCAGGCTACTCCAAGTCCGGCGACTACTACGCTAAGGACGGCAAGGTTGCTGGCTTCGCCCTGACCTCCTTCGGTTCTGAGGCTGTCTACCAGGCTGTCTACCAGATTCTGGAGCAGCAGCTGAAGTCCGCAGGTATCCGCCTGAGCGCTGACAACCAGCCGCAGTCGAACTCCAACTCCGTGCTTGGTCAGAAGAGCTACGAGGCAATCTTCACCGGTTGGGGCGTTCTGCCCGATCTGGCTTCCTCGGCACCCTACTTCTTCACCACCGAGGTGTTCGGAGTCGGTGACCCCGAGGTCGATAAGCTCATCGAGAAGCTGCAGAACACCGAGAAGGAAGACGAGCGCATCAAGATCGCTAACGAGTCGGAGAAGCTCTACTACGAGAAGGTCGCAGTGTACCTGCCCTACGCAAACGGCCCGATGTACGCCGCTGTCAAGGCTAAGGTTGCGAACTACGGTCCGTCCCTGTTCAAGCAGAGCTACACCAGCGCTGACTACTGGGTCAACGTTGGCTGGCAGGAGTAATCCAGACGCAAGTAATACCGTTTTCGGTAATGCTTTAGTCGTCCTGTAGGACTCGAAATCCCGGGTACTCTCACGAGAGAGTGCCCGGGATTTTTCTGTTCCCCTTGTTCTGCGTCCTTTAGCTGGATACATTAGCGGGATATGTAATTACAAAAACTGGGGGAGGGGAGTGCCCCCTAACCGGTTGCTACCACTCGCCCAGGTACAGGGCACGCTCCTGCAGGTACCTCAACATCTTCGGGTTCTGCCGCAGGTAGAAGATTCGGTAAATGCCGCCTCCAACGACGATAAACGCCAGCGGGAAACCCAAAATGACGAGCACGCGGCTCATATTGGCGGACAGGTCAAAAGGATCACCGCTGGTTGCAACCAGCACAATCCACAGAGAATAGCCCACGCAGGCGAGCAGAGTGCCCCACATGCCGCGCACGAGCCAACTCACCAGCGTCACCGCAATGACCCACGCCAGCGCCAACGTGAACTGGTGTCGCTCTGCCTGAGCCCAAGGGAGCGCCCCCACGTAAATAATTGCCGGGATGCCCAGGTACCCGGGGATATTCAGCGAGGCAAGAATGTTCACGCAAAAATAGCCCAAGAAAATAGCGCTCAACGATGAGGACAGGAACAGGTGCAGGGGAATCATGCCGTCGCCGCTATAGGCTGCGGTTGGGCCCGCGTATACGGTTTCAAACATGAGGGTCAGTGGAGTCATCATGTACTCAATCCAGACGACCAGCGCAAAGGCTCCGAAAATACCGAGAGTTTGCATGAGCGCAATTAACCGTGAACGCGCATCGTGAGGAATCATGAAGCTCTGACCCTTCGCCTTGACGCCGCAAAGATGAACGACAGCCACCATTGCCGCGATGCACAGCACCCAGCGCACAAGGACTCCCTGCAGTTCAGGAAGACCTCCATAAGTCCCCGTAGCGGGGTCGCCCCAGGCCCCGGGGAGCAACGTAATAGCGTGAGTACCCTCGGGGAGGTTTGCGGAGGAAGCAAGCCGGTGCGGCTCATAGATAACCCACCACAGAAGGCACGCGGGAACCAGCGCGGAGAGCCTACGCAACAGAACCGGGAACGGCGCGGACTCATAGACGAGCGCCTCAAGATTGAGCCGGCGCATCAGCCGCCGAACAGGAGAAAGAGCGCGCAACTCTTTTTGCTGCTCTTCCCACACCTCGGTATCCCATGTCCTAATAGCAGAAGACATCATCGTACTCCCTGTCACTTGAGAACTTCCTTGTTGAGCTTATTCCCACACTAGCAGAAATCCCCCCCCCGGCTAGTGTGTAACGCCGAGCTAAGCCCTACCCGAATATCAGGGCATAAGGAAAGGGGCCCCACCGTAATGGTGGGGCCCCTTAGAGCCTAGAAAGGGAACTACTTAGTGGTTACCTTCAGGACAGTGCTCAGGTTCTGGTGAGCAACGCCCGGCAGACCCTTGACCTCAGCGAACTTGCGGGTGTTGGTCACAATCACCGGGGTAATCAGCGGGTAACCCGCCTCCTTGATGACCTCGGGATCGAACTCAATCAGAGCGTCGCCAGCAGCAACAACATCGCCCTTAGCAACCTTCACGCTGAAGCCCTTACCGTCCAGGTTCACGGTATCCAGACCAACGTGAATCAGCAGCTCAATGCCGTTCTCCAGCTTCAGACCAACAGCGTGGCCCGAGGGGTAAGTCGCAGCAACCTTGCCGGCTGCGGGAGCAACAACAGTGGTACCGGTCGGCTCAATAGCCACACCCTCGCCCAGCTTGCCAGCAGCGAAGATCGGGTCCGGAACATCAGACAGAGCAACAGCAGTACCCTCAATCGGAGCGTGCAGCTCAATGACCTCACCAGCTGCAGCGGACTCAGCAGCGGCAGCGGTGGTCGCTGCAGCGGCAGCAGCCTCAGCCTTGGGAGCGGCCTCAACAGCCTCTTCCTTTGCGCGCTGAGCAGCATGCTTCGCAGCATCAGCCTTCGACTCGTAACCGAAAATCAGAACACCGGTCATAGCGCCGAAGAACGCAATCGCCAGACCAATCGCGTACAAGTGAGAAGGCTGCATAGCCGGAATCGACAGCAGCGAAGTGAACGCGAACGCGTAGGACTTAACACCCAGGAAGGAAATGGTAGCGCCACCAATAACAGCGGGAACCAGAATAATCGGAATCACGCGCTTGTAACGGAGCACAACACCGTACAGGGACGGCTCAGAAATACCACCGAGCAGACCGGACATCGACGCACCAACAGCGGTCTGACGCAGCTCACGGTCGTGCTTAGCCTTGATAGCCACACCGGTCACCAGACCGAACACAGCGAAGTTGTACGCACCCATCGGGGACTGAATGAAGTCAGTACCCATGGTCTGCAAGTTGTTAATCATGACGGCGTTCAGCGGCCAGTGCAGACCCAGCGGAACCATGAACAGGTACAGACCAGCAATCAGAGCACCAACCAGAGCCGGAGCCTGGTCGTTAACCATCTTCAGGAAGTCAGAGATGCCCATAGCCACACCAATACCGATGGGGCCAACCAGGAACGCAGTCACCGGAACCAGAATCATGACCGAAATCATCGGCACGAACACCATCTGCAGCATCGAAGGAATAACCTTCTTCAGGAAGCGCTCAAGCGGAGCCAGCAGGGCAACAGCCAGCAGCGGGGGGAAGACCTGGCCGGTGTAGCTGAACGCGTACAGCGGCAGATCCAGACCGAAGAACGGAACGTTCAGAACCTTGGTTGCGGGGTCAGCCAGAGCAGTCAGATCGGTGAAAGTACCGGTCATCAGCGCAGCGGGGATAGCCGCACCAACCCACATGTTCGCGCCCAGACGCTTAGCAGCGGTAGCACCCAGCATAATGGGCATGAAGTTCAGAACCGACAGCGAAGCAGCCTTCAGGATGTACCAGAAAGCAAACTGCTGCATCCACTGGTTGTTCAGAGCCTTAGCAGCCTCCGGGTCAGCCACACGAGCACCGTTAATGATGTCGATGTTCACGCTCTGACCGGTCAAGTCAGTGTACTGGCCGAAGAAGCCCAGCTGCTGCATGAACACAATCAGGGTCAGAATCATCGAGGTACCCAGAAGTGCCCACAGCAGCGGACGGAAAGAGTCAGACAGAACGTCGAAGACGTTGGTAAGCCAGCCGGACTTCTTGCCCTCAGCCTCAACCTTGGTGTCACCCTCAGTGTGGCCGGACATAGAAGGCAGAGCGTTGATCTCGTTGTACACAGCCTCAACGCGCTCGCCCAGCACCACCTGAGTCTGGCCGGACTGTTCAATCACAGAGAGAACGCCGGGCAGGCCCTCAATCTTCTTGTTCTGCACTGCATCGTTAGATACAGGAGTGACACGAAGGCGGGTTGCACAGTGAGTAATGTGCGCGATGTTCTCGGGGCCACCCAGGCCGTCAAGAATCTTCTCGCCAAGTTCGCGGTTATTCACGATACTTCCTTAGATATGCGGTCAATGTCTACTCAACGTTGCTACAGGAGGCTGCGCTCGCTGAAGAAAACCCAAACTGGGGAATCCCAGAACGGGGAAGCCCAGAAGGCGGGTAACACGCCCCAGAAAACACAAAAGACCCGAGTCTCTCGACCACCGGAAGCACTACACTCGTGCCCACTATTGGAGCTTCGGTACAGCAAATAGAGGGGAATATTCAGCAGAAGGTACTGCTGTCCCACTACGGTGTTGAGTAACTCAGGTCTTGCCTGCCAAACCAGTAACAACCCTGAAGAAGGTTTCCCTTCTCAAATAGTTCCCTGTAACTCTAAGGGTTTTCCCAGGTTAAGAGCAAGGTGAGAGAGAGGAGCTATCAGAAGCTGTTAAATATTTCACCCAAGTGATAGCTGAGACACACCTTCGGCAGTGCTAGTAGGAGTGCCCAGGCTGGTTCTGGAACGCTCCAGCGCGCCCCGACACACACCGGGCGGGGCGCTTCGAAGATGGTGCTCATGAAGACGATGCTCATGAAGATGCGGAAGGGCCCCGCATCCACAGGATACGGGGCCCACACGCTACCGAAGCAGCTACCTTACGACTAACTACTTAGCCGGGAAGAAATTCAGCGGAGCAACCTCCAGCTCAGGGTAATGACGCTTCTGCCAACGGCGGTTACGATGCGCATTCACCTCAATCAGCGCAGCGCCCAGTGCACCGGCGCCCAGAGCCGTCCACAGCAGATGCGGAAGCACAGTAACGAACTGGTGGTACTCAACCAGAATCGGTACGAACAGCGCCGCGAAGAACACCGCAAGCAACGCACCAAACAACAGAACACGAGCACGGTTGAACGGACGAGCCACCGCAGCCAAGTTCCACAGACCCATCATCACCAGGGTGATGAACGAAGCCGTCTGAATCTGGCGGATATCCTCAACACCCATGCCACGAGCCGTGAACGTCACCGCCAGCAGCATCGCAACCACAATAATCGAGTTCGGAACCGTGTAATTCAGCACGCGGCGCAAGAAGCCCGGCACGTAACGGCGCGAATTCGGCAGCAGAGTCAACGCGAAGGACGACGCACCCACAATCAAGAAGTCCGCAGTCGAGTACTGACGCGGCAAGAACGGGAAGGTCAAACCGAAGAGGCTGAACAGAACACCCAGCAGAATTGCGAAACCGGTCTTCGTCAAGAACAGGTTCGCCACCATCTCAATGTTCGTAATAACCTGACGGCCCTGCTCCAGCGCAGCCGGCAGCGACGAGAACTTACCGTCCAGCAGAACCAGACGAGAAACAGCCTTCGTCGCAGGAGCCGCGTTACCCATCGCAATACCCAGGCTTGCATGCTTGAGCGCCAGAGCGTCATTAATACCGTCACCGGTCATCGCCACCACATGGCCGCGCTCCTTCAGAGCAATCACCATGTTCTTCTTCTGCTCGGGCGACACACGACCGAAAATATTGTGAGTAGCCGCAGCCTCAGCAAGCTCCGGACCGTCCTCAGGCAGAGTCGACGCATCAACCGCGCCCGCAGAAGTATCCATGCCCGCAGTCTTCGCAGCCGCAGCCACAGTGAACGGGTTATCACCCGAGAAGACCTTCAAAGTCACACCCTGACGGTGGAAATACTCCACAATCTCAGGCGCATCCGCTCGCACATTCTCACGGAAAATCACGAACAGAACCGGGGTAGCATCCGACGGGATCTTCTGGATCGGCTCATCCTTCTCATTACGAACCACCGCAGAAGCATGCGCCAAAACCATCGTGCGCAGACCCAGCGCCGCCAGCTCAGCGGCACGCTCACGCTCAGCGGTGCCCTTGGCGAGAAGCGCCTCCGGAGCACCCAGAAGCCACGCACCCGAATCCTTAAACTCAATCGCGCTAAAACGCAGAGCCGAGGAGAACGGCACAATACCGCTCACCGACGCTGAGGAAGCATCCGAGAAGCCACCGGTCAGAGCCGCAGCGGTCGGGTTCGCGTTCTCATCGTGACCAAACCACGCCAGCGCCTCATTCCAGCCGGCAGGTAGAGAAGCACGCCAAGAAGTGTGCTCGGCAGAGTCGGCATCCGGGCCCTCAGCCTCAGCAGCGGTGTCCAGCGGGCGCACCGAATCAAAAATCACGCCGCCCTCAGTCAGGGTGCCGGTCTTATCGAAGCAGACCACGTCCACACGAGCCAGAACCTCAACCGCAGGCTGTTCCTGCACCAGGATGTTGTGCTTACGACCCAGCGTCACAGCCGCCGCAGCAAACGCCAGGGTAGTCATCAGCGCCAGGCCCTGTGGAATCATCGAAGCAACCGAGGACACCACAGCAATAGAAACCTGCTCCCACAGGTTGTTCTGCTGCACGGTCTCCAGGCCGCCAGCCGCCTGAATCTGACCCCACAACACCACAGGAATAATGACCGCAAGACCCACCGTAATCCAGCGGACTACACGGTTCAGCGCATCACGCAGCTCAGACTGAATACGCGAGAACTGGCGCGCCTCATCAGAAATCTTGCTTGCACGAGAATTCGCACCCACGTGCGAGAGCAGGACGCGGCCGGTACCACCCAGCACACTCGACGCCGACAGCACCATATCGCCGGGGCGCTTAGCAATCGGGTCGTTCTCACCGGTCAGCAGGGACTCATCCAGCTCCAAAGAATCGGAGGTGAGCACAATAGCGTCCGCGGGAACCTGATCGCCGCGCTTGAGGATGACGACGTCACCCTCAACCAGCTGCTCCATCGGAACCTCAACGCTCTTACCGTCACGCACCGCAGTAGCGGGGGAGCGGTCCAGCAGGGAGATGCGGTCCAGCTCAAGCTTCGCCTTGTACTCCTGCACAAAACCAATCACCACGTTAGCGATAACAGCCCCCAGGAAGAGCAGATCAGCCCAACGCTGGTACATGATCACCACGGCACCACAGGCACCCAACACAAAGTTGAAGACCGTGAACAGGTGCGCACGCATAATGCTCCACAGCGTGCGAGAAGACTTATTGTTCTGGGTATTGACCCTACCTTCAGCAGTCAGGCGAGCAACATCATCGCTACTCAAACCGTGCTGGGCAATATCGAAAGATCCGCTATGCGGTGTTTCAGAATATTCGGGAATGTAGCCGGCAACGGCAGGCGCTACCGTTTTCTGCTGAGGATCCATGCGGGGGTCTCTTTCTCGAATGGATGGAATGCTGAACTGAATAGAGTTCAGTATTGCGGACACTACCTTTCAGTGTATCCGTGCAGGAGGGGATAAAGATAATCTCCGCCCTGTAATGAGCTGATATTTACAGCCATTCCAGAACGGAGATTTAATATATGCAAATACTGGCATATTTTGAGGTGGAAAGTGTTTGCGGGATGGTTCGCTAACGCCCCGTAAAATCAGCGCGCTAGCAGACTCAGCGTTCTGGCAGAATCAGCGTTCCGGCAGAATCAACAAACGATTCGTCACCGGATGCCTCAACACCTCAATCGGATGCTGATACACCTCAGACAACAACTCCGCCGAACACACCTGCTCAGGGGCGCCCGAAGCAACCACCTCACCACCACGCAACAACACCATACGGTCAGAATACGCAGCCGCCACATCCAGATCATGAAGCACCGTCAACACTGCAGCACCCTCAGCAGCCAACTCACGGCTCACCCGCAACGTCTGTTCCTGATGCGTAATATCCAATGCCGCAGTCGGCTCATCCAAAAGAATCAGCGGAGTCTGCTGAGCAAACACACGCGCCAAATGAGCACGACCACTCTCACCACCGGACAGAGTCGTAATATCGCGATCCGACAAATGAGTTACCGACGTACGCTCCATCATCGAAGCAACCACGGAGTCATCCTCTTCAGCGCGCTCCGTACCCTTCCACGGGGTGCGGCCCATCTGAACCACCTCATGCACCGTGTACGAAAACGCCACATTCAACTTCTGTAACAGCATCGCACGCTGACGTGCCATCTGACGGGCAGGAATCGAACCCAGCGGGGTGCCATCCAACAGAATCTCACCGCTACTGGGCGCAATATCACCAGCAATCACACCCAACAGAGTCGACTTACCGGCACCATTGGGGCCAATCAGCGACACAACCTCGCCCGCAGCAACAGACAGAGACACATCATTCAAAATCTGACGCCCACCAGCGTTAAAACACACACCGGACAAGCTCAACAACTCACTCACGAAGCACCTCCGCCCTGACCCAGGGAACGACGCAACAACACGAAGAACGTCGGGCCGCCCACCAAAGCCGTAAAAATACCAATCGGCAAATCGGCAAAAGGCACCAGCGTACGCGCACCCAAATCAGACAGCGCAATCAACAGTGCGCCACCCAATGCCGAAGCCGGTAACAACACACGATTCGACGGACCCAAAATCATGCGCAACAGGTGAGGAATAATCAGACCAATAAACGCAATAATGCCCGCATACGCCACCGCAGCACCCGTCAACAAAGCCGTCGCCGCAATAGACACCGCACGCAGACGCTCCACGTTCACGCCCGAATGCTGCGCCGCACGCTCACCCAACGCCAGAACATCCAGCGAAGAAGCCATCACAAAACATGCCACCAAGCCAATCAGAATAACCGGCCATACGCTCGCCACAGCCTTCCATGTAGAACCGTTCAGCGAACCCATCTGCCAGAACACAATCTGATCGCGGCTCGTCGTATCAGCAATAAACATGAGGAACGCAATAATCGCATTCGCCACCGCGGTCACCGCAATACCCGTCAAAATCATCGACAGGACCTTCGCACGACCCGAAGAACGCGACAGGAAATACACCAGCGCAGTAGCCGCCAACGCACCCACAAACGCGAATGCAGGAGTCGTGAAAATACCGAAGAACTGCAGGTTCAACACAATCGATAAACACGCGCCAACCGCCGCACCCGAGGAAACACCAATCACGCCCGGCTCAGCCAACGGGTTACCAAACACCGACTGCATCACCGCACCGGAAGTACCCAAAGCGGCACCCACCAGCACGCCCAACAGCACACGCGGGAAACGGATATTCCACAGAGTGCTATCCGCCAGCTGCATCGCCGGGTTCTCCGGCGCAAGACCCAGGCGGCGGCCCACAGAAGCAACCACCTGATCAGTCGGGATATTGTACTGACCCAAACCCGCAGACAGCACCATCACAACGCACAGTGCCACCGCCAAAAACGTAAACGTCAGACCGGCACGACGCCGACGTGAAGCACGATAATCCCGCGCACCCGCCGCACTCTTCACGGCAGCCACTACTGGCCCCCCGCAGGAGTCGAGTACGCAGCCTTAGCCAGCGAGAGCAACACCGCCGGAGTATTCGGGCCATAGGACAGAATCTGGCCGTCACCCATATCGATAATGCGCTTATTCTTACCGGCAGTCGTCTCACCCACACCCGGGCGAGCCAAGAAACCATCCAAACCGCCGGTGGACTTAATGCCGCCGCTCATGGTCAGAATGACGTCGGGGTTCAGCTTCACCAGCGCCTCACTGGTCGCCGGAATAATATTCGTCGCGTTCTGCTCAGACGCCACATCCTTGCCGCCAATAGCCTGAATCAAATCGTCAGCGCCCGAACCCTTGCCGAGCACAAAGAACACGCCAGCGGTACCGCGCACGTACAGGAACGCGAACGACACCTGCTGTGCACCCTTCGGGGCGACGTCCTTGAGCACCTGCAGAGCATAATCCAGGTCCTTCTGCACGCGGGCAGCAACCTGCTCGCCCGCCTCCGGAACACCAAGTGCCTGCGCAACAGCCTTGAGCTGCGGAATGATCTTATCCATACGACGCTCATGATCGAAGACCACCACGGTCACGCCCGCAGCGCGCAGCTGATCCACAATCTCAATCGGGCCGTTGCTCTTATCCCACAGCACCAGGTCCGGGGAGGTCGCCAGAATCGCCTCAGCGTTCAGGTCGTGACCGTTCTGGGTCACCAGCGGCAGATGAGCCAGCGACTGCTCAGTCGAGGAGGTGACACGACCGACCAGGCGACCGCCCAGACCCAGCGCAATCATCTGCTGAGCCAGAGTGCCGTACAGGTCCAGTGCCAGTACACGGTCAGCAGACTTAACGGTCACCTCAGTGCCGTTGAAATCCTTGAACGTCACCGGGAAAGCCGGAGTGGGGGTATCGACCATCGGCTGAATTTCGGGGGTATCTGCGGCGCTATTGGGGCCGCGCAGAGCCTTCTGATCAGGGGCAATAGAAGAACGCAACTGATCGGCAAGGTTCTCCAAAACGGTGCGGGTGCTCTGCTCATCCACCACAGCCTGCGAAGTGCTTGAAGAAGCGGCCGGGTTCTGAGTACCCACACCGCAAGAGCTCAGCAGAAAAGCGGAAGTGATGGAGAACGCCGCATACTTCACTGCATCGCGGCGGTTCAGGGCAGAAGAAGAAAGGGAAGAAAACATCGTCGTCTCACAGAAAAAAGGGAGTTAAGAAAAACTGGGGTAGGCGCCGGGGTAAAAC
>NZ_CAXOQT010000017.1:0-51595 GCF_964211445.1 Rothia mucilaginosa | reverse complement strand
CCGTTTGGGGTGCTGTCTCAATGTCTAGTGCTGCAGGTTTAGTGCTGCAGGTGCGCGACAGCTTCGTCAGCGCTCATGTTCTTATCAGCCATGAGCTTCTTGACGCGGTCGGCGTACACGTCCACGTATACCTGACCGCTCAGGGAGCGAATCTCGGAGCCGATACGGTCGGCAATTTCGCGCTGAACGCGGTGACTCATGTCCGATCCGTCGGTGTATTCCTCGAAGGTGAGGGGCTTGCCGATAATGGTACGCACCTGAATAGGCTTGCCGTCGTGGCGCAGGCGGATACGGTTCGAGCCGGAGGGCTGAATCAGGTCGGTACCGATCTGACCGACGGGCACTACGGGCACGCCTGCTTCAACTGCGAGGCGGGCAACACCGACCTTGGGGCGGTAGCCGCGTCCATCGGGGCTGCGGGTACCTTCGGGGTAGATACCAATCACGCCACCGTCTTTGAGGACCTGCGCGCCGGCGTTGAGGGATTCCTGGCTCTTCTGACCACCCGAACGGTCCATGGGCAGCTGACCGACGCCGCGGAAGAACGCCGCCATGGCGCGGCCCTTCACGCCGGGGGTGGTGAAGTAGTCGCTCTTGGCGAGGAAGTTCACGGTGCGAGGCATGGCGAGAGGAATGAAAATGGAGTCGCAGAACGCCAGGTGGTTGCTGGCAACGATGTAGGGACCCTCGGGCAGATTCTCAAGGCCCACCACGTCATGGTGGTACAGTCCCTGCAGCAGGGGGGAGCCAAGAATCTTAAGGGTTGAATAGAGGGCGGTGTTAGGCATAGGGTCTCCTCTCTGAATGTTCCCGGCTCAATTCTAGCGTGTCTGGAGAGGCGCGAGGGAACGCGCGATAATTAAAGAAAAGAGAACGATTTTTCTGCGCACCGGTGTGCGGGTGCGCGCTGGGCGATGTACCACCCCGCGGTAGCCTCCGTGGCACTCTGGGCGGGTACGCTATAGAGCTATACCTGCATTGACCGTGTTGCAGGCGATCAAGGAGAATTATGAGCATTTTTGATAACTCATTGGAGCCGCTCAAGCGGATGCGCCGCAAGGCTCGCGAGCGCAGGCTTCTAGCAACCCAAAATGTTAAGGATTCTCTGGCGCGTCGCCTCGGGGAGGAGCAGGAGGCGTTCGATCACTCCCCCGTTTCTTTTAGCCCTGACCCTGCGCAGCATTCTGTGGGTATTTTGCTGGTGCACGGTTTTACGGGTTCGCCGCATAGTATGCGCCCGTTGGCTCAGCGTTTTATGGAGCTCGGTTATGCGGTGGAGATGCCGTTGCTGACCGGTCACGGCACCCGGTGGCAGGATTTGCGTGATAGTACCTACCAGCAGTGGCTGGATTCTGCCGAGCAGGGGTACCGCCGCCTGGTGGAGCAGGGCCTGCAGGTGGTGGTCATTGGCATGTCGATGGGCGGCACGGTGGCGACCCATCTATCGGCTCGTCTGCCGGTGGCGGGTACGGTGCTGATCAACCCCTACATGGTGGATGTGAACCCGATGATGCGCCATGCGGGCAAGGTCTCTAAGGTTCTGCCGATGCTCAAGGCGATTGGCTCCGATATTGCGATTCCTGGCGTGAGCGAGGGTGCGTATTCTATCGTTCCGACGGCGGCGGTGCATCAGCTGCATCTTTTGGGTGCGGAGACTCGCGCGCTGATTCCGCAGTTGAAGGCGCCGGTGCTGTATGCGCGTTCACTGGGCGATCATACTGTGTCGGATAGCTCCCATAAATATTTTCTCGAACATTGTTCAGTTCCTGTAGAATTTAGGTGGCTGACCCGCAGCTACCATGTGGCAACGCTCGACTACGACGCCGAGTATCTTCTCTCCACCGTTCAAGCTTTTGTCGCATCCCTAAACCACTAAATTCTGAAGGTTCCGCCCGTTGCACACCGGCGCATGCATCACCCGCCGCGGTGCGCAGAACACTCAGAAAGCCATCACGGCACCTCGAGAAATCGAGGACAGCCCGCGGCACCGGACCGCCCGAGCTTACGCCCTGATTTGAAAGGCGCATTATGAAAGTCTTCTCCACTCCCGCTGAGGTTCTCGTCGACCCCTCGCTGAACCTGACAAGCATTGTTGAGCGCCACCGAGCCGATAGCTCCAACCCTGTGCTGTACCGCCGTCAGATGTCTCCGGGTAACTGGCAACCGGTTCGCGCCCAGCAGTTCCACCAGATGGTAACCGACCTGGCGAAGGGCATGATTGCTGCGGGTATCCGCCCGGGTGACCGTGTGGGCATTATGAGCCGCACCCGCTTCGAATGGACCGTCATTGACTTCGCGATTTGGTACGCGGGTGCCATCTCCGTTCCGGTGTACGAGACCAACGCCCCTGCACAGGCGGCGTGGGCGCTCGCCCATTCGGAGGCTACCGCCATCTTCGTTGAGGATGAGAAGCTCCTGGCACGCATCGCCGAGGCTGAGGAGTTCGCCTCCACGACCGAAGAGCCCATGCAGTTGAAGCACCGCTGGGTCATTGAGAACGGCGACCTTGATACCCTCAGCGCTCGCGCATCCGAGGTGAGTGATGACCAGCTGGAGCAGGTACGTTCCGCAGCCGGCTGTGATGACATCGCGACCATTGTGTACACCTCCGGCACGACCGGTCGCCCCAAGGGTTGCGCGCTGACTCACGGCCACTTCCTGAACCTGAGCGCGAACACTAAAATTGCAGAGTCTGAGATTGCAAACCCCCGCAACTCCTCCATCCTTTTCTTGCCGCTGGCGCACGTTCTGGCGCGCCTGATTCAGGTTCTGGCGCTGGATGCCGGCCTGGTCATCGGCCACTCCCCCAATATTAAGAACCTGGCTGCTGACTTGGATAGCTTCAAGCCGACCATGCTGCTGGTGGTGCCCCGCGTCTTTGAGAAGGTGTACGAGGGCGCCATGGCGAAGGCGGCTAAGGGCGGTAAGTTCAACAAGGCTCTCTTTGAGCGTTCCACCGACATTGCGGTGCGCTGGTCGCAGGCGAAGGTTGAGGGGCGCGTGCCCATCAAGCTGGCGGCACAGTACGCTCTGTACGACAAGTTGGTCTACTCCAAGCTGCGTGCGGCCCTGGGCGGCGAGCTGCGTTACGCGGTCTCCGGCGGCGGTCCCCTCGGCGAGCGCCTGGCGCACTTCTTCCACGCGGTGGGTGTGCAGGTGGTTGAGGGTTACGGTCTGACCGAGACCTGCGCCCCGATTGCGGCTGGCCGCATCAACCCGTACCAGATTGGCATGATTGGCCCGCTCCTCCCCGGTGCAGAAGGCTATATCGCTGAGGACGGTGAGCTTCTGGTTCGTGGCGTGGGCGTGATTAGCAGCTACTACAAGAACCCTGAAGAGGACGCTCAGGCGTTCACCGAGGACGGCTGGTTCCGTACCGGTGACCTGGCTCGTTTCGATGAGCGGGGCTACCTGAAGATTGTGGGCCGCAAGAAGGAAATCATCGTCACCGCCGGCGGTAAGAACGTCATTCCGGGCATTGCGGAGAGCCATCTGCGCACCTCTCCCCTGGTGTCGCAGGCGATGCTGGTTGGCGATGAGAAGCCGTTCATCGCGGCGCTGGTGACTCTGGATCCGGATACCCTGCCCGAGCAGCTGGAGCACCTGGGGTTGCCGCGCTCGCTCTCCATTCCGGAGGCCGCTGTTCACCCGGCGGTTCGCGCCGCAATTCAGAAGCTCGTGGATGAGGCAAACCAGCTGGTTTCCCGCGCCGAGGGTATTCGCGAGTTCCGCATTATGAGCCGTGACCTGACCGAGGAAGATGGCTACCTGACTCCTTCGCAGAAGCTGCGCCGCGCAAAGATTCTGCAGGACTTCTCCTCCTACGTGGATGAGATGTACGGCAAGGTTTCCGATAGCACCTCGGATTCTTTGGCTCGCCTGCAGGAGTACGCGGCGGAGCAGTCTGAGAAGTTCGCTGAGCTGCGTGAGCAGGCAGCCGAGCGTCTGCACGAGTACGCTGACCAGCAGACGGAGCGTCTTGCCGAGCTGCGCGAGCAGGCTGCGGAGAAGCTTGAAGAGCTGCGCGAGCAGGCTGCTGAGCGTATGCAGAAGCCGCAGGAAGATAAGGCTGAGGCTGACGCCAAGAAGCCTGAGAAGGCGGAAAAGGCTGAGGATTCTTCTGAGGACACTTCGGAGAAGCCTGCCGAAGCGAAGAAAGCAGCTACTCAGCGTTCAGAAGGTGAAGATTCCTAAACATCCCTAGGTGAAGACAAATACGTAAGGAGGGGGTCGTACCACTGTGGTACGACCCCCTCCTTACGTATCTTGGCTCTTTTATCTAGCTATCGTTAGTTGGCGAGCTCGTCGAATTCCAGGCCGAGCAGCGCGTTCTCAACGATTTCGGTCAGTGCCGGGTGAATCCAGTACTGGCCGCGTGCGAGGGTGCGCGCATCCATGCCGAAGCTCATTGCCTGCAGTAGCGGCTGGATGAGCACGGAGGATTCTTCACCGACCAGGTGCGCGCCGAGCAGCTCGCCGTTGTCCTTGCGGGCAATGAGCTTGCACAGACCGGTCTTGTCTTCCATTGCCCAGCCGTAGGCGGTGTCGCCAAAGTTCTGCGCCTTGACGGTAATCTCAAAGCCTTCACGCTCAGCAGCCTCGCGAGCCTGCTCTTCGGTCATGCCGACCACGGCGATCTGCGGGTTGCTGAAGACAGCACCGGGTACGTAGCGGTGGTCGCTGGCGCGCAGGTCCTCGGGGTGGCTGAGGTTGTGCTGCACGACGCGTGCCTCGTGGTTTGCCACGTGCTTGAGCTGGTAGCGGCTGGATACGTCACCGAGAGCGTAGAGGCCGGGTACGGGTGCGCCGTTGTAGAGTACGCGCTGGTACTTGTCGACGCTGAGCTGACCGCCATCCTGAACGTCGAAGTAGTTCTTCGCGTTGAGGGTGTCGGTGTTGGGGCGGCGGCCGGTTGCCACGAGCACGGCGTCCGCGGGGATTTCGAGCAGTTCTTCACCGTTCTCGGTGGTGCGCTTTGCCACGACGGTGACGCTGCCGTCGGCGTTCTCACGAATTTCGGAGAGGCCAGCATTCTTAACGATGTTCCACTGCTTGTTTGCGGCTTCTTCGAAACGTGCCACGACCTCTTCGTCCACGCCGCGCAACAGGCGGGAGGAACGGTTCAGCTGAGTCACTTCGGTGCCGAATGCGGAGAAGACGTGGGAGAACTCTGCCGCAATCACGCCGCCGCCGATGACGACCATGCGTGCGGGCAGTTCGTCCATGCGCATGACGTTGTCGTTGGTGTACACCTTGGAGGAGTCAATGCCGGGCACGGGAGGCAACACGGCGCGGGAACCCGCGGCAATCACAATCTGGCGGCCCTGCAGGCGGGTGCCGTCGGTCAGCTCGATGGTGTGGGAGCCGACGAAACGCGCGTACTGGTCGTAGAAGTCCACGTTGGGCAGACCGGCGCGCCAGTTGCGGCCGCCTTCAGAAATCTGGTCAATGCGGGAGGCGAAGATACGGTCACGAATCTGTGCCCAGTGCACGGCATCCACGTGCGCGTCGACGCCCAGGTGCTTGACCTCGCGGGTCTTCTGCGCGATGGTCGCCGGGTAGACGTACATCTTGGTGGGGATGCAACCAACGTTCAGGCAGGTGCCGCCAAAGATGCCGCCATCGACCAGGGCGACCTTCTTGTCGTCCCATTCGGGGCCGATGAGGGTGTTGCCGGATCCGGAGCCGATGACAATGAGGTCGTACTGTGCTACGCCGTCAATGCGTTCTACGTTCTCGATGCTCATGTGGTCCTCTCGTTTAAGGTGTTGAGGCTGGGCT
This sequence comes from Rothia mucilaginosa, assembly GCF_964211445.1. Classification (GTDB taxonomy): domain Bacteria; phylum Actinomycetota; class Actinomycetes; order Actinomycetales; family Micrococcaceae; genus Rothia; species Rothia mucilaginosa_E. The sequence continues at coordinate 45,814 of NZ_CAXOQT010000017.1, read as the reverse complement.
CGTTCCCCAGCGTGCCCCTCGATGACGGGCTTATTTCTGTTACTGCCACTATAACGCGTGGAAGGTCTGGGCTATTCCCAAGATCTCATCTCATTGCCTGTTGATACGCAAAAGTGCGCCGCCCCAAAGAACACAGCGCTGAGAACACGGCTGTTTCTTGAGAAGACGCACTCATGCATTGAAACTATTCGAGCCCGCGGATGAGTATTCCTTAGATGTCAGCCATGAGCCCTGCCAGCAGACGGGTGAAGTCAATGGCGGGGTCGACCGACTCTTCGTCGGGCCAAAAATGAATCGGGTAGGCGGCACCCTGCGCACGCTGAAGCACGGGGCTTTCGGCGAGCACCGGTTCTGCCACGAGCTCGCCAAAGAGGGAGCGCATTTCGTCACGGCGGTAGCGGTGTTCACTGTCGTTGGGGCGCATCTTGTTGATGATGACGCCAGCACCATCAATGCTGATGCCGCTTTCCTGCTGAAAACGCACGATGGCGCGCAGGGTTCGTTCGGTGCCCGCCACGGAGAAGAGGGAGGGCTCAGCGACCGAGAGGATACGCTCACTCACCGCCCAGCCCATCGAAGATAGGGTGCCGAGGAACGGCGGGCAGTCAATCAAGATGACGTCGTAGGCGTCCGCAACCGCCTCCACCATGCGCTTAAAACGGCGGATGAACGGCGCGGCTTCCTGGCGGTCCACGAGGGTGGAGCGTGCCGAGCCGCGCGCCACCTTCACGCTACCGGTGGTCACGGGGTTATTGGTCAGCAGGGTGGGCTTGCCGACGAGCGCGTTCCAGGAGGAGCTACCGGCTTCCTCAGCAAAGGCGCGCTCATTGGAGCTGGCGATCAGGGAGGCGACGTCGGGGATGGTTTCATCCACCGCCAGGCCGGTGCTGGCGTCGCCATGGGGGTCGAGGTCAATAACGAGTGTGGAGAGTCCGCTGTGTAATGCCGCGGAGGCAAGCCCCAAAGTGATGGACGTTTTGCCAACGCCACCTTTGAGGCTGCTGATACTGACGATGCGGGGCATGCAGGTCCCTTTTATGAGTGAGGTGTAATGCCCCTTTATTTTAGCGAATCTTCGCTTTTCTTCCGGCTCTGACAGGGGTGTATCTTGAGTTTTTTCTCAAGCGGGCATTGAATATTCCCTCGGGTTTAAAGCTTCAGCCCGCGCTCGCCAGCTAGGTTGGTGGCAAACGCGGGCTGATCTACGTTTTATGTTTTATGCCTGTGCGCGGCGGGCACGGCGGGCGGCGAGTTCGTCGCCCTCGAAGTTTTCGTGCATTTCTTCGCCGGGCTGGCCGTTGAGGTTCATTTCGATTTCGCGCCAGACGCGACCGATAGCGATACCAAAGACACCCTGACCCGCCTGAACCAGGTCAATAACTTCGCTCGGGGAGGTGCATTCGTAGACGGTGGTGCCATCACTCATCAGGGTGATGTTCGCGAGGTCGTCAATGCCGCGGGTACGCAGGTGCTCAATGGAGGTACGAATCTGCTGCAGGGACACGCCGGTGTCGAGCAGTCGCTTCACGATCTTGAGTACGAGCACGTCGCGGAAGCTGTAGAGGCGCTGGGTACCGGAGCCGGATGCGCCACGCACGGTGGGTACAACCAGGTCGGTGCGTGCCCAGTAGTCGAGCTGACGGTAGGTGATGCCGGCTGCCTTGCAGGCGACGGCGCCACGGTAGCCGAGGTTTTCCTCGACCACGGAGACAGGGTCAGTGAAGAGTACGCCCTGTTCACCGCGCGGAGGCGGTGCTACGGGGAAGAGGGTATCGAAGCCGTCCAGGGGCTGGTCGAAGCCCTGGGGTGCCTCTTGGGTGCCTGCGGCCTCGCCTGCATTTTCGGCTACCTGCTGCTCTAGCACGGTCCCTCCTTTTCGTTAAACCCTTTTAAGTGCTTCACCGCGCCCTATCAAATGCGGTCGATATCGTTCCGGTGTAGACCCGAGTTTCGGGTGAGATTCTAGGGGCGAGCCTTGGAATCTGCGTCTATGATTCGCGTGGTTCCTCTCGGTTCCGGCGCGGTTTTCAATGCTACACATTGGTTCGACAATACGATTCGCAGAACACGATTCGATAGTGCGACCGATGCGCGATAGGCGCGGTTGTTCAATCTATTTTAACTGATAGAGGGCTCTACTTAAAATTGAACCCACCGGAGCGAATGATCTTTTCAGATTCATTCTCCTGCATTAACACCGTATGAGGCGCCCCTCCCCCGCCATTCGGTTCGCTTCCCCCATCTCCGCTGCGTGGCGGAAGTTTAAAAAGTAAATGCGTACGGATAGGTAGTCCGTACGCATTTACAGCTGAGTTGAGTGAATAGCCTTGGCAGGCCGGGAGCCCCCTGGTGAGAAAGCTCTTCGTGTTGGACGAAGGGGTAGAAATTCCGAGCGTGCCAGCGTCGGCTTCGTCCAAGTCTAGAGGCCGCTACCCGTTGGTGCGAGTAGGGACCATAGAGGGAAGCACCGTGGTCAGCAGTGTTTCCCGACAGGAAAACCCCATGTGGGGTGCGGTAGAACCGCAAGAGTTGTGAAGGGTAGACGGTCCGGTTGTCTGGGCCTTCGTTCGCCTACTCGTAGGTAGGCATTGCCGATTCGACGAGAGTTGCGTGCAGTTGCAGGCACAACTTGCGAATCTTGTCAGCTCGTTCCTGCGCCTGAGCCTGGGAGGCTGCGTCGCGGCGCGATGCCAGCGGAGCCACTGCGATTTCCACGAGGGAAATTTCGCGGTCTGCCGCAGACTTGAATGCGCGCAGGTGACGAGGCTGAATGCCATGCTGGGTCAGCTCTGCGCTCACGCGGGCAATCAGCACATCGTAATCGGTGTACTCCACATCCGAGCCGTCTTCGAGCAGTCCAAAGTCAATCAGCTCGCGAATCAGCTCGGGAGTGGTGTTAGCATATTCTGCCAGCTCGCGGAGGGTGTAGGTGCGACCTTCCTGCTCATCCGGTCCGAGGACGGTGTCCAGAACGTCTTCACTTACGGTGGCGGGCATGGAGTTCAGCACGCGACCGGCTTCCAGGTCCTCCAGATGCTGACGAATCACCTTGAGCGGCATGTAGTGATCGCGCTGCATAGTGAGAATGTAGCGCAGGCGCTCAATATCAGTCTGGGAGTACTTGCGGTAACCGGTTTCGGTACGGCTGGGGTGCACCAGGCCGCGCTCCTCCAGGAAGCGAATCTTGGAGGCGCTAATTCCGGGGAACTCCAGGTCGAGCTGGCTAAGAACCTGACCAATGGTCCGGCTCTTAACGTCACGCGGGTTACGGTCAGAGTCGCCGTTCTCCACGTCCTCTAGTTCAACCTCAGCGTTAGTGAGGTTTTCATCGATGCGTGAGGTCATCTATGTCTTTCGGGTACTTTGTTCAGCCGATGTCGATACGAGCCGAAGTTTGAGTGAGTGGCTCGTTCCCCCGGTTGAGGGTCTCGCTTCGTGCCGAACATCTTTGCTTAGTGTTGAGAGTGTGATAGATAAGTTCAGTTGTTTATCACGAAATGATAAACCGCAAACCTTCGAGACAATCTTATAGCCTCACAAGGCATTTTGCTATTTAGTTCGCCCTTTTCAGGGGCTTTTTGAACCCAAAAATAGCCACACAATCAAACACTATTCTGTAGAGACAATACCAATTTTAGCAAAATTCCAATATTCCTAACACTCATACCCCATATTGGACTGCTTTACGGAGAAAATTTTATCTTCTCGCGATAGTTGAAGTTTTCATCACATTTAACTTGAAAGAGGCTCCCACTAGGGGTTTAGCCATATTTCAAGCCCCTTCGACGGCTTCAGTGACCCTCAAGATGAACCTTATATACATCCGTTTATTTGCGTTTGTGTGCACTTTAAATGAAAAAACGGCGAGACCAATCGGTCTCGCCGTTTTATCAGTACGTACCTCTTATTTTGAGGAACGTCAGGGCTATAGAGTCTATCGACTTAGAGCTTAGCCAGCTCAGCCTTGTATGCCTCTGCATCCAGCAGGTTAGCCAGGTCGTCAGCGTTCTCGGGGCGAATCTCAACAATCCAGCCCTCGCCGTAAGGATCGGAGTTAACCAGTGCGGGGTCATCCTCCAGACCCTCGTTCACTGCAACAATCTCTCCAGCAACGGGAGCGAAGAGGTCAGAGACAGACTTGGTGGACTCAATCTCACCGAAGCTATCCTCAGCAGCTACAGAATCGCCAACAGAGGGAAGGTCGACGTAGACGACGTCACCCAGTGCATCCTGAGCGTGGTCGGTAATACCAACTCGTACGGTGCCCTCAGCGGTGAGAGCGGAAACCCACTCGTGCTCAGAAGTGTAAGAGAGTTCTGCGGGAACGTTGCTCATAGCAGCGGTGTCCTTTCAGTGTGATCTTGCGTAGCGCGGACCATTCCGCGCACGGTGCCGTTCCGTGTGTGGGATGACGGAACGTCCTACATCAATTATCACATAAGAAGTAACGCGGGGCACGTCTAAACACCCCCGTACCACTTCTATGACACTATATTTTCCTCATCCCATCTAACCCCTTAACAATCGCCCCTTCCCAAGGTTCTAGAGGCACCTCTATTACTCACCTCCAACACCCCGTCCCTATTCTTCTCCAAACCCTCCCCGGCATACAGCCACCAGATACGCAAAAAGCTCAGGACCCCACACCATGAAGGTGCAGGGCCCTGAGCCTTAGGCTAGAGAGCTAAACTCTCACAGCGCCTTAGCGGGAAGAAATGACGCGCTCGGAGAAGCGGTTCGGGTTACCGAAACGGTGTGCGGTAATCGAAACAGCCTGCTCGCGGAGGAAGGGCAGCATCTCGATACGGCCAGCCTCGGTGACCGGTGCGAAGTACACTGCAACATCCGGGCGACCACCCAGTGCCGAGTAGATGGACTTCACATCGTTACCGATGTAGCGGATACGGGTGCCTTCCAGCGGGGTACCAGCCAGTGCGCGAACCGGGGTCTTAGCGTTCGAAGCCAGGTACTCGCGGAACTGAGCGTCCGACTTGACCTCGTACTTGACACCCTTGTTCTCCAGGACGCCGCGGACGTCGACCGGCAGGTCCTTACCGACGGACAGAGCAACCGGTGCGTTAGCTGCCAGACCGGCGAGCACAACGCGCAGGGTCTCTGCGGGCGATGCGGACTCGTCTGCACGAACCAGAACCTGGGTGGGTACGTAGCGCAGGATGTTGCGCTCGACGCCCAGCTTCGAGGGATCGTGGCCGAAGCCGAACTCGGTGTCCCAAGCGTGTGCGTCAGAGGAGACACCGCGCTTGATGAATGCGAAGTCATCGCGCTTGCCGAGCTCGGAGTTCTCGATGGTAGCCAGGGTCTCGCGGACGGTCACCGACTGGGTGGTTGCGGTCGCGGTTGCCTGTGCGGGCTCCCAATCGGACAAAGCGATCAGGTAGCTGGGGCCACCAGCCTTGGTACCGGAACCCACGGTGGACTTCTTCCAACCACCGAAGGGCTGACGCTGAACGATTGCACCGGTAATTGCACGGTTGACGTACAGGTTACCTGCCTGGACCTTGGAGAGCCACAGCTCGAGCTCGTCAGCATCCAGCGAGTGCAGGCCTGCGGTCAGACCGTAGTCGGGTGCGTTCTGCAGCTCGATTGCCTCTTCCAGGGTGTCAGCGGTCATGATGCCCAGGATGGGGCCGAAGTACTCGGTCATGTGGTACTCGGAACCGGGCTTGACGCCTTCGCGAACACCGGGGCTCCAGAGGCGGCCGGTCTCGTCCAGTTCCTTGGGCTGGATGAGCCAACGCTCGCCCGGGCCGAGGGTGGTCAGACCGCGCAGCAGCTTCTCTTCCGGCTTCTGAACAACGGGGCCCATCTGGGACTCGATGTCCTGCGGGTGTGCCACGTGCAGGGAGCTGACGGAGTCAATCAGCTGGCGACGGAAACGCTCGGACTGTGCCACGGAGCCAACCAGGATGACGGTCGAACCAGCGGAGCACTTCTGACCTGCGTGGCCGAATGCCGAGTAAACGACGTCCTTGACGGCGAGGTCGATGTCAGCGTTCGGGGTGACGATGATGGAGTTCTTACCCGAGGTCTCACCGAACAGGGGCAGGTCATCACGCCAGGAGCGGAAGAGCTCAGCGGTCTCGTAACCACCGGTCAGGATCAGGCGGTCAACCTCGGGGTGCGAGATGAGCAGCTTACCTGCAGCGCGGTCAACAACCTTGACGAGCTTCAGAACTTCCTTGGGAACGCCTGCATCCCACATAATCTCTGCGATCAGTGCACCGGTGCGAGCGGTGATGGTTGCGGGCTTGAAGATGACAGCAGAACCTGCAGCCAGACCAGCCAGAACACCACCAGCGGGGATAGCGGTCGGGAAGTTCCACGGGGGAACAACCAGGGTCAGGTCAACGGACTTGGGCTTTGCGCCGTCGATCTTCTCGAGGTCCTCGGCCAGCATTGCGTAGTAGTATGCGAAGTCGATTGCCTCGGAGACCTCGGTGTCGCCCTGCTCCAGGGTCTTGCCAGCCTCAGCTGCCATAACCTCAAGCAGGTCACCGCGGCGCAGTGCGATAGCCTTACCGACCTTGCGCAGAATCTCTGCACGCTCGTGGCCGGAGAGCTTACCCCATGCCTTGCCTGCCTCTTCGGTTTCCTTGATCAGCTTCTCTGCGTCAGCTTCGCTGGTCAGCTCGTTAGCCTTGAGGGTTTCGATGCCCAGCTTGGTGGTCTTGGAGCGCTCGAGGATTGCACGGCCCCACTCGCGGTTACCTGCCAGTGCGGGGTCGGTGTCGGGGGTGTTCTCGAAGCGGCCAGCCGGTACGAAGACGTTGTCCTCGTTCTCGGTCAGACGGTTCTGGGAACGCTTGGATGCGGGAACCTCGTCGGTGACGGAGTTCAGTGCACGCATGAAGCGGTCCTCTTCGCGCTTGAAGATGGACTCGTCGGTTGCCAGGTCGAAGATACCGGACATGAAGTTCTCGGAGGAAGCGTTCTCCTCGAGACGACGGATCAGGTATGCGATAGCAACGTCGAATTCCTTGGGGTTCACGACGGGCACGTACAGGAGCAGGTGGCCAACGCGGCGGCGGATAATCTCAGCCTGCTGCTCAGCCATACCAATCAGCATCTCGAACTCGACGCGATCCTTCACGCCACGGTCCTCGGACAGCAGCAGTGCGAAAGCAACGTCGAAGAGGTTGTGGCCTGCGATACCGAGGCGGATGTTCTTCACGTGCTCGGGGCGCAGTGCGTAGTCCAGAACGCGCTTGTAGTTGGTGTCAGCAGCCTGCTTGGTGTCCCAGGTGGTCAGCGGCCAGCCGTGCATAACAGCTTCCACGATTTCCATGGAAAGGTTTGCACCCTTCACCAGGCGGACCTTGACGCCAGCGCCGCCAGCCTCAACACGCTTAGCAGCCCATGCCTGCAGGCGCTGCATTGCAGCCAGGGTGTCGGGCAGGTATGCCTGGAGCACGATACCGGCTTCCAGATCCTTCAGGTGCGGCTGGTCCAGAATCTTGGTGAACACCTCGATGGTCAGGTCGAGGTCCTTGTACTCCTCCATGTCCAGGTTGATGAACTTCTTGGGGGAGGAAGAAGCAGCCAGCTCGTACAGCGGGGTCAGGCGGCGAACAGCGGTCTCAACGACCTCGTCGAATGCCCAGTGCTGGTGGGGGCCGGAAACAGCGGACACCTTAATGGAGACGTAGTCAACGTCGTCACGTGCCAGCAGGCGCTTGGTCTCAGCCAGGCGGTGCTCTGCTTCCTTGTCACCCAGAACTGCCTCACCGAGCAGGTTGACGTTCAGGCGGTTACCGGTCTTGGTCAGCTCTGCAATTGCGTCGCCCAGCTTCTCCTCGGAAGCGTCGACAATCAGGTGACCGACCATCTCGCGCAGCACGCGGCGTGCAACGGGAACGGTAGGCCATGCGACCTTGCCAGCCAGCTTGCCACCGAAGCCAACAGCGGACTTCATGTACCAGGGCAGGAAGGAAGGTGCCAGGCCGGAAATACGGGAAAGGTTGCGGCCGGAGACGTTGTCGTCTTCGGGGCGAATAACGCCATCAACAAAGCCGACGGTGAAGGGAAGACCATTGGGGTCCTTCAGAACACCGGCGAGCTGCTCAGCCGCGAAGGTGGGCTTGATCGACTGGGACTCGTTTACCCACTGACGAACAAGCTGACGAGCTTCCAGAGCCATCTTCTGGTAGTGCTCAGATGCGAAAGGATGGGTCATCCTTGACTCCTAACTATCTCACTGTGTGCGGTGCACACCACGTTTGGCGATGTCTCTATTTCACCACAAAAGGGTAATAAATACCTCATTAGAAAAACTGAATGTTTTTTCCAAAATCCATTTAGTTTTTCTAAATGATTGTGTAGCGTGGTTCCCGCCCGGCAACCCTCCGAACACCGAGCCCAAAGAGAAGAAACGAAGACCATAGCAACATCGCTATCCATCTCTCTCAGGCTAGCACTTTCAGAACGCAAATACCGAACCGATTTCGTAACAATCGAACACTTCAAAACCATTCCCAAAAGCATCTTCGCCCCTGAGAATCATCACGTTCACGCAAAATACCCGTCACACAAGCCAACATGCGCATCCAAGATCCCCGCCGTCTCAAAAAGAGCCGCAACAAAGCCCACGCGGTACCATAGACAAGAGTCCACAATGAGAGACGCACCACGGAAGAGCTCAGAGGCACAATCTGCAGAACAACCGGGCGCACCAGGGAGAAAAACGTGTCAATCTACGACATCCGACGCATGCAAATGCTCCTCGAAATCCAAGAACGCGGCACCATCATCGCCGCCGCAGAAGCGCTCAGCCTCACCCCCTCCGCCGTCTCCCAGCAGATTGCCACCCTCGAAAAAGAAACCGGCACCCCGCTGTTGCAGCGCATCGGCAGGCGCGTACAGCTCACCAGTGCCGGACTCATCATCGTCGACAGCGCCCGCAGTATCCTGCGCGAACTCGACCGCATGCAAACCTCCGTCGCCAACCTCACCGGCGAACCCGCCGGCATGGTGCGCCTCGCCATCTTCCAGTCCGCCGCCTTCGCGTTGCTACCGGAAACCCTCAGCTACCTCGCCGAGCACGCCCCCTCGCTCACCCTGCAGGTACTGCAAATCGACCCCGAAACCGGCACCTCCCTGACCCGAAGCCGCGAATACGACATGGTACTCTCCGAAGCCTACCCGCACCACCACATCCCCGAATACCCCGAGCTGCACTCCGAGCTACTCACCGAAGACCCGCTCAGCCTGATTGTGCCCAGCACCTCCACCATCACCTCCATTGAAGAGGCGCACGCACTGCCCTGGGTACTCGAAATGGAGCAAAACACCTCCCGCAGCTGGGCACTCAACCAGTGCCGCACCGCAGGATTCGAACCGGTCATCCGCTACAGCGCCAACGACATGATCACGAACTCCAACCTCGTCAAGGCCGGATTCGCCGTCACCATCGTGCCCGGCTTCATCCTCTCTTCACTCTCCACCACCGAGGGGCTACGCATCGTGGAGCTACCCGGCAAGCCCTCCCGCAAAATCTTTACTGCCGTACGCCGGGAATCTGCCGCCAACCCCGCCATCGCCATGGTGCGCGAAGCGCTGCACCACGCGGTCAAGGTGGCATTCGGCGAACGTGAAAAAACCGAAACCGCATAGGAAAACTCAGCCGCCGCCCAACCCGGCGCACTAGACAACGCAAAGGTCAGGGCCGTTCCTACGAACGACCCCGACCTTTCACTGTGCCTTTTGAACAGGCGCCTATATATAGAGGTATAAAAAGCACACAACAGTGGAGCTACTCCCCCGCCGCGCCCATTCTCCACAAGCGCCAGTTCAACTGCTAGTTCAGCGAAGCAACCACAGCCGGGCTCTGAACCTCATAGAACGACGACGACAAACCAGCCGCCGCCATATCCAGCACAGCGCTCACATGAACCTGCTTCAATGCAGAACCGGCAACGCCCGAAGCCACCTGATAATTCAGCTGAACATCCAGACGGTGACCGCGAGGAATAGCAGTACGCAACTCCAGAACGTTCTCACTGCCGGAACCAGCCTGACCGGTCTGTTCGCTACGGCGCACCGCATCAAGATTCAGAGCATCCACCGGAGCCACCAGAGCCGAAGCGCCCAAGCCACCCGAAGGCGACACCGCCTGACCAGAGGTCACGCGAAGAGTCACCGCAGGATTCAGCAACAAGCCGGTCTTCGGATCCTGCGCGCGAGCACGCACCATCAGGCGCGTACCCACCGGCAGAGTCGAATTGCCCTCATTAATAATGCTCAGACGAGTCGGCAGATTCCGGAAAGCAACAGTACGCGCCGGCTGACTCTGCAAAGGCACAGCCTGCACACCGTTAGCAGCCTTCAACTCCAGGCGGATGCACGACTCGTTATAGCGCATCGGAACCTGCACCAGCGCAGAACTCGCCGCGCCACCGTTCTGTCCACCACTGTGCTGTCCACCGCCGTGCTGACCGCGCTGCCCGCCACGCTGTCCGCCAGGGCGCTGGGTCACCGGGCTCACGCGAGCGCGCTTACCGCCCGAACGAGTTGCCGCCTCCGCAGCGCTCACGCCGCCAGCCACCAGGGCAGCCGAAGCGCCCGCAACCTTCAACGCGGTACGGCGAGAAGCATTCATCAGATTATTCTTAGTCATTTTCTACTCCCCTTATGCCTTCGCGATACGGTACACGCCGCTAATCGTGCCCTGCCACCAGGTGCCGTAACGGTCAATCGTGCCCACCATCTGCAGGGTGTCACCGCCGCCAAGCAGCAGACTCACATGCTGAGGCAGGCGTTGCTCGTGCACAGTCTTACCGGTTTCCATATCAATCGCGACAGCCCACGCGTAGGCACCATTCGCCAAACCAGCCGGGCCGCGGCGACGCTCACACGTGTAAATCAGCCCGTCAGCAGTGGAATAGCGCGGAACAGCCGAAGAGTACACATCCCTACGGTCCCAAATCTTACGCAGACCGCGACCGGTAATATCCCAACGCTCCATACCGGGGGCAAAAAGTGCGTTCGCCGGAACCGACGGGCCGGCACCCTCAGGGTACTTCGGGTAGGGGTAGCCGTAGGTGCTTGCACCCACCATCGTGTTACCCACACCAATCATGGAGTTCTCAGTGCCAGAAGTACCGGCGGTAAAGAGGCCAGCACTACCGACCTTCGCACCATTATCGGTGCGATACACAATGACCGACTCCTGAATATCAGAGTTATCGGTCAGCATCACGTAATCGGAGCCGTTCGGGCCAAAGAACGTCGGAGAGGCACCCGAGCCCCACGCGAGCTTGCCCGGCTTGCGGGCGCTACCCCGGTCATAGGCATGCCACCACTTGAGGACGGGGGCACCGGTTGCCGTAGCGTTCAGCATATAAATCGCGTGGGAGGTCACCACGCTCACACCCTGCGGGCACGCCGAAATCGAGTTATCGATACGCTCACCAGCAATCGACGCCTTATTCAGACGCATAGAACGAATCGTGCCGCGGGCAGAATCAATCACCGTAATGTAGCCATTTTTCGTGGCAACCCAAATGCGACCGGACCAGTCGGGCACCAGACCAACCACAGCATCGTTAGCACTCTGGGCAAGCATGCGGCTCAGGTCAATACGCTCATCAACCCGGATGCTGCGTCCGTCGTTGGAATGAGAAAGGCGCAGCAGGCACTGGGAGCCATCCACCAGAACCATGCGGTCCTGCCCGTCAAGGTAAGCGTACACACCGCCCAGCAGCGCGCCCTTCGGAATGTCCAGGTGCGAAAGTTCACGACCCGTATGCGGGTCAAGAATAGAAAGCTTCGGGGTGATGAACTCGCCGTGGGCGAAGACCTGGGTGCAGAGCACCTGAATGAAGCCGTCGCGTCCGGCAAGGATCGTCGGGCAGGCGCCGCCGAGCTTCGTGCCGGTAATCTTCCAATTGCCTGCGCCGGGGCCGGCAAGAGGAGTAGCGTCAGAGGACTGGGCATCACCGTGCATGGTGGTAATGCCGGGTGCGCCCAGGTGCGGATTCGCCTGGGCGTTATAGGTGGGGGTCATGGTTGGTTCTTTCTAACGGTGAGTGGCGCACATCTTCAATGGAGTGCACAAATATGCGCTTTCACATGCGCAAACGTTTCACATTGTAGGGTCAGAAAGCAGTTTTTGACGACACTAAAGGGCACCTTGAAACATTGTTCAGGCGACGCTTGAGAGCTTCACCAGGAAAACTCTCAGCACTACCCATTCAGATTCAAGGTGCCCCTTTAACCCATCACCACAGACTCTCGCACTCGTGGCGATTATTTTTAGCTATTTCTCCATGAGCGCCTTTGCCAGGGCATCATCAAGAACCAAGTCAGTAATTGCGCCCGTACGCAACGCGCCGCGCAAAGCACGCACACGGTGAGTACCGGACGCAACGCAAATACGGCGCGGAATGCGGGCAAGCTCCTTCGGAGTCGGACCGGACGCACGCTTATTCAACTCAAGATCAGCCCATGAGCCGTCCTCACGCAGAAGAATCGTGCACATATCCCCCACAACGCCCAGCTCACGCAACTGACGCTGCTCCTGCACCTCAAAATAGCCACCCGAGTACACGTGAGAAGGAATAGGCCCGCCAAAAGCACCCACGCCAAAAATAGCAAGGTCAACATTCTGCTGGGCATGCAGATTCTTCTGCACGCTACGCTCACGCCACATGGCAGTCTTCGTGTCCGCATAGTCAAAGAACGCGGGAACCGGAAAATGGATAGTCTGCGCATCATAGGCATTCACCAACTGCCCCAGCAAGGAGCCCAGGTACGGAATACCCGAATGGTGCGCGTTACCGGCACCATTCATCTGCACCACAGTCACGCCCTTCAGTGGGCGGCGCGGCAGATGACGAGAAATCTCAGTCATGGTTGAACCCCACGCCACACCCAGGCTCGTTCCATTATCAATCAGGGAATCAAGTAGAGCCGCCGCAGTACGGGACACCTGGCTCATGCGGGCGATGGGGGTGGCGTCCGAACGGACATTCACGAGAGTAACGCGCACTTTATAGCGCTCGCCGATGCGGCGCTCAAGCTCGCTGCGGGCACGGAAGGAATCATCTAGACGGATCTGCACCATGCCGCTCTCACGAGCACTTTTAAGCAGACGCGACACAGTGGCTCGAGAAACCCCCAGACGAGCCGCGATAGCGTCCATCGTCATGTTGTGGATGTAGTACAGCTGCGCTGCCTCATAGGTATGGTTAGCGCGTTCGTTCATCTGCCACAGACCCCCAGTGAAAATCCGTTCATACTGCTTGGTTATTATTTCACCATTGGGTTTTACTAAATGCAAGATGAAACCCCCACGCCGCACAAGCGGCAATACAGGAAAGAGCAGTACATGAGCTCCCAGCACATTGCACAGCAGTCTCAGCTGACCGCCGAGTCCCGCGCCAAGGCGCTCAAGAGCATGGTCAACGAAGAACTCGACATCTTGGTCGTCGGCGGCGGCATCACCGGTGCAGGCATTGCCCTCGACGCAGCAACCCGCGGTCTGCGCACCGGTATCGTCGAAGCAGGCGACTGGGCTGCAGGCACCAGCGCATGGTCCTCCAAGCTCGTTCACGGCGGCCTGCGCTACCTCTACAACCTCGACTTCAAGCTCGTGACCGAAGCACTGACCGAGCGCGGCCTGCTGCTGAACAAGATCGCACCCCACCTGGTGCACGCACAGCCCTTCCTGTGGCCCCTGAAGATGCCCGTCATCGAGCGCGCATACTCCGCAATCGGCATCGGCATGTACGACACCCTCGCATTCCTCGGTTCCCGCGGCAACAAGGGCGTCCCCTCCCAGCGTCACTTCACCAAGACCGGCACCAAGACCGTCTTCCCCGACATCAAGGACTCCGCATTCAGCGGCGCAATCCAGTTCTACGACGCACGCGTTGACGACGCACGCCTCGTCATCGACGTCGTCCGCACCGCTGCAGGCTACGGCGCACTGGCTGCATCCCGCACCCAGGTTGTCGGCTTCACCAAGGACGCATCCGGCCGCGTCATCGGCGCAGAGCTGGCAGACCTGGAGACCGGCGAGCGCCTGAACGTGCGCGCAAAGCACGTCATCAACGCAACCGGCGTGTGGACCGAAGAGTCCGAGTCCCTGGCTAACCCCGATGCAGGCCTGGAGGTTCTGGCTTCCAAGGGTATCCACATCGTGGTTCCCCGCGACCGCATCAACGCAACCAGCGGTATCTTCACCAAGACTGAGAAGTCCGTTCTCTTCATCATCCCCTGGCAGCGTTACTGGATCATCGGCACCACCGACACCCCCTACTCCGAGGACCGCGAGCGCCCCGTCGCAACCAGCAAGGACATCGACTACGTGCTGATGCAGGCTAACAAGCTGATCGCTAACCCGCTGACCCGCGAGGATATCATCGGCACCTACACCGGCCTGCGTCCGCTGCTGCAGCCCAAGGTCAAGGACGGCGCAGCATCCACCAAGGTTTCCCGCGAGCACACCGTGACCGAGGTTGCACCCGGCATGAGCGCAATCGCAGGCGGCAAGCTCACCACCTACCGTGTGATGGCTGCCGACGCTGTGGACTTCGCACTGGGCGAGCAGGCTAAGCAGAACCCCTCCGTGACCGCAACCATCGGCCTGGTTGGTGCTGAAGGCTACCACGCAATCGCCGCTAACCGTGCACGCTACGCAGAGCGTTACGGCTGGGATGAGGACCGTATCACCCACCTGCTCGAGCGTTACGGATCGCAGATTGAGGACCTCGGCGCTCTCATCGACGCTGACCCCTCTCTCGGTGCTCCCCTGGCTAAGGCGCCCCAGTTCCTGCGTGCAGACGTCGTTTTCGCTGTCCGCTACGAAGGTGCCCTGCACCTGGAGGACGTTCTGGTCCGCCGCGTACGCCTCGACCTTGAGCAGCGTGACCGCGGCCTGGCAGCAGCAGACGAGATCCTCGACATCATGCGTGCCGAGCTTGGCTGGGACGACAAGAAGGTTAAGGAAGAGCTCGACCTCTACGCAGCACGCGTTGCAGCAATGCGCGAGGCTGAGTCCACCTCCACCGACGCTGAGGCATCGGCAAAGATTGAGGCTGTCACCCCCGTGGCACCCCGCGTGAAGCTCTAATCCTTAGAGAATCCACCTACCTTTCGTAACCGTTTATTCAGCACGAACCAACCGTTCACCCCTCATCTGTTATGAGTTATCTCACATTTTGGTGAGGGGTGGACGGACGGTTAAATAACCGTTTACGATATTCCCCTAGCTAAGAAGCAGCGAGTTAAATACGGGGTTAGCCCACTGGTACAAACTGCTTCTCATCCAGAAACATCTATCAACTTTTCGTAGCAACCGCTACACATTTCAGCACAGCGTTGTGCCCCGATCCGCCCGTGCGGTGAGGATGCACGGGAATGCGCAAGCAAAGGTTCGCTTGCCTTCCAGACGCTTCGTCTTCAAGGAGCAACAATGTCTCTTCTTACTTCCGCAGGAACTGTACTTGCAGCCGGCTCTTCCGCTCTCGTGGATGCATCCGGCGCCCCCACCACCCTCGGAATCTTCGTTTCCGAGTTCTTCGGCACCTTCATCATGATTCTGCTCGGTGCCGGCGTATGTGCCGCAGTGACCCTCAAGAAGTCCTACGCTAAGGACGCAGGCTGGGGTGTTATCACCTTCGGATGGGGTCTGGCAGTGTTCACCGCCGTGTACCTCTCCTTCCATTCCGGTGCACACCTGAACCCCGCTGTGACCGTTGGCCTGGCAACCGCAGGCCGCGACCTGGCAACCGGCGTTCCCGCAACCCCCGGCAACATTGCCCTGTACATCGTCGCTCAGATGCTCGGCGCAATGGCCGGCGCAACCGGAGCGTACCTCACCTACAAGAAGCACTTCGATGAGGACCCGGGCGACCGCCTCGGCATCTTCGCAACCGGCCCCGCCATCAAGTCCTACGGCTGGAACTTGCTCACCGAGATTATCGGCACCTTCGTCCTGATTGGCTGGATCATCGCATCCGGTAAGACCCCCAGCGAGCTCGGCCCCCTGGCTGTTGCCCTGGTCGTTGTATCCATCAGTATGAACCTCGGTGGCGCAACCGGTTCCGCTATCAACCCCGCACGTGACCTCGGCCCCCGTATCGCCTACACCTTCCTGCCCATCCCCGGTAAGACCGGCTCCAACTGGTCTTACGCATGGGTTCCGGTTGTTGGCCCAATCATCGGCGCTATCCTCGCAGGCCTGATCGTTCCGGCAGTTCTGCCCCTCTAAACCTCTCTAATACCCCCGTTCTTTTGTTCTAAGGAAAAATCAATGACGACTTCTCTGCACTCCGCAACCCTCAACGTCGAGCGCAAGTACATCCTCTCCATCGACCAGGGCACCACCAGCTCCCGCGCGATCCTGTTCAACAAGGCGGGCGAGAACGTGGCTCAAGGCCAGCTCGAGCACGAGCAGATCTTCCCCAAGGCCGGCTGGGTCGAGCACAACGCAACCGAAATTTGGCAGAACGTCCGTAAGGTCGTAGCAATGGCTATGGCAAACGGCGAAGTCAACCACCACGAAATCGCTGCAGTCGGCATCACCAACCAGCGTGAAACCACCGTCGTGTGGGACAAGAACACCGGTGAGCCCGTCTACAACGCAATCGTCTGGCAGGACACCCGCACCCAGGAAATCGTTGAAGAGCTCGCAGGCGAAGAGGGCGTTGGCAAGTACCACGACATCGTCGGCCTGAACCTCTCCACCTACTTCTCCGGCCCCAAGATCAAGTGGATCCTGGACAACGTTGAAGGCGCACGCGAGCGCGCAGAACGCGGCGACCTGCTCTTCGGCAACACCGACACCTGGCTGGTCTGGAACCTGACCGGTGGTGTTGACGGCGGCGTTCACGTCACCGACGTAACCAACGCATCCCGTACCCTGCTGATGAACATCCGCACCCTCGAATGGGATCCGCAGATCGCTGCAGACATGGGTATTCCCATGAGCATGCTGCCCGAAATCAAGTCCTCCTCCGAGGTGTACGGCTTCGGCCGCGCAACCGGTCTGCTCAGGGGCACCCCCATCGCGGGTATCCTGGGTGACCAGCAGGCTGCAACCTTCGGTCAGGCTTGCTTCGAGAAGGGCATGGCGAAGAACACCTACGGTACCGGTAACTTCATGCTCATGAACACCGGCAACGAGCCCGTCTTCTCCAACAACGGTTTGCTGACCACCGTTGCCTACAAGATTGGCGACGCAGCTCCCGTCTACGCTCTGGAAGGTTCGGTCGCGATGAGCGGCTCCCTGATCCAGTGGCTGCGCGACAACCTGCGCATGATTGAGCACGCTGCAGAGTCTGAGGAACTGGCTACCTCCGTCAAGGACTCCGGTGGCTGCTACGTTGTTCCCGCATTCTCCGGCCTGTTCGCACCGCACTGGCGTTCCGACGCTCGCGGTGTCATCGTTGGTCTGACCCGCTACGTGAACCGTGCACACATCGTGCGTGCAGCGCTGGAAGCAACCGCATTCCAGACCCGCGAGGTTCTGGACGCAATGAACGCTGACTCCGGTGTTGAGCTCTCCGAGCTGCGCGTGGACGGCGGCATGACCGCTAACGAGTTCCTCATGCAGTTCCAGGCTGACATCCTCGGCGTTCCCGTGATTCGCCCGAAGGTTGTTGAGACCACCGCTCTGGGCGCAGCATACGCTGCAGGTATCGCTGTTGGTTTCTGGAGCGGCGAGCAGGACGTTGCGGACAACTGGGCTGAAGACAAGCGCTGGCTGCCCTCCATGGAGCCCGCAGAGGTTGACCGCCAGTACCGCCTGTGGAAGAAGGCTGTCTCCCGCACCCTCGAGTGGGTTGACGAGGACGTTCCGACCGCCTAATCGCAGCACCCGTTGCCTAACGGCACGGCCCGCGTACTAACGAAGCCCCGGCTGCTTCTCCCCCGCTATGGGGTTGAAACAGCCGGGGCTTTTCGCTGTTTTATGACGCTCAATTCAGCGTTTATTGCGGCGTAATTTCTACAAAAATTAGTGCTGGGGTACGGTGGGTGATTGTAAATGCAGTATCTTCCGCCGGCTGCTTCCCGCGGTATTGTTCGTGAGGTGTCAGTACCGTGCAGGATCCCGTTGACATATTCTGGGTTTCCTCACGCAACCAGCGGTTCGCGCTGATACTTATTTACGCTCCTATCACCGTCCGCCGTGGTTCCGGATACCGCGGCGGACGGGCTTTTAGCTCTTGTTACAGGCTTCTCTGTATTAACGATGAGTGGGGTTTCGCTTTTCTTGGTGCAGTTCTCACCGTAAAAATCACTCGTTTTATGTCTCTTCTTGAGATACCCGTTCACCTGGCATGTGGGGTTTATCTAATGGTGTTTGTACGCCTTTTATGTCTACTTCTCGCGCCGTATCATAGATGTATAGGCTTATTGGTCCTACTCTAACCGCGAAGATGGCGGTTAGTTAAGCATCTGGCACCTACCCGGTGCTCACGAGAGCGGAGGTACGCTCCGCTGGAAGGAGGGAGCGGGTTATCCCGCACCGATTATGGTTGATGTCCGTCGCCGCAAGCTTGCAATTATTGCTATGAACGTTTCGGTTCTTGCAGCTGCTCTCTCCTGGTTGCTGGTGCTCTTCTCCGCCCTGTACTCTGCCGCGGCTGTGCCGTGGGCTCTGGGCGTTGCTATCGTGCTGACGGTGATTGGCGCCTACGCGCTGTACCGCTACTACTCCAAGTACTCGCACGTGCTCCCGAACGAGGACCCGGATGCGCACGATGTGCTCGGTCACGACCTGCACTCGACCCACCTGCCGCACCTGCACCACACGGAGGGCAATACCAACGGGGTAGCCGCTAAGTAGCGAGCTCCTCTTCCCCAGACAATATAAATGTGCCGCCTCACTGATACCGGTGAGGCGGCACATTTGCATTAAAATCGCGGTTCAGAGTCCGACCCTGCACTCAAGATTATTTCTGGTTTGAGTCAGTGCTCCGCTGCGCTTCAGCTTCGGTTCTGGCTAGTTCTATCTTTTTGTTCTTTTCGACTATCAGAGCGTTATATTTCCAGCCGGGGATTCGCTCAACAAGCCACCCACCCCAGATGAGCGCAGCGGTAATGAGGGCGACCGGAATCAGGTAAATGAGGACGCTCGGGTCGCGGGTGTGGTCTGAGCCAAGCACGGTGAGCTCCCACAGCAGAAGGATTGGTGCCGCCATGGAAGGCATCACTATAAAAAGGACGAGGGCATAGTAAATGCCCATCTTGCTACCGGGCCTACCTCTATTTATACGAGCTTGGGTAACGGCTCTGTCCAGGCGGTTGTATTCCTCCAGAGTTTCGCCATCTAGAAGCGAAGCATCAGGGATCTTGGCCATGACGTACTGTACGGCTTCAAAATCTGAGGGCGCGCAAATAAAGATATGCCCCTGGGACGTAACGGTGTATTCTTTCGCGATGTCAAGACACGCCTGCGCGTAACGGTTATTGAGCTCTCGACTCTCCGGGTTTTCATTGAGCTGCCGGCGGAGGTCTTTCAGGTCTTCCATGTTTCTCCTTGCAATTTCAGTCATCGTTGAACCCATCGTTGAGGTACGAGAAACACAGGTCATCCCCCACCCGGTGCGGGGTGGAGAAGCCGGAGTATTGAATTGCGGTGTATCGGTGTGTACTTCACAGAATGCCAGGTCTTCGGGCTCAATCAAAATTGGCGGGACCTCGTGAGAGCCGTAACCGGCGATGTGTATATCTCGTAGCGGTTAGTTATAGACAAAACCCGCTACGGGTACGGTACGGAGGCACGCCTCCCCTATGATGGTTGAAAGGGATATTTACCCCTAATACCATCTGCAGTACACGCCCACGAGCCTACGAGGAAGAGCATGACCAAAGCGACCGATTCGCCGCAGCCGCCGGAAGCGCTCGCGCGCTGGTACACGCGCTATGCAAGCCCCGTGGGCACGCTCTACATCGCCGCCCGCGAGGATGCTCTTGTCGGCATTTGGTACGAGGACCAGGGGCATTTTCCGCTCCCCCATGAGCTCGGCACACTGATTGATAATCCCGGCACCTACCTGCGGGAGCACGGTACGGCGGACGATGAAGAGCCTACCGGCGAGTATACTGCGGCGCAGTTGCTGTCCCGTGCTGAGGTGGAGCTCTCCGAGTACTTTAACCGCAAGCGCACTTCTTTTACGTTGCCTCTAGATCCTGAGGGCACCGATTTTCAGCTGATTGTGTGGGAGCATCTGAAGACTGTTCCTGCCGGGTACACCACGACCTACGGCGAGATTTCGCGTGCGGTTGGCCCGGGTGCTCCGGCGCAGGCGGTGGGTCAGGCGGTTGGCCGCAATAAGGTTTCTATCATGATCCCTTGTCACCGCGTTATTGGTGCTGACGGTAGCCTGACCGGCTACGCTGGCGGTGTTGAGCGTAAGCAGTTCCTCCTGGATTTGGAGGAGCCTGAAGAGGTGCGGGAGGCGCGGCTCTTCTAGCGCCTGCCGACTAGTCTTCGAAGCTCATGAGGGGTGGGGTATGCATCGGATGCGTATCCCGCCCTTTTTCGTACCTGGTTTCGGTTTCGATGCTCTACAACACGACACGAAATAGAATATAGTTGCGATTATTCCATGTTGGGGTTAGTGTTTAAGTAGAACATGATTCCTAAGACTTCGAATCAGATACAGACTTCTCAGAGAGGAGAAACCGTGACCTCGCAACCTACTATTCCTGCCGACCCCCTCAAAAACGCCCCGAGCTACCCCACGTGGGTGACTGATGAGCTTCTGCGCAACTACTACGACACCGAATGGGGCATGCCCGTCACCGACGAGCGTGGACTCTTCGAAGCCCTGAGCCTTGAAGCTTTTCAGGTGGGGCTCTCCTGGCGCACGATTCTTGCCCGCCGCGAGGCTTTCCGTCGCGCTTTCGAAGGTTTCGATCCCGAACGCGTGGCTGCGTTCACCGACCAGGATGTTGCACACCTCCTTCAGGATGAAGAGATTATCCGTAACGAGAGGAAGATTCGCGCGGTCATTTCCAATGCACGGCTGACCATTCGGATGCGTGAGCTTGCCGCAACGTCACAAGATGCTTCAGCTGATGAGGTTGTTCTTCCCCTCATTGCTCTGGCGTCCGTCTCATCCAGCGCAGACAGCACCGAGGCGGCAGACGCTCGCCGCCGCCGAGTTCGTACGCTAAGCCACGAAGATTTGGACCGGATGCGCGAGCGCACCCTATCTGACAGCACGCGTGTGCCGGGCGGGCTACCGGCGTGGCTGTGGTCCTTTGCGCCGAGCGAGACTATCACTCCGCATACTTTGGAGGATATTCCGACCGATACCGCTGAGTCCGCGCTTCTTGCAAAGTCTTTTAAAGCTCTAGGAGGGGTGTTTCTGGGGCCGGTGACCGCCTACGCACTCATGTGTGCGGTCGGCATGGTGGACGCTCACCTGGTGGGTTCGCATCGGCGAGGTTGTTCGGGTCTCTTCGACTAAGCTTTTGAGTCTCTGTGCGAAGGCGCTCCCGGACATAGAAACCCGGGCGTAGAAACCTGGACATAGAAAAGCCGCGTGCTACTTCCTGAGAAGCAGCACGCGGCCCCAAAAACTCGGAGGTTCCCTTCCGCATAGCTAGGTTGCCGACTCTATTAGATCGTCACAAAGAGGAAAATCAGAGACAGCAGCGGCGGGGTCAGCTGGATTAGCGCAGGCTTGCGCTTTGCCGGGGAGGTGAGGAACAGGTAGATACCTGCGATTGCCATGGAACCCAGGCCTGCGAACATGAGTGCCACGCCCACCTGCGGGGAACCGAACCAGAAAGCCAGCAGACCGGTTGCGGCATTCCAGGCGAGCATCAGGTTGTACAGGCCCTGATTTGCTGCCATCTCCTTGGTGGACTCGGCGAATTCTTCGGTCATGCCGAAGGTTTCGCGGCCCTTGGGCTTAGTCCAGAGGAAGGACTCGATGATCCAGATGTACACGTGAATAGCGATTGCGACGAAGGCAAAGACAGTAGTAATCGTTGCGAGTGCCTGCATTGTTTTTCCTTAAGCAGTAGGTGTTCTATTAGGCACCTGCCCGTTCTTTATTCTGGAGTACAGCCTGTGGTGATGTTCAGAATCATGCAAGAGCAAGCACAAGAAGTAATTCTACGCTTCTTCCCGGTTTATCGGAATTTCCCTGAATATACGTGAAACCCCTCGATTTGTCGTCTGCGGAGAAAATTGCAGGGTTCTCATCGAGGGGTTTCTTATGCGGGGTTACGCCGATTCCGGTATCGGCCTTTAGCCCATCATGAGTGACAGGGCGAAGGACCAGACGCATACCAGGCCCAGCAGAATAGCGCTGTACTTGATAGACATGGAGGTGATCTTCGATTCCTCACCGGCGCTGTTCACAGCCGCCGCCGCAATCGCAATGGACTGCGGGGAAACGATCTTACCCATCACGCCACCGGCGGTGTTTGCGGCAACGAGCAGGGTCGGGTCAACAGCAATCTGGGCTGCGGTGGTGGACTGCAGGCCCGCGAAGAGCACGTTAGCGTTCGTCACGGAGCCGGTCACGAACACGCCAATCCAACCGATAATCGGGGACAGCAACGGGAAGACCGGGCCAGCTGCCGCGAGCGCCAGAGCGATGGAGGTGGTCATACCGGCGTGGTTCATCACGTTTGCGACGGACATGACCAGGCAGATCATGAGGATCGGCATCTTCAGCTGGTTCCAGGTGCCGCCGAGTTCTTCAAAGGCTTCACCCCAGCTAATCTTCGAGGTCAGCACGGTAATCAGTGCTGCCACCAGAATTGCGGTACCGGAAGCACCAAGGATGTTCCAGGAGAACATCGCGGTCACGGTCTTGCCGGCACCGGTGGTGATGGCTTCGTGAATGCCGGGGATGGGGAACGCCAGGGTTGCGGCGCCGAGCAGGCCGTTGGTTGCGAAGATCGGCTTCAGTGCGGTGGACCAGAGCAGGATGGTTGCGGAGAGGAAGATGAAGGGGCTCCACGCCTTAACAATCTCAGCACCGGTGTGCTTGACGCCCTGCTGCGCCTGAACTTCTTCGAGGCTGGGTGCGGTGGATTCGCGGTAGATGTGCTTGGGCTGCCACTTCTGCATCACGAGCGCCAGTGCTACCAGGGAGAGCAGCGGCGGGATGATATCGACCAGTTCGGGCGAGCCGAGCAGCATCAGGATAGCCGCCTGACCGCCGGAGAAAATCACGCCGGTCATGAGCGCTACGAGGCCGACTTCGCGGATGCCGTGGATGCCGTCCTGGATTGCAACCATCAGCAGCGGCACGAAGGCGACGAAGATCTGCAGTACCGGAACCATACCTGCGGACAGGTGCGCGGTGTCGAGGCCACCAACCTTAGCTGCGGTAGTCACGGGAATACCGATAGCACCGTAGGCGCCGGATGCGGCGTTGGCTACCAGCGCCAGCATGGATGCCTTGAGGGGGTTGAAGCCCAGGGATACCAGCAGTGCCGCGGATATAGCGATCGGGATGCCGAAGCCTGCCGCGCCTTCGATGAAGCCACCGAAGCAGAAGGCAATCAGCAGCACCTGGATGCGCTGGTCGTTCGAGATCGAGGAGACGGAGGAGCGCACGATGTCGAAGTTACCGGCGCGTACGGCAATGCGGTAGAGCCACACCGCCATGAGCACAATCCAGCCGATGGGCCATGCACCGGAGAGGAAGCCGGAGAGGATGGAGCCGGCACCTGCGGTGATGGGCAGGCCGAAGACTGCGCAACCGATGATGAGGGTGGTGCCGAGGGTCAGCAGTGCTGATTTGAGGCCGCTGAGTTTCAGGACGGTCAGGCCCAGCAGGAAGAGGATGATGGGTACTGCTGCGACCAGTGCGGAGAGCACCGGTGAGTTCAGCGGGTCGTAGGTTTGCTGCCACATGGGGCGGGGTGTTCCTTTCGGTCTGTGCTTTAGGCGGTCGCTTCTTCCGGTACGGCGTCTGCGCTGTATGGAAGCGTTCGGGCCGCATAAAAACCGATGGGCCCGTCCTGTGTCTCGTGGACGGGTCCATCGGTGAAGCGTGATGGTCTTGAGCTGCCGGGCGTTTGGTGATTTGCCGTGGCGATATACCGTAGCGCGGCGGCGGTGAGCGGGCTCCTTCTCGCCCACTAGGTGCTCTTGACTTTATCTGTCTAAGCTAACAGGTCTCTCCTTAGACTTCAGGATAGGGTGACCTTAAGTGTGCACAAACGATATTTATGTGCATATTTACACTCCCCGGTATTCGCCCCTAACCGCCCCCCCCCCTCGAGCCATTAGCTAGGCATCCCACCACACGCCCCCTAACAAGCCCAGATAACGTAAAAGCCCCCTCCTACAAAAGAAGGGGGCTTTTGCTAAACCGTGTCGCGGGTACCTCACCTTTCAGAGAAGGTAGGTTACACGCATCAGGTACTCACGCTATTTACAGGCCGACCAGGGACAGCACGTAAACCCAAACACAGGTGACAACCAGCAGAGCCGCGCTGTACTTGATCGCCATGGAGGTAATCTTCGATTCCTCGCCGGAGCTGTTCACAGCAGCAGCTGCAATTGCGATGGACTGCGGGGAAACGATCTTCGCCATCACACCACCGGCGGTGTTAGATGCAACCAGCAGGGTCTGGCTGACGCCAATCTGCTGTGCGGTGGTAGCCTGCAGGCCTGCGAAGAGGATGTTGTTGTTCACCACGGAGCCGGTCACGAACACACCGATCCAACCGATGATCGGGGACAGCAGCGGGAAGATTGCACCCACGGCGGCAACAGCCAGTGCGATGGAGGTAATCATACCCGCGTAGTTCATGACGTTTGCAACGGACATGACCAGGCAGATCATGATGATCGGGGTCTGCAGCTGCTTCCAGGTTGCGCCGAGTTCCTCGATAGCCTCACCCCAGCTGATGGAGGAGGTCAGGATGGTGATGATGGCAGCCACCAGAATTGCGGTACCGGAAGCACCAATGATGTTCCAGGTGTAGGTCACGTCAATTGCCTTGGGGGTTGCAACGATCGGTGCGGTCTGCTGGATGGTCTGGTGCAGCCACGGAACGGGGAAGGTGATGTTACTGAAGGCCAGCAGACCCCCCTTAGCAAAGAGCGGCTTCATCGCGGTGGACCAGAGCAGAATCACGACGGACAGGTAGACGAAGGGGCTCCATGCCTTGAGGATTTCGCCACCGGTGTGCTTGACGCCCTGCTGAGCCTGAACTTCTTCCAGGGAGGGAGCGGTGGGCTCACGGAAGATGTGCTTGGGCTGCCACTTCTGCATAACCAGTGCCAGAGCGACCAGTGCCAGCAGCGGCGGGATGATGTCGACCAGCTCGGGGTTACCCAGGGCTACGAGCAGAACGGACTGGCCGCCGGAGTAGATCAGGCCAACCATGAGAGCTACCAGACCGACCTCGCGGATACCGCGGATGCCATCCTGAATAGCAACGAGCAGTACGGGGATGAGCGCTGCCATGATCTGGATAACCAGGACCATTTCGATGGACAGTGCGTGCAAGTCCACGCCACCGCGGGTTGCAGCGGTGGTCACGGGGATACCGATAGCGCCGTATGCGCCGGAGCTCACGTTAGCAATCAGGGCGAACATTGCGGCCTTGAGCGGGTTGAAGCCCAAGGAAACCAGCAGTGCAGCACAGATAGCAATCGGAATACCGAAGCCTGCAGCGCCTTCAAGGAAGCCACCGAAGCAGAATGCAATCAGCAGCATCTGGATGCGCTGGTCGGTAGAGATGGAGGAGATGGAGGAGCGAACAATCTCAAAGCCGCCAGAACGCACGGAAATGCGGTAGAGCCACACTGCCATGAGAACGATCCAGCCAATGGGCCACATGCCTGAGAGGAAGCCGTAGAGAATCGAGCCTGCACCGGCGGTGACGGGCATACCGAAAATAGCGCAACCGATGACCAGTGCAATAACGAGAGAGATAACGGCAGATTTAATACCGCTGAGCTTCAGGACGGTGAGGCCCAGAAGGAAGAAAATAATCGGGACTGCTGCCACGAGTGCGGAAAGTGCACTCGAGTTCAGCGGGTCATAGACTTGCTGCCACATGATGTACTGTGTTCCTTTCCAGCCCACGAGGGGCGGGATCGTTGTGTGCCGCAAAGCCTTCCCAGTATCGCGCGTGACGGTGTGTGCCGTGTGTTGTAGGTGCGTGCACCTAGCTGTTTGATGCGTTAAGGACGCTATCCCTTGGGATATATGCCTTCACTTGGGTTCGTGTTGGTTTTGCGGCTATGAAATTTAGTGTGTTGAAACGGCGTTTTTGTCACAGAAACCTAAATATTCCTTGATTTGTCAAGGGAATTTCAGGAGCAGGATAATGAATCCCTAATCCCAAAAACGCAATTCCTTGTGTACCCAATGTACCACCGAACACCCACAAAATCGGGCATATTCCAACATTTAGATTCAAGCTCATAATTGCAACCTAACCTAAACCCCACCCCAGATTGAGGGCTTATCCAGCCCCCTCCCCCGCTATTTCAAGGAAGAAACAGTACCCCCGGCACTTTCGGCAGTACATTCGGCGCATATCCTGCCCAAAACCCACTCAAACAACCAAACCGTGCGAACCCCTAAACGGCATACAAAAAAGCTCCGGAAGGAAAACCTTCCGGAGCTTTATCTGTCGGGTTGACAGGATTTGAACCTGCGACCCCTTGACCCCCAGTCAAGTGCGCTACCAAGCTGCGCCACAACCCGATTCGTTATTCACGATATTGTTTTCAAGGTTTCCCCTGAACACTCGAATAACTATACCGGGCTTTCAACCCCCACGCAAGCCAGAATCCCCATTTTTAGAAAAAATCTTAAAAATCTTTTTTGCAGATTTTCTGCACAGGATCCAGCGCGTGGGGGCCCAGCCTAACAAGGGGCCAGCCCAGCAACACGGCATCAGGCAGACACCCCCGCTACTAGCGGCGGCCGCTCTTGCCCTTCTTAGCCTTCGCGCTCTGACGCTCACCCAGGGAACGGCGCTCACGCACACGCATCGAAATCTCAATCGGAGTACCCGTGAAATCAAAAGTCTCACGCAGACGACGCATAATGAAGCGACGGTAACCCGGGTCCAAGAAGCCGGTAGTAAAGAGCACGAACTTCGGCGGACGCGAAGACACCTGAGTACCGAAGAGAATACGCGGCTGCTTACCACCACGCAGCGGGTGCGGATGCGCGGCCACAATCTCGCCCAGGAACGCGTTCAGGCGACCGGTCGGAATACGCGAATCCCACGACTCCAGCGAGTGCTCCAGGGCGGGCACCAGCTTGTCCTTGTGCCAGCCGGTCTTCGCCGAAATGTTCACGCGAGGAGCCCACTGCACGTGCGCCAGGTCGCGCTCGATCTCGCGCTCAAGCATGTAGCGGCGGTCCTCATCGAGGGTATCCCATTTATTGAATGCCAGGACCATCGCACGACCCGAATCAATCACGGTCTGCACGATACGCACGTCCTGCTCAGAGATCGGCTCGGAAACATCCAGCAGCACCACGGCAACTTCAGAACGCTCCAGAGCAGTCTGAGTACGCAGCGAAGAGTAGAACTCCGCGCCCTTAGCCATGTGCTGGCGACGGCGAATACCCGCGGTATCCACAAAACGCCAGGGGTAGCCGCCCAGCTCAATAATCTCGTCAATCGGGTCACGAGTCGTACCAGCCAGGTCGTTCACCACGGCACGCTCAGAACCAGCCAGCTTATTCAGCAGCGACGACTTACCCACGTTCGGGCGACCCACCAGAGCCACACGACGCGGGCCACCCAGCGCCTCCGGCTGAGCGAACTGCGAGTGCTCCGGCATGACCTCAAGGATCTCGTCCAGAGCATCCGCCAGGCCACGGCCGTGCAGGCCCGACACCGGGAACGGCTGGCCCATACCCAGCGACCAGAGGTTATAAATCTCCGGCTCCAGGTGAGCGTCATCAATCTTGTTAGCGATCAGAATAATCGGCTTCTTCACGCGGCGCAGCATACGCACAATCTGCTCGTCCGAAGCGGTCACACCCACGCGGGCGTCCACCACCAGGACCACAACATCGGCCTGCTCCACAGCAATCTCAGCCTGCTCAGCAACCTGAGCATCAATACCGCGAGCGTCAGACTCCCAACCACCGGTATCAACCAGGGTGAAGCTCTTACCCAGCCACTCAGCCTTATAGGACACGCGGTCACGAGTCACACCCGGCTTATCCTCAACCACCGCTTCACGGCGGCCCAGAATACGGTTAATGATGGTCGACTTACCCACGTTCGGGCGGCCAACAATCGCCACTACCGGATCAGCGAGCTGCTCTTCCTCTTCCTCAATGTCGAAGCCCCAAGCACCCAGCAGGGCGCGGTCCTCTTCATCCAGGTCGTAGTCCTCAAGACCCTCAAGCAGAGCCTGAGCACGCTGGTCAGCGGTCTCATCATCAATCTCAGCGAGGCGCTCGGTAACGTCGTCCTCGCCACCGCCCAGGTACTTATCTTCGTAATCGTCGCGGATAGCGTCCTCAGCCATGCGCATTCCTTTCTCTACCCGCCCCACGCCCAACCCAAAGGTCAGCACGCGAGCGCGGCTCAACGTCTTATCGGGAGCGGAAGCACCACTCCCCCAGCGTTCGGCGGGGCCTAGCCCGCGCGCTTCGCCTTCAACTGGTCATTCACAGCGTTAATCACTGCAGAGACCGTCGCATTAAAATCAAGATCCGAGCTGTCCACCAGGGTCACGCCCTCGGCAGCTTCCATAAAGTTATTGACCTTCGAGTCCTTCGCATCACGCTCAGCGATCTGCTTGCTCAAATCACCCGAAGCGCCCGACTTCTCGGAGTTCTCCAGGCCGCGGCGCGCCATGCGCACCTCCTCAGAAGCAGTCAACAGGATGCGCGCGTCAGCATCGGGAGCAACCACGGTGGTGATGTCGCGGCCCTCAGCGACCATGCCGTTAATAGCGTGGTCAATCATCCAACGCTGCAGGCCAATCAGGTGCTCACGAACCGCCGGAACCGAAGCCACAGCAGAAACGGCCGAAGAAATGCGCTCGCTACGAATCTCCTCACGGATATCGGTCGAGCCCATCAGAATCTCTTCTTCCTTAATGTTCGTACCGAACACCAGGGGCATCTCCTCGACAGCCTTCGCGATCGCCTCAGCGTCGTTCAGGTCAATGCCAAGTTCCAGCACACGGTAGGTTGCGGCACGGTACATTGCACCGGTGTCCAGGTACGCCAGACCAAAGTGGCGTGCAACTTCCTTAGACACAGACGACTTACCGGAACCAGAGGGACCGTCAATAGCAATCGTCAGTTTAGGGTTCTCGTGCATCAGCACTCCTTCAAATTCGTCTCAAACTTTATGCCGGAAAATACAGCTTTAACTCTACTTCACAACACGCCAACCGCGAGCCGACAAATCGCGGACCAGCGCCTCATGAATAGACGGATTGACCGAGATTTCAGCCATACCCACCGGGGCACCCGTCGAGTGCTCCAGACGCAAATCCTCAAGGTTCGCGCCCAGCTCACCAATCTCGGCAAGCAAACGAGCCAGCGTGCCGGGGGTGTCGTCCACCAGCACCGTCATCTTTGCGAACGCAGCGGGCGCCGTACCGTGCTTACCCGGAATACGGCTCACACCCGCGTTGCCTTCGCTCATCAGCTGCGCCAAATCCAGGCGAGCACCGGATGCCGTCGGGTTCTCCAGCGTCGCGATGAGGCGGTTCAGGTCATCGCGCACCCCGTAGAGGGTCTTCACAATCGGGTCGGCGTTCGCCGCAAAAATCTGCACCCACAGCGTCGGGTCCGAAGCCGCGATACGCACCGTATCGCGCAGGCCCTGACCCGCCAGGGACAGTGCGTACAGCGGAGTGTCCTGCAGGCGCGAAGCCAACAGCGAGCTCATCGCCTGCGGCACATGCGAAATCAGAGCAACCGTCTGGTCATGCTCCTCAACGCTCAGAGAGGTCACAATCGCACCCAGCTCAACCGCCACAGAACGCACCAGACGCACACACTCGGGGCGAACCGAATCGTGCTCGCAGATAATCCACGGACGTGCCTGGAACAACTCACCGCGAGCAGCCACCGGGCCCGACTTCTCACGCCCAGCCATCGGATGCGAACCCACGTAACGGGACGCATCCGCATCCGAAGCGAGCACATCAGCCAGCGGCTGCACCTTCACCGAGGCAACATCCGTCACCACGGCGCCGGGGTAGCCCGCCTCCGGTCGAGGCGCATAGGTGTTCAACGCGCGAGCACACACGGCACCGGCACTATCCGGAGGCGCAGCCACCACCACCAGCTGCGGGGCGAAGGCGGCGCGCTCCTCCTCCGACAGCGTGGAGAAGCTTGTACCGGCACCGATATCCTGCGCCACAGCCTCGGCGGTGGGTGAAATATCTTGGACGTACACGTCCTCGCATCCTGCCGCACGCAACCCCAAACCAATGGAGGCACCCAGCAGACCCGAGCCAATAATGAGTACCGGTCCGGTCAGCGTTGAATCCATGGGCAGCTCAGATGCGGAAAGCTCAGCGGGCGAGCTCATGACAACTCCTTAGCGTTATTACATATCCACCGAAGCGAGCAGGTGACCGATCTCAACCTTGGAGAGGTTACGGACGGTGCCCTGCTTCTGCGAACCAATACGGATCGGGCCCATCTCGACGCGGACCAGGCGCTCAACCGGGTAGCCGACTGCGTCGAAGAGGCGGCGCACAATGCGGTTCTTACCGGAGTGGATGGTCACCTCAACGAGCACGTGGCCGGGGGTGGAATCCACCAGCTTGAACTCGTCCACGCGGGTCACGCCGTCCTCCAGGCGAATACCCTTCTTCATGGCTGCGCCGACGCCGGGCTCCATGGGGCCGGGAACCTGCACCAGGTAGGTCTTGGGCACCTCGTAGGAGGGGTGGGTCAGGCGGTTCGCCAGTTCACCGTCGTTAGTCAGCAGCAGCAGACCCTCGGTCTCAACGTCCAAGCGGCCCACGTGGAACACGCGCTCGCTCATGGAGGAACGCAGGAAGTCAGAGATGCAGGGGCGGCCTTCGGGGTCTTCCATGGTGGAGACCACGCCGGCGGGCTTGTTGAATGCCATGTAGACGAGCTTGTCGTTGGTCTGAACGGTCATGCCGTCCACCTGCACGGTCACCTTGGAGGGGTCAACGCGCACGCCCAGCTCGGTCACGACTTCACCGTTGACGGTGACGCGGCCTTCAGAAATCATTTCTTCGCAGACGCGGCGGGACGCCACACCGGCCTGAGCCAGCAGCTTCTGCAGGCGCACACCGTCGTGGTCGTAGAACTCGTAGTGGTCTACCGGGGCGTTGCGCGGGCGGCGGGGACGGTGCGGGCCCGCGTAGTTGCTGACGCGGTACTCGCCGCGCTCGTTTGCGAAGGCTTCGCCGGAGCGGTAGGGGCGGCCCGGTGCGCGGCGTTCGCGCTTGGGCAGTTCGGTACCGCGGCCGCGACCTGCGCCGAACTTCTTCTCGCCAAACTTCTTCTCGCCGA
The DNA here is from genome assembly GCF_964211445.1 of Rothia mucilaginosa. GTDB lineage: Bacteria > Actinomycetota > Actinomycetes > Actinomycetales > Micrococcaceae > Rothia > Rothia mucilaginosa_E. The sequence goes on along the minus strand of NZ_CAXOQT010000017.1, from coordinate 14,363 downwards.
AGCCCTTAGCGCCGCCCTTACCTGCGCCGCTCTTGCCTGCGCCGGGGCGACCGCCGCGTGCGGATACACCCTTAGCGCCGGGCTTACCGCCCTGACCGGGACGACCGGCGCCGGGACGGCCACCGCGAGAGTTCTGGGGGCGACCGGATGCAGAGCGGCCGCCGCGGGAGGAGTTTCCATATGCCATGGTGTTCTTCTCTTTTCTGTCGTATAGTGCGAACGTTTCAGGCATTTCCCGAACGTTCGTTCGTCTTATTGGTTCGTTGTCGTTGTCTTAGTCGTTGCCTTCGGCAAGCACTGCGGCTTCCGTGTCATCGGGCAGGAAGGGTGCGAGCGCCGGTAGCTCCTCCAGGGAGTTCAGCCCGAGCTTCGCCAGCAGCAGCTCCGTAGTTTCGTAGAGGGTCGCGCCGCTTCCGGCTTCTCGACCCGCCTCACGAATCAGCTGCCGTTGCAGCAGCTGGCGGATTGCCGCGTCCGCGTTCACGCCGCGGATCGAGGCTACCCTCGCCCTGGTCACCGGCTGCTGGTAGGCAATCACGGCGAGCGTCTCGTAGGCGGGCTTGCTCAGGGTTGCACTCTTGGAGCGGGTCACAAAGCGTGCCACCCAGGGGGCGAAGTCGTCGCGGGCGTAGAGCTTCCAGCCTCCGGCGATGTTCCGCAGCTGGAATCCGCGCGGTTCGGGTGCCACCCGGTTTTCGTCTTCTCCATAGCCGCTTTCTTCGCCGTTGTACTCGCGGTACAGCTGGTCGAGCGCGTGCTCAACGGCTCGCTCATTGACGATGAGCGCGGCAGAGAGTTCTTTGACGCTCACCGGTGCTTCCGCGACGGCAAGAATCGCTTCGATGGCGCTTTTGACACCGCCGGGGATTGCCTCGACCTTGGAAAACTCGGCTTCGGCATCGACCGCCACACTGGGTGCGGTGGAGGGGCCTCCCGCCGGAATCTTCGCGGTTTTCGTTGCCGGTTTCTTCGACTCGCGGGGTGCAGGTTCCTGCGCTTCTTCCGTCTCTGGTTCCCCAGCTACATCAGTAGCCTCAGCTTCTTCAGCAGCCTGGGCTTCTTCGGTAGCCTCCGCTTCCAGAGGCGCTGCGGCTACCTCGTACTCAGCCGGTTCAGATTCCGCAACAGTAGGCTCTACATCCTCTGCTACCGGCACCGAGTCAGCCGAGTCATCATCCGCGTTCGGATCCCAGTAGCCCAGGTTCACGATGGCTAGGTCGTCAGGGGTGAATTCACGGTCGAAACGTGAGCCGTGATTACTCATGATCCTCCTTTACCGGTTCCGTGTTAGCTTCAGATTCGTTCACTTCGGGTGTTTCAGACGTTTCACTGGTTTCGTGCGCTTCCTGAGTGCCTGCGGCATCTGCGGTGTCTTCGCGGATTACGAACTGCGCGGCACTGGCGCTCGCACGTACCCGAATGGCTCCGAGGGGTGCGTCCTGTTCTACGTGCAGGGCGCCTTCTTTGTAGAGCTCGAGCAACGCCAAGAAACGAACCACAGCGATTTCTAATTCGCCAGATCCTTGTACCAATTCGGCGAAGCTCAGTTCCCGCGCCGCGGTATCGAGCAGGCTGTGCAGAATGTAGTGTTCTTCAGCCGCAATGGTGGTCAGCGGAACGTGCAGGTGGTCGTTGAGTTCTTCAACGATTTCTTCGGGTTCCGGTTCGGGTTCTTTGGGGGTTCGGCTCAGCGCGGCGGCGGCGATGCGGGCGAACTCTTCGGCGCCTCCAGTGAAAACGAGCTCGGGCAGCGCCTGAGCGAATCGTTCTTCGAGGGCTACCGCGCGGGGAAAACGCTGCGCTTCTTGCGCCCAGCGTTCAGCAAAAATATCGGCGACTTCGCGGTAGGCGCGGTATTGCAGCAGACGGGCAAAGAGCAGGTCGCGTGCTTCCAGCAATGCAACGTCCTCTTCGAGGGGTTCACGATGCTGCGGGAGCAGGCGTGCGGTTTTGAGTTCCAGCAGGGTTGCGGCGGTGACCAGAAATTCGCTGGCCTCATCGAGTGCGCGCTCGGTGCCCTCGGCGTAGAGGGCGTGCAGGTATGCGAGGAACTCATCGGTGACCTCTGCGAGCGCCACCTCGGTGATGTCGAGTTTGCGGCGCGAAATCAGGGTCAGTAGAAGATCAAAGGGACCCTCAAAATTACTCAGGGTGAGGGTGAAACCGCGTTCCGGGTTCTGCAGGCCGCGGCCCTCAGTCCGGGCGTTCGCGGCGGTGTCTGCGTTCGGTGTCGGTACCCTCACGGCAGCGACGTTCGTGGTCATAAAGACCTATTCTCCTTAGGTTTATTCTCCCCGGCTTTGTCGGTGCCGTCTCAGATGCGGCTTTTACTTCGCCTATTTTTTCAGCGTAAGCAGTGTGCCGGGGTCTTTAGAATCCACACAATTATACGCCCTCTACCGGTGCGACTCAAGGGTGAGAGTCACCTCAGCAGAGGGCGTATAGGTGCGAAGGGCTTTAGCGTGCGCCACCCTTGTAAATCAGTTCGCGTGCCACCTGGCGGTATGCTTCCGCGCCGGGGTGGCTGGAGGCGTAGCTGAGAATCGGCTCAGCGGACACCGATGCGTCCGGGAACTTCACGGTGCGCTTGATGACGGTGTCGAAGACCTTGTCGCCGAATGCGTCGACGATGCGTGCCAGAACTTCCTTGGAGTGGATGGTTCGCGCATCGAACATGGTAGCGAGCACGCCGGAGATTTCGAGGTCGGGGTTCAGTCGGTCCTGAACCTTCTCGATGGAGTCGACCAGCAGCGCGACAGCGCGCAGTGCGAAGAACTCACAAATCAGCGGAATAATGACGCCTTCGGAGGCGGTCAGCGCGTTGACGGTCAGCAGGCCCAGGGAGGGCTGGCAGTCGATGAGGATGACGTCGTATTCGTCGCGGACCTTGCGCAGTGCCGAGGCGAGAACCTGCTCGCGAGCCACCTCGTTGACCAGCTGAACTTCAGCAGCGGAGAGGTCAATGTTGGCGGGCAGCAGGTCGATGTTCTCCACGCCGGTGGGCAGGATAACGTCCTTAATGTCGACCTTGCGGTCCATCATGACGTTGTAGACGGTCAGGTCCAGTTCGTGCGGGTTCGCGCCGAAACCAGCGGAGAGAGCACCCTGCGGGTCGAAGTCGACCAGTAGCACCTTACGGCCGCATTCTGCCAGTGCCGCGCCCAGGTTAATGGTGGAGGTGGTCTTGCCCACGCCGCCCTTCTGATTCACCATAGAGATAATGCGGGCGGGACCGTGGCTGCTCAGCGGAGCCGGGTCGGGGTATACGCGCAGGGGTCGACCGGTGGGGCCGAGTTCTTGAGCCTGAGCTTCAGTCAATGGTTCACCTTCATCAATGAATTCGAAGTTTTAAAGTTTAAGCGTTGTCTATAAGGTTACCTCAAGAGCGGCTGTTCCGCGGATTGACGGGGTTTTATCCCCGTTCGTGGGCACGCGGATGCGCCATGCGGTACACCTCCATGAGCCCCTCGGGCGTGACCTTGGTGTACACCTGCGTGGTAGCGATGGAGGCGTGCCCGAGCAACTCCTGCACCACGCGAATATCGGCGCCGCCCTGCAACAGGTGCGTTGCGAAGCTGTGGCGCATGGAGTGCGGCGAGAAGTCGGAGCTGAGCCCGGCGGCTTCGGCGGCTTCTTTGAGGATGAGCCATGCGCCTTGGCGTCCGAGTCTGCCGCCTCGTCCGTTGACGAAGAGCGCGGCGGTACCTTTACCGTGCGCCATGAGGGAGGGGCGGCCGCGCACCAGGTAGTCTTGGATTGCTTTTTGGGCGTAGCTACCGATGGGCACGAGTCGTTCTTTGTTTCCCTTGCCGAAGAGCCGAACGTACCCGGGCAGGGTGATTTGGTTGCCATCTTCGTCGGTGAGGGTTCCTTCAAAGTGCACGTCGTCGATATCGGCGTTGAGCATTTCGCTCACGCGTGCGCCGGTGGCGTAGAGGAATTCGAGTATGGCTCGGTTGCGTAGCCCGGTGGCGGTTTCGCGGTCGGGTACGGCAAGTAGCCGCTGGATGTCTTCTACGCTGACCGCTTTGGGTAGGCGCTTGACGTTCTTAGGCGGGGTGACCGGCGCGGCGGGGTCGGTGGGCACGATGAGCGCGGAGACCCAGAAGGCGTGCGCGCCGCGGACTGCCGCCATGGTGCGGGCGATGGAGTTCGGGCCCAGCGGCAGGGGCAGACTCGGCACCCCTTCAGCGGTTGGCGTTTCTTTTTCTGGCTCCCCGGCTTTCTCCGGTTGCCCGGCGCTCCTTTTTTCAGCGCGCCCGTTTCCTGTACCTCGCCCCGATTCGGAGGCGATCATCAGCGCCAGCGATTCTGCGGCTTCTTCCTGTACTTCCTGAGATTCCTGCGCGCTCTGGCTGTTCTTCTCCCCCGCCTCGAACCCGGCAAGGGGCACGGTGGGCGCGGCGAGCTCACGCATAAAGGAACGCACCTGCGCGGTGGTAATGCGTTCGGGATCAATCACGCCGAGGGTTGCCATGTAGGCGCTGTATCGCCGCAAATCCCGCGCGTAAGAGGCGATGGTGTGTTCACTGCTACCTCGCTCCACGCGCAGGTGGATGAGGTACTGCTCGATTGCTCTCTGGAGCGGGGTCTGCGCCTCCTGGTGGGAAGCACCCAGGGCAGAAGAACCCCGATTAGAAGAACCCAGCACGGAGGAACCGGCAGAAGAAGGCACGCCAAGCAGACCCGCGCCACGGGGCGCCTTGCTCACCGTGCTTTTTGCCTGCTTCACGCTATCTCCTCTGTCGGTTCTCTCTGCTTGTTCAGGCTTGCCGTAGGTAGGGGCTGCTCCCCTGCTCTGCATGCCCTTCTTAGTGGTTGCGGAAGCTCTCCGGCTTTTCGCGACGCTTGCCCATGTACGGGTGGAACTCCCAGCCGTCCTCAGCCTTGCGCAGGCCCTCGAAGTTGTTCTGTGCCGCCGCGTAGGTGGCAAGCACCGCCTGGATAGCGAGCGCGTTGTGCACCTTTCCGCCCAGTACCAGCTGTACCGCCTCGTCGAGGGGCACCCAGCGGTAGGTCATTTCTGCTTCTTCTTCGGTGCGTTCGCTGCGTTCTTCGGCGGGCAGCTCCGAAAGGTCGCGTGCCAGGTAGACGCGGCCTGCTTCGCTGGTTGCACCGGGGCTGCTGAAGTAGTCGGTCAGCGCGTTCCAAGTCTTAGCCTGCAGGTCAGCTTCTTCAGCAAGTTCGCGCTGCGCGGCGGTCAGGGGGTCTTCGCCGTCGATGTCGAGCAGTCCGGCGGGTACTTCCCAGAGATTCATGCGCACCGGGTGGCGGTACTGGTTGAGCATCAGCAGTTCGTTGTTCTCGTTGAGAACCGCTACGGCGACGGCGCCGGGCATCTCCACAACGTCGCGGGTGAGCACGGTTTTCTCGTTGAGTTCGTACTCTTCCACGGTGGTTTCGATGACGTAGCCGCTGTACTTCACGGTGCGGGTGCGAATAGTGCGTTCGGAGGGGGCATCAATAATCTGCTGGTTGTTGCTCATTCTTTCATTGTAGGCGGCTTCTTTGCTCGGTTACGTTTGACTCGTCAGCGGGTGCCGCGAGATAAAACACGCTTAAACGGAAGCATCCCGCTCTCCCCTGCGCGGGGTGAGCGGAATGCTGAACGTTTGTGCCTAGATATTAGGCGCCGCGGCGCTCCAGGGCAGCCTTAATCAGGCCGGAGAAGAGCGGGTGCGGGCGGGTCGGACGCGAGCGGTACTCGGGGTGTGCCTGAGTTGCCACGTAGTAGGGGTGTGCCTCTGCGGGCAGTTCCACGTACTCGACCAGCGAGGAGTCCGGGGAGGTACCGGAGATGAGCAGGCCTGCTTCTTCAAGCTGCTCACGGTACTCGTTGTTCACCTCGTAGCGGTGGCGGTGACGCTCTGCAACCTCGGTTGCACCGTATGCCTTAGCAACCTGAGAGCCGGGAACGAGGTTCGCCTTGTACAGGCCCAGGCGCATGGTGCCACCCAGGTCGCCTGCACCTTCGACGAACTGCTTCTGCTCTTCGATAGTTGCGATGACCGGTACGGAGGTTTCCGGATCAAACTCGGTGGAGGATGCTTCGCGCAGGCCCAGTACGTTGCGTGCGTACTCGATGACCATAGACTGCAGGCCGAGGCAGATGCCCAGGGTCGGGATCTTGTGCTCGCGTGCGTACTTGAGGGCGCCGATCTTGCCGTCCAGGCCGCGGATGCCGAAGCCGCCGGGCACGAGGATTGCGTCCATGTCGCGCAGCTGGTGGTCTGCATCTTCGTCGTTTGCGCACAGGTCGGCTGCAACCCACTTGATGTTGACCTTCACGTTGTTTGCGAAGCCGCCGGCGCGCAGAGCCTCGGAGACGGACAGGTATGCGTCGGGCAGGTCGATGTACTTACCGACCAGGCCAACGTTGACCTCTGCTGCGGGGCGGTGCACTGCGTCGAGCAGACGGTCCCACTGGGTGAAGTCCGGTGCGGGAGCTTCAATGCCAAAGTAGTCGAGGATGTAGTCGTCGAGCTTCTGGCTGTGCAGGGTCTTGGGGATGTCGTAGATGCTGGGTGCGTCGGCGCAGGAGATGACTGCGTCGCTGTCCACGTCGCATGCGTTACCGATCTTGGAGCGGTGCGATACGGGGACCTCACGCTCACAGCGCAGAATCAGGCCGTCAGGCTGGATGCCCAGGCCACGCAGTGCTGCGACGGAGTGCTGGGTCGGCTTGGTCTTGAGCTCGCCGGAGGGGCCGATGAAGGGCACCAGGGAGACGTGCAGGAAGAAGACGTTCTTGCGGCCAACATCGCGGCGTACCTGGCGTGCTGCTTCCATGAAGGGCAGGGACTCGATATCGCCGACGGTACCACCGATTTCGGTGATGATAATGTCGGGTGCGTTTTCAATTTCCGCTGCGTGACGCATGCGGGCCTTGATTTCGTCGGTAATGTGAGGGATGACCTGGACGGTGTCGCCGAGGTATTCGCCGCGGCGTTCTTTTGCGATGACGGAGGAGTAGACCTGGCCGGTGGTCACGTTAGCGGACTGGTCGAGGTTTTCGTCCAGGAAGCGCTCGTAGTGTCCGATGTCGAGGTCGGTTTCAGCACCGTCGTCGGTGACAAAGACTTCACCGTGCTGGAAGGGGTTCATCGTACCGGGGTCGACGTTCAGGTAGGGGTCGAACTTCTGCATGGTCACGGAGAGGCCACGTGCGCGAAGAAGCTGACCGAGGGAAGAGGCCGACAGGCCCTTACCGAGAGAAGATGCAACGCCGCCGGTCACGAAAATCTGGCGGGTTACCTTGTCGTTAGAGGACGCGTTCAGAGCGTTATTTTTTTCATTCACCACGGAATTTAAGCCTACCATTTTCTTGTCTGCTATCCAAGCAGAGGGTTTTGCCGCGAGAGGATTCTCTCAGGCGGCTCTCCCTCCCCTATTTGTCCTTATCACCACTGTAAACGGAGCCGGGGATTTATTATTCCCGCCGCGCCGTATAGAAGCACGTGTAGGAGCATTCACAGAGTATCTCACATCCTCTGCGGCTCGTGCGCCCCAGTTGGTCATCTGTGCAAGGTACACCGATAACTTTCTGAGGATGCTCTCACGTTCCTCGACATCTTTTCTGTTCGGTACACCGAAAGATATCTTTTCCGGTTCTTTAGCCGACGCTATTATGCACCCGGGTTTAGCGTCCTTGCGGCACTTCCCTACCGGCAGCCAGTAGCTCTCGGGCGTGTTCTCGCGCCGATTCTGATTGGTCGTGACCGGAGAGCATGCGTGCCAGCTCCACCACGCGTTCCTCTTCGGAAAGCACCTTGACCTTCGAGAGGGATGCGTCATCATTCTTCAGCACGAGGATGTGCTGATCCGCGAAGGCGGCAACCTGCGGCAGGTGGGTGACCACCAAAACCTGCACGTGCCGGGCGAGCATGGCGAGACGGCGGCCAATTTCAATAGCCGCTTTACCACCCACGCCGGAGTCCACCTCGTCGAAGATGAAGGTGGGTACGGGGTCCACTTCGGCAAGCACTACTTCCAGGGCGAGCATCACGCGGGAGAGCTCACCGCCGGAGGCGCCCTTACCGAGCGGGCGCGGCACGGCGGTTCGGTGCGGCGCCAGCATGAAGGTCACGATGTCTCGACCGTGTACAGAGAACTTTTCAGCTTCGGCAACCTCCACGACCAGGGAGGCGTTCGGCATGGCAAGAGCAGTGAGCTCTTCACTGACAGCATCCGCAAGCTTCTGCGCGGCGGCACGGCGCAGAGCGGTCAGCTCTTCCGCCTGGGCGCCAAGCACCTTGCGCAGCTGCACCAGTTCGGTTTCGAGGGTTTCCTGTCGCTGCGGGTCGTCCACCAGGGTCTCCAGGCGTGCGCGTGATTCTTCCGCCCACTCGAGGACCTCGGCAATGTCGGCACCGTATTTGCGGGTGAGGGTCGCCAGCTGGGCGCGACGAGTCTGCACCTGCGCCAGGCGTTCGGGGCCTTCAACATCCAGGGACGCCATGTAGGAAGACAGGTCCGAGGAGATGTCGGTGGTCAGAATCAGCAGTTCGTTGACGCGTGCCGCGAGGGAGGCAAGCTCTTCGTCAGCGTCTGCCTGCGCCTGGAGCGCGGAGCGGCTTGCATCGAGCAGGCTCATGACGCTCTGCTCGTCACCGGTGGAGTATTCACTACCACTCAGTGCTGCGGAGGCGGTCGCAGAAGCAATGCGTAGCGCTTCCACGTTCATAAGCTTCACCATTTCGGCTTTGAGCTCTTCTTCTTCCCCCGCCTGCGGGTTGACGGCGCTGATTTCTTCGAGGGCGCCCTGCAGGGTCTGCGCTTCGAGGGCTCGCGCGCGAGAGTTTTCGCGTACTTCCTTCAGCTCCGCGGCGGCGGCGCGGTATCGCTCGTAGTTTTCGCGGTACTTCTCCAGCAGGTTGGCGAGCTCTTCACCGGCGTACAGGTCGAGGGACTGGCGCTGTTCCGCCGCAGATTTGAGGCGCAACTGATCGGACTGGCCGTGGACTGCAACAAGAGTCTGACCAATCTGTGCCAGGGTTCCGATGGGCGCGGAGCAACCGCCGACGTGGGCGCGGGAGCGTCCCGAGGCGTTAACAGTGCGCGCCAGGAGCAACTCGGAGGTCTGTTCGTCGATGTCTTCGGCGGTGCCGCCGGCTTCTTCGGCGAGCTCGAGGGCGCGGTGCCCGTGGGGCAGGCGAATCACTGCTTCGGCAAGGGCGTTCTTGGCACCGTTGCGCACGCTGGATGCGTCGGATCGGGCGCCCAGGAGCATGCCGAGGGCGGTGACGACCATGGTTTTACCTGCGCCGGTTTCACCGGTCAGCACGGAGAATCCGGGTTCGAGGGGGAGCCTCGCATCGGTGATGATGCCGAGGTCTCGAATATGGATTTCCTCAATCACGAACGTTCATTCCTTTTCTTTAGTGCTTCTCAGTATCCTGCGGGCCACGCCAGCCACGGATCGGAAGCTCAAATTTACGCACCAGTCGCTCCGAGAAGGGAGCCGGGTGAATACGGGCGAGCAGCACCGACTTTTCGGAGCGTCGCACCTCAATACGGGAGCCAGGGTCCAGCTCCACGGTTCGGCGGCCATCGCACCAGAGCACGCCGGAAGCGCCGTTTCCGGGCATCATTTCTACCGCCAGGGTGGAGGTCGGCGCCGCTACCAGCGGGCGCGCGAAGAGCGCGTGAGCCGAGAGCGGCACCATGAGAATTGCTTCAACTTCGGGCCAGACGACCGGGCCGCCGCCGGAGAAAGCGTAGGCGGTCGAGCCGGTGGGGGTTCCCATGACCACGCCGTCGCAGCCGAAGCTACTGAGCGGGCGGCAGTCCACCTCGATAATGACTTCAATCATTTTTTCGCGGTTGCCCTTTTCGACGCTGGCTTCGTTCAGCGCCCAGTCGCTATGCACGCGTTTGCCGTCGTTCCAGACTTCCACGTCGATTGCCATGCGTTCTTCAACGGTGTATTCGTTGTTGACGATGCAGCGAACGGTTTCATTCAGGTCGCTCTCTTCGGATTCGGCGAGGAAGCCAACGTGGCCGAGGTTCACGCCAATGAGCGGAACGCTGGTTCGGCGCACCATTTCAGCAGCGCGAAGAATAGAACCGTCACCACCAAGCACCACACCGAGTTCAATATCGATGAGCGCCACGGATTCGTGCACGACCTGCACGGGGACGGGCTCGTCCCAGTTTTCACTCAGGGTCTCCAGATCGGAGCGAGTCATGACGGGTGCGAGTCCCGCTTCGTAGAGCTGAGTGCACGCCTGGCGGGCGGCATCTCGTGCTTCTTTACGTCCCACGTGGGCGAAGACGAGAATCTTTCGGTGATGCTGCCCTGCAGAGTCCCCGTAAGCATGGCGTGCGCCAGTAGCAGCTGCCTGCACGGCCGCCTCCTGCGTTGCACGGCTTTCTTGTTCTGCCATTACGACTCTCTCCCATCAGTATTGAGCATCAGTGTTGGGTCGGTGATGCTGGGGTGTTGAGATGGTGTATCTATACCTATCATACCGAATATGTTCTCGAAGATTTTCTAAAGAGCTATATTTTTAGAAAATTATTTCGAATAGCGTACGGTTGGGCATCTTTAAAATGCCCGTGAATAGCGCGGCAGCCTGAGAAACCCCACACTTAACGCTTCCTGCGTTACCGGGCGGTTTTTCTCAGACTGCCTATAACACTATTTATTTTCGGCACCAGAGGAAGTACTCTACATTGCCGTCCTGTCCGGGGAGCGGGCTGGGTTCCATACCCATCACGCGCAGCCCGTGGCTTACCGCGGATGCTTGGACTTTTTCGACTGCTTCACGGCGGGCGGATTCTTCGTGCACCACTCCCCCGCGTCCGATGCGGTGTTTGCCGACCTCGAACTGCGGTTTGACCATGAGCACCAAATCACCGCCGGTTTCGGTGGCGTTCGCTAGCGCTTCCATGACCAGGGTCAGCGAGATGAACGAGAGGTCGGAGACCGTCAGCTCGACCTGCCCGCCAATATCTTCGGGCTTCATGTAGCGAACGTTGAGCCCCTCGTACACGCCGACTCGGGGTTCTTCGCGTAGTGCGTCCACGAGCTGGCCGTGTCCCACATCCACGGCAGCCACATGAGCGGCTCCTCGACGAAGCAGCACATCGGTAAAGCCTCCGGTGGATGCTCCCGCGTCCAGGCAACATTTGCCTTCCACCTCGATATCGGGGAACGCATCGAGAGCACCGGCGAGCTTGTGGCCTGCGCGACTGACGTATTCGGTCAGCTCGCTCTGACGCACGTAGAGGGTATCCTCCGGGCCCACGAGCATGGACGCTTTGCGCGCAACCTTGCCGTTGACTTGCACGTCTCCTGCCGCGATGAGTTTTGCGGCGAGGGTTCGGGAGCTCACGAATCCGGCTTCGACCAGGTATTTATCGAGGCGCACGTGTCCTTGTCTTCTTTCTGTCGTCTGGTGACGGGGTTGTCTAGTGCCGGTGAACCCTCAGACGATAACGTTCTGAGGGTTCACCGTCGAGGGCTAGGAGAGGTTTTCGAGGTCCTTCTCCAGCTGCTCGCTCATCGTTTCGAGGCGCTTAACGCGCTCTACAGGGTCCATGGCGAGGGTCGCCGCCAGCTGACGCTCGAATTCTGCGTCAAGCTCAGCGATTTCCTCTGCTGTGCTGTTAGTGTCGGGTTCTTTAGGCACCGGGGATCCCCTGGATGTTGGGGCGTGCGCCCTGTTCGGGGTTTGCCGCCCACCATGCTGCGCAGGCTACACGCCATGCTTCGGCTTCGCTCTCGCTACCCGCGAGTGCTTCGGCGTCTTCAACCTCGGGACCGGTCAGGCTCAGGTTTTCGCCGCGGACGCGTGCCTGCCAGGTAGGGCCGGTTGCGGTGACTTCGTAGCCTTCGTAGAGCACCTCAATTTCGGGGTAGGGTGCGAAGAAATCCTCAAGAGTGCGCAGAATATAGGTCGGACGCTGGTTCGGCACGGCCTCAATGACGTCCTGGTAGGTCTGCACGCCGGTGAGGACGAGGGCGCCGTCCATCTTTGCGTTGTTGGCGCCGAGAATGTCGGTGTCCAGGCGGTCACCCACAATGACGGGGCGGCTGGAGTTCACGGCCTGTGCGGCGGTGTGGAAGATGGGCGCTTCGGGCTTGCCAGCAACAAGCGGAGTACGACGGGAGGCGGTTGCCACGGCAGCTACGAGGGTTCCGTTACCGGGTGCCTGGCCGCGTTCCTTGGGGATGGTCTGGTCGGTGTTGGTTGCAATCCACAGCACCTCGGGGTTTGCGAGGGTGTAGGCGGCTTCTGCGAGGTCTTCCCAACCCATCTTCGGGTTGAAGCCCTGGATGACGGCTACGGGGCCTTCTTCTTCCTTGCGTACGGTTTCGAGGCCTACTGCACGAACGCAGTCGGCAAGTGCTTCGGTGCCGGTGATGAGTACTTTGGAGCCTGCGGGTACGTGCTGTGCAAGCAGTGCGGCACCGGCCTGTGCGGAGCTGACGACTCGTTCTGCTCGGGTGTGTACACCCAGTTCACGCAGGTGTTCCGCTACAGATTCTACGGAACGGGATGCGTTGTTGGTGACGAAGATGACCGGTACGTTGAGTTCCTCTTCGGCGCGGTTGAGCGCTTCGGGCGCACCTTCGATGGCGAAGGGGCCAGCGTAGACTACGCCGTCCAGATCGGAGAGGAGAGCATCGTAGCGGGATAGGAGTGCGTTCGTGGTCATAGTGTGTTCCTCTCGGGGTCTCTGGCGGTTGTCGCTATTAATCGTACCTGTTAGACACTCCTGTGTAAGTGCCTTCCGGAGATTATGTGCAAAACCGCTGGACGCTCTCCCCTATTCAGGGGCGCGTCCAGCGGTTGCTGACACTGAGGTCAAGTATTCAGAATCCTTAGATTCTCTGCAGTCTTATTCTGCGGAGGTTTCCTCTGCTTCTTCAGCCTCGGACTCAGCAGCTTCGGACTTCTCGCCCTCAGCTGCCTCTTCCTGTGCTTCAGATGCTTCCTCGTTAACGGAAGTCTCAGCAGTCTCTTCTGCCTTTTCTTCTGCGGGCTCAGCGATTTCTACGGACTTCTCTTCCTTTTCGAAGAGGCCTGCTTCGCCGAACATATCGAAGATTTCGGGCTCAGCAAAGTTGCCCTGGCCCAGTGCTGCTTCTGCCATGAAGGCGAGGCGTGCCCAGCGTTCTGCTTCCTGGTTACGGCCTGCGTTAGCCAGCGCGTCGGAGTATGCGCTGAACAGGCGGGGGCTGTATTCGAAGGCGCGCTTGGGGTTCAGCTGAGGAATCTGCAGCGCTACAACAGCTTCAGACTTCTTGCCCTGATCGCTGAGGATACCGGATTCAACGATGGCAAGCTCTACGCGTACGTTGGCGGGCAGCTCTTCCTTCTTGAATTCAGCAATCATTTCCTGTGCCTTGGGCAGGCGACCCAGTGCACGTTCGCAGTCCACCAGCAGTGCCAGGTGGTCTACGGAGCCGCTAATACGACGGTGGGTACGCAGTTCACGCAGTGCCAGTTCGAAGTCTTCTGCTACGTATGCGGCAACGCCGACTGCTTCACGTACTGCAGCAATACGACCGGCACTACGGGATGCAGCAACCGCGTGCTCCAGCGCGAACTCGGGGTCGATGTCGAGGTAGCGACCGGCCATGGCGAGGTGCTTTGCAACGGTTTCAGCGTTGCGGGGCTCCAGGGCACGCAGCTGGCGGAAGGTTGCACCGTCCAGCTCGCGACCGGTAATGTCGTCGTCAATTTCCGGAGCCTTGGGCTTTGCAGGGCGGTAGCCTGCACGGCCACCGATGCTGCGTACTTCTTCGCGGGGTGCTTCAGTCTCGGGACCGTTGGAGCGAGGTGCCTTGGATCGGGAGTCGGAGCGACGACCGTCAAACTTCTTGCCTCCGCGGTCGTTACGCTTGAAACCGCCCTTGCCGCCAAAGTTCTTGCCGCCCTTCTTGGAGCGGAAGTCCTTTCCTCCGCTGTTCTTGCGGTGCTGGCGGGGGCCGGAGCCGTTAGACTCGTGACGGGGGGTCTCAGACATGAATCTCCTTGGGAGGTATCCGCCAGTGTGGGCGGGTAGGGTATGCAGTCGATTCGGGCGAACCGCTGCCTGAGGCATCAACTCTATGAGGGGTGCTTAGATACACCCGCTAATGCCTAAACATAAGCCATACCATTTTAGTATAGAGAGCACCTTCCGTGCACCCGTACTGATGGGATGTTAAAGACAAATGGGCAGGCGGTTAGGCCTCCCCAAACAAAAATAGCCCCGGCAAAGCCGGGGCTACTCAACAATAAAGCGGCAACAACCTACTCTCCCACACCCACAAAAGTGCAGTACCATCGGCGCAAAGAGTCTTAGCTTCTGGGTTCGGAATGGAACCAGGCGTTTCCCTCTCGCTATAATCACCGCAAACCTACGGGATT
>NZ_CAXOQT010000016.1:0-51769 GCF_964211445.1 Rothia mucilaginosa | reverse complement strand
AAGTGCATGCGGGGCGGGGGTCTACCCTCCCTCTCGCGGCGTATACACGAAGACGCACAAGTCTATATAAGCAGCTGACTAGCACAGATGAGCTAATCAGCCGAACCGTTTATCCAAGTGTAGCCGGTTTTGCCGGTTTAGCGCGGCGACTTCGCATCATCCGCTGTAGTTGCCTGGTGACGCTGACGGTACAGCACCACCGCCGAGGAACGCTGACGAGGCGCCGGGCGGGTACCGCGGGCAATATGCACCACGTCGCCACTAGTACCGGCAGCGAACACGCGCTCCGTCAAGCCCAGCTTCACCTTCGCGTCCTCAACCTGACGCTGCAGCGCCGCGATCTGCTCCTGCTGCTCCTCCACGAGGGACTCCAGCTCAATAATGCGGCGAATACCCTCCAGGGAGACGCCCTCCTGCGAGAGCTGCTGAATCTGCTGCAGACGGTTCACGTCACGCTGCGAGTAGCGGCGCGCCTTACCGGGCGCACGCGAGGGCTGAACCAGGCCGATGCGGTCGTACTGGCGCAGGGTCTGCGGGTGCATGCCCGCCAGCTCAGCCGCTACAGAAATCACGAAAACCGGCAGGTCCACGCTGTGCAGCGGCTTGCCGCTACGAGACTTGGATGATGATTCTCGAGATGCCATTGGTTTACTTCGCCTTCTTCAACAGATCCTTACGGGGGTTCTCCTGGGGTGCCAGCTTCACGAACTTGTCGAATGCTTCCTGCGCCTCTGCGCTCAGCTCGGTGGGCAGAACGATTTCGGGGATGACCATCAGGTCGCCGTCGCCGCCCTTAGCCTTGAAGCCGCGGCCCTTGGCGCGCAGTCGGCGGCCGACCTGGCCGGGTGCCAGGCGCAACTTCACGGTGGATGCGTCGGGCAGGGGCACCTCGATCACTGCGCCGTCGACGGCCTCGGCGAGGGTGACGGGCGCACGCATAATCAGGTTGTTGCCCTCGCGGGAGTACACGGAGTCGTCGGAGACGCGCACGGTGACCTTCAGGTCGGCGCCGTGCAGGCCCTTGCCGCGCAGGCGCACCTTCTGGCCGTCCTTGATGCCTGCGGGGATGCGCGCCTCGGTGTGGGAGCCGTCCGGCAGGAACACGGTCACAGTCGCGCCGGTGTATGCCTGGGCGAGGCTGATGCGGGTGCTGGTGGTGCTTTCTTCGGGTGCTGCGTGCTGTGCGCCGCCGAAGCCGCCGCTACCCATGCCGCCGAAGTCGGCGCTGGTGAAGCCGGCGGAGCGTCGGGAGCCGCCTGCGCCGCCGCCGAAGAGGCCGCCGAGCAGGTCGTCAATGTTGATGCCTGCGCCGCCGCCGCTGAAGCCGCCGAATGCGTCCGCGCCGGGGTAGCCGGTGTAGCCGCCGCCGCCGAAGCCGCCCATGCCAGATGCGCCGTAGCGGCGGATCTGGTCGTACTCTTCGCGCTGCTTCTTGTCGGAGAGCACGTCGTAGGCCTCAGAGATTTCCTTGAACTTCTTCTCCGCTGCGGCATCGCCGGGGTTCAGGTCCGGGTGGTACTTGCGGGAGAGCTTGCGGTACGCCTTCTTGATGTCGTTTTCGCTTGCGTCTTCGCTGACACCCAGTGCCTTGTAGAAGTCGTCAGTTATCCAGTTTTCACTTGCCATGTGTGTTTTCTCCTCTCGCGGTGTTGCGCCGCCCTCCTCGGTTACGGGACGGCTAGCAGGGCACCACGTTCTTATCTTAATGCTCTATATAAAAGTTTAGTCTACTTGACTCAATTTCGGAAGGGGCTAGACCAAAAAATAGCGCCCTCCAAGGGTTTTTCACCGCGACCGCAGCTCACCACATCCCGGACAAAATGCCCCCGGCAAAACATCCAGGGTAAACAACACGAGGCAAACAACAGGGCGGGCACTCCCCCACCAGGGAGAGCACCCGCCCGTCGTTAGTTATTCAGCCAATGCTGAGCCGACCACCTTACGGTGCGACAGCCACAGCCACCTGAGCGGTACGAACCACACGGTCGTTCACGCGGTAGCCGTAACGCAGAACCATGGAGACATGATCCTCAGCCACCTCGTCGGTGGGCTGCTGCAGTACAGCTTCGTGGATGTTCGGGTCGAAGGCGTCGCCTACTTCACCGAAGCGCTCCACGCCCTGCTTGCTGAGCAGCTCTTCGAGCTTGGTAGCGATGGAGGCGAAGGGGCCTTCCTGCAGGTCGCCGTGCTTACGTGCGGCGTCGATATCGTCGAGCACCGGCAACAGCGCGGTCACCAGTTCACTGGTTACGAAGCCTCGCAGCTGCTCCTTTTCGCGAGCGGTGCGGTTCTTGAAGTTAGTGAACTCGGCCTGCAGGCGAAGCAGGGAGTCCAGGCGCTCTGCGGCGAGTGCCGCATCAGCAGATTCTGCTTCTACGGCGTCCTGGAGCTCAGCCTCGACGGCTTCCGCGGCGTCCTCGGCGTTTTCTGCCGATTCAGCTTCGGGGTGGCCTTCCGCTGCGGGGGCGTTGAACGCCTCCTCCAGCGGGTCGGGGGTAGTGTTTTCCTGCTCAGCCATGATTACTTCTTCTCGTCTTCGTCGATAACCTCGGCGTCGACAACGTCCTCGTCAGCTGCGGGCTTGGACTCGGAAGCGTCAGCCTGTGCTGCTGCGTAGAGTGCCTCGCCCAGCTTGGACTGGGAAGCCTGCAGCTTCTCGAGTGCGGACTTCACTGCTGCGTCGTCGTCGCCCTCGAGTGCCTTCTTCAGCTCGTCGACGTCACCCTGAACGGAGGTCTTGACGTCCTCGGGCAGCTTGTCGTCGTTCTCCTTCAGGAGCTTCTCGACGGAGTATGCGAGGGACTCAGCTGCGTTGCGGGTGTCAGCAGCCTCGCGGCGTGCCTTGTCCTGCTCTGCGTGTGCTTCTGCGTCCTTGACCATGCGGTCGATGTCTTCCTTGGAGAGGGAGGAACCGCCGGTGATGGTCATGGACTGCTCGGCGCCGGTGCCCTTATCCTTTGCGGAGACGTGGACGATGCCGTTTGCGTCAATGTCGAAGGTAACCTCAATCTGGGGCACGCCACGGGGTGCGGGGGCGATGCCGGTCAGCTCGAAGGTACCCAGGTTCTTGTTGTCGCGAGTGAACTCACGCTCACCCTGGAAGACCTGAATGGTCACGGAGGGCTGGTTGTCCTCTGCGGTGGTGAAGGTCTCGGAACGCTTGGTCGGGATTGCGGTGTTGCGCTCGATCAGCTTGGTCATCACGCCACCCTTGGTCTCGATACCGAGGGAGAGGGGGGTGACGTCGATCAGCAGAACGTCCTTACGGTCGCCCTTCAGCACACCTGCCTGCAGGGCTGCACCCATTGCCACAACCTCGTCGGGGTTCACACCCTTGTTGGGCTCGCGGCCGGTGAGCTCCTTGACGAGCTCAGCAACAGCGGGCATACGGGTGGAGCCACCGACCAGGATGACCTCAGAAATCTCGGAGATGGACACGCCAGCTTCCTTGATTACGTCGAGCACGGGCTTCTTGGTGCGCTCGAGCAGGTCGCGGGTCAGTTCCTCGAACTTTGCGCGGGTCAGCTTCTCATCCAGGTGGATGGGGCCCTCGGGGGTCACGGACAGGTACTGCAGGGAGATGTTGGTGCTGGAAGCGCTGGACAGCTCCTTCTTAGCCTGCTCAGCTGCCTCCTGCAGACGCTGCAGAGCAATCTTGTCCTTGGACAGGTCTGCGCCGGTGTTTGCCTTCACCTGTGCGAGCAACCACTCAACGATGCGGTGGTCCCAGTCGTCACCACCGAGGCGGTTGTCACCGCTGGTTGCGCGAACCTGGATGGTGGAGAAGCCGTCGTCGTCCTTGCCGACTTCCAGCAGGGAGACGTCGAAGGTACCGCCACCGAGGTCGAAGACCAGGATGAGCTCGTCTTCCTTACCCTTGTCCAGGCCGTATGCCAGTGCTGCGGCGGTGGGCTCGTTGACGATACGCAGGACGTTCAGGCCTGCAATCTCGCCGGCTTCCTTGGTTGCCTGACGCTCAGCGTCGTTGAAGTATGCGGGAACGGTGATGACAGCGTCGGTGACGGTGTCGTTCAGGAATGCCTCTGCGTCGCCCTTCAGCTTCATGAGGATACGAGCGGAGATTTCCTGCGGGGTGTACTTCTTGCCATCAATCTCGGTGGTCCAGTCGGTGCCCATGTGGCGCTTGACGGAGGAGATGGTGCGGTCGACGTTGGTCACTGCCTGACGCTTTGCGACGCTACCGACCAGAACCTCGCCGTCCTTGGAGAATGCGACGACGGAGGGGGTGGTGCGGGTGCCCTCTGCGTTAGCGATGACGACCGGGTCGCCACCTTCCAGTGCTGCTACGACCGAGTTGGTGGTACCGAGGTCAATACCTACTGCACGTGCCATATGTTTATTCACTCCTTAGGTGTTAGTGCCCCGCTTCTTCTAATGCGAGGCGGGTTAGTTTGAAAGTTTTGGAGGCGAGGGTGCTACGCGTGATGCCCCGTGTGGGGTGGTCTGCGCGGCTCCCTTGAGCCTCATGTACTCAAGTATGCACCCTTCTGGCAGGGGTGTCAATAGGGTTGAGTGAACTTTACTCAACTTTTTTTCGTGGAGGCGTGTTAGGGATGGGTTTTTCGAGGTTCCGGAGGGGTGTTTTGCGGGTGATTTTGGGGCGGCGACGAGACAAGGATGGGCGGTTTTGCCGCAAAATTCCGGGGTTTTTGGTCTGGGCGAGGGTGAGGCGCGGCGATTCAGCGCACGGCGGACGCTGCCGGGCTAGTTTGGAGAAAAAATTTTTTTGAAAGAGGGGTGAAAAAGGGCGAAAAACCCAAAAATTGGGGTGCGAGGGGTGCCGGAAGGTGGTGCAGGGGCACCTCATATAGGGTGTGCGGGGGTGGCTTTCAGGTCTGGAGACTAGTCCTCTGGCAGCGTTGCTAGAGAGGGAGTGAGACGTCAGAGGTTCACTCCTCTTATATATAGAGGGCCTGCTTGCGAGCTCCATCGCTCACTTCATGGAGGAATCTCTGCTTGTCCGACCCGTAATTCTCTAACCTTCACCTGTGGCTTGAGGCTACCCGCCTGCCGTATGCTGGTTACGACAATATCCTCTCAAAGCAGACAGGAGACCCCAGTGTCGCAGGAAGACAACCCGAGCACCCAAGGCGATTCCACCTCCAAAACCCCACTCCCTTCCGCAACTCCCAAAAATCAGGCAAATAGCACCCCTGCCACAGAATCAGAAGAACCAAATAACCTGACAGCAGAAACCCTCAGAGAAGAAGGAGAGGGGATAGTAGAAGAACGCGGTAGATTTAAAGAGCGGCTACATAATATCAAAGAATTACCACATAATATAAATAAATATATCACTGAAGATAATCCTATTTTGGACAGCAATGAAACCAATAAGAAATACCCAACTGATACTCTGGTGTCAATATTTAAAATCCAGAAAAAAGATCATAAAATCATTTTCTGGATATCTGTCCTTCTATTAACCCACATGATTTCCTATTACCTTAAATGGATATACCTTGTAGACCTATTTCGAATTGCCATAACAACGATATTCTTAATATTTGCAATAAAAAATACATACTCGGCCTATCAAAACAGGCCCATTATTGTTGATTCTTTCAAGAAACACCCACTTCAATTCTTTACAACGATTATTGCCATAGGTGGATTATTTGCATTAGTTATCCCAGCAGCAATGAATGTGTTGAAGCTCATTGGAGATAGCTCTGCTTTAACCACTGCGATACTCACTATCACCGGTGGATTTATTGCAGTCTTTGGACTCATTAAAAGCCATCAAAAAAGCGAGCTGGAACGCGAGCAATTAGAGGTGCAGAAGCAGAAAGATGCTCGAGACCATATTCGGCAGCTCCATAGTTCCTACAATGACCGTTTTGATAAAGCTGTTGCGGAGCTTAATAGCGACGATGTAAAGGCGGCCTATGCGGCTGTACCTAAATTAGCTAAACTTGCCGATGCTTGGTTAGATTATAAAGATCTCAGCGATGATAAGAAAGAATTGAAGAAACTGAAAAAGAAGGCAAAGAAAGAAGCTCAAACAATCATAAACATTCTTTGCAAATATATACGCACCATGCCTGGTGAATACACAGAAGAAGACCTTAAAAACATAGGTGCCCTAAACAGCACAGACCAGGATAAACTTAAAAATGAATCCGAGGTTCGCCGTCTTATTTTCTCCGAGATTAGCGACCGATCCAGTGAGGTCACCATTGAAAATGACAAAATATCCACCACTTCTGGCCCATGGAGCAACTTCGATTTCGATTTCAGTCGAGCACCAATTTTCTACCCACTCAATAACCTCACAATTGAGAAAGGTAATTTTTCTTCTGCCAAGTTCTACAGCAACGCAGACTTCAGCGGGGCGACTTTCACCCAAACCGCAGACTTCAGCTGGGTGACCTTCGCCCAAAACGTGCGCTTCAGCGGGGCGACCTTCGCCCAAAACGCGGACTTCAGCTGGGCAACCTTCGTCCAAGACGCGGACTTCAAGAGAGCGGCTTTCACCCAAAACGCAGACTTCAAGAGAGCGGCTTTCACCCAAACCGCAGACTTCTACGAAGCGGCCTTCACCCAAACCGCGGACTTCA
This sequence comes from Rothia mucilaginosa, assembly GCF_964211445.1. GTDB lineage: Bacteria > Actinomycetota > Actinomycetes > Actinomycetales > Micrococcaceae > Rothia > Rothia mucilaginosa_E. The sequence continues at coordinate 45,188 of NZ_CAXOQT010000016.1, read as the reverse complement.
GCGGGAGGACCTTCGCCCAAAAGGCAAACTTCAACGGGGCGACCTTCACCCAAAACGCAGACTTCAGCGGGGCAATCTTCACCCAAAACGCAGACTTCAGCAGGGCGATCTTCACCCAAACCGCGGACTTCAGCTGGGCAACCTTCGTCCAAGACGCATACTTCGCGGGGGCAACCTTCGTCCAAAAGCGGAGCTTTAAGGATGCGTTCTTCAAAAATTGTGCGCCAACCTTTATGAACGAGATTTTGGGAGCCTGGTTCTCCGTTCACAGGGTTCAAGAGGACTACATTTTTTCAGTTTCTAGCGGCAGTAAGCCTATTCAACCTGGCAAAGCTGAGCTTGACGGAATGGAACGCCAGATTCCGGTCGGAACCATGCTCTTCGACCTCGATTCAGGCCGTATAAGTGAACCTGCGAAGCCAATAGAAGAGTCTGATAATCAGGGAGAAACCCCCTCCAAGTAAGGCTCATTAGAAGGAGCCCCGCCGACCCCTCGTCGGCGGGGCTTCTTCTTTAACCCAGCGCGAGCGCACAAGGGTGGGGGCTTCCCCTATGCTGGATATAAGCCAGCACCGGAGCAGGAAGGGCACACCACCATGAACCTAGTAGCACTCTTCGCAAAGCTGCGACAACGCAAAAACACCCCGGAACGCATCCAGCAGAGGCAGGCCAAGCGGCGCAAACGCTACACGCACGCCCTCGAACAATTCCTCGACGGACAACCCGCCACACGCCTCGGCGCGGTATTCACGCTCGTAAACCTCGCGGACGGATGGCTCACCGACACCTCCCTCCCCACGCAAGTACGCCGTGAAGAAGCCCAAACCATTATCGACGCGCTGACCGGGTGCATCCGCACGCCCTACCCCCTCGCGCAGAAACGGCAAATCCTAGAATCAGACGAGGCACCCGAAGGATACGAAGGCGACTTTACGCACGATCAGGAGGCGCTTCGCGAAGAGCAGCTAGTGCGCCGCACCGTCTTCAAGGAGTTCAGCCGCCGCCTCGCCGCCGCCTCCGAAAGCAGCAAGGCAGGCCATAAGAAGAACCAGCACCCGGTGCCGCCAATATCTCCGATGTGGGCTGATTTGCGCTTCGACTTTGGTGGTGCGCCCATCTTCTACCCGCTACAGCAGCTGTACTTTCAGAACGCCGATTTCGCCTCCGCAACCTTCTACGGCCCGGCAGATTTCTTCGGCGCAACCTTCCACGGTGACACTAGCTTTTCGGCGGCGCAGTTCACGGCTGATGCATCCTTCGACGGCGCGAACTTCAACGACTGGGTGGGGTTCAGCGCCGCCCACTTCGCGGGTGCAGCAGAGTTCAGCGGGGCGCGCTTTGCGGACACGGCAAGCTTCGCAACCGTAACCTTCACCGGCGAGACTGACTTCTCAGATGCGGTCTTTTCAGCTGTGGCTGACTTCGCGGTAGCCTCCTTCGAGTCCGACGCCAACTTTTCACGCTTGAACACCGCAGGCATAGCCAGCTTCGCGGCGGTCACCTTCGGCGGAAAGGCAGTATTCACCGCCTCCACGTTCCACGATGAAGCGCACTTCGCCGCGTCGGTCTTCAACCGCCCCGCGGTGTTCTCCAAGTCGCTGTTCGGCGGGGCCGCGCGCTTTGCCGGTATAGCTACCAAGCAGTCCGCAATGTTCAGCAACGTACGCTTTGCGAGCGCGGCGGATTTTAGCGGGGCGTCCTTCACGCAGTTCGCGGATTTTGGTGAGGCGAGCTTCGACGGCGACACCACGTTCAGCCGGTCGTTATTTATTGCTCTTCCGAGGACGAGCTATGAGATGGACTTCCCGCAGTATGCGAATTTCGGTAACACGGCGTTCGCGCAGGATGCCGACTTTAGCAAGGCGACGTTCACGGCGAGTGTCGGCTTCGGTGGGGTGACGTTCGCGCGGGAGGTGAGCTTCAACGGGGCGAGCTTTGAGGGTGCTTACTTCGCGGATGCTACGTTCGGTCGGGACGCGCGTTTTAGCGACGTAACTTTCAGGGGTGCGTCTGACTTTAGTAACGCGCGCTTTGCTGGCGATGTTGAGTTTGCCGGGGCGGCTTTCAACGCTAATGCGGAATTCCACGAGGCTTCTTTTAGAGGGCACGCGGACTTCCGCGACGCTGCGTTTGCGGCAGACGTTCGGTTTAGTGGCGCGTCCTTTGGTAGAAACGCGGGGTTCTGCGCGGCGTCGTTCGGCGGTAATGCGAGCTTCTTTAGGACGGACTTTGCGGGGACTGCTGAGTTCCGTGAGGCTGTCTTTGAGGGGTATGCCGGGTTCAGTACGGCGGCTTTCAGCGCTGATGCCAACTTCAGCGGAGTTGTGTTTGAGCAACTTGCTTGGTTCGCTGATGCAGCCTTCGAGGCAGGGGCGGAGTTCGTGGGGGCAACCTTTATGGGTGTTGCAGATTTCTGCGATGTGTCTTTCGTGAAGAGCCAGCTGGTTTTTGCGGCTGAAGATGCTGACTCGGGTGAGATGTGCCGGGCTCGATTCGCTGCGCTGTCTGCTGATTCGGAGGCTACCGGTCAGGAGGCGCATAACTTCGCGGTGTACGAGGGCAGCCAGCCTATTCCGCTGGGCACGGCGGAGCTTCTTAATAGAACGTTCGTTCTCCCTCTCGGCACGGTACTGTACGACCCGGATTCCTGGGACGAAGAGAAACAGGACTACACCCGCATCAGTGAGCCCGCGCAGTAAAACCTAGCTCTCCCCTGCCGTCGGGGAAGCCCCCCCGCACAGACCCCGCCCGCGCATCCAGTGCTGGCGGGGTTCTTGCTTTTGACCAGCAACCGCCCAAGCCCAGCAGCTTTACACTATGCTGAATATGACCCGCCCCTTTCAACGATGATAGGAGAACCACATGCATCTCGCACCCAGCACCGCGTGGGTTTGGCTGATAGCTTGCGCAGTCATCATTCTGTTTTTCCCGCTCGCCGCGCAGTTCGGCAATTTCAAAGGGAAGCTGTCTAGCTTCCGCACCTGGGTTTGGGCTATCGCTCTCTTGGGCATTGTCGCGGCGGGTTTTATGCCTTTCGCCTTTGATCCTGACATCGCCTATTTTGAGGTTCAGCCGTTCATTTTCTTCATCACCGGTACGCTGTTGGGTGTTCTCTTTCTTGGGGAGTTCCACCGCATAAACGCCCAGAAAAAGCTGGAACACCCCCAGCGAGTACATGCCAAGCGCCATACCCGTTACAGCAAGGCAGTTGAGCATCTGGCGTATCCGAACCCGGCAGTCCGTGCGAGCGCCATCAGCACGCTTGCGGGTCTGGTTGATGAGTGGCTCGCTGATGAGCAGCTCAGCGTTGAGGCGCGGCAGAAGGAGGGGCAGGTCATCGTCAATGCCCTCTGCGCTTATATTCGTTCGCCGTTCGCGCGGGCGTTCAAGGCAGAAGCTTTTGAATCGGATACACCGCCCGCTAACTATGCGGGTGATTTCGCTACGGATCTGGCGGCTTTCCGTGGTGAGCAGGATGTTCGCCGCAGCGTCTTCGTTGAGATGAGCAAGCGCAACAGCACCCTTGCTGAAAATGAGAAGGGCGAGACGGCTGTTGTCCCTGGCGCGTGGAGCGGCTTTGAGTTCGATTTCAGCAGGGCGGTCGTCTTCTACCCTCTCGACGGCCTGACTCTTGAGAACGCTGACTTCTCAGCGGCAAGGTTCTGCAACGGTTCAGATTTCAGCGGGGCAACTTTTGTGGGAACCGTGGATTTCAGCCGCGCAACTTTTGAATCTATCGCGGGGTTCGGTGACGCGACCTTCGCTGGTGACGCGACCTTCAGCCACGCAACCTTCACTCGTAGTGCAGACTTCGGCGGAGCGTCCTTCATTCAGAGCGCGCATTTCGCCGGGATGAAGTTCATGCAGAACGCGCATTTTAGCGGGGCGAACTTCGCTCAGGAGGCGAACTTCACTGGGACGGCTTTCATCCAGAACGCTAGTTTTGGCGGGGTAAATTTTGCTCGAAACGCAGACTTCAGCTGGGCTGTGTTCGCTCAAAACGCGCACTTCATCGGGGCCGTTTTCGGTCAGGTTGCAGACTTCAATGGGGCAACTTTTACCCAAAACGCCCGCTTCAGTGAGACGGCTTTCGTGCAGGTCGCACGCTTCAAATGGGCGACTTTCACGCAAACCGCAGACTTTAGCGAGGCGGCTTTTGACCAAGGTGCAGATTTCAGTGAGGCTACCTTTGAAGCTGACGCTGAGTTCTACGGAGCGTCCTTTATGGGTGTTGCAGATTTCTGCGATGTGTCTTTCGCGAAAAGCCCGCCAGCCTTCGCTGTTGAGGATGCTGACTCGGGCGAGATGCGCCGGGCTCAGTTCGCTGCGCTGCCTACCGGTTCGGAGGCTACTGGTCAGGAGGCGCATAACTTCGCGGTGTACGAGGATAGCCAGCATATTCCGCTGGGTACAGCCGAGCTGAACGGCGTGGGCTACCACATCCCGGTCGGGGCGGTGCTCTTTGATCCGGCGTCCTGGGATGAACACAGGAAAGAATACATGCGCCTGAGTGAACCCGCGCAGTAATATCCCGAAGGCCCCCGCCACATCTTCGAAGTGGTGGGGCCTTTGCGTGCTCGGTGGACACCGCTGAGTAGCTGCGTCGAAAAATAAAAACGGTGCGAAAAACCCCGCTAGAGCCTACAGGCTCAGCGGGGTTTTTCGAATCTTATCTACCCTGGTTCGTTTATCGCTTTCCAGCGGCATTACGCTATGTCCACAATAAATAAAACATAAATTGGGTAGCAAAAATCCGCGAAATGTGTGTCATCTGCTAAAATCAGCAGTGACAACGCAATTCCGCGTTGTCTCTAGTTAATAAATTAAATAGAGAGGAGGTGTACTCCTATGGACAAGGACCGCTTTTGGGTACTTGTTGAACGGGGAAGCTATGTAGCAACCCTGTTCGCTAGCCTGATTGAGATGTGTGAGTTTGTAGCTGCGTCTCTCTTTTAGGCTCTGATTGTGGGGCTACTCGCGATGGTGCAACATCGCTGGTAGCTCCACTTTTATTTTACTGTCATTGCACATAAGGACATTCCCTGCACATATGACCGTATATCTAATAATGTAGCGCAATTCTTAAGACATAACAACACGGCAACACTAATTACGCCGCTATTGCATCCACCGTGAGGAACAATATTACCTATTTTGAGGATTTCCCCATACCTACCTCGCCTGCCGCAGATAGCAGAAGCATCGTCTGTGCATCTCATACAGGCGAATCCCTCGTTGATAACCGGGCGCAACTCAGGACAGGTAGCTTTACCCTATGCTGGAAGGTAAACGTTCCTATCAGAGAGGACAGGAGAACCAGATACATGTTCATAGAGCCAACGGAAGCCTGGCGGCTACTCAGCCTATGCACCGCATGGGTCGTTACTTTCTTACTTGCCGCACATTTCACCAAGCTGAAGACGAAAGTACCCCTGTTCTACAGTTGGATTGGGGCAATCGCTATCTTTGGCGGAGCAGTAGCTTTCCTCCTACCCATCGCGCTCAACTCTGGTTTCGGTAAGGACGATGACGGTCGGGTTCTCAGGCAGCTCATCCTCTACACCACCGGTGGCGTTCTAGGTGTTATCACCCTTGGCGAGAGTCACCGAAAGAACAATCAAGAAAAAGAGAAAAATGAGAACGACCATACCCGTCAGGTGTATGCAGAGCGTCGTAGTCGCTACACCAAAGCTGTCGAGCAGCTAGCTGATGAGAAAGCAACCGTCCGACTGGGCGGTATCTATACCCTTGTAGGCTTGGTCGATGAGTGGCTCGCAGATGACACCCTCAATCCTAAAGAACGACAGAAAGAAGGTCAGGTTATTATCAATAACCTCTGCTCCTATATTCGTTCGTCCTTTCCTCTTGCACGAAAGGCAGAAGTACTTGACTCCGACATAGAACCTACTGACTATGAGGGGGATTTTGCCAAGGACCAGGCGGTATTTCGTGAAGAACAGGATGTACGCCGCTCTATCTTTGATGAGATGAGCAAACGAAGCAGCTCCTTTATCAAGGATAAAGAAGACAAAATAGTCGTTATTCCTGGCGCTTGGAGTAACTTCGATATTGATTTCAGCCGAGCATCAATTTTCTACCCTCTGAATGACCTCACGATCGAGAAAGGCAATTTCTCGGACGCAAAGTTCTACGCTGGTGCATCATTTGAAAATTCTAAATGGGACAACCTAGCCATATTTGATGCAGTTTTTTATAACGATATTAGCTTCAAGAACGCAATCTTTTCTGGAGAAACACATTTCACAGGATCCAATTTCAAGAAATCTGCCTCGTTCTATAATGCCAATTTCCAGGGAGATTTATACGCCAAGGGCCTCCAGATTTGCGGCCCTTCGGACTTCTCCGCCACTTTATTTGAATCAGAAGCATACTTCAATAATTCAGAGTTCCATACAGATATGAAAGGTCGAGAAGGAGATATTGATTGGGACAAAATCGGTATAACAAAATTTTGGGGAGCCAATTTCAAAAATAAAGATACTAGTAAAACCGCTGATTTCTGTGATACATATTTCTATGGCTACACAGATTTCAAGGGATCAATTTTTGAGATCAGTGCATTATTTAGGGGGTCAAAATTTATGCATGGGTCAAATTTTTACCGCACCGAATTTACCTTGGCAGATTTCAAAGGGACGCATTTTAATCGAGGAACTAATTTTCAAAATTCAACTTTCAGCAGGCAAGCACATTTTGTATATTCTGAAGGCCTTTTGGGATACGAAACATTTTTGGGAGCAACATTTTCATACTCCGGAAACTATGATTTCGACCTAATTCCACTTGGTCGCATTCAAAAAGATGTTAACTTTGATGACGATTGCATGTTATATCCGATAGGGTCAAGAGTTTACATCGATAAAAATGGTACTAGGATATACAGCAGCCCTGCGCGCGCTTAGCCCTCTCTCGATAAAAATCTAAGAAGTGCAATCGTGGTATTTCCATAAAATTATGGACCCCGCCGACCTCACGTCGGCAGGGTCTTTGCAAGCCCGCGGTAAAGTACCCGTCAGCGAGCGCATCCGCCTATCACAGAGCTGCCCCGAGCGGGACATCGTTTATATCTGATAGCAACCCATGTCAGACAGTTTTGCGCTATGCTGAAAGGTGACCGTTCCTTTCAGCGAAGACAGAAGAAACAAACATGCCAGAAAACGTCTCACCGCCGTCTCTCAATAGCCAGAATCAAGAAGACAAAAAACCACGTTTCAACTTATATACATGGCTTTTTGATAATCCTGCGCACTTCTTCTGGATCATTGTTTTACTTGGCCTCATAGGAGGTTTAGCCGCTCTTATGGTGCCAAATTGTATTGACTGGCAAATTCCAAGCAATAATTCTGCAGATACTAAGGTAGAAGAAATCAGACAGAAATCTATCTCTGATTTACGCCTCCATATCCTTTACATTACAGGTGGAATCATTGCGATTCTGACGCTTCTGCAGAACAGCTGGAAAAATCAAATCGACCGCCGAAAAATTGAGGATGACATCCAGAAGAACAAGAATGACCACAATCACCAGGTGCACGCCGAACGCCGCAGTCGCTATACCAAGGCGGTAGAACATCTGGCTAGCGATAAAGCTACCATCCGTCTCGGCGGTGTTTACACCCTAGTGGGCCTTGTTGATGAATGGCTTGCAGACGACCCCCTCGGACAAGAAAAGCAACAAAAAGAAGGGCAGGTTATTATCAATAATCTTTGCTCCTATGTTCGCTCACCCTTCCTGCTTGCTGCACTACGAAAAGATCTTGACAAATACACATCATTAACTGAAGATGATATAGAAAAGCCCAACAACAATCCTAGGGTAATTTTCCTTCAAGAACAGGAAATTCGTATAGCTATATTTACAGAAATCAGTAAGCGACTCGAAAATTCCACCAACGACCATGAAGATGCTTCAGGACTTTGGAATAAATTTAAATATAATTTTAGGGAAGCAGACATCTTCTATCCCCTTGCAGACCTGCATTTCTCATCCCCTGATTTTTCGGGAGCAAAGTTCTACGGAAACACAAGCTTTTCCAGCTCAAAATTTATCGGTGATGCAAATTTCAAATTTGCAGTGTATGAAGGAATCACCTCATTTCTCGATGTGAATTTCGAAGGAACTGCTAACTTCTATAGAGCAAATTTTGCAGAAAAATCTTCATTTGCCGGAGCATCTTTTAATGGAGGCGTTGATTTTAATCGCCTATCATACAACCAGGAACCATTATTTATAGATGAAATAGAAGGTGAAATTCATCAAGCTAGATTCTCATGCAAAACCAAACCCGAGGAATATAAATATACCGATAAAGAATTAGAAATAAAAACAATAAAAACTAAAGATATCGAATATGAAAATAAAACATATACTATTCCTCTTGAAGCTGTGCTATACAATCCTGATAACCCTTCAGCGTCTACAGTTTCATAGTCTCGCAAAGAATCTCATAAAAAATAAACCTGCGCCCCGCCGGCCCCTCGTCGGCGGGGCCTTTTCGCGCCCATACCAAATGCGCCTCCGCGAGTACCCTCAGCGAGCGCCTCCACCCATCATCGAACCACCCAAAGAACCACGCCAAGCACCCGCCGCGCCCAACTATCCTCTACCCCACCGATACACTAGAACCATGTACCGAATCATGACTGTCTGCACCGGCAACATCTGCCGCTCCCCCGTCGGCGAATACCTCATCCTCCAGCACGCCCAAGAAGCCGGCGTGCCCGTCACCGTCACCTCCAGCGGCATCAGCAACGAAGAAGAAGGCAACCGCATCGACCCGCGCGCCGCCGCGCAGCTCACCACCCGCGGTATCGACCCGTCCGCGCACCACGCCAGCGTCTTCACCGTCGAGGACTTCGACCGCAACGACCTCATCCTCGCCATGGACGCACCCCACTACCTGCGACTCAAAGCCCTCGCCCGCAACGACGACGACAAAGCCAAGATCCGCATGATGCGTAGCTTCGACCCGAAGGTCACCACCACCCACCTGGATCAGCTCGGCATCTACGACCCCTGGTACGGTAGCGAACGCGACTTCGTGTACACCACCGGCCTCATTGACGCCGCCGCGCGCGGCCTCATCAACCACCTCAAGCAGGAAGGCGACGCGCAGTGAGTCAGCGTATCCCCCTGAACCAGAACCGCCGCGTCACCGGCACCACCGAAATCCTGGAGCTCTGCAAAGACATGCTGCGTCTGGAGCACGGCATCGGCAACGACTTCGACATGGATACCGCCGAATTTGCTGAATTCCGTGAGCAGTTCCTTGCCGACTTCGCGCAGATCCCGCTGATTATCGGCATTGACGGCCGTAGCGGCACCGGCAAAACCTCCCTTGCCGCGCAGCTTGAGCGGGAGCTCACCGCCGCCGGCCACAGCGTGCACGTGCTGCACCTGGACGACTTCTACCCCGGCTGGGACGGCCTCTTCGACGGCGTGGAGGCGTGGGACGCACTATCCGTACAACTGACCGAAGGTATTGCCGGGACCTACACCCCGTGGGATTGGGAGGCGGGCGCCCCCGGTGAGGTGCGCACCGTCGACCCGGCGGCTACGCAGGTCATCATCTGTGAGGGTGTCGGCGCGATTGCTGGCGCCTGCGAGGTGCGTATCCTCGCCACTGCCCCGGACGAGGTGCGCCACGAACGCGCCATGGCTCGTGACGGTGACACGTTCCGCCCGCACTGGGAACGATGGGCGGCGCAGGAGGAGGCGCTGCTCGCCGAAATCCCGGAGGACTACGAGACCGTGGACTTCATCTACGACAGCGCGGCAGCAGACGCACGGTAACCGCCGGGAAGGGGCGGTGTTATCTCTCCAACGGAGCGTGGATAACACTGTCCCTTTGCTGTACCCGGTATGCGTAGGGCGCAGCCACGTTTTCCGGAAGCGCCCTCAGGGTGTCGCACAGACGCTCTCCGCAGCGAAGCAAGGAGGGGCGGAGCGTCTGTGCGACGGGTGCCCCTGCGTAGGCGCGGAGGAAATATGTGGCGTGCCCTCCCCCCTATCCTTGTAGGAACGAGAGCGAATACCGCCTCCCAAGCGAACCAAGTACGAAGGAACCAAGCAGAGCGCCCCTCCTGAACCGAAAAAAGGTCAAACGTTTAACTTACGAAGCCACCCCCGATTCTGCTAGGGTGAAAAGGTTGTGCTTCTGGCCTGCGCAAGCTCATCCCCGGATCCGGCACCGCCGCATCCACCCCTTAGAGCCGCGGGCTCCGTTGCACGTGCGTCACGCAGAAAGAAAAACTAAGGCTAATGTCTTCGAAGTCGATTAAGACCTCTTTTGGGCTGTCGCCCCTTTTCATTGTTGTTCTGGCGTTGCTGACCGCTATTGCGCCGCTCGCTACGGACATGTACCTTGCCGCGCTGCCCGCTGTCGCGGAGGACCTGAACACGACCAGCACGAACGCGTCCCTGACGTTGAGCGCGTTCATGGTCGGTATGGCGCTCGGCCAGCTGGTTGTGGGCCCGCTGTCGGATAAGACGGGCCGCCGCAAGCCGCTGCTGTTCGGTGTGGTTGTCTGCTTCATTGCGACGGTGGCGTGTGGTTTTTCGCCGAATATTGAGCTGCTGATTTTTGCGCGTTTTATGATGGGCTTCACCGGTTCGATTGGTGCGGTGCTGGCGCGTTCCATCGTGACTGATACGACTGAAGGCCTGGCGACCGCTAAGCTCATGGGCGTCATGATGATGATTAACGGCTTCGCGCCGGTGCTTGCGCCGCTGTTTGGCGGTTGGGTGCTGTCGTGGGGTAGCTGGCGCGATATTTTCCATGTGCTCGGCGTAGTCACCGCGGTCATGATGCTTGGCGTGGTCTTCGTCGTGAAGGAGACCCTGCCGGTTGAGGAACGCTACCAGGGCAGCGCCCTGAGCGTGTACTCGGAGCTGCCGAAGGTGTTCACGGTGCGCCGCTACATGGGTTTCATGCTGACCATGTGCTTCGCGTTTGGTGCGCTGTTCTCGTACATTTCCGGTTCGACGTTCGTTCTGCAGAAGATTCTGGGTCTCTCCGAAACCCAGTTCACGATTGTGTTCGGCGTGAACTCGCTGGGCATTGTGCTGTTCAGCGCGATTGCAACCAAGCTCGTTGGACGCGTGGCGCAGCGCCGCATTGTGAACACCGGTGTGATTAGCCTAGTCGTGGTGTCCGTGCTGCTGACCGTCAGCTTCCTGATGGGTATTTCACTGGTGCCGACGCTGATTCTGCTGTTCCTGCTGACCAGCTCGTGCGGCCTGATTTTCGGTAACGCTTCCGCACTGGCGCTGAACGAGGCACGCCACATGGCCGGTAGTGCTTCGGCGGTAATGGGCACGGTTCAGGCTCTGCTGGGTGCGTTGGCGGCGCCGCTGGTGTCGATTGCCGGTGAGCATGAGTACCTGCCGATGGGCTTCTCCATTCTGGGTTTTGCGAGCCTGACGGCGCTGGTCCTGTGGCTGACCCCGCGTAAGGATTCGGACTACTCGGCGGACGGCAAGAGCCACGGTGCTGGTGAAGGCCACGGTGCCCCGGCGGCGGGCCACTAGCCTGTTGTTGATTTTTGTATAGCTAAAGCCCCGGATGGGTGACCCGTGTGGGTTGCCGGTCCGGGGCGTTACTGTATTTGCTGCAGTAGTTAGGGAGGCGCCCGCACTCTTCCTTCGCTCCTACAGGGGAAGCGGGTGCCGCATGTTTCCTCCGCGCCTACGCAGGGGCACCCGTCACCCGGACGCTCCGCTCTTCCTTGCTTCGCTGCGGAGAGCGTCCGGGCTGACACCCTGAGGGCGCTTCCGGAAAACGCGGCACCCTTCGAGCCCTTTCAGGAAGCAGCCGCGAACGTACAATAAGACTATGTCTAGTACCGTAATTCTTCTGAACGAGCAGAACCCGCAGGGCATCTTCGTCGACCCGTCCGTGCCTCTCATCAGCGTTGATGATCAGGGCTTCACCCGCGGCGACGGCGTCTTCGAGACCATGCTGTCCGTCAACCGCCGCGTGCGTAAGCTCGGCATGCACCTGTCCCGCCTCGAGTCGTCGGCGCGCATGCTGGATCTGCCCGACCCGGAACCCGAGATTCTGCGTTCGGCGGTGGAACGCCTCATGCGTGAGGCGGCCGCCGGTGCCGAGACGGCGCTGGGCGAAGAGCACATCGTGAAGATTATTATTTCGCGCGGCCCCACCCAGGCTGTGACTTCCATGCAGCCGGGCCCGTACACGCTGATTATGGCGTCGCCGGTGCCCGCCTCCATCGTGAAGCGCCGCACCGAGGGCGTGAAGGCGATGCTGCTGCCGCGCGGCCACGAGCCGATGGACAACAGCGCCTACCCCTGGCTTCTGGCGGGTGCGAAGACCCTCTCCTACGCGGTGAACATGGCGGTCCTGCGGTACGTGCAGGAGCGCGGCGCGGACGACGCCATCTTCATCACCGACGAGCGTCGCGTGCTTGAAGGCGCCACCTCCTCGGTGCTGGTCGCCAAGATTGAGGACGGCAAGAAGGTGCTGTACACGCCCGAGCCGAGCCACGGCATCCTCCCCGGCACCACGCAGGGCGCGGTGTTCGAGGCGGCGCGCCAGGCTGGCTGGGAGCTGGGCTTCGGCCCGCTCTACCCGCAGGATTTGTTCGAGTCGGACGGCGTGTGGCTGGCGTCGTCGGTGCGTCTGATTGCGCCGGTGACCCATCTGAACGGCACGGCGCTGGCGTATGACCCGGAGCTGACCGCCACGCTGTTGAACTACCTGGCACAGCAGAGCTAACCGCATACAAAAAAGGGACGGTATTATCCGTAGCGACATCAGGGTGTCCGAAGCGAAGCGAGGACGGGTGCCCCTGTAGGAGCGAGGATAATGCCGTCCCTTTTCGCATATCTGGAGAAGCCCTACAGGAGCGAAGGAAGAGTGCGAGCGCCTCCCTACTCATGTTCCAAGCAGAGCAAACTAGCCCCAGAGGAACTGAATCGTACCCACCGCAATAGATGCACCGTACGCAACCGCGATGATGACGGCGGCGGCAATGCTCACGTGCACGTCGCGCGGCGAATAGGAGGGCACACGAGCCCAGGTACGTTCGCCTGCGCCGAAGCCGCGCGCCTCCATGGTGATGGCGAGGCGGGAGCCGCGGCGGATAGCCTGCACGAGCAGGGCAAAGCTTTGCCCGCCGAAGGTTTGGGCGCGTCCGGCGAGGGATTGGCCTGCGCCGAGTCCGCGGGCGCGTCGTGCTTGGCCGAGGGCGTTCCATTCGGCGAAGAGGATGCCGACGAGGCGGAGGGCGGCGACGGTGGCGAGCACGAATCGGGAGGGTAGTTTGAAGGTTTGTGCGAGGGAGTCGCCGAGGTCGGTGGGGTCGGTGGTGAGTACGAATGCGAGGGTGGGTAGGACCATGGCGAGGGAGCGGATCATCATGGCTGCGCCGACGGCGGCGGAGTCGGTGGTGATGCTGTTGAAGCCGAGGTCGAGGATGGTGGCGCCGGTTTTGGCGCTGAGCATGGCGACGGACCAGCCGGTGGTAATCACGGCGATGAGGATGGGCCAGAAGCGGGTGAGGACGTTGACGGGGCGGAACCCGACGAGGATGAATCCGAGCAGTTCGAGGGCGAAGAGGATTCCGGAGGTGAGGGGGTCGCGTACGATGAGTGCGGCGATGATGAGGGTGAAGGAGACGATGAGTTTTACGCCGGCGTTGAGGTTGCTGAAGTAGCTGGTTCGGTCGATGGTGCCGAAGAAGTCGGTGTTCATGCGTTCTCCTTTCCGGGGGTGGTGTGGGCTTCGGAGGTTTCGAGCGCCTCGAGGGTGATGTGGTTGCCGCCGAGTGCGGCGGTGTAGTCTTCGTCGTGGGTGATGGAGATGACGGCGGTGCCGCCTGCGAGGAGTTCGCGGATGAGGTCGACGAGTTCGGCCCAGGTTCGTGCGTCTTGGCCGAAGGTGGGTTCGTCGAGGATGAGGATTTTGGGTGCGGTGGCGAGCGCGGAGGCGACGGAGAGCCTGCGTTTTTCGCCGCCGGAGAGGGTGAAGGGGTTGGCGTCGAGTAGGTGGGTGAGGCGTAGGCGGGCCGCCAGGTCGTCGGTGCGTGTTGCCAGGTCGTCTTCGTCGAGGGGTTCGCGGTTGAGCGCGGCGAGTCGGCGAGGGCCGAGTTCGAGTTCTTCGCGTACGGTACCGCGGATGAATTGGTATTCGGGTTCTTGGAAGACGTAGCCGATGCGGCTGAGCATTTGGGCGGGGGTCCAGGTGGGCACGTCCCAGTGTGCGGGCTCGCCGCCGTGATTGCCGCCGTGGTTACGCAGCGCGTCGGTGGCGGTGAGGGTGCCGTTGGGCGCGGTGAGGAGCCCTGCGAGGGTGAGGGCTAGGGTTGATTTGCCGGCGCCGTTGGGGCCGAGCACGCTGAGGTGTTCGCCGGCGCGCAGGGTGAGGTTGATGCCGCCGCGCAGTACGGGCAGGTCGATGGGTGCGGGTGCGGGGGTGTCGCCGAGGCGTTTGATGGTGCGTCGGCGTGCGCGGCGTTGTTTGGGGGTGGGTTGTGCGCGGGTGATGCTGAGGTTTTCGGCGCGGAGTAGCGCCTCGCCGGTCGCAGCCTCGCCGCCCGCAATATCACCGGTCTGCGGCGCGCGCGGCACGTAGTTGGGTACCCACACGCCCGCGTCGATGAGTTCTTGGCGTGCTTCGGTGAGTACGGTGTCGGGTACGCCGTCGTGGGTGATGGTGCCGCCTTCGCCGAGCACGATAATGCGGTCCATGTGCGGTGCCCAGATGCTCACGCGGTGCTCTACGACAAGCAGGGTCGCGCCGGTCGCCTCCGCGGCGGCAAGAATACTGTCGCGCACCTCCTGCACGCCGGAGGGGTCGAGGTTGGCGGTGGGTTCGTCGAGGATCATGGCGCCGGGGTGCATCGAGAGGATGCCCGCCAGGCCGAGGCGCTGCTTCTGACCGCCGGACAGCGCGCTGCTGGGGTGGTCGAGGGGCAGGTTGTTGAGCCCTACTGCGGTGAGGGCTTCGGTGACGCGGCCCCAGATTTCTTCGCGGGGTACGCGCAGGTTTTCGGGGCCGAACGCTACGTCGTTGCCGACGGTTGCCATGACGATGGAGGATTCGGGGTCCTGCTGCATCATGCCTGCGGTGCCGCGTGCTTCGGCGGGTGCCTGCCCGTTGATGGTGATGGTGCCGCCGGCAGATTCGCCGTCGTCATCGTGGAGCACACCGGCGATGGCGTGCAGGAGCGTCGATTTGCCGGCGCCGGAGGTGCCCAGTAGCAGGACTTTTTCACCGGGGTTGATGGTGAGGTTGAGTCCGTTGATGACGGGTTCTGGGCGTCCGGGGTGGTGCCAGCTGAAGTTGTTGAGCTCGATGCGCGCCCCGCGCGGTGTTGCTTCCATGATGGTTCCTTAGCCTTGTGGCTGCTGAGTGTGCCGAGTAGTGACTCGTGGTGAGTAGTGACTAGCTGGCGGTTAGCGGCGGGTCTTGCCGGATGCCAGCGAGGAGAGCACACCGGTCTTGGCGAGGTTCTGCACGAGAATCCATGCGAGGAAGCCTGCGATGATTGCGCCGGAGATGACGGCGCACGCTACGTAGATGATTGCCTTGACCGGTTCCATGTCGGGGTAGTAGATGAAGATTTCGTTAACGCCCATGAACAGGCCGCTGAGCGCACCGGCGAAGACTGCTACGAATGCGTCCCAGCGACGGTAGCGGAAGATTGCGAATGCGATTTCAGCGCCGATGCCCTGGAAGAAGCCTGCGATCAGGATTTCGCCGCTCCACGCGCCGCCGGTGAAGAGCACGGAGATGAATGCTGCGACGATTTCGCCGAAGAGTGCCGCACCGGGCTTGCGGATGAGCAGGCCGCCGAGGGTGCCGCCGAGCAGCCATGCGCCGGCGACGATGGGGCGGAATTCGGGTGCTGCTACGAGTGCGGTTTTGGCGGCGGGGCCGACTGCGATGTCCCAGATCCAGAAGATGACGGCGCAGGCTACTGCGATAACTGCGGCGATAACGATTTCGTTGACTCGCCAGCGCAGGTTCGGCTTCTTCGCTTCTGCCTGTGCGGGTGCCTGGGTAGTTGCCTTAGAGGCGGGGGTTACGTTCTGCGACATTGGTGGTCCTTCCTTCGTTGGAAGGGGAATGTCCTCGCCCTCTGAATGGACGAGGGCATTGAGAAGAAATTCGACTCCCTACGCCGGTACTAACCGGATCAGGTTCGAGGGTCTGCTTAGCACTCTCAGCGCCTCGGTGGCGCTCCCCTGTCGTTGTGGGCTTCCTTGTCCGTATCGTTTTGGTGCGGGCGGAAGTCCAGGTTCGATTGTAGGCGTGTCTGGCTGTTCGTGCCAATTTGCCACTTTTTGTTTCAAAGTTCGCCCCACATTACCGATTTGTACGGTGTACAATTTTGGAACGTGACCCCTCCAAAGCGGCACGAACGCCTTAAACCCTATACGCTAGGGAGTGGCGCTCTTTTCTCACCCAACCCCGAAGGGGTTCACGGGCAGGACGCCGCATCATATACAGCTAAGGAGATACACATGAACCCCGTCGCTAAGCTTGCTATTGCGGGTATCAACATGGGCGCTGCTGCCCTGGTTGGTAAGGGCCTGGGCGCAGCCTGGACCAAGGCTACCGGCAACCAGCCTCCCGCCATTTCCCACGACTCTGAAGACACCCTGCGTCAGGTCATCCTCTGGACCGTTCTGACCTCCGTCGTGGGTGCTGTGGTGAGCTTCGGTATTGCTCGCCTGCAGCGTCGTTTCTTCAACTAAGACTTTGCGCCTTCCGCGCGAAAGTTCATGAACTAGGCGGTACGTATCTCCACTCGGTACGTACCGCCTGGTGTTCCATCTTTAGCACGCCCGCTCTACTTCAGCAGGTTTCACGCCGCCGCTACGCTGAAGCGCCACCTCGGCATCCGAAAGCACAACTATGACTATTTCTTCTCCCCGCCGTAAGACGAAGGCTCCGCGTAGGGTCGTTGACCACGCGAACAGCCGCCGTTCGGTCGCGTCCTGGGTCATGTGGGATGTTGGTTCGTCGAGCTTCGACTCGATTATGACGACCTTCATCTTCACTGTGTACCTGACCAGTAGCTACTTTGGCACGCCCGAAGAAACCTCTTCGGCGCTGTCGCTGGGTCTGACCATTGCCGGTTTCCTCATTGCGATTCTGGCGCCGGTGACCGGTCAGCGTAACGACAAGTCCGGCAGGGGCATCTTCTGGCTTGGCGTGAACACCATGCTGCTGGTCGGTTCGATGGCGGCGTGCTTCTTCGTGGGCCCCACCCCGCAGTACCTGTGGCTGGGTGTCACGCTGATTTCTGCGGCGAGCGTGTTCAGCGAGTTCGCGTACGTGAACTACAACGCGGTGCTGCCGCGTATCTCCCACCCGGAGAACATCGGTAAGATTTCGGGCGCCGGATGGGCTGCCGGCTACATTGGCGGCATCCTGGCGCTGGCTGTGGTGCTGTGGGGCTTTGTGCTTACCCCCGAAGTACTCGGCCTGACCACCGATAACGCCCTGAACATCCGTGCGGTCGCGCTGTTCGCCGCCGCATGGTGCCTCATCTTCTGTGTGCCTCTGCTGGTGCGTATGCGCACCCGCGAGCGCTTCCTGCCGGAGGTGTTGCCCACCCGCGAGCTGCGTTTCCTGGAGCTCGGTATGGAGCGTCTCTCCCCGGCTCGTCAGGGCGGTCTGCTCGCCTCCTATAAGGCGCTGTGGCGCACCATTAAGCGGCTGAAGATGACGTCCCCGCAGACCCTGTGGTTCCTGATTGCTTCGGCGGTGTTCCGTGATGGTCTGTCCGGTATTTTTACGTTCGGCGGTATTCTCGCGGCGGGCACGTTCGGTTTCAGCACTTCCGAGGTGATTCTGTTCGGTATTGCCGGTAGCGCCGTCGCCGCGGTTGGTGCGATTCTGGGCGGCTACCTGGATGATTACCTGGGCCCGAAGGCGATTATTGTTATCTCGCTGGTCGGCATTATCTTGGCGGCTACCCCGCTGATGTTCTTCCCCGAACCGGGCGTGTTCTGGGTATGCGCCCTGCTGCTGTGCCTGTTCGTGGGCCCGGCACAGTCGGCGTCCCGCACCTTCCTGGCTCGCCTGGCAGATCCCGGCACCGAGGGTGAGCTGTTCGGCCTGTACTCGACCACCGGCCGTGCCACCAGCTTCCTGGCGCCGATGCTGTTCGGCCTGTGCGTGAGCCTGATGGGCGCGCAGATTTGGGGCGTGCTCGGTATTCTGATCGTTGTGGTGGCGGGCCTGCTCCTGCTGCTGCCGGTGAAGGCTCCCGGTCCGCTGCGTGTGCGTGCGGCTCGCCGCGAGCAGAAGCGTGAGCAGAAGCGCCGCGACAAGGCTGGCCAGTAAAGCTGCTCTATAAGGCTACGCGGGGCTAAGCGCTCCGCTCCCCGCAAACGCGACCTCGCGAACGCAACAGGAGGGGCGGGTAGAAGATCATCTTCTACCCGCCCTTCCTTCGTGCTTAAGCAGTGCTTATTCGGCGGTGCTCATCAGCGGAGAACCCCGGTGGTTAGTCCTCCACCACGTCGTCCTCATCATCAGAGACAGCATCCTCAGAGGAGCCCAGCGAAATCTGCTGGTCCTCCTCATCCAGAACCTCATCGCTGGTCAGCTGAGCCCAGGTCGCGTCATCAATCAGCGGATCATCAATCACACGAACCCACAGCATCGAACCAGCCGCCAAAGCGCTCAGGTTCTCGTCATACGCCTCAGCAGGCAGACCCTCAAAGATCTCAGCCAGACGCGCAAACAGGTCATCGTACGAAATGTCGCCCTCAGCCTGCAGCCAGCACTCAGCCGCAAACTCAGACAGCTCATTCAGCTCAGTATCGCACAGCAGCAAGAACGGGCCGTCCTCGCCCACACGCACACCCGAAGTACCCGGCATACGAGAAACCGCAATCGTACCGTTCAAGAACACACCCGGCAGGTGATCCTCAACCGTGTACTTCTCCAGGCTCTCAACCTCATCAGCGTTCGGCAGCTCGCCACCATTCAGCAGGTCCTGAACCAGCGGCAGAGTGTCCTCAATCTCCGAGTACACCAGGCGCCACACGCCACCGCAACGCTCCACCAGCTTAGCCAGCGACACAACACCCTCAGGGTGACGCGCCAAACCAGAGCTCTGCTCGCTCAAGAACACCAGAGCCTCATGCAGCGGAACACGCTCAAAATACGGCTCAGAAGCCGACTCATCACGAGAAATGAACACAATACGCGACAGCTTATAGCTGCGGTCATCACGATCAACAACATTCAGGCCCAAATCAACCGGGTTCTGCTGATCCTTCGGCGCATTCGGGTCAACAATCACAGACAGCGGCTTCGGATACGGCGACACAACACCCTCATCCGAAATAATCGCAGTCTCATCAGTCAGGTACGCAAACTTCGAACCCAAGAAACGCGACGCAGTCGTCTTACCGCTACCAGAAACACCCACCAGCGCAACAGCGCGCTTCGACTCAGGGTCACCAATAACAGCCGCATGCAGCATCACACCGCGACCAACCAGCTGCTCAATCATCGCCAACGTAATACGGCTCGTCAGATCCTGCATACCCGAATCGTCATCAGCCACACGCAGCGTCGACACCTTATCAAACGAACCCATCAGCGGATTCGCCAAATCCATCACCGACTCATCAGTCGGCGCATGCACCAGCATCACCTGATCAAAACGAGACAACGAAGCATACGCCTCATCAGGAGTATCAAAAAACTCCGGAGCAAGAGGCTCCCACGCCTTCTTAAAACGCTCCACAAAAGAGTCCGACATATCAATCAGATACACAGAAACTTCCGCGCCAGCAACACGCAGAACAACAGGCTTCAGATTCATCAAAAAATCCTTAGAGAGTGAGAGATAAAAACCCGCACGCGAGTGAACGCACGAGCACAAACAGGCGAAAAACCGCCCAACGCGGGCGCACAAACACACAGCCTGCACGCCCGCACCCCAAAGCGGGAAAGACTAAGACTCCACAGAACTATCCGTAGGAATCATCGTCTGATGAAAATTCAAATAACTACGCGAAGCAGTCGGGCCACGCTGACCCTGGTAACGGTTACCATACGCACCAGAACCATACGGATGCTCAGTCGGGCTACTCAAACGGAAGAAACACAACTGACCAACCTTAGAACCCGGCCACAACATAATCGGCAAAGTCGCCATATTCGACAACTCAAGCGTCACATGACCAGAAAAACCAGGATCAATAAAACCAGCCGTAGAGTGAGTCAGAAGACCCAAACGACCCAACGACGACTTACCCTCCAGGCGGGCAGCCACATCATCAGGTAGAGTCACCTTCTCATACGTAGAACCCAACACAAACTCACCCGGATGCAAAATAAACGGCTCATCAGGAGCCACCTCAACCAGGCGGGTCAAATCCTCCTGCGGCTGAGCAGGATCAATATGCGGGTACTTATGGTTATCAAACAGACGGAAGAAACGATCAATCCTCACGTCCACACTTGCAGGCTGAATCATCGACTCATCGAACGGATCAAGAACGATGCGCCCATCAGCAATCTCTTGACGAATATCGCGATCTGAAATAAGCACGCTTAAAGGATACCTGGCAAACACCACCCACGTGCAGGCATCCACCAGCCCCAGCACACAGTCCTACATCACATTTCAACCCCGGCCGCGCCGCCAACAAGCACCGCAACATATTTCACCCCAGCAAGCAGGCGCGATACACTGAAAAAGATGCGGCTGTAGCTCAATGGTAGAGCGCACGCTTCCCAAGCCTGATACGCGGGTTCGATTCCCGTCAGCCGCTCCAAAAGCCCCGGACTTTATTGGTTTGGGGCTTTTTATTTTGGGTTGGATGCGGTGGTTGGGCCAAGGGTTTAGGATGCGGCTTGGGTTGGACGGGTCGAGGCGGTATGTTCCTAGCTCCTGCAGGGAACCCGTCCTCGCTCCGCTTCGGACACCCTGATGTCGCGACGGAACATACCGGCCTCTCCCCTACTAATTCCATCCCCCTCCCTGTGGTGCGAGGTAGGGTGCGGGTTGCGCGGCGGGGAATGCGCCGCGGGTTGCTCAGCTTGGGAAGAGTGTGCGCGAAGGCGGGGAAGGGAATGCTGGGGTGAGGTACCGCAGATAGCTCACCGAGGAGATGCAGATAGGTATTTGGGTGCGGTGGTAGTTCCGTATAGGAAGTCAATGCGCCTACCAGCGGGCTCGGTGCGAAAGGGCTTGCCGCAACCATGCGAGCGCACCGCACAGCTATACCTTCCGGAAGCGACATCAGGGTGCCCGAGCTCTGCGAGGGCGGGTCCCCTGTAGGAGCGAAGGAAGTGTATAGCGCGCCAGCCTATCCCCTACACGAGCGAGGAACGCACCCCGCAAGACGCATCAAAACACTTGAAGGATGTTCAACTCACCACACAGTTGTGCTAACCTAACCACAGAAATTCAATGAGAGATTTTCTCAAAAACATCTACTCGACGACGAATCGTAGACCCGCATGACCCGCGAAACGCACCCCTACACCACCCCCGCACGCCCCCTCGACCTGAGCCTCTACCTCGTCACAGGCGACAACCCCCTCGAAACCGTCCGGGCAGCTAAACACGCCACCTGCATCCAGGTCAGGTCCAAGCCCATCAGTGCGCGCGAACTCTACCAGCTCACCGAAGCTATCGCCGGCATCATCCAGCCGCACCAGACCCTGCTCGTCGACGACCGTGTTGATGTCGCCCTCGCGTTGCGTGCCCGCGGCGTGCGCGTTGACGGCGTGCACATCGGTCAAGACGACCTGCCCGTAGCCGACGCCCGCGCCCTCCTCGGTGCCGACGCCATCATCGGCCTGACCACCGGCACCCGGCAGCTCGTCGAAGAGTCTAACAAGATTGCGCATCTGATTGACTACATTGGCACCGGCCCGTTCCGCCCCAGCCCCACCAAGCAGTCCAACCGCCCGCCCCTCGGCATTGATGGGCTCCGCGAACTTGCCGAATTGTCCGCCGTGCCGACCGTAGCTATCGGTGACATCACCCCCGAAGACTGCCCCGCCATCCGCACCACCGGAGTTGCCGGAATCGCCATGGTCCGCGCCTTCGTCGACAACCCCGCACTGAAGGCATAGCCATGACCATCACCATTATTGGCGGCGGAATCATTGGCCTCACCACCGCGTTTGAGCTCACCGAACGCGGCGAGAGTGTGCACCTCATCGACGCCGGCACCGGCGACTACGGTACCGCCGAGGATGGCACGGCGCTCTACCCCGCCGCCAGCCACTACGCCGGCGGCATGCTCGCCCCCATCGCCGAAGTGCAATTCCAACAGGACGCGCTCTTCCCGCTCATGACCGCCAGCGCCGACGCTTACCCCTCCCTCATGGAGCGGCTCAGCCGCGCCACCGACCTGCCCACCGGCTACGACACCACCGGCACGCTCATTGTCGCCGCCGACCGTGCCGACGCCGAGCATCTGCAGCGCACCCGCGCCTACTACCGGGATTTGAACCGCCCCGCAGACCCCGTCACACCCACGCAGGCGCGCGCCCTCGAACCGCTCCTGGCGCCGCGCATTGCCGGTGCCGTGAGCATTCCCAGTGACCATCAGCTGCACCCGCGGCTCATGAGGCGCGCCCTCAAAGACGCACTCACCCGCCGCGGCGTCACCTTCAGCACCGAACGGGTCACCGACCCGGACGCAGGCGACATTATCTGCACCGGACTAGGGGCAACACTGCACGGGGACTACCCGCTACGACCCGTCTACGGGGATATTCTGCGCCTGCGCACCCCGCGGCCCATCCTCAAGCACGTGGTGCGCGGCTACGTGAACTCCCGCCCCGTCTACCTCATCCCCCGCCCCGACGGGGAGCTGTGCATCGGCGCGACCAGCCGCGAAGACCACCGCACCCTCCCCGCTATTGACGGCGTACACCAGCTGCTACGTGACGCAATCCGCCTGGTGCCCGCCGTTGAAGAGTGCGAGCTTCTGGAGGCGAACGTCGGCGCCCGCCCCGGCACCCCGGACGACCTGCCCATCTTCGGGTACCGCACTCGCGCTGACGGCACCCGGCAGCTCGTGTCCACGGGCTATTTCCGCCACGGCATTCTGCTTGCCGCACTCGCCGGTAAGGTCAGCGCGGAGGTCGCCTGCGGGGCTGAGATTCCGCCCATCATGCAGGCGTGCGACCCGGCACGATTCACCCACTAAACACAGTTCCCGCCGGGTGCACCCGGCGCCCTCACGAAAGGATTCCGCATGATCATCACCTACAACGGCGAGCCGCTAACCACGAACGCCCGCACCGTATTTGACCTTGTCATGGACCAATTCGGTACCGAAAATGGTGTGGCTGTGGCGCTCAACCGCAGTATCGTGCCGCGTTCCACATGGCTGGATGTGCCGCTGAGCGAGGGTGACAGGGTGGATGCCCTGACCGCCGTTCAGGGTGGCTAATCCTCCAGCTTGTGCTGGCAAACCCCCGGCAAATACCCACCAGCAAAAAAAGAACAGCCATTCTCGGTTTTCTTTCTACACCGGGCGCGCCGCCGCGCCCACACACCTAAACCCCGTTATCTAGACGTTCCCACAGAGGAGAACTCATGAGCCTCACACCACTCACCATCGGCGACCGCACTTTCAACTCCCGCCTTATCATGGGCTCCGGAGGCGCAACCAGCATGGACCTGCTCGAACAGGCGCTCATCGCCTCCGGCACCGAAATGACGACCGTTGCCATGCGCCGTCACGCCGCAGGCACCCCCATTTTTCCGCTTCTGCAGAAGCTCAATATTGCGCCGCTGCCCAATACCGCAGGGTGCCGCACCGCAGCTGATGCGGTGATGACCGCGATGCTCGCCCGCGAGGCGCTGGGCACCTCCTGGGTGAAGGTTGAGATTATTCACGATGAAGACACCCTGCTGCCGGATACCGTGGAGCTGCTGACCGCTTGCGAGCAGCTGGTCGCTGAGGATTTCACGGTGCTCGCATATACCTCTGACGATCCAGTGGCTGCCGCCCGTCTGGAGGATGCGGGCGTTGCCGCGGTCATGCCGTTGGGCGCGCCGATTGGTACCGGTCTGGGCATTTTGAATCCGCACAATATTGAGCTGATTGCGTCCCGCGCGCAGGTTCCGGTGGTTCTGGATGCCGGCGTGGGTACCGCCTCGGATGCGGCCCTGGCGATGGAGCTGGGCTGTGATGCGGTGTTGTTGGCGTCGGCGGTGAATCGTGCCGAAGATCCGGTGGCGATGGCTCAGGCGATGAAGTTTGCGGTGCAGGCGGGCGCATTGGCGCGTGAGGCGGGCCGTATTCCGGTGCGTGAGCACGCGAAGGCGTCGTCGCCGTCGGAGGGTTTCGTCTCGTGGATGTAAACCTCTCCCCTACCCCGGTGAACCCGGAGCATGCGCGTCTGGATCGCGAGCGCACGGACCGTCAGCGTCGCCTCCCCGGTTTTGATCAGGATGCGGTCGCGGCGGCTCGCGTGTTGGTGATTGGTGCTGGCGGTTTGGGCTGTCCGGTGGTGCAGGCGTTGGCGGCGGCTGGTGTAGGGTATCTGCATATTGTGGATTCTGATTCGGTGGAGTTGTCGAATATTCAGCGTCAGCCGCTGTTTGGGGTGTCTGATGTGGGTGAGCCGAAGGCGGAGGTTGCGGCGCGCCGTGCGCTGGAGCTGTGCCCGTCGTTGACGGTTGAGACGACAATCCGGCATGTGGATGCGTCCTGGATTTTGGATCTTTTTGCCGCGTCGGCACCGGATTGTGTGGTGGATTGTACGGATACGTTTGCGTCGAAGTATCTGATTGCGGATGCTGCGCAGGTTGCGGGTCTGCCGCTGGTGTGGGGCACGGTGCTGCGTTTTGGCGGGTCGGTGAGTCTTTTTGAGCCGGATGGCGCGCATTTGCGTGATATTTTTCCGACGATTCCGCAGACTGTGGAGTCGTGCGCGCTTGCCGGTGTCTTGGGGGCAACAACAGCGGTGGTTGGTTCGCTGATGGCGACGGAGGTGCTCAAGCATGTGAGTGGCCTACCGACGGCGGCGGGCACTCTGCTGACTTATGATGCCCTGTCGGGTACGTGTACGTCGTTTGGGGCGGTGCCGGATCCGGCGCGTGTGGTGCCGGTGGATTTGTCGGCGCATGAGGTTCCACAGGTGCTGTTGGATGTGCGTGAGGTACCTGAGCGTGAGGAGTCGGTGAAGCATGAGGGCTCGCTGCATGTGCCGTTGTCGCAGCTGAGCGACGCGGAGGGGTCGCTGTTGCCGGCAACCGACGTGCCCGCGGAGCTGCTGAGCCTGTTTGAGTCGGTGCGTGATCAGCGTGTGGGTGTTTTCTGTGCCTCGGGTGCGCGTGCGCAGCGCTTTGTGCAGGCGTATGAGCAGCTGGCGGGCGAGTACGGGGTGCGCCTCACGGCACTGTAGAGACGGTTTCCCCATGTGCAGGGCGTAAAATCGTGTATAACACGGCGGCACGTCGCGCGGTTTGTTCTGCCCAAAAGCTCTGTCTGAAAACTGCCCTGCCGCCTCCTGTTTTCGCACACTCACTCTAGGAGTTTTATGCTCACCGTCCCTACTGTGCCGCTTGTTTTGTGCACGGCTCTCATCGCCCTAACTCTGCTCGTTAGCGGTATTGCTAAGGCGAAGGACCCTCAGAGTACCGTGACTGGTATTCAGAATCTTGGTTTGGAGAAGATTGCGCCGACCCGTCTGGTGTCACTTGTCCTGCCGTGGTTCGAGATCGCCCTAGCCGCCGTTCTGCTGTTGTCGCCGGTGCGTTTGCCTGCTGTGATTGCGTCGGGTTTAGCGCTGGTGCTGATGCTGTTCTATACGGTGGTGATTGCGCGCGCTCTGGCAACGGGACGCACCGCTGGTTGTAATTGTTTTGGTTCTGAGTCAACTGCGCCGGTGAGCCGTTATACGCTGGTCCGTAATGTTGCGCTGTTGTTGGCGGCTGCTGGTGCGCATATGAGTGCGTTGAAGGGTGGCACGGGTGTTGTGTCGACTCTGCTGGGTTTGGGCGTTAGCGGCTGGGCTTGGGTTGTTGGTGCGGCGCTGATTGCTTTGACTTTGGAGGCTGTTCGCCGCGGTGATGCGCTGGCGCAGCCGGAGCCGCAGGCTGAAGTGATTTTGCCGGAGCCGGTGTATGACGAGAACGGCGAGGAGCTGTATGTTCGTATGCCGATTCCTCATGCGGCGCTGTACCTGGAGAATGGCCGCCACACGAATTTGCGTGCGTTGGCTAAGAATCAGGCGCGTATGCTGGTGTTTGTGTCGGCGACGTGTGCTGGTTGTGTGAAGTTTTTGAAGACGATGTCTTCGTGGCAGGAGCGTCTGCCGCAGGTGGCGTTGCATCCGGTGTATTCGAGCTTGGAGTCGTTGCAGACCTCGCGTAATGCGGGTACGTTGCCTGAAGGGTTAACTCCGCTGATTGACCGTGATGCTGGTGCGCGCGCGAATTTCGGTAATGGTGTGCCGTTGGCTGTGGTTTTGGGTGCTGATGGTCTGATTGCTGGCGGCCCGGTGGCTGGTAAGGAGGAGGTTGAGGCGCTGCTGACCGATATTGAGGCGCAGTTCGCTGAGGCTGCTCGTCTGGCTGAGGAGGAGCGTCAGGAGCAGATGCGTAAGGCGATTGCTGAGGGTACGTCGAATACTGGTGGTGACCACCTCTAAACGCACCCCTATCATCCAGCCCCTGTAGCGCCTCTGTAGCGCTTCCGATAGCCCCGTCCGGCTCTTACTTGCCCTTACCGGCAGACGCCGGGTGGGGCTATGCTAGTACGTAGCGCACACACCGCTTATACGCCGCGGTCACCTTGCCTGGTGACTGGCGCGTCCTCAACCCTGT
This sequence comes from Rothia mucilaginosa, assembly GCF_964211445.1. GTDB lineage: Bacteria > Actinomycetota > Actinomycetes > Actinomycetales > Micrococcaceae > Rothia > Rothia mucilaginosa_E. The sequence continues at coordinate 18,368 of NZ_CAXOQT010000016.1, read as the reverse complement.
CTAAGGAGTTTTTATGGCAATGATGAGTTTCAACGCTCCGGGCGAGCGTGAGAAGTCCTTGTGGCTGGTCCGCAAGGAGAGCAACCCGAATCATTCACAGTGGTACATTGACCGTTTTAAGGCGATGGAGGCTGAGGGTAATGATATGGCGGGTGAGTCTCGTCTGGTGAATGCGTTGGCTTCTCGTGGCGCGAAGATTCTTGATGCGGGTTCGGGTCCTGGCCGTGTGGGTAAACAGCTGCACGCGCTGGGTCACCGTGTGACGGGTGTGGATATTGATCCTGAGCTGATTGAGGAGGCGCGCCGCGTCTGCCCGGATGCTACGTGGATTACGGCTGATTTGGTGGATTTGCCGGAGGTTCTGGGCATTGAGGGTGACGCCACTGAGGAGAATGGTTTTGAGCTGCTGGTGTGTGCGGGTAATGTGATGGGTTTCTTGGCTCGTTCGACTCGTAAGCCTGTGGTTGAGAATTTCCGTCGCGTGTTGGCTCCTGGCGGCCGTGCGGTGGTTGGTTACGGTTCGGGTCCGGGCCGTGATTATGCGTTTGAGCAGTTTTTGGTGGATGCCCGCGAGGCTGGTCTGAACGTGGATAACACGTATTCGTCGTGGCAGATGCACCCGTTTGTTGAGGGTTCTTCGGAGTTTTTGGTGGCGGTGCTGTCCCGCCCGGCGAGCTAGGCTCGCATCTAGAACTGGGCTCACATCTGAAACGAGCGCACTAAACGCATATAGTTAGGCATACAAAAGGCCCGGCGCCTCCCCTGTGTGGGGTGGGTGCCGGGCCTTTTGCGTGTCCGGAAGAAGCGCGTCCATAAGAACTTTAAAGAATGGGCGTTCTAGTGGATCATGTAGATGTTGCGGGCTACTTCTTCGGGCAGGAAGGATGCGGCGAAGAGGATTACCACGATGATGACGGCGAGCGCGGTCATGAGGCTGGAGCGCCAGCCGGGGTGCAGTTCGTTGAAGGTGATGAGTCCCTTGTGTTCTTTGTCCATGTTGACCACGTTGATTTGCTTGTAGATGGTGGTTTGGGCGGAGAGCTTGGAGGAGACTTCTCGCATAGTTTTGCCGTCCCAGACGCGGCCGTCGATGCGCATGAGCTGTTTGCCGTCTTTGTCGACTGCCCACATGGCGGGGAAGCTGCGGTAGCGTAGGCGGCCGGCGACGGTTTTGAGTTTCTGGCCGTAAGCTTTTTTGGGGTAGAGCTTTTCGACGAAGATGGTGTGGTCGATGTTTTCGAGGGGTACGGCGAACCAGCCGAAGGTGCGTGCGCGGAGCACGTGGGTTTTGGTGATGACGATGATGGTGGGTTTGAGGACTGAGTAGAGGTTTACGCCTGCGATGGTGCCGATGAGCAGTACAAAGATGGTGTACGGCAGGGCGGGTCGCTTGTAGAAGATGAAGGCGAGTGCGGCGAGGAGCACGATGGTGCCGGGGAGTGCCGCTTCGATGCGCCTGCCGTAGGAGCGCATGCGGGGGTGGAATAGTTCGTTGACTTCGCCGTATTTGGCGGGGACTTCGTGAGCGCGTTCTGCCATATACACAACTTTAGTGTGTGCGGTGCGTGAAACCTAGCGGACTACCTGCGTTACTCTGGTTCTATGCGTAATTTTTCTCCCGTGGAGCGGGTTCTGGCAATGTGGATGGTCGGTGTTGTGGTGGCGGTGTCTGTGGCTGCTGCGGCGCTGGTTATGACGAATAAGCTGGTGTATGGCCCGACGGGTCAGGTGCGGGAGTATTTTCATGCGTTGCGTACGGGTAATGGTTCGTATGCGCGTGGCTTGTTGGGTGCGCAGATTCCTGAGGGTGACGCATCTTTGCTGGATGGGGATGCTTTGAGGCGTTCGGTGTCTTCGTTGGGTGAGGTGTCGTATGAGGTGGTGGAGACCAGCGAGGATGGTGAGCATGCGACGGTGCGTGCTTCTTATACGTTGGAGGGTTCGCGGCAGCATACGGATTTTCGTTTGCATCGTTCGGGTACGCATTGGGGCTTTTTTGATAAGTGGGCTATTGATGAGGCGTCTTTGCCGTCGGTGAAGGTGAATATTCAGGGTGTGGAGGCTGCGACGATTAATAACCGTAAGGTTGCGGTGGATAAGGGTGTGGCGTCGTTCCCTGTGTTTTATCCGGGCGTGTATGCGGTGTCGTATGATTCGACGGTGTATACGGCGCAGAAGGTGAATGAGGTGGTGACGGCGCAGGATGCGAATCATGCGGTGCGTATGGAGTTGAAGCCGAGTGATAATGCGTTGTCGTCGGTGAAGGAGCAGGTGCAGGATTATTTGAAGAAGTGCACGCAGCAGAGCACTCTTTATCCTGGTGGGTGCCCTTTTGAGTATGCGTTTACGGGCCGTGTGGATTCTGAGGTGAAGTGGTCTGTTGAGAAGGTCGCGGATCCGCAGGTGAGTGTGAGTTCGGCGGGTGTGTGGTCGTTGAAGCCGATGTCGGGTACGGCAAAGGTGTCGTTTACTCAGTTGGATTTGTATACGGGTGCGCGTTCGCAGGTGCAGAAGGAGATTCCGTTTACGTTGAAGGCGTCGGTGGAGGCAGATGCGAAGGCGGTCCGAGTCTCCTTCTAGGTTTGCTGACCTGTAAGGGCCGGTGTTATCCGTAGCGACATCAGGGTGTCCGAGCGAAGCGAGGACGGGTGCCCCTGTAGGAGCGAGGATGACCCGGCCCTTTCGCCTCCGTTCATCCTAAAGGCACAAAGGAACCGGTACTATCCGTAGCGACATCAGGGTGCCCGAGCGAAGCGAGGGCGGGTTCCCTGTAGGAGCGAGGATATGTACCGGTTCCTGTTTTATGTATTTAGGTGATTAGTTGATACCGCGCAGGTCCAGGACGAGTTCGCTTTCGTCTGCCTCGTCACCGGTCACGATGACGGGAATACCCCAGTCCTGCTGGTAGAGGTGGCATGCTGCGTGCTCGGGGATGTCACCGTCGGGGGTGCCGTCGCAGGCGGCGGCGCGGGCGGTGATGTGCAGGACCGCCTCGGTGATCTCGGGGTTGAGCACGAGGGTGCGGGTCAGCCCGGTGGAGGTGCCGGCGCCTTCCAGGATGAAGTTCTCGGGGGTGGATGAGATCTTCAGCTGGGTGGGGTCGCCCCAGCGGGTGTCGAGCTTCTGGCCGGTGGGCACGGTGAATCGTGAGGTGAATTCGAGGGTGCCGCCGGTGAGCTTGGTCGAGGGGCGTGCGGTGGTGATGGCGCCTTCGTCGACGTGCTGTGCCTTCGCGGGGATGGAGGCTCGTACGAGCTGGTGGGCGTTGGTTTCGACGATGATGAGGCGCGGTTCTTCGCCGAGTGCTTCTTCGACGAGCAGGTCGGAGGGTTCGTCGAGGCCGCGTTCGAGGGTGCCGAGGGTGCCGGTAACGGGGTCCCAGCGGCGGATGGCGCCATTGTAGGTGTCTGCGACTGCGATGGATCCGTCGGGCAGTTCGGTCAGGCCGAGGGGGTGCTGCATGCGGGCGGTGTCGGAGTCACCGTCGACGAAGCCGAAGTCGAACAGGCCCTTGCCGACGGCGGAGGTGACCTGTACGCCGTCTTCGGTGAAGGTGATGTGGCGCAGGCCGCTGGTTTCGGAGCATGCGACCCAGAGGCTGCCGTCGCGTGCTTCGATGATGCCGGAGGGCTGGGCGAACCAGGCTTCAGCGGCGGGGCCGTCGGCGAGGCCTTCGACGCCGGAGCCAGCGAAGATGCTGACGGCACCGGTGACGGGTTCGTAGCCGAAGAGCTGGTGGGTACCTGCCATGGCGATGATGAACTGGCCGGCTTCGCGGGAGTAGACGGCATCCCAGGGCGAGGAGAGGGCAATTTCGGTAGCGGGCACGCCGGCGGGGATGTGGTTGGGGTCGCCGGTGACGGCGTTGTCGCCGTCGATGACGCGCTGCACGCCGTTACCCGCGAGGGTGCGTACTTCGCCGGTGCGCAGGTTGAGGGAGCGCAGGCGGTGGTTGACGGTGTCGGCGACGAGCACGTCGTAGCCAAGCTGTTCGCGCAGGTTTTCGGGTACGAGGGCGAGGCCGGCGGGCTCGTTGAAGCGTGCTTCGGTGCCGGTGCCGTCGACGTGACCCTTGACGGGGTGGTTGACGGGGTCGTCACCGCCACCGTAGGTGTTGATGACGGTGTTGAGGTCGGCTGCTACCTGCAGGATGCGGTGGCGCGCGCTGTCGGCAACGAGGTAGGTGCGCTCGCGGTTGCCGAAGAGGTTTGCGGGGCCGAATTCAGTGGGCAGTTCGATGGCTTTGCCGGGGAAGGCGTAGGTGCCGGCGGCCTTGGGGCGGGGCACGTAGGGGCCGTCGCCGCGGTGCAAGGTGCCCTTCGCCTCGTGCTCGGCGACGAGCTCGCGTACGAGGGAGGTGAGGCCCTGCACGTGGCCTTCGCCGGAGAGGTGTGCGACGATGTAGCCTTCGGGGTCGACGACGACGAGGGTGGGCCATGCGCGGGCGGTGTATGCCTGCCAGGTGGTCAGTTCGGGGTCGTCGAGTACGGGGTGGGTGATGTGGTAGCGGTCGACGGCTGCGGCGAGCGCTACGGGGTCGGCTTCGTGCTCGAATTTGGGGCTGTGTACGCCGACGGTGACGAGCACGTCGGAGAATTCTTCTTCGAGGGGGCGCAGTTCGTCGAGGACGTGCAGGCAGTTGATGCAGCAGAGGGTCCAGAAGTCGAGGATGACGATTTTGCCGCGCAGGTCCTGCAGGGTGAGGTTTTTGTCGCCGGTGTTGAGCCAGGATCGGCCTTCGAGTTCGCTGGCGCGTACGCGTACGCTGCGGGTGGTGTTCTCGCTCATGGGTTCTCTCTCCTGTTGGGTGCGCCGCGTGTGGGCGCGATGGTTTGCTGTCCCCATTATGCCAGCGTGGTGGGGGTGGTTCGCTGGGAGTTGAGCTTTGTGACTTGGGGGCTTAACGACCTGTCATATTAAGTCATATTGCGGGTGGTGTGTGGGTGCACAGAAGCGCCCCGCACGCATCACTATCGGATACGTGCGGGGCGTCAAGGTATTCAGGCAGTCTCAGCTAATTAGCTTAGTTACAATGTGCGCTGGATACGCTGGAGTTCCTAGACTCCTAATCCGCGTCAGAAGCCCTTTCGGGGTCCCAGCTATGGGCCCTCTTCGTCGGTTTCGCAGGTTCCTTCGGAGTTATGTTGAGAGCCTCAACAGGGGCGGGGGTTTGCGGGATTTCCAGGGACGCGTAGGATTCCTCGTTAACCTCATTCTTAAAGTCAATAATCTGGGCCATACCGTCTGACTCGACGTTGATAAGACGCCCGCTAGCCATGATTGCGCTCCACGACCCATCAGCGTTTACAGTAACGATTGACTTTTTAGGCGTGAGGCGGCTCCAGCTACCGTCCTTATTGATAATGATGTCATCGCCGTTGTTCGCCTCAACAATGGCGACTTCATCGCCGAGGGATGAAGTATACACGGTACCGTCAGCATTCGTAGATTTCCGTGCTGCGGGGCTCTTCTTGGCCTCTTCAATGGTCTCCTTGAAGGATTTCTCCTTGGCACCATCAGAGGTGGATTCTGCGGACTGAGATTCTTCTTCTGCTACGGCCTGTTTTTCGGCGGAAGTATCCTGCGTTGAGTCTGCTTCAGTCGGCTCTTCCTCAGCCTTAACCGGTACTTCGCTTGAGGCCATCTGCGATTCGGGGGATGCGCTCTGGTTGATGGTGATGGTGGTCTGCGTAGTCTCACCGCAGGCTACCAGGCCGAGCGTAGTCGCAAGGCCTAGGGACAAGATAGCAATAGATTTCTTCACTAATTTTCCTTTTTCTGACACGTGTTGTGTGTCTCTGCACCACATGGAGCGTGCATTGAGTGAGCGCTAGATTCTGTGCGCTTCCCTATCCTAGCAATGGTCGTCTAGTACTTCCTAGCTTCGTAAAGCTGCAGTGCCGCGATTAGTGCGCAGAAGCGCCCCGCACGCATCACGTTCGGATGCGCGCGGGGCGTTGGTTGCCCTATCTGGCGGGCTGTTCTGGCTGTTCTGCCCGGGGGCAGGAGCTAGGTTTACTTAGCGCCTGCGACCTCGGAGAGGTCACCAATCTTGGTGGGCTTGACCGGGGTCTTAGCGGTGCCGCTGAAACCGTCGATACGGCCAGGTGCCTTCGGGGTCTCGATGGTGGAGACGTCGGTCGCCTGCTCGAAGGTCTTGGTGTTCAGCACGGATGCGGTGCCGTCTGCATTGACGACGGTGTAGAGGTTGTCCTTGGGGTTGGTCTTAATCCAGGAGCCGTCCTCTTTCACGACGATGGTTGTACCGTTGGAGTCGATGCTGGTCCACACACCGTTATTCTGGATGCTGACGATAGCGCCGTCCTTGGCTTCGAATGCGGCAAGTTCATTGGTGTAGTAGACGGTGCCGTCGCTGGTCTGCACCTTCTTCACACCGGACTGCTCCTTGAGCTGGCCCAGGGCTTTCTTGCTGGCGGTGTAGCCTGCGGAGGCTCCCTGCTGGGCGGCTTCCTGACCCTTCTGGAGCGCTTCAGCGGCTTCGCTGGGCATGCCGCTGGGTGCGCTGATGGTGCCCTGGGTGGTCTTGGTTTCTGCCTTGGTGGTTTCAGCTGCTGCGGAGGTGCTGCTTTCGCTGGTTGCCGCTGCGGAGGTGCTAGCGGGTGCCGAGGCAGTTGCGGAAGCGGTTGCAGAAGCAGATGCGCTTGCCGATGCGGAGGAGTTGGAGTTGGTGCCGGAGTTGCCGCCGCAGGCTGCGAGGCCGAGGGCACCGGCAATGGTCAAGGACAGAACAGCAATAGACTTCTTCACTGTAGTTTCTCTTTTCTGTATGCGCCGCTCTGCGACGGCGCAGTGCGTAGTGTGGTTGAAGTACACCGGGTACGCCCCGGTGTACGCCATCATGCTAGCACCGCGACCTGAGAGCTTCCTGGACTACCGCGCCGCTGGCGGGCCCCTCCCCTGCTACTCTTACGGGTCTTCCTCTTAGGTCTTCTCAGCATAGTTTGAAGACGCAAAAACGCCCCGCACGCATCACGTTCGGATGCACACGGGGCGTCTTTATAAGTCAGACGGGCAGCCACGCTCGGGGAGCGTTAGCGGCCGTTGTCAGCTCGTTACAGCTTACTTGGGCTGTGCGGGCTTGACGGGGTTGACCTTAGCCTGTGCGGGCTTTGCGGGAACCTTCGGAGCCTTCAGGTCTGCCTTCTCGCCGCCAACGATGGAGGTTACCTCGCCGGATGCGTCCACGGATGCCTGCAGGCCGCTGTTAGACTGGATGGTCCAAGAGCCGTCAGCCTTGACTGCAACCTGGCCGTTTGAGTCCTGGCGGCTCCAGGAGCCGTCAGCCTGTACAGCTACCTGACCTTCGTCACCCTGAATGGTCCAGCCGCCGTCCTCAGAGACAATGACGTCGCCCTCAACAGTGGAGGAGGAGTTACCCTCAGAGTCCTTGGACTCAGCCTTGGTGCCCTTCTCGTCGGACTCTACCTTGGAGGAGTTACCCTCGGAGTCCTTAGCGTCTACGGATGCCTTGCCATCTGCGCCGACCTTGACGTCTGCGGAGTTGCCTTCGCCGTCGTTAGCCTTGACGGTGACGTTGCCGTCCTTGTCAACCTTCACGTCTGCAGTAGCGGAAGCAGATGCAGCCGAGGTGGTTGCAGCTGCAGAGGACGCCTTAGCCGATGCGCTTGCGGAAGCAGTCGCAGAAGCAGATGCGGATGCGGATGCAGTCGCGGTGGTGGTGTTAGCGGACTGGGAGCCACATGCGCTCAGGCCCAGTGCGCCTGCGAAAGCGATGGACAGGACCGCGGTGGTCTTCTTCATTGCGGGGGCGAATGCCATTGTTTCTCCTTGTGGTTGTTGAGTATGGTGCGGCTAGTTGACGACGTATTCGCGTCGTGCGCAGGATCCTTGTGGAATTCCATAACGATTATCGGTGTAACCAACCGCGTTAATTCTATCGAGTTTGGGGGCTTTTATCCGAGCCGGCGGGCGTTTATCCGCATTCTAGCGGGTGGGATATCCCACGTTTCTGCCCGGTTTGTCGGCTGGTCACATCAGTTAGTTACGGGGAGTGACGGGCTTGACGGGGTCCACGGTAGCACCGGCAGGCTTGAGGGGGACGCTGGGTACCTTAACCGCGCCTTTGCCGCCGGTCTGTTCCCAGGTGCCGTTGGCTTCTACCTCGATCACGCCGTTCTCGCCGGTCTGCTCCCAGGAGCCGTCAGCATCAACCTCAACGCCCCCTCCATCGCCAACGCGCTCCCAGGAGCCGTCAGCTCGTACCTCGATGATGTCGCCGTTGGGGGCGTGGTAGGACCAGCCGCCGTCGGTCTTGATTTCGATGAGGGTATAGCCGTTGGCTGCGCTGACGGTTCCGCTGTCGACGGTCACGGTGCCGGAGCCGTTCGAGCCGCTCTTGGCGGAGGTTTCGCCGGCCTTCTCGTCGACCTTTGAGGAGGAACCGGAGTTGTTCGATGCAGAGCCGCCGTTGACGGTTGCGTTGCCGGTAGCGTCTGCGGTCACGCCGGTTCCGTTCGCGCCGTTGACGGTCACATTACCGTTGGCGTCTGCGGTGACCCCGGTACCATCGGCACCGCTGACGGTCACGCCGTTTTCGGTGACTGTGACGGTGCCCTGGGAGCTGCTTGCGGTGGCGCTCGGGGAGGCTGCGTCGCTTGCCTTGACGGTGACCTTGCCGTTGCCCGCGTTGACTGCTGCGTCGGCGGTGGAGGATGCCTTGGCGGTCGCGGTTGCGGTGGGTGCCGGGTTGGAGGTGTTCTGTGCACCGCAGGCGCTCAGGCCGAGTGCTGCGATTGCTGCCAGGGACAGTGCTGCCGCGCCGGTGCGGAAGCGACGGTTGGTGGCCTGTTCGGAAGTATGCTGAGCGGGGCGTGCCATGAGGTGGTTCTCCTTGTGCATCCCGGAGGGTCAATCGTCCGGGGTTTGTATGGTTGATTTTCCGGTTGGGTGGGGCCGCCGTGTATGGTGTGTGGCTTTTCCTTCGCCGGTGATTCCAGCTTAGGGTGTGAGTCTAAGATTGAGCTTTAGTTTGCTGTGTTTAAGCTGTGTCCGATCGGCAATGTATAAGTATTTTTCCCAGCGGGGTTTGATAATCGCGATTTCTCGCTCAGCTCATGCATAGCTTTCTGCTCAAATGTATAAATTTTCTTTATTTTTTCTGTAGCCCATCATAGCTTCCCCTGTGAAACCGAGCTACTTTCTGTGTTTTATGGCTCGAGTATAGGGTTAGGGTCTTAAATACCCGCTCCTCACGCCCCTAATATTCCTTTCATTTCCTTCCGTTCCGCCTCTCCCCCTGTCTTTAGACACAACAAATTGGCATAACAAAAGACCCCCACCGTGAGGGTGGGGGTCTTTAGCAGATTCAAAGTCTCAAGAATTACTTCTTCTTAGCGACTGCTGCCTTCAGCTTGGAGCCTGCGGTCAGCTTCACGCCGTGACCGGCGGGAATCTGGATAGTTTCGCCGGTCTGCGGGTTACGGCCGGTACGAGCTGCACGGTCGGTGCGCTCGATTGCCATCCAACCGGGGATGGTAATCTTCTCGCCCTTGGAGACGGAAGACTCGAAAACCTGGAACACTGCGTCGAGGACTGCATTCACGGTTGCCTGGCTCTTGCCAGACTTCTCTGCAACCTCTGCAACGAGTTCGGTACGGTTCTTAGCCATTAGGGTGCCCCTTCCAGAGACTTAAGGTTTGAGTCTAAAGCGAGTGACCGTCGATGACGACGGAAAACCGTTTAGGAACTAAAATACCAGATTTACCAGCTGGACTTGGTGATACCGGGCAGCTCGCCACGGTGTGCCATCTCGCGGAAGCGCACGCGGGAGATACCGAACTTCTGGAAGGTACCGCGGGGACGGCCGTCGATCTGGTCGCGGTTACGCACGCGAACAGGGGAAGCGTTGCGGGGCAGCTTCTGCAGTGCCACGCGTGCTGCTTCGCGCTCCTCGGGGGTAGCGTTCTCGTCGATCAGGGTCTTCTTCAGCGCGATACGCTTCTCGTTGTAGCGAGCGACGATGACCTTGCGCTGCTCGTTGCGAGCGATCTTGGACTTCTTAGCCATTCTTAGCGCTCCTCTCGGAAGTCAACGTGCTTGCGGACGACGGGGTCGTACTTCTTCAGCACCATGCGGTCGGGGTTGTTGCGGCGGTTCTTACGGGTCACGTAGGTGTAACCGGTGCCAGCAGTGGACTTGAGCTTGATGATAGGACGGAGGTCCTTAGCCTTGGATGCCATTTACTAGATCTTCTCCCCGCGTGCGATGATTTCTGCAACAACGGCATCGATGCCACGAGCATCGATAACCTTGATGCCCTTAGCGGACACGTTCAGGGTTACCTTACGACGCAGCGAAGGAACCCAGTAGGTCTTCTTCTGAACGTTCGGATCGAATCGACGCTTGTTACGGCGATGCGAGTGCGAAATGCTGTGTCCAAAGCCGGGAACAGCTCCGGTCACCTGGCAGACTGCTGCCATGTTTCACTCCTTTATTGATTGACTTTTATGACGGTACGCAGTCGATGTTACTCGTGAGCGTCCCGCCACCAATGTAGAAGCACCGGGTTATTCGCCGGGCTAGAGTGTTTGAGATCGTCACGTGGGTGAGAGGCCACGCATCGATCCCCGCCGCGGGAAAAACGGTGAAGCTTATTAGTGTCGAGAGGCGTTTCCACCACTACGAACAGCGTTAAATTCTAGGTAAATACGGGGGTTCGTGCAAGCCTGCACGCCGGATTTTGCCTTAAAAATCCGCGGAATCTCGGTGTTCTGAGCCGATTGCGCCTCGTTTAAGCGAAGTGCTTGATTCGCGGATGCACGCCTGCCTTCGAACGGCAAACATACCTATCCATTCTACCAAAAATGGGTGTTTTTGCAAGTCCAGGTGTTTTTAAGGAATTCTTTAACGCCCCTAGTCAGGCGTTAATGCGCCATTTTAAGAACGGTTGTTCTCTATGTGACCGGGGATAAATTACACCGGTGAAATTCATGTTGTGAGATTAACAGCTTAAGCCGGATTTAAGCCGTAAACAGCCCCGCGCCACCGACTCTTGCGGTGTGCGCAGGGCTGTTAAACAGGTTTAAACACGCGTTTAAAGAGCATTTAACTCTCGTTTTAACGCTTCCGCCCCGGTTTTAAAGGGCAGTTTATGGGTTCGCAACGGTACGAGTAACGGCGGATTTACCGTTCCCGTTACGGCGTAGAGGCGGGCACAAATACAGTACAGATACGGCGCGGATACAGCACAAGGCACTCCCCCGGCATACAGTTCTACGCCGTACCGTGAACCTCCATGAACCTAGTTCTTAAGGCTTGCCGCGGGAACCCACTGCGGGTACTTGGGGCTCACACCGTCACCGGAGCTCGTACCCTTCAGGCGGCGACCAATCCACGGCAGGGCAAACTCACGGACCCAGCGCGCCTCCTGCTCGACCTTCTCGCGAACAGTCAGCTGCACCTCCGGGGGCAGTACAGGTTCGGTGACCACACCGGGCAGGCCGAGCTGTGCCAGCACGCGGGATGCGAAGCGTTCGTGGCCGAGGTCGTTCATGTGCAGGCGATCGTCAGCCCACAGGCGCCAGTCGAGGAAGTCATTCCAGCGCCAGTAGTCGATAATGTGCACGCCGTGGTCTTCGGCGATGCCACGCAGTAGTTCGTTGTAGGTGGCGGTGCGACCGCGGGTGCGGGCGAAGGGGCCCTGGCCCTGCACGTCCAGGCCGGTTACGGTAAGCACTTCGATTCCTTCGCCGCGCAGGGTGGCGAAGGCTTCGTCTACGTGGGTCATGAGCTGGTCGATATCCACGTTGGGTCGCATGATGTCGTTGCCGCCGCCGTAGAAGGTGACGAGGTTGGGCTTCAGATCCAAGGCTACCGGCAGCTGCTCTTCCAGGATGGGAATGAGCAGGCGGCCGCGGATGGCGAGGTTTGCGTACTGCGCCTGCGGGTCTACTGCACCGAGGCCTTCGGCAACGCGGTCTGCCCAGCCGCGCAGTCCGTTAGGGCGGCGGCGGTCAACGTCGCCCACGCCTTCGGTGAAGGAGTCACCGATTGCCACGTAGCGTACTGATTCACCGTTGAGCTTGCCGTTGGAGTCTAGGAGCGGGGTCGTCATTGTGTTCTTCTTTCCGGGCCTCTGTAGAGATTGCCCCTTCTGTGGAAGAAGCCGGCACACCCGCGCGGTGTACCGGCTTCTTCGCTTAGCTTTCGGTGCGTCCTGCTTTCCAGTATCCCACTGTTATGGGCTCTTTATCAGATATGAGCAGGGGTTTCTTAGGATGCAATAGCTGAACCGGCAGCTGCGGGCGCGCTACGCGGGTGGGGTACCACCACCACGCTGCCGTCGTTGAACGGGTCGGCGACCTCTGCTTTCAGCCCGAAGATAGTGTGCAGGTTCTCGCGAGTGAGCACTTCGTGTGCTTCGCCTTGGGCAACGATGGAGCCGTCCTTCATCGCGACGAGATAGTCGGCGACTCGGGCGGCGAGATTCAGTTCGTGTAGCACCATGATCATGGTGGTGCCGCGCTGTTCGTTGAGTTCCGAGAGCAGGTCGAGTAGCTCCACCTGGTGTGCCAGGTCGAGGTAGGTGGTCGGCTCGTCCAGCAGTAGGATATCGGTTTCCTGGGCGAGCGCCATGGCGATCCAGACGCGCTGGCGTTGGCCGCCGGAGAGCTCGGTAACCTGGCGTTCTGCAAGGGACATGGTGTCGGTGGCTTCGAGAGCCCAAGCAACCGCCTCGTCATCTTCGGCGCTATTGCGTTTGAAGAGTCCCTGGTAGGGGTAGCGGCCGCGGGAGACCAGGTCGGCTACGGTAATTCCTTCGGGGGCGATGGGGTGCTGGGGCATAAGCCCGACCATGCGGGCGAAGCCCTTCATGGAGTATTCGTGGGTTGACTTACCGTCGAGGGTGAAGTCGCCGTTGAGGGGCTTGAGCAGTCGAGAGACACCGCGTAGCAGGGTGGACTTGCCGCAGCCGTTAGGGCCGATAATGGCGGTGATTTTGCCCTTGGGGAATTCGAGGGATAGGTCTTTGACGATGGTGGTTTCGCCGTAGCCGAGGCTGACGTTCTCAACTTTGAGGGTGCGTTCGGTGATTTCTTTCATGGCGTCCTTTCTTCTCCTACGGCTTCTCCCGGAGCCTCATAACTTAGCCTATCCTAATTTTGGGTCAGAAAATAGCGGATCCCCCGTTCTGTTCACACTTCTGTAGAACAGTTCGGGGGATCCACTGTATTGGTGAACTTTAGAAGTTCACTTTTCCGTTGACGAGCCAGCCGCCTTCCGCTGCACGCTGGAAGACTTCCTGAGCCATGGTGCGGCTGTAGGTCTTGGAGACGTGGTTGTCATCGATGTAGACGTAGATGTTTCCAACCACGGGGCTGCACATGCCGTCCGGGCAGTACACGTCCTTCAGGTCCACCATGACGGCGCCCTGGTTGCGGTACTTGTCGAAGACTTCCTTTGCGGGGTTCTCGGCGGCGTACTTATCGCTTGCGGGTCGTGCGCAGGAGCTCTTGTCGGCGCCGGCCTTCTGAGCGCATTCGTAGATGTTGTACTCGAAGCGCGGGTTATCGCGCAGGCCGATAACCTGGATTCCTGCCTCGGTGAGACGGCGGACCGTCTCATCCAGGCTCGGGTCGACTCGTTCGTCGTTCGATCGTGCCTGGGCAACGGTGGCGATGAGCACCACGGTCTGCGGCTTACGCTTGAGAATTTCCTCGGTCATCTTGGTGTTGAATTCCGAGCATTCGTTGCTGGCGTTGACGGCGCGGACCGGGTACTGGCAGCCACCGAGCAGGTAGGTCTGCAGGTTGGTCTTGGTCTGTTCAGCGATGGGCTTGAAGATGCTCAGCGCCTGTTCGGCGTGGGAGTTACCGATGACCATGGTCAGCGGTGCGTCTTCGGGGCCGTACTTCTGCACGTTGCAGTACTTGGCGAGTGCCGGGTCGGAGGGCGCGAAGCCGCCGGTGCAGGGGTCGCTCAGTCCGTCGAACTGAGCTTTGACGTCGCCACCGGAGGGGATGGGGTTGTCGATGAGTCCCTGCTGGGCGCCGCCGATTGCGCGGGCGCCGGGGTAGTTTTCGCTGACGGTCTGTACCTTCAGTTCGGCGTTCTGCTCGGACTGGGCGTTGCGGTAGCCGATCCAGATCTGTGCGGCGGTCAGGGGTACGCCGGCGACCAGGAAGATTGCGAGGATGAAGGCGAGCTGGTCTGCCCAGGTCTTGACGGAGAAGACGGTCTTGAAGCGCATCTTCATCATGAGCCAGGGTACGAAGGGATCCTTGCGGTAACGCAGCGGCTTTTCCACGAAGCGGATGAGTAGCCATGCCAGGCCGATGGAGGCAAGGATGATGATGGTGCCTTCGATGACGTTCACGCGGGAGGTGCCGACGGCGCTGCTGTAGAGAATGAGGATGGGCCAGTGCACCAGGTACAGGGCGTAGGAGATGTTACCGAGGCTCTGCAGGGGTGCGGAGACCAGCAGTCGGTCGATGCCCCAGCGACTGTTGGTGCGGCCTGCCATGATGACGAGCGCGCCGGAGAGCACGGGCCAGAGCGCCAGGTAGCCGGGGAAGGCTCGTTCGACGGGCAGGATTGCACCGCAGGTGACCAGGCCGATGATGCCGACCCAGCCCATGACGACTCGCGCCTTTTCGGGCGCCTTCCATTTGAGGGTGAGCATCGCCAGCAGGGTGCCGATGGCGAACTCCCAGAGGCGGGTGCGGGTGTCGAAGTAGGCGAATCCCTGGTTGGTGTCGGTTTCGACGATGGAGAAGGTCAGGGATGCAACGAACACCGTGTTGAAGATGAATACCGCGGTGGTGAAGAGGTTCCCGCGGAATCGGTGCACGACGTAGGCTACTGCAGCAAAGAGCAGGGGCCAGATGATGAAGATCTGTCCCTGGATGGAGAGCGACCAGAAGTGCTGGAAGGGCGACTTCACGGAGGCGTTTTGGGCGTAGTAGTCCACGGAGCTGAACGCGAGGTTCCAGTTCTGGAAGTAGAACAGGGAGCTGGTCGCGTCGGTGACGGTTTGGGACCAGCGGCTGGGCGCGAGCACGAAGAAGGATGCAATCGTGGTACCCGCAATGACCACCGTGGCTACGGGTAGCAGTCGCTGGAAGACGTGCAGCCAGTAGTTGAAAAGTTTGAGGGGTTTACCTTCGTTGATCTTGCGCATGAAGGAGAGCGAGAGCAGGAAGGCGGAGATGAAGAGGAAGACGTCCACGCCGCCGGAGACCTTACCGAACCAGACGTGGTAGAGCACCACGAGGAGCACGGCGAAGGCGCGCAGGCCCTGGATTTCGGGGCGGAAGCCTCGTGATTCGATGAATTCTTCGAGGGGGTAGTCGCTGGTTTCGCGTGCTTTGACGGTGCGCAGCGCCGCGGTACGGGTGGCCTGCGGGGTTCCGGAGGTTTCAGACATACTTGGTTCCTCAGGGCGGGTAGACGATGTGTTGGTGCGGGTCCCTTAGACACTCGAGGACACTCGCTACAATAAAATCCTGATTCGCACCTCTGCTATGAGGCTGGTGCGAACCAGGATTTTTCTGAGCCCCCTACCGGATTCGAACCGGTGACCCTCTGTTTACAAGACAGATGCTCTGGCCAACTGAGCTAAGGAGGCAACTTGTCCAGTGTACCTTATTCTGGTGGTTGAATCTGCTTAGTTGTTCTTTGGCGGTTTGCTTGAGAATGCTTCTGGATTATGCCGGTTTGATGCGTTCGTTTCCTTCGCTTTCTCCCTTCCGAATACCTCGGCTACAGAGGCTCCCGGGCACCTTGTCCAGCACTTTGCCGAGTCTTCTTCCTGCCCCTCACGTTCCTTTACTCGTTCTTTAGAGCTTCGGATACATACAGAAAAACCCGGTAGCCTCGCGCGGAGGTTACCGGGTTTATCGTATCGAAGAGGTTACTTCTTCTTAGCTTCGATCTTGCTCTTCAGGAAGGCGCTGAAATCGTTGCTGGTGTACTGGTCACCATCAACGAAGACGGTGGGGGTACCCTTAATACCGTTCTTTGCGGATTCAGCGTTGACCACGTCCACGAAGGGGCGCCACTTGCCTTCGTTCATATCGGAGCCAATGGAGGCGTGGTACTTCGAGGCGATGTCAGCGATCTGCTGGTTGTTCATGTCGCCGCTACCCTGGTGAGTGAAGATCTCACGCTGGTAGTTCAGGAAGTCGCTGGTGCTGACCTGGTTTGCCACGGAGTATGCTGCTGCCGCGTTACGTGCGGAGTATGCGGTGGGCGAGGAACGGTCCAGGAAGGTCAGGTTACGGATTTCCAGGGTGATGGTGCCGTCTTCGACGAGCTTCTGGATTTCCTCACCGTACTTCTTCTCAAACTCTGCACAGTGCACGCAGTTGTAGTCCTGGAAGATGGTCACGCGAACGGGCTGGCCGTTCTTGGATGCCTCTTCAGCGGTCTGCACGCCCGGGGGCAGGGTGTTGACGGCTGCTGCGGTTCCGTTGACCATGGGGGTCACGGAGGAGGTCGAGGTTGCGAGCTGCTTGAAGTCGCGGGTCTCCTGGGTGGAGGAGTTTTTGACGATTCCGTCCTTGGTCAGCACAATGCCACCGTATTCGTTGGCGCTGGCGGGCACGGGGCCGCTTTCTGCTACCTTGGTGTTCTTGTTGCCGTTGATTACGACGAAACCGATGATACCTACGATAACGAGGACCACGGCGAGTACGCCGAGCTGGAGCCAGCGGCGGCTTGCCTGGCTGGGGCTCTTCTTGGCCTGCTGGGCCGCGATCTGGCGGGCTTTTTCGCGGGCGTCGGTCGACATGCCTGCTCCTTTGGTTGGGAATATGGGTGGCGGTTCATCCACTGTTCTAGCCTACCCCTTATAGAGTAAGCACCCGTCAGGGTATAGCTCCAGAGGTCTAGCTTCCTGCCGTTTGAAAGAGCTGAAAGTCATGTCGAGCAGGTGCCACCGTGAAGGCTGGCTCTACTCACGCTCTGTCGTGGGGTCTATCTCGTGGATGTACCGCGCTACCCGTCTAGCCTACCGAATGGGTGCCTTATCGGCTAGTTAATACCCTGGCTGAGATGCTGTGATGTCGATTCTCACGCTCTCAGCTTATTTTCCTCGTAAACTTCTGTAGCATTGGGAGGCGCTCCTCCCCCACTAGGTATGCCGCTAGGCTCCCATCCGGTTCAGCTCACCAGCTGCTAGGGAATGTTGTAGATTTCCACTCCCCCAATGAACGGGCGGGTGTCGAAGTTCCCCTTCCACTCCACGTTCAGGCCGTGCTTCTCCAGTACAGGAATAATCGTATCCTTCATGAGTTCTACGGAGAGCTTCTTGTGACGGGCACTGATTTCTTCCTTCTGTGCATCGCTCAGCGCATTCCATTCATTTTCGTCCCTGGGGTAGGCGAGGAAGGAACCGAACCCAACGTAGGTGCCGCCGCTCTCAGCGAGGCTTTCGGTGTCTTGCTGGTGGAAGTAGATGTATCCCTTCCATTCACGGCTATCGTCGATCTCATCCCAGATTTCTGCGGAGGCGCAGGTACCGCAGCAGGTGAAGTTCTGTCGTGCGATAACTCCTTCTTCTTCCAGGGCTGCGAAGGCACGGTTGAGGTTAGAGTTCTTCTGCATTTCGGGGGTAATGCCCAGCTCAGCAGCAAAGGCACGACGACGCTTGATGAGCTCTTCCACGTAGTCCTCTACGCGCTTTTCCCAGAGCTTGCTGTCTTCGTTCTCCCCATCGTATTCCAGACCGAGTACGTCCATCACATAATCGGTGATCGTTTCTACGTACTGCTCAGTATCAGATTCACCCATGAACAGCAGGGGCCAGATGGGCCAGAGCAACTCGGCTTCGTCTTCTTCATCCAGCCCCCATTCTTTGGGGAAGGGCGGGTCGAGGCGTTCTTCGCTCCAGCGTTCGTAGATGCTCTTCTCATCGGCCATGATGATGCTCCTTTGTGTGTTCTCTACTCGTTGGGGGCAGAGATGTGGATTGCTCTTGTTGTTAAGGTACCAAGAGTTCCTCTACTGCGCTCTCTAGTTCGTCATTCAGGCGGATCTGTGAACTCCCCATCTCGTGACCTCTGCAGTAGGCTGGCACGCTGTCGGACTGGCTCTGCAGCCACGTTCCCCTTGCTTCTCTGCTGCGTCTCTACACCTCTACTGAGTTAGGGGCTTTCGCTCGAGGAGTTTTTGGGTACACAAAAAGAGGGGAAGACCTATAAGGTCTTCCCCTCTTGAATAAAAAACCCGCGGTGACCTACTCTCCCACACCCACAAAAGTGCAGTACCATCGGCGCAAAGAGTCTTAGCTTCTGGGTTCGGAATGGAACCAGGCGTTTCCCTCTTGCTATAACCACGGAAAATCTTCCGAATAAAAAGCCTCAACCTCCCAAAGGAAGCCCAGGGTT
>NZ_CAXOQT010000015.1:0-53560 GCF_964211445.1 Rothia mucilaginosa | reverse complement strand
GCCCCCCTACTTCTGAAAGCTACTTCTTAGAGCCGAACACTCGCGTCCACGCCCAGTGGGTCAGCACCGCCGTACCCACCGCAACCGCCATCGGCAGCCACGCACTCGCACCCTGACCCGTAAAACCAATCAACAACGTCAACGCAGACAGCGGCGCATTCATCGAAATACCCAAAAACGCCGCCGTACCCGTCAGCGCCGCCGCATACAGCACCATCGACGCGCCACCCGGCACCCCGTCCAAAGCCGGGAACGCCCACAGTACCAGCGCCGCCACACAAAACGCGGCCGCCGCACCCAACGCCAAACCAGGCGTCAACGTACCACCATACGAACCCGAACGCAGACTCAACAGCACCACGGCAGCCTTCGCCACACACAACGCCAACACATATACTGCCGCCGCCGCAGACAAGCCGCCCGCCGCCGCATCCAGCGACACATTAAACGTGTGCTGAGTCAGCAGACGACCATTACCCAGAATCTCCGGAAGCCACAGCGAAACCACCGCGACCAGCACAAACGCCACCGGAATACGCCACAACAGAGAACGGTCCTTCGCCTTAATCTTCTCCGCACGCTGCGACAGCGCCCTAAAACCCAACGCCAGCGGAGCCAACACCACACCCGTCAACGCCGCAACCGTCAGCGTCGTCGCATCCAACGGAAGCTGCGGCACCGGGTAGGTCGGCGCATTCGAAATCACCAGATTCGCCGTGACCGTCGCCGTCCACACCGTTACCGCACCCACATACAGCGACCACAGGCTCAAACCCGCAGCCATCGCCTCCACAAGGTACACCAGGCCACCAACCGGCACCTGATACACCGCCGCCAAACCGGACGCCGCACCCGCCGCCACCAGTAGACGACGCTCACGATCACCCAGTAGCGGCGAACCATCCGGGCGAGTGCCACCAATGCGCTCCAGTAGGCGCGCGCACCGACCCGCAGCCAGGGCGCCCAGCTCACGCGGTGCGACCTCCTTACCCACCGGGGAACCCGCACCCACCGCAACAATCTGAATGACCGAATGCGAAATCTGCCGCCACAGCGACGGTGCGCGATCCTCCTCGGTAGCACCGGCAATCTGCGACTTCACGCCAACCACGCGCCGACCGCCCGACTGCAGGTAATACCAAACCAGCGCCACGAACGGGCCCAACGCCGCGAGCACCAGCGCACGACGCGCCGGGTCGGCACCGTCAGTGACCATCGGGTGATGACCCTCAGAATGACCAAACGCTAGCTCCTGCATAAAGTCCAGAACATAGTGCAAGGCAATCGCGCCCAAACCGCTGAATACGCCCGTGACCAGTGCGGCAAGAGTCAGCCCCAGCAGGAGGCGAAACGAAAAAGAACGGGAACCCGCAGGAATCTGCGGGCTATCAGAGGAAGAACTCGAGGAAGAACCAGTATGAGAAGACATAGAAAAGGGGTTTTGTGTGTTGCGTGCTGTGTGGTGTTGGAGGCTCCATACCCGGCGAAAATCGCCGCAGCTGAAGCCGATTTAATTCTACGCCCGTACTTTTACGCCTCAGCGGTGTGCCAAAGATTGAAAGGCAGAGCGGCACAGCAGGGAAGGCGCCCCAGAAAATCACATGAAACACGAGCCAGGTCACATGCCCACCGCCGTACCCGCTATGCTGGAAGGGTACGCCTCCACGCGCCTGCCGCACACCGCGCAAAGCCGCCGCCGGGCGCAGGCACCCCACTCGGAAGGATCAACGATGACCGCAACTATTGCTTTTCTCGGCACCGGCTCCATGAACGGCTCCATCGCCGCAGGCCTGCTCGCCGCAGGCCACGACCCCGCCCACATCCGCGCCACCGTGCGTAGCGAAGAATCTCGCGCCGCCCTCGCCCAGCGCCTCGGCGACAAGGTAGAAATCATCACTACCGGCGGCGAAGCTGACGGCAACCACAAGGCAACCGCCCACGCAGACGTCGTGCTGCTCGGTGTGAAGCCCTACGGCATTGTCGAGCTTGCCCGCGATATTGCACCCGCCCTCGCGCCGAATGCTGTTGTGGTGTCCGTTGCTGCTGGCGTGACCCTCGAAACCCTCGCCGAGTGCCTTCCCGCAGGTCAGCCCATTGTTCGCTGCATGCCGAACACCCCCTCCTCCGTGGGCAAGGGCGTGCTCGCCATCTCCACCACCGACACCGTGAAGGACGAGCAGAAGAAGCTCGTCGAAGAGGTCCTGGGCACCGTCGGCTTGGTCGTTGAGGTCCGCGAAGACCAGATGGATGCGGTCACCGCCGTCTCCGGTTCCGGCCCGGCATACGCGTTCCTGCTTGCGGAGGCAATGGCAACCGCCGGTGAGAAGCTCGGCCTGGACGCAGACACCGCCCTCAAGCTGGCCAGCGCAACCGTTGCCGGCGCGGGCTACCTGCTCGACGCCAACCCGGATGCGCCCGCCCTGCGCCACGCCGTGACCAGCCCGAACGGCACCACCGAGCGTGCGCTGAACACCTTCGTGGACGGTGGCCTCTTCCAGCTGACCGAGGACGCGATGCGCGCCTGTGCGGCACGTTCGGCGGAAATGAGCCAGCTGTACACCGCTGACGAGGACTAACCAGCGGAGACTAATACCGTCCGGTAGTATCCCCCTGACTAGCTGAAACTATAGAAAAACAGCCTCCTCCCGGCAGAACGGGAAGAGGCTGTTTTTCTATGTCTAATCGCGGGCTTCTCAAGGCAGCGAGGAAAAATGCGCTTAGGGTCGCGCCGCGAAACGCTCGATCAGGTCCACCTGGCCCGACACGATTAGAATGTCGCGCGAATGAATGCGGGTGGTCGCGTCCGCGTAGGTGAAGTCCTCACCGGGGGACTTAATGCCGACCACGGACACACCGTACTTGGAGCGGATATCCGACTCGGCGAGGGTGAAGCCGTGGGTTTCCTTCGGCGGGCGCATCTTCGCAATCGCGAAGTCGTCATCAAACTCAATGTAGTCCAGCAGTCGACCCGAGACCAGGTGCGCGGCACGGCGGCCGGCGTCCGCCTCCGGGTAGACCACGTGGTGCGCGCCAATACGCTCCAGAATCTTGCCGTGCGCGGGGGTGATCGCCTTCGCCCAAATTCGCTCCACGCCAATGTCCACGAGGTTCGCGGTAATCAGCACGGACGCCTCAACGGAGGTGCCCACACCCACCACAGCGGAACCGAAATCGTCCGCACCCAACTGGTGCAGGGTGTCGATATCGGTCGCGTCGGCAGAGACCACGTGGGTCAGCACGCCGGACCACTTCTGCACCAGCTCGGGGTCCTTCTCAATGGCGAGAACCTCCTTATTCTGCAGGCGCAGCTGTGCGGCAACGGCGGCACCGAAGCGACCCAAACCAATCACGAGGACGGGGGCGTTATGTGCACTAGCCAATGGTGGGCCTTTCTTCGGGGAACTTGTAGAGGCGGCGGCGTGAACGCAGCGCCAGACCGGTTGCGGCGGTTGTGGTGCCCACACGGCCAATGAGCATCAGGCCGCTAAGCACGTAGATACCCGCCGGTGGCAGGCTGGCGGAGAGACCGTTCGAGAGGCCGCAGGTCGCGAAGGCGGAGATGACCTCGAAGATTACTTCTTTGAGGTCCGCGCCGCTAATAATCAGAATCGACGCGGCACCAACACCTACCACGGTAGCACCCATAACAATCACAGAGATAGCAATGCGCAGAGAGGATTCGGGGATGGTGCGGTTGAACGCGACGACCTTCTGGTCACCGCGCGCCTCAGCAAGAATGGACAGGGCAATTACGGCGATGGTCGTGACCTTCACGCCACCCGCGGTCGAGCCGGAGCCGCCGCCAATGAACATGAGCATGTCCGTCAGGAGCGTGGAGACGGGGGTAATGCTGCTCATGTCGACCAGGTTGAAGCCGCCCGAACGCATCATGACGGAGGCAAAAATGGCATTCAGAACCTTGTCACCCGCAGAGTAGTCGCCGATGGTGGCGGGGTTGTTCCACTCGAAGAGGCCCCAGAAGAACGCGCCAAAAGCAAAGAAAAACAGGGTCGTGACGGTGGTCAGCTTCGCGGTGAGAGACCAGTGGCGGGGGCGGAAAGGATGATGCTGAATCGCAATGAAAACAGGGAAACCGAGCGAGCCCAAGAACACGGCAATGCAGATGGGCACGAGCAGGAAAAGGTCATGGCCGTAAGGCACGATGCCGTCGGAATGCGGGGTAAAGCCTGCATTGTTGAAAGCTGAAATAGCGTAGAAGATGCTGTGCCAGATGGCTTGGAACGGGTCTTCGCCGAGGGTCAGGAAACGAGGAATCAGCACAAGCGCAATGATTGCCTCGATGGAGAATGAAGCATAGGAGACGCTCTTGATGATGCCACCGACCTCGCCAAGACGGCTGATGTTCAGGTCTTCCTGTGCGATGAGCTTGGTGCGCAGACCCATCTTACGGCCGATAGCCAGCGCCAGCAGGGAGGTAATGGTTAGAGTGCCCAAACCACCGACCTGACAAGCCACAAGAATCATTGCCTGACCGAAGGTGGACCACTGGTCGGCGGTGGAGACGGTAGTCAGGCCGGTCACGGTCACCGCGCTGGTAGAGGTAAAAAATGCGTGGTGGAAAGGCGCGGGCTGCCCATCATTGGAGGAGATGGGCAGTAGCAAGGTGAGCGTAAAGAAGATGATGACCAGCAGAAACGCAGTGATTGCGGTGCGCGAAGGCGAGGCAAGAACGGTCACGTCAATAAAGTCACGGAAGCGTTCGAGGGTCTGCAGATTGAACCCCATGGGGGCGCGCTTACGCTGAACCTCGGAGGTTTCGCTCACGTGGTCGCGTAGGGCGAGCAGACGATCGAGGTCAATACCGGGCACGCTCGTGAGGATGCTAAGGTTTTCGGCCTCGAGGCGGTCGCGTCGGCTACGGTGAACCTGCTGCTTTTGAGGCACGGATGTGGTGCCGCTGAGGGTGTCCCAGCGGCGGTTGAGCTGGCCCTGGGGGTGGTGGTGTCGGCGCCGGGTGCGGCGGATGATGCGTCCCATGCGCCTCCTTCAGCGGGTGTCTGGGTGTTGGTGTGTTGGGTGGCGGATATGTGCCTGTTTTGACGCCTTCTAGTGTATCGCGCCGGGTGCCTACTGAGGGGGTTGAGGCTCTGGTGGTTTGGGGGTAAATATGTGAGCTTGGAGAAGGCGTGCGGTTGGTTTTGTGGGTGGAACCACGAAAACTATATATTCTGAATTAGCTATATAAGTATTGAGGGTCTGGGTGGCTCGCATATGCCTAGGATGAGATACAGGAAATCTCCACGAGATGTGATAGGCACTTCATGCTTTTCTCCCCTTCAGTGCTTCATATTAGAGGTAGCATTCAGCGGTCTTTCAGAATTTTTGAAGGTAATTTCCGTATCAGCCTCATTCTAAGCTTGAGGTGTCACTTTATATGTCATAATCGCTATATGCATTCTGATGTTTTTTCTGTCATCGCGGATCCGACTCGCCGCCGAATTGTGCGTATTCTCGCTGAGCAAACCCACACGGTGGGTGCAGTGGTTGAAAAGCTGGGCATGAGCCAGCCGACCATTTCGAAGCACCTGAAAGTCCTTCGCGATGCAGATGTGGTCTCCGTGACCGTGGAGGGGCAGCGTCGCCTCTACTCCCTGAACCCGGATGTATTCGCCACTGTGACCGAGTGGATTAACGAGACCGTTCAGATTGCACGCCAGTCCAATGAGGCGCACGCACCCGTGGCACTGCCCGGTGGCGTGACTGCATCTGCCTCCGACAAGACGGCAGCTGAGAAGCCGGTCGAGAAGGCCTCTGAGAAGAGCGCCCAGAAGCCTGCAGTCGAAGAGCCCGCTCAGAAGCTTGCACCTGCTGTAGCGGCACCGGCTGTAACTGCGCCTGCTGCATCCGAGAAGAGCGCAACCGCTGAAAAGACCGAGGCGACCGACTCTGAGGCTCTTACCGTTGATGCTCTTACCATTGAGGCTCCCTCCGCTGAGGAAATCGAGCAGGCACGCATTCAGCGTGCCCGCGCCCAGTACCTGACCCCGAGTGCACGCATTTACTCGCGCCCGGCGGAGCATGCTGCTGAAAGCGCCGCCTCCGAATCGACTATTGAGAAGACCGCTGCTGAGCCCACCTCGCAGGAAGAGACAGTGGATAGCACCCCGATGCGCCCCTTCACTCCCGCATCGTACGGTTACGATGCTGGGGTAACCCCCGCGGCGTCGGCAACCCCCGTTCAGCCCGCTACCCCGGCGGCATCCGCTGAGGTGAAGCCCGCTGAGACCAACAAGACCACTGAGGCGAAGCCTGTCGTAGAGGATAAGCCGGTGGTAATCGCTCAGCCTGCCGCTACTGTGTCTTACGGTATTGACCCGGCTGCGGTTGTGGGCGGTTCGATTCAGCCTATTGCTGTGACCCCCGAAGCTCCTGCTGCCGAGGAGCCCGCGGTGGCTGAGAAGACTGTCAACGAACAGCCTGCAGAAAAGGCTGAGGAGAAGCCCTCGGTTGAAGAAACCGTAGTTGCTGAGAAGCCAGCAGTTGAAGAATCTGCACCTGAGAAGGACGCGGCAGAAGAGTCTGACAAGGCTGAAAGCAAGTCTGAGCCCTCCTCTGAAGAGGCTGAGTATCAGACCATGCCCGCCTACGATTCGGTGTACCGCCCCAGCACTGAGACGACCAGCACCGAGGCGAAGGACACTCATCGCGGTGGTCTCTTCGGCTTCCTGCGTGGCCGCCGCCGCTAAGGCGCGCCCTGACGCCGTTCAACCTCCGGCATAACTCATCGATAAAGCACACACACTCTCACTCACCTTTATCTAACCGAAAGACGCATTCACGTGGCTATTCATCGTAAAATTCTGCGCTGGCTCGAGAACGAACTGTTCGAGGGCAATATTCAGCTGGGTCAGGACCTGCCCAGCGATAGCGAGATTGCACGCGCTATTGGTGTGGGTCGTTCCCGCACTCGCGAGGCTCTGCGCACCCTGGAAGATATGGATCTGGTGCAGCTGTACAACGGTCGCGGCAAGGAAATGCTGGTACACCTGAGTGATGAGCCTGCCGCTGCCGCGAGTGCCGCTCTGCGCCTGCACATGTCCAGTTCGCGTTACCCGACTCGTGACCTGGTGCAGACCCGTATTCTGCTGGAAAGCTGGGCGATTGCGCGTATTGACCCGAAGACCGTCTCCTTCGCGGAGATGGACGAGGTTCTGGAGCAGATGGAAGACTTCGACCTGTCGATTCGTGACTTCCTGGAGCTTCTGTTGACGTTCCACCACCAGGTGATGCGTTGCGGTGGTAATGAGTTGCTGGTGGGTCTGCTCGCGTCGGTGCGTCAGCCGAGTTTTGAGTCGATGCTGTCTCTGGTGGGTCGTATGCCGCTGTGGAGTAGCGCTGTTGAGCGTCTGCGTGCTGAGAGCCGCGCTATTGCGGAGGCTCTGAAGGCTGGCGACGCTGCGACTGCGCGTGCCATGGTGATTGGTCAGCTGCGCGGCATGTATTCCGATGCCGGTATTGATCTGGAGCAGGAGGCGACCTCTGCGAATGGTCTGCCGGGTGAGCCGATTGCTTCTGAGTTTGCGCCGGTTGATGTGGATGAGTTTGCCGCTGATGACTTTGATGATTTGATGCAGGACGACCCGTCCTTCGCTGATGCGGAGGCTCTGCCCGCCGCAGATGCACCCGTTGCGGCACCCGCTTCTGTGGCGCCCGCTTCGGATTCTGTTCAGGCTTCTGCTCCGTCTTCTGTCGTGGAGTACACGGTGCCTGAGGGCGATATTGTCTACATTGAGGAGACTGCTGCTGAGACTCCTGTGGAGCGGGTTGATGAGCCTGCTGAGGTTCTTTCTAGCTCTAACGCTTCTGGCTCTGACAAGGTAGAACGTTCCATTCCCGCTGTTGCTCAGCCCGCACCTGCTGCAGCTCCTGCTACTCCCGCGCAGCCTACCGCTCATTCGGTGAGCGCGGATGTGCCGCTGAGCTTCGGCACCCCGCGCCGCAGCACCCCGGTCGCTCAGGCTGCCCCGGCTGCTTCTGCGGCTCCGGTATCTGGCGCCCAGACCCTCAATTCGCAGACTCCCAGCGGTCAGCTGCCGAGCGTCCCTGCCGCCTACGCGCAGGAAGAGGCGGAGGGCCCCGCGAAGGTTCTGCGCGCCTCCACGGCGGCTCCGCGTCGCCGTAGCGGCCAGATCGTTTCCCCGGTGCGTGCGACCATCATTAAGCCGGTGGATCGTAGCCAGGTGCTGACTGCGCCTGCCCGTACCGCGCGTCCTGTGGCTGTTGCAGCTACCTCTGCGCCTGCTGAGTCTGCGTCTTCTGAGAAGGTTCTGCGTGCCCCGGCGCGTCAGCAGGAGCCCGCTACTCTGGCGGCTGAGCCTACCCGTCTTGAGGCGGCAGCGACCATCCACGACACCTACGAGAAGCTTCCCCACGAGGAGCCGGTGCAGGAGCGCCGCGGCATCTTCTCGAAGATGAAGCGTTTCTTCGGCGTGGATGTGTACGAGCCTGAGCACGACGAAGCGCAGGAGAGCCCCGAGAAGGAGCAGGCTGTGAAGGCTGAAACGAAGCCCGAATCCCAGCCTGAGCAGCCCGTCATTGACGAGGAGGCGCTGGCTCGCGCCGAGGCTGAGCGTGCTGAGCGTTTGAAGGCGCTGCACGCGGCGGCTGAGGAGAGCACCGCTGAAGAGGTTTCCGTCGAAGAGCCGGTTGAAGAACCCGCTGAAGCTTCTGAGCCCGCGCAGGAATCGGTTGAGGAGTCGGCTGAGACCGCCTCCGAGGCTGAGGAGAACACTGCTGAGGGTGCTGTAGCTTCGTCCGGTTCGGTGCTGTCTCATGGCCGCGGTAAGGGCTCGAAGAAGTCGAAGAAGAAGCGCCGCTAGGGCTACCGAATCCCTATTTCGCCCCGATATACCCCGGATATAGCCGCGGGAAAAGCGGATTTTCAGGGAAAAACTCCTGAAAAGCCGCTCTCGAATGGTGAAAATGGGGGTAAACCTAGTACTCTAGGTAGGTAGCGCTCTAAAACGCAAGGGTATTTCTGTGCCTAAAATGCGTTTTGGATCGGTTATACCGGTATAAATTTCCCCGGGTAGCTACCGAGTCGAATGGCTCGGCCGGGTACGAGTAAAGTGAGGAAATCCTATGGGTTCCGTTATCAAGAAGCGCCGCAAGCGTATGTCCAAGAAGAAGCACCGCAAGCTGCTTCGTAAGACCCGCCACCAGCGCCGCAACAAGAAGTAAATAGACTTCTTTCGCCCCGCCCTCCGTTTGGAGAGGCGGGGTTTTTGCGTTTTGAGGGGTTATCTGTGGGTCACCTGTTTGGGGTGGGGCGCGCTATCTGAGAGACTGGGATTATGACTGAAACTTCCACCATTAAAGTTCACCTCATGCGTCACGGCGAGGTGCACAACCCCGAGCGTATCGTGTACGGCCGTCTGCCCGGCTACCGCCTGTCTGATAAGGGCCAGCAGATGGTGCGTCTGAGCGCCGAGGAGTTCGCCGCTCGTGCTGAGCGCGGCTCCCGCTTCGTGCACCTGGTCTGCTCGCCGCTGCAGCGCACCCGTGAGTCTGCCGCCCCGGTTGAGGAGCTGCTGGGCCTGACCGCGCAGCCGGATGAGCGCGTCATCGAGGCGGATAACTACTTTGAGGGTCTGCACGTGAACGCACAGGAGCTGCTGCAGAACCCGCGTCACTGGACGAAGCTGTACAACCCGGCGCGCCCCTCCTGGGGTGAATCGTACCTGGATCAGGTGCGCCGTATGGCGGCGGCTGTTCAGGATGCGGCGCGTACCGCCTACGAGCGCGGCGGCGAGGGCGCGGAGGCGATTATTGTGTCGCACCAGCTGCCGATTTGGATTACTCGCCTGGGAGTTGAGGGCCGCATGCTGCAGCATGACCCGCGCGCTCGTGAATGCAACCTGGCGTCGATTACGACTCTGGCGTTTAGCACCACTGATTTTGAGCATGAGATGCCGCGTTTTGTGGAGTATTCGGAGCCTGCCGCGCCGCTGTACGGTGGCGTGATTCAGCTGCCCGGCAGCTAAAGGTCCGGCAGCTAGTTCATAAAGCTGTTTTTGAGCATAGAGAAGAGGCTGTGAGCCCATCCGCATTGGATGTGCCCACAGCCTCTTGCTGTAAACCTTGGGTGCGCGAGCCTCGCCACCCTGACTAGTTCTGCCCGTTGCCCTGATTCGGGGTGCCGTCCTCGGGGTTCTTATGTTCGGGGTCCTGCTTGTTGTTTGATTCTGCCTCGCGGCTGCGGCGTTCGCGTTCTGCCTTTGCTTTGAGCCAGCGCAGGTACTCTTCATCGTCATCGGGGGAAGAGACCGAGGGAGCCGGGGTGCTGCGTCGCTGACCGAAACCGGCGCGAGGAGTGCCTGCTGCGGGCTGCGCCTTGGGGCGGCCCAGGATGAGCCACATGATGGGGCCTACCACGGGGAAGAGCAGGGTGACGAGAACCCACAGCCACTTGGGCAGGGTTCGCGCCTCGTGTGCGGGGGTGCGGACGGCGTCCAAGAGGGTGTAGAGGGTCAGACCCACGATGAGGGCTGCGCCGCCAATAATCAGCATGGCTCGAATCATAAGCACTACTATGACACACCGCCGCGTTATCGCGGAACTATGAACCGGGTGCCCGCTAGCGGCTTAACGGTACGGCTTAACGGGACGCGCTGAGCTACGGCGCAAACCTGCACGACGCGAACCGGCGCAGAGTCGTATGTCGGCTTAGTAGCCGGTGAACACCTGAACTTCGTGGCTAATAATATCCAGCGAACCCAGCCACACGGCGAGGGCAAGAATAACGGAGTACACGAGCGCCACAATACCCGCCTGCTTGAGCACGGGAATCAGCTCGCGGCCGCCGCGCGTCCACACGGTCACGCAGGAGTGGATGGTCGGGCCCACCAGCAGGAAGATGAGCAGGAACCAGGGGTTTTCATCGAGCAGGAGCACGCCCAGACCCAGCGCCAGAGCCATCTCCACAATGTAGGTGATGCGCGACCAGCGTTCACCCAGGCGGACCGCCATGGTCAGTTTGCCCGCCTCAATGTCGGTGGGAATGTCACGCACGTTATTCGCCATGAGCAGCGCACAGGAAATCAGACCAATGCCGATAGCACCGACCCAGCCGAGCAGGGTCAGGGTGTGCGCCTGAGTGTAGAGGGTGCCCAGAGTCGCGACCAGACCAAAGTAGACGAAGACGAACACGTCACCCAAGCCCATGTAGCCGTAGGGGTGCTTGCCGCCGGTGTAGCCCCACGCCGCGAAGACGCTGGAGGCGCCAATCGCCAGGAACCACCACTGGTTCGCCAACGCAACCAGGGCAAGGCCGGCGAGCATTGCGAGGCCGAAGCAGCCGAAGGCGGCGTACTTGACGGAGCGGGGGCTTGCCACGCCGGAACCAACGAGGCGTAGCGGGCCCACGCGGTCTTCGTCGGTGCCCTTGATGCCGTCGGAGTAGTCGTTGGCGTAGTTCACGCCCACCTGCAGGAAGAACGCGACGAGGAACGCCAAGAACGCGTAGAGCGGCTTGAATTCGTTGATCTCGTAGGCGGCAGCTGAGCCGGCAATAATGGGGGCGACGGCGAGCGGCAGGGTGCGCAGGCGAGCGCCTTCAATCCATTGGGCGGCAGTTGCCACGGGGGTTCCTTCCGGGTCTAAGTGCGTATGATGCGTGGGTGTCGTGATGCGAAGGTCAGGGCATGCGGGCGGGTGCGTGCGCGGGGTGAAAACCCGCGGATGAGCCTGCTTTAGCCCTGACGATAGTCTCTGTCCAGGATACTGTATATTTCTGCGCGGTCCGGCTTGCCGGTGCTGGTGAGCGGGAAATCGGGCAGGATGCTCAGCTGCTTGGGTGCGGCGGGGGCGCCGAGCTTTTCGGCGCAGCGGGCACGCAGCAGGGCGCAGAGTTCTTCGTTCAGGGCAGTGCCATTCTCAGAAGATGCAGTCGCGGCACCGGCAGAAGGCACCAGCGTGACCGCGGCGGCAATGGCGGTGCCCCAGCGGGCATCGGGTAGCCCGATCACGCAGGCTTCACGCACGGCGGGGTGCTCTTCGAGGACGGTCGCCACTGCGCGGGCGGAGATTTTCACGCCTCCGCTGATGAGCACGTCGTCGCTGCGGCCGAGCACCTGCAGGCGCTGCTCGCTACAGTTCTCGCTGCTGTCGGGAACCGCTACAGGGCTCAGCAGCCCGTAGTCGTCGGTGCGGTACCAGCGGGTACCGTCGGCGGCGGTGAAGAAGTGCTCGGCGGTGCGGACGGTATCGCCAATGTAGCCGCTGGCGAGGTGCGCGCCGCTAATCCAGATACGACCCACCTGTGCGGGTTTCCCCTCAATATTCGGCACGGTCGGCATGCCCTCTTCGGGTACGAGCTCCACTCGCACACCGGGCAGCACGGAGCCGGAGTAGACGCATCCGCCCGCGGTTTCGGCGCTACCGTAGGTGGTCACCGTGTTCAGCCCCAGCGCGGAGGCGGCGGCGAGCAGGTCGGCGCTGGTGGGGGCGCCTCCGAGCAGGATTCCGGTGAAGGAGCCGAGCGCCTCGTGAATCTCAGCGCCCAGGCGCGGGTCGGCATCCGCGCTTTCAAGCAGCTTATGTAGCTGGGTGGGTACCAGGGAGATAAACCGGCGTGCCGAGCTCATCTGCTCAACCGCCTGCAAGAAGACCTCCGGCGTGAAATGCACCGGCTCGGTTACGGACCGGGCAATGACCGGGAAGGTCCCGGCGAGCACGGAGCGGGCGAGCACCTGCGCGCCGGCAATATAGTGCGCGGGAAGAGCCAGCAACCACTGCGAGGCGGCATCGGTGTTTGCCTCAAAGAAGTTTTCGGTGGCTGTCGCACTGGCGGCAAGCGCACGAGCGGTGAGCGCGGTGCGTTTGGGGGTTCCGGTGGAGCCGGAGGTGCCCACCACCAGGGCAATAGGCTCAGCCGCCTCTACATCCTCAGCCCCCGTGCTGTTAGCCTCAGAACTTTCCGCACCCGCCGCATAGTCACCCAACAGCTGCTCGAAGGCGCCCAGCATGGCGTGCGGGTCGGCGGGCTGATTGGCGCGCACCTGTACCGCCTGCGGGTGCAGGGCAGCCTCATGCGGGGCGGGGGAGGGCGCGAGCCCGGGTACGGGGGTGTTCATCATGAAAAATCCTTAGCGGCTGGCTTTAACTGCTGCGTGCGGGGCGTGTGATACGCCGGGGCTGTTCCACCGAGGCGGTAAGAAAAGCACCGGAGCCGGATTCTTAGCTGAGGTTTTCAGGGTTGAATCCGGCTCCGAGCCTATGCATCTGAAACTACTTCTGCGGAAGGGACTGTCTCTTAGAAGTAGTACGGGTAGTTGGACCAGTCCGGGTCACGCTTCTGCAAGAATGCGTCGCGACCCTCCACTGCCTCGTCGGTCATGTACGCCATGCGGGTTGCCTCACCGGCGAAGACCTGCTGGCCGAGCATGCCGTCGTCGGGCAGGTTGAAGGCGTACTTGAGCATACGGATTGCCTGCGGGGACTGGCGGGCAATGTGCGCCGCGTATTCCAGGCCCTTGTTTTCCAGTTCGGCGTGGGGGACGACGTCGTTGACCGCGCCCATTTCGTACATGCGCTGTGCGTCGTATTCCTTGGCGAGGAAGAAGATTTCGCGGGCGAACTTCTGACCCACCTGGCGTGCGAGCAGCGCCGAACCGTAGCCTGCGTCGAAGGAGCCGACGGTTGCGTCAGTCTGTTTGAACTTGCCGTACTCCTCGGAGGCGATGGTCAGGTCAGCCACCACGTGCAGGGAGTGGCCGCCGCCTGCCGCCCAACCGGAGACGAGGGCGATAACGACCTTGGGCATGGTGCGGATGAGGCGCTGCACTTCCAGGATGTGCAGTCGGCCTGCGCGTGCCGGGTCGATGCTTTCGGCGGTCTCACCGCTGGCGTAGTGGTAGCCGTCGCGGCCGCGGATGCGCTGGTCGCCGCCGGAGCAGAATGCCCAGCCGCCGTCCTTGGCGGAGGGGCCGTTGCCGGTGAGCAGCACGGTGCCTACGTTGGAGGTCATGCGTGCGTGGTCGAGGGCGCGGTAGAGTTCGTCCACGGTGTGCGGGCGGAATGCGTTGCGGACCTCGGGGCGGTCGAATGCGATGCGCACGGTGGGCAGATCGCGTACGATTTCGCCGTTTTCGTCGCGCTGAACCTGGCGGTGGTAGGTGATGTCGGTGAAGTCTTCGAAGCCTTCGACGACGCGCCAGTCGGCGGGGTTGAAGATGTCCGAGACCTTTTCGGGAAGTTGTGCAGTCATAGACCCTATTCTACGTTGCCCAAGCGTTGTCTGAGGTTGTGGCATGGGTTGCCGCATATGAGAAGGCCCGGACCGCGTGTGTGCGGCCCGGGCTTCTCAATATGAAATGGATGTTATTTATCCATTGATAATTTTATTGATTAGAAGCGGCATAGCGCTAGAAGGGTTCGGTCCTATTCGGTTGAATTCCATATTCGGGTCGTTTCGTTGGGCTTTTTTGATAGCGGTATCATATTTTTCAATGGGGAAATCAGTATGAAGCTCTTTATTGTTTTTTCCTGTCATGAATGGGCGGGAAGCAGAGATTGCCTTAACTCGATTATTTATATCTGAATTTGACATATATCCATTAGGGGAATCTCCCATGTGCCAAAGTAGCCATACTTCAAATTTAATATTTGTAACGACCATTAATATATTCTTTTCTTTTGCTTCTTTTAGTGCCTGTTCTAAATTAGTATGCTGATCGACATCAACTACACAGAAAAAACTTTCATATTTATCTGAATCTTTATTTTTATAGTTTAAGCAACCCTTAAGGATACTGCCGGGGTCGGTCCCCTTAGGGGGAATTATATTAAAGTGGACCGAAGTTTTTTCAGGCCTGAGGTGTTCCTTTAATCGTTTAAAGTACTGAACTTCTGTTTTCTCGCCTTCGACGCATATGAGTATGTTTTTTTTGGGGGTGCGGATGGGTCGTTTATTTCGGGCGAATCGACTATTATTCCCCATTTTTTTCTTTCTGTGAATTTAGTTTCGATGAAGGATAATTGACTAGAGCCTTGAAAATACTGTCTGCAATAAACGGAACAGCACCGTAAGTTCCCATAAGGTAAAGTTTTTCAGTGTCGCTATTTAAATCTGTCTGAAAATCATCTAATGAAAACAGCTCTGTGACACCTTGGCGAGTTTTTTCGGTGAACCATATATTTTTACTGCTTAAGCCGAGATCCTCTTGGGCAGCGAGAAGTGTTGCGTCATGAGTGGTGAAAATTATTTGAGCGCCATGTATGTTTATGGAAGTATCCGTAAATAGCCTAACAAGAAGATGCACTAGGTACGGGTGCAGACTGGAATCTAACTCATCCCCGCATACAACCCCACCTTTACGGATGGCTTTCAATGCGGCAAAAGATACGGCGAGCCACGCTAAGGTTCCATCGCTTTCTTCTTCTATATAGAGCGGCGGTGTGTTTTCATCATAGGAATAATGGAAAAACTCTAGGCGTCGTTGGATTATTCGGGCAATTTTGGGTTTAAGGGAATCTGATGAATCATCGCCATCAGTAGAGTCTAAGTTTGATAGTAATTCCTTAATTTTTGCCTGTACTATAATGGGAATATCAGGCGGAAAATTTTGCCCATCAAATTCATTTTCTTTTTGCAAAAGGCCAACACTTTGAATACCGATATCAGCAATCTGCAATAGCAACTCAAGTTCTTCAAAAGAGATTGCATTTTTTGCGAGACCTTCTATTATGGAGTCAATACGAGATTTCTGGTCCCTGTTGAGTAGTATGAAATCAATTCCATGTATGATGCTTTCTGATACTTCCCATAAGATATCTTTCCTCTTAAGAACGAGTGCGCGTGAAAGTATAAGTTCCCGATCATTTACTTCAAGCTTTTGAATTCCTTTTGAAAATATTGTGCTATATTTACCTTCTCCTAGTTTTTCCCGACTAAAGATTCTTTTCCATCGTTTGGTTGGAATATATTCGAGATACTCAAAAGTAATTCCTTGAGGGGAAGCTCCAAAGCTATATCGATACCTTTTGTCGTTAAGCAAAAAATCCAGCTCATAGGCGCTCTCTGAATCTTGATAATGCTTATCCAGTTTAAAGGGAGCACAGGGGAAATCAGGGTGGCTCTGCCAGGTAGTAGATGAATTCCGGATAGCAGTTATAAAATACAGGAGCGCATCAAGAAAGTTAGATTTTCCTGATGCATTTGCACCAAATATGCTTGCAACATTATTTACATATTGGTTCCAAGTTTTTCCTTCGGCTGGGGTTAGCCTGTTAATGGAGGGGTCTAGGAGCTCCAATGCTGCCTCATCCCTCACGCTCTTATGGTTTTTAATCCTAAAGTTGAGAATCTTCATATTTTGACGATATCATACCCCTCTCGCAGTCCGGAACTACGAATCCATGTAAAGACGAAGCAGCCCGGCACTACAAGCTGTAGTACCGGGCTGCCGGGGAAGGCTGCGAACCTACGTCCTCACTTCCGATAAAGGTTCTGAAGGTTCGCTGAGCTGTCCTCGATGTATCCGCTGAATGCGGAGGTTTATTAAGTCAAACCTTTACTTGACCTTGGCGAGCTCAACCGCGCGGTCGAACTCTTCGTCAATGGCGTCGTTCTTCTTGTAGGTCATGAGCGAAACCACGATGGCGACAAGCAGCGCCGAAGCGAAGCCGGGAACCATTTCGTAGAGCACAGACTTCATGGGGCTCTGGCCCCATGCGAATGCCACAACGGCGCCGGTAATCATGGAGGCCAGCGCACCCTGGGTGGTCAGCTTACGCCAGTAGAGGGAGAGCAGAACGGTCGGGCCGAATGCCGAACCGAAGCCAGCCCAAGCGAATGCGACCAGCTGCAGAATGGAGCTGTTGGGGTTCCATGCCAGGGCACCGGCGACCAGCGCCACGATTGCCACGCCTGCACGGCCGAGCCACAGGGACTTGCCGGCGCTGAGCTTCTTCGAGGAGAAGATGCCGTAGAGGTCCTCCACCAGAGCGGAGGAGCACACAATCAGCTGCGAGGAGAGGGTGGACATAATTGCCGCCAGAACCGCAGCCAGAATTAGGCCCGCAATGAGGGGGTGGAACAGAATCTGGGCGAGGTCCAGGAAGACCGACTCAGCGGTTTCCGGGTTGGTGAGGGACGCCTCGGGGTGGCGTGCAAAGTATGCGATACCCATGAACGCGCCGCTCAGTGCGCCGAACACGGTCAGGACCATCCAGCTGATGCCGATGCGGCGGCCGGACTTGGCGTCAGCGGGGGTGCGCATTGCCATGAATCGCACAATAATGTGCGGCTGACCGAAGTAGCCCAGACCCCATGCGAGGGATGAAACAATACCGGCGAAGGTGGTACCCGCGAAGATGCTCAGTGCGTCGGGGCGTACCTGGCTGATGGACTCAACCACGGGGCCCACGCCGCCGAGGTCAATGATGGTGACGACCGGAACGGCAATCAGTGCTGCGAGCATGAGCAGACCCTGAACCATGTCGGTGTAGGACGCGCCCATGAAGCCGCCGAAGAAGGTGTAGAACACGGTAATGCCTGCCAACAGGAGCATACCGGTGTGGTATTCCTGACCGAAGGAGGACTTGAAGAACAGACCGCCGGACACCATACCGGAGGAGACGTAGAAGGTGAAGAATACCAGAATCACGACACCGGAGACGATGCGCAGCACGCGCTTGGTGTCATGGAGGCGGTTGCTCAGGAAGACTGGGACGGTCACTGCGTCGCCTGCTACTTCGGTGTAGCTACGCAGTCGCGGTGCCACGAACGTCCAGTTGCACCATGCGCCGATGGTCAGGCCGACGGCGAGCCATGCCTGGGAGAGGCCGCTGAGGTAGACGGCGCCGGGCAGACCCATGAGGAGCCAACCGGACATGTCGGAGGCGCCCGCTGAGAGTGCGGCGACGGTGGGGGAGAGCTGACGCCCGCCCAGCACATAGTCGTCGAGGCTGTTGTTCTTGCTATTTGCCCATAGGCCGATTGCGATCATGGCAACAAAATAAATCGCCAGCGCGATGACCTGGTATGTACTCGCGGCCATAATGTTCCTTCTCTCCTGGTGGTAGTGTGCGCCTGTGTGTATTTATGCGCTACCCCATAACTTTATGAGTGGCATAGGATACAGTCTAGGCTCTGAAGGGCTGAAAATAAAGTCTATTTGACGTTAAAGAGTGCGAGTCTATGGAATAAATATGTATTTGCTGTGTAAATCATATGGTCGTACACGTGGGGTGCTGTGGGAGCATGTGCGAAAAAGTGCCCGAAAAACCCCTGAAATTCAGGGTTTCGGGCACTTCGGTGCAAGAGATGCTACTGAAAAGCAACGCAAACGTACAGAGGCGTATGCATCTGAAACGAATTAAACGAAAAATTTAAAAGCCGTTCGGAGTGTTGAACTGTTACACAACAATGTCACAGAGGCTTAGAGATCCCTCACAACCCACGGCTCAGTAGCCATACGAGCCGGGTCAAAACGCTCCAAAATCGCCGCCGCATTGGGCACCGGGACGTCCGCAGAATGAGCGGAACCATCAGCGTTATACACCGGAATAGACGCGGCAATCCACCCCAAAATCGTGGGGATTTCAACACCAGCCTCACGCAGCTGCGGCAGAGTCACCGCGCCGTCACGCTTCGCCAGACGCTTACCCTCCTCATTCAGCGCCAGCGGCACGTGAGCGTAACGCGGCTGCGCCAACCCCAAAAGCTGCGCCAAATACGACTGGCGAGGCGCCGAAGGAAGCAGATCATCACCGCGCACAATCTGCTCAACCCCTACAAAGGCGTCATCCACCACGGAGGTCAGGTTATAGGCATAGGTGCCGTCATTACGCACCAGCACAAAATCATCCACCAGCCCCGTGTAGGCACCATAAAAATCATCCTGCACGGTGTAGCTCGTGCACTCAGCACGCAGGCGCAGAGCCGGCGGACGCTGGGTGCGGCGCTCCTCCCGCTGCACCTCCGTCAGCTCGCGGCAAGTACCGGGGTAGGCGCCCGGTGCACCGTGCGGGGCGCTCGACGCCTCCTGAATTTCGCGGCGGGTGCAGTAGCACTCGTACACGAGGCCCGCCTCGCGCAGCTGCGCAACCGCCTGCTCATAGGCGGCAAGGCGCGTGCTCTGATACAGAACGCCCGCTTCCTTGCTCTCGGTGCTCTCTGCCGCGCTGCCGGGGCTGGCGTCCCAGTCCAGACCCAGAGCCGCCAAATCCGCAATCTGGCGTTCCGCCGCGCCCGGGCGTACGCGATCCAAATCCTCCACGCGCAGGTAGAAGGGCTTGCCGCCGCGGCGCGCCATCGCCCACGCCAGAATAGCGGTACGCAAATTACCCAGGTGCAAATCACCCGAAGGGGAGGGGGCGTAGCGTCCGGTGCCGCTGGGGAACGGCTGAGCTGCAGGCTGAGCAGAGGAAAGGCTAGAGGAAGAAGTCATACTCCTATCCTATAGGGCGCGAATTTCTGGTTCCTGCTCAGATTCCCACGGGCTCCCCATGGACTCCTCACTGGCTCCTAACCGGCGCTGGACTAGCAGGAGGAACGCGCTACCCGCCTAATCAATCTGTGGAGGTTGTCAAGCATCACGTATCAGCTGTCCGTAGAGGCCGAATTGTGCAGAATGATGCACTTTTATCCCCTTAGAGGCGTGCAATAGTGCAAAAATATGTTCCCCAGAAGGCGGAATAACCCCGTAAGCACCAAAAATTACAGTAGGGTTGTATCTATGGCTCGTACTATTGAACTCGCAGACGGTGTGTACCGCATTGCGACCGATAACTACCGACTGAACACCGGACTGGTCCTCGGACTGGAACGGGCACTTGTCGTGGATACCGGCGCAGGTCCCCGTCAGGCAACCGAAATTTATGATGAGGTTCGCCGTCTCACGCGCCTTCCTATCACCGTCGTAAACACTCATGGACACTATGAGCGTTTCTTCGGTAACGATGTTTTCGCGGCAATGGGTGCCGAAGAATTCTGGGCGCATCCTCGCGCCGCGCGTGCAATTCGTAAATACGGTGAGGCGCAGCGTCCCTACGTCGAGACGCTCGAACCGGAAATGGCGCACCACCAGGGTGCAGCCACCGATATTATTGTCCCCAACCGCCTGGTCGCCAACAGCGGTGACGGCATTACCTTTACCCCCATTGACCTGGGTGAGCGTAGCGCAACCCTCATGTACATGGGTCCCGGCCACACCGACGGCGACATTCTGGTCGGTATTGAAGATGTGCTCTTCATGGGCGGTCTGATTGAAGAGGGTACCGACCCCTACTTTGAGGATT
This sequence comes from Rothia mucilaginosa, assembly GCF_964211445.1. Classification (GTDB taxonomy): domain Bacteria; phylum Actinomycetota; class Actinomycetes; order Actinomycetales; family Micrococcaceae; genus Rothia; species Rothia mucilaginosa_E. Next base: position 33,298 of record NZ_CAXOQT010000015.1, on the reverse strand, counting down.
CTTTCCCCGACCGTTGGATCGATACCCTCGGTGCTGTGCTCGAATTTGATCGCTACCGCGTGTTCGTGCCCGGTAACGGTGAGCCGGTGGACCGCACCTTCGTGGAGCGTGAACGTAACACCATGGTGACCGCTATTGAGTCGATTCGTTCCTCCACTCTGGACCGTGAGGATGAAGCAACTACCGCAGCAATGTATAAGCTGCCGTATGCGCCGGGTGCTACTCGCTTCCTGCTGGATCGATTGGCTCAGCTGGAGAACGCACCGGTGGCGGCGTACCTCGATTCGGAGCACCCGGATACCAGTGGTTTCACGGGTCCGATTACTCTGGGTCAGGCCTCGTACTAAACCCCGTATGCAATATGCCTCATGGGGCATAAATACAGGTGAGGGCTGGTTTCTGTGATAGAAACCAGCCCTCACCTTTTATATGCCCTCAGCTGTTTACCGTCAGCGAGGTGACGTTTTTAGCGCTGAACGTACTGGGCGCGCATCGCCTCGCAATCAGCCTTCAGGGAGGCAGGGACTTCGCCCATTGCCTCGCACAGCTGAACGAAACGGTGACGCCAATCCAGGTGCTGCAGAGCCTGACGGATCTGCTGCTCACCCTGCGCCGGAGTCCAACGCGAGGCAGCCTCGGCAACCTGTGCAAGGCCCGCACGAGCATCCGCGTGGTCAATGTCGATGGTCGCGCCATCCCAAAGGATTTCACGTACGGTGGTGGTGTTCGGTACCTTGCCGACCACGGTCACGCCCGAAGCCAGAGCGTCGGTCCAACGGCCGGTGATGTACTCCTTGGTCGGGTGAGTGTAGGGTGCCGGGCTGACCGAGGTGGAGAACGCCAGCAGGAACTTCGCACGGTTCAGCGAATCCTGCAGGTGCTGAGCCGACTCACGGTCGTTCGCGCCGAAGGGCGGGCGGCCCTCAAAGCTCAGACCCAGCTCGCCGGCGAGAGCGGCGGTCGCCTCGTCATCCTCGTAGGCGGCGGGCTGACGACCCACACGCAGCAGGTCGGTGCTCTTCGAGCCCAGCGTTGCCAAACGGTCGCTGAACTTGCTCCACACGTCAGCGCCCCAGGGCAGCACGCCGGGGGTCTTCACACCGGCGGCGGTCCAGGGCTGAACATCGTCAACATCCGCAACGAAAATACGGTCGTAGGTGGAGGACTTCGCCACCGCGGGAATACGGTCGTCCCAGAAGCTATCAATCACCCAGCCGTAAATCGCGCCGTAGCGGCGGAACGCGAAGGAACGCTGCGAAATGGCGTACAGCTGACCGGGGTCAGAAGCAATCACCAGGCAACGCTTGGAGCCGCCCTTGAAGCGGGGCAGGCGTGCCAGAAGCTTGGTTTCCTTGCTGAGGGATGCGCCCACATCTACGGTGTGGACGGTGCCGCCGGTGTAGCGGGCGAGAAGCTCCGCCATGGCGTGCACGGGAACCCAACCGGCTCCGGAGGGGACGGCAACAATAATATCGAGTGAGCTCATGAGAATCCTTGGGGCTACGCCCGCCGCATGCACCGGGCTCACCGGGGTAAAACACCTGGTCGAGCGCGGTATGCGTTAGCGGTGAGAGCGTGAATGTTGATCAATGATAGATAGGGTGCCTTGCGTCAGCAGGTGCGCAGGAAAACGCGAAGGTAACGGCGAGTGAAACCGCTACGACCGGCTAACTTTCAGCCACGAAAGGCTACGGCACAGGTAGTTTTTAGTATATCGGTCAACCCCGTGCGCGGGGCATAGCCTGACGCCTTTGCGAGCGGCTTTAGGGTGTGTGAATGCGCACCTCAATACCCGATTCGGTACCGAAACCGGCAGCCATGCGCGCCAGATCAGTGTTCGGGGCGGCAGCCACCGTGAAGAAACGGTCCACCGCGGCGGCAAACTGCTCCTGACGAGCCATATCGCCGTGCTCAAGGGTCGTGAAAATACCGCCGCCGGCATCGTCAAAGACCTCTACGCGCAGTTCGGGAAGAAGCTCCGTGTTCGGCAGGTTCAGTGACGAAACATCGTGCTGGAAAGTCAGGTCACCGCACAGCAGAGTCACCGGCAGGGCGGCACCACCAACGACCGGGCGGGAGTTCTCATCCACGCCGGCGGGGTAGTAGCCCGACAGGGACACGCCAATAGCGGTCGCAATCGTGCCGTCAATACCCGCCAGACCGCGGTTCGCAAACACGCGTGCGGGGGCGGGCTCACCCAGGGCGGGGGCTGCCGCATCCAGGTCGCGCACCAGGTTAGAGGAGCCCAACACCATGAGGCGACGCTGAGCCACCGCATCCTTCCAGACGCGGCGCGCGTAGGAGCGGCCAGCGGTGCGGTTGCGGTAATCGGTGTAGTCTACGGAACCTGCAGAATCAGAGTGCTCGTAGGCGGCAATGGCGCGCAGGCACTCATCCTGCAGTTCGCGGGCGGGCTCAACCCACTGATCCAGCCAGCTCAGCTCGTCAACCGGTTCAGCAGCAACAGCGGAGGCGCACGCAAACTTGGCAAGCTCGTGCGGGGTAGACAGTTCCACGAAGGAACGGGCGCCCGGCTCGTACCAGCTGGCGCGGCGCGGCGCGTAGAACGCACACTGAATATCTGTGCGTTCGAGCAGCGCCGTAATCGGGCGCGAGAGCGTCGGGTGACCGAAAAGCACTACACGCTCAATCTGCGCGGCGGGTGCGAAGGACTCATCGCCGAGCAGCTGCGGGTAGTGGGGAATGGAGGTCGCGCCGTGGCGAGCCTCGGAGGAAGGCTCAGCAAACAGCGGCAGGTCCAGCACACGCGCGAACTCAGCCGCGAACTCGCCGGCACCGTCGGCGGCAACCACCACGGTGCGGTGCGCCGGGGTGTGTTCCGCCAGGTCAGCCTGTGCTTCCAAGGAGTCCAGGAGCCAACGCTGTTCAGCGCTGGAGAGCCCCGAACCCTCGGCGCGGGCGGCGCGGGCACGGCCCTCAGCCTGCGGGTCGTAATCCTCCAGCAGACTCTGCGCCCACTGCGGCAGCATCTGCGCAAAACGACCCGAGGGGGTCAGCGGCGTATCAAAACAAATGTTCAGGTGCACCGGGCCAATCGGCTCAGCAGACTGCTTGCGCCAGTGCTCGGCACTACGGCCGGTCAGTGCGTTCAGGCACGCCGCAAAAGCCTGAGTCTGCTCGCCCTCAACCTGCTCCGGGTAGGAGGACAAATCAGCTTCAGCACGCACAAAAGGATGGAAGAAACTTGCCTGGCGGGTCGTCTGATTAACGCCGCTACCGCGCAGACGCTCCGGGCGGTCGGCGCTCAGTACCGCCAGGGGTACACCGGCGTGGTACGCCTCCATGACGGCTGGCATGTACTCGCCCAGCGCCGTACCGGAGGTGCACACCAGACCCACCGGCTGTCCGGACGCCTTCGCAATGCCCAGGGCGGTAAAGGCGGCACTTCGCTCGTCCACACGCACGTGCGCAATGAGCGCGCCGGCTTCAGCGGCGGCGGCAATAGCGTACGCAAGAGGTGCACTGCGGGATCCCGGAGACACGACAACATGCCGCATACCGGCACGAATCAGCGAGTCGAGCACGGATACTGCGGTGAGCATGGCGGGGGTTGAGCGGTTTTCAGTCACCGTACCATTCTAATGCCGCGGGCTTTTTCCTTCAGTTTTGGTTACCCTTCACAGCCGCAACCTTTCACCGGCGCAACTCGTGACAACGGCAGTCTTTATAGTCCGGAGGCGCGTTCCAGCACGCGGTAGCAGGCGGTGACGCGTTCAATCCACCACCGGTGTGTCTGCTTGTCGGTGGCAAGACGCGCCAGGCGCTGTTCGTTGGGAGTAATAGCGCGTAGGTCCATGAATCCGTCGCGGGCGATGAGTGGCTCATCGGTGACGTCCTCCGCCATGAGGGAGACCGTGCCCAGACCGCACCCGTACCTCAGGGTCGGCAGGGAAGCCGCCAGAGATGCACCGGTAGCAATACCCACCGAAGACTCCAGCGCAGAAGAAACCACCGCCGGAAGCTGTGCCTGCTTCACTAGTGCGAGGGCACGACGCACACCGCCCAACGGCGCCGCCTTAATAACCATCAGGTCGGCGGCATTTGCGCGAGCCACCTTCAGCGGATCCTCCGCCTTCCGGATTGACTCGTCCGCGGCAATGCGGGCGGGTAGCCCCTCCTTGGCGATAGCAAAGCGGAGCGCCGCCATATCCTCAATGGTTGCTACCGGCTGCTCGGCGTAAATAATGCCGTACTCGCAGAGCTTGCGCAGCGCCTCAAGGGCACCGTCGAGGGTGTAGCCCATGTTCGCATCCACCTTCAAGCGTGCATTCGGGAGCGCCTTCCGCGCCGCCGCCACGCGCGCAATATCGTCGGCGAGGCTCTGCCCCTTCTCAGCCACCTTGATTTTCAGCTCGTGAATCTCGCCCTCGTATTTGGCGAGCACCTCCGGCACACGCTCGGCGGGTACCGCGGGCAGGGTCGCGTTCAGCGGGATGCGCGTACGCACCGGCTCCGGGGTAGGTAGCCACGCCGCCTCCAGCGCGCAGGCGAGCCACGCGGCAGACTCCTGTGCACCGTACTCGAGGAAGGGCGCGAACTCGCCCCAGCCGTGCGGGCCGCGAATCAGCGCGCTCTGGCGGCTATTGACCCCGCGGAAGGTCACGGTCATCGGAATTTCGACCGTGAAAAGGTTCTCCAGAACCTCCTGCAGCGGCGGCAGGGGAGTGTTCGTGAGGCGAAAACCGTAGCCGAGAGGCGGCACGCTCATGCTGGTATTCAAGGTATCTGCCCTTCTTCGATGCGCTATGAGCTCACCATAGCATTCCGCTCTGAAGCGGGTGCGCTCGCAACCCGTTTCGCATTCTCTGGAAACTCTCAGGTTGTGGTCGAAAAAACTTTAGTTTTTCATAGCTTAACCTGGGATAGTAGATAGTTATTCGCCCGATGACTCGAACGATGTTGCGCGCGATGCGGTAGCTTGGGGGCTGCCGCAATGACAGCGGACATCGGCGGGCTCGGGGATATCTAACAGACATGAGGGCAAGAAGGTACGAAGGGTTATGAAGAAGAAAACACCGGCAAATACATCGGGTTCGGAAAACTCCGGTTGGGAGAGCTCCGAAAAGCTTGATGCTACCAGTGTGCTTCACCCCGCTGACGTGCATGCAGCCGCCGCTGATAACGCGCCGACTACGGTATTTTCCTCTGACGAGACGCAGGTGCTCTCCGATTATCAGGACGCTACCAAGGTTCTCAACGCCCACGAGACTGTTGCGCCCGCTGATTCTGAAGACTCTACGGAAGTTATTGGTGCGACCCGCCCTCTGCCGCGCGCCTACCGCGCCCCCATTAAGATTCCTGAGACGATTCCTTCCGCTCAGGAGCGCGCCTCCCAGGGGAACTACAGCGCGGATGAGCCTCTGCAAGCTACGCGTCGCCTTGACCCGCCGAGGCCTCCGGTGAGCGGTTACCCGCTGAACGCCAATATAGGCGCGGGACACATGGGTGCTCCTCAGATGGGAGCCGGGCAGATGGGTGTTGAACAGATAAGCGCCCAGAAGCCGCTTCCCCAGCGTGTGCCGCCGCAGGCGCCTCAGCAGGCGCCTCCGCAGCCGGTTGCTTATCCTCCTGAGGCGTATCCTGCCGCGGCTTATCCGAACGGTGCGTATGTTCAGACCGGTCAGGTTCCCGTGGATGCTTCGGGCCGCCCGGTGAACCGTCCCGGCGAGGGAGAAATCATGCACCTTCCGAGTACTGGCGTTCTGATGCGCCACATTATGGCGTTGCTGTTCTTGGGCCTGTCGCTGTACGGTGCGTTTGCGTTCTTTATTTATACTGCGACCGGTCAGCAAGTTGATGAGCAGGCGTATACCGAGTACGCGCACCAGTTCAAGAGCTATCGCGGCCCGACCCTGACGGCGCTGGATTCTTTGCCCACGATTGTTGGTGTGATTGCGGTGCTGGGTTTGATTGCGGTGCTGATTTGGAAGCACCGGTTCCTGCCCTCGCTGATTGGTGTGCTGGTGGGTGCGGCTGCGGTGACGAGCACGTACCTGCTCAAGCACTACCTGATTGTGAAGCCTGATCTGGGTGTTCAGGAGGCGCTGAGCAATTCGGCGCCCAGTGGCCACACGACCTTTGCGGCGGCGGCGGGTGCGGCGCTCTTCCTAGCGGCACCTCGTTTCTTGCGGCCCACGGTGGCGCTGTGTGCGGCGTTGGCGACCTGCCTGACGGGTGCCTCCACGATTATTAATGGGTGGCACCGCCCTGCGGATGTGGTGACCGCTATTCTGGTCACCGCCATCTGGACCGTTGTGGGTATGGGCGTGCTACGTTATGTGCGTCCGGCAGATTTTGCGGTGCCGGCGCGTGGCGGTTTGGTGCTGGTGCCGTTGATGACGATTGCGACGCTGTTCCTGTCGTTCTGCGCGGTCATCCTGTATCTGATTGCGATTTTTGCGCCGATTCCCGGTGGCGCGTTTACTGCGGCGACCTGCATGATTATTGCGGTGAGCTTTGGTACGACGGCGCTGATGGTGAACCTGCTGCGTTCGCGTAATAGTAATCGCTCCGCCTATTCGAAGGTGTGGAGTTATCAGTAAATGTTGTTCCCCTCCTTGCGCGGGATGTTCCAGCCCGGTGTGAGCTGAAGCATTGTCCCGGCGCGGGGAGGGGAATACAATATAAATAATTTAGTATTTTTAATACCAATATTAGGGAGGGGGTGCGCACCCCCTTTCACTCACCCCTGAAGAGAAAGGTGCGTACCATGGCAGGTACCCATGAAGGCCGAGTCCTCGTATTCCCCCAGCTCACCGAAGCGCTGACCCCCTTTGAAGACAAGCCCCAGGCTCGCAAGATTGTTGATGCCGACGGCGGCAACCTGACCCTCATGGAGCTGGCGGCGGGCCAGTCCTGGCACGAGCACCACAGCGTGCACCCCATCTTCGTTCAGGTGCTCAAGGGTGAGGTCATCTTCCACGTGAAGGACCGCGACATCACCCTGGTTCCGGGCAAGCCGATTCACGTGACCGCCAAGCTGCTGCACTCCCTGCGTGCCGTGAAGGACTCCACCCTGCTGGTGACCATGCTGACCGGTGAGTCGCACCCCGAACCCAAGGTCAACATTGACGTCGAAGAGGTCTAAAAACTGACCCAAAAAGCTCGCCGCCGCATCTGCACCGGATGCGGCGGCGAGCTTTTTATCTGCTTTTCGGCGCTCACATATGCCGGCGAGAATACCCTCACACTACGCCCTGAGCTTTCTGCACGCCGGTTCACCCCGCGCGGGCGTACCCTGAGAAGTACACTCCCGCTAACACTTCAGGGAGCAACCCGAAAGGATGCGCAATGCCCAAGTCCCTGCAACGCCCCGTCGTTCTTCTCACCGGCGCCAGCTCCGGTATCGGCTACGATGTGGCGCCGCTACTGGTGCGCTACGGATACACCGTCTACGGTGCCGCCCGCCGCGTTGAGAAGATTGAAGAGCTCGCCCCCGAGGGCGTGAAGGCGCTCAGCATGGACGTCACCGATGAGGCATCTATGGAAGCCGCCGTGCAGCAGATTATTGATGCAGAAGGCCGCATTGATGTGCTCATCAACAATGCGGGCTACGGCTCCTACGGCGCTATTGAAGATGTGCCTATCGACGAGGCACGCCGCCAGTTCGAGGTGAACCTCTTCGGCCTGGCGCGCCTCACCCAGCTTGTGCTGCCGCATATGCGCGCACAGGGCAGCGGGCGCATCCTGAACATCTCCTCGATGGCGGGGCGCATTACTATGCCCCTCGGGTCCTGGTACCACGCCACCAAGTACGCCCTCGAGGCGTTCAGCGATGCACTGCGCATGGAAGTTGCAGAGTTCGGTATTGACGTGGTCATTATCGAGCCCGGCGGCATCAAGACCCCCTGGGGGCTCATCGCGGCAGACCACCTGGAGGAGTCCTCCCGAAACGGCGTCTACGCGGCTCAGGCGCAGCGGGTTGCGGCGAATATGCGTAAGCTCTACTCGCCCTCCTCCAACCTCTCGGAGCCGAAGGTTATCTCTAAAACTATTCTGCGAGCCCTGGAGGCGCGCCGCCCCAAGACCCGCTACCTCGTGGGTTTCGGAGCCAAACCCTCCGTGCTCCTGCATACCGTGCTACCCGATCGTCTCTTTGACAAGGTGGCGCGCCGCATCTTCTAGAACCGGAACAGACGCGAACTAGAGCATTAAAAAGCGGGCGGTGCTGCGCGAAACAGAATGTTTCGTACAGCACCGCCCGCTACGTTTTTCAAGAGCTAGTACTAGTCTACTACGGCGTGGGTCGGATCGAGCACGCGCGCCAAGAAAGCCTGAGTACGCTCATGCTGGGGGTTGCCAATCACCTGATCGGCGGGGCCTTCCTCCACGACCACACCGTCAGCCATGAAGACGACCTTATCGGCGACCTCGCGGGCGAACGCCATCTCGTGGGTCACCACAATCATGGTCATACCCTCGTCGGCCAGGTTACGCATAATGCTCAGAACCTCGCCGACCATCTCCGGGTCGAGCGCACTGGTCGGCTCGTCGAAGAGCATCAGGTCCGGGTGCATGGACAGTGCACGTGCAATAGCCACACGCTGCTGCTGGCCACCGGACAGCTGAGCCGGGAACCGGTCTTCCTTGCCCTCCAGACCAACCTTGGCGAGCTGCTCGCGGGCAACCGCCTCCGCCTCAGCCTTGGAGCGGCCCAGAACCTTAATCTGAGCGATTGTGCAGTTATCCAGAATGTTCAGGTGGCCGAACAGGTTGAACTGCTGGAACACCATACCCATGTGGGTACGCACGCGGTTAATGTCTACGTCCGGGTCGGTGACCTCGGTATCGCCCACCATGATGGTGCCGTCGTTCGGCTCCTCCAGCAGGTTCACGCAACGCAGCAGAGTGGACTTACCGGAACCCGAAGGGCCGATGAGGCACACGACCTCGCCCGGCTCGACCTGCATGTCGATGCCCTTGAGAACCTGAACCTTGCCGTAGGACTTGTGCAGGTTAGAAATGCGCACCGAGGAGGCGGCCATGGATGAAGTTGAAGCAGTCATAGTATCTTCCGTAATCCGTATCTGTCGTTGCGCTTACTTGCGGCCGGTCAGCTGGGTGCGGCGCTCAAAGTATGCGGAGAGCTGGCCCAGCGGAACGGTGATGATGAGGTAGCAGAGGCCCGCAACCACCAGGGGAGTCAGGCCCGCATTGGCGGCGGTCAGGCCTTCACGACCGAACTTTGCCAGCTCGTACTGAGAAACCGTCACGCCCAGCAGGTAAACGAGGGAGGAGTCCTTGGTCAGCAGGATAACCTCATTGGTCAGCGGGGGCAGAACCACGCGGAACGCCTGAGGAATAATGATCGAAATCATCGCACGGGTGTGGGACATGCCCAGCGAACGTGCCGCCTCCATCTGGCCCTTCGGAATCGCCTGCAGGCCCGCACGCAGAACCTCACTAATGTAGGCTGCCGAAACCATACCCAGCGACAGGGTCACCGGAATCAGGTTATCCACGAAGCGAATCTTGAACGCCAGGGGAATACCGTAACCGAACGCGAAGAAGACCAGCAGCGCCGGGATGCCGCGGAAAAGCTCCACGTACAGGGTCGCAATCCAACGGTAGGGCGCGATGGAGGAAATACGCATAAGCGCCAGCAACAGACCGCCGGAGAGGCCCACGATGAAGCCCAGGGTGGTGTACAGCAGGGTGTTCTTCAACGCCACGGTAATGACGTCGGGGAACTGCTGCGCCGCAACGTCCAGGTTGAATACCTGCTGGCTGAGGGTCTTCCAGTCAGCCAGAAGAATGGCTACCAGGGCGATAACTGCCAGAAGGGCATACTGTGCGTAGCGGAAGAGCTTCTGCTTCTGACGGGGTGAGAGTTTAGAGGACATGCGCTTTCTTATCCATGTGCTGTTCGGTCAAGAGCGTTCTACGCGCTCACAAGGGTGAAGGCCGGAGCAGCCCCCAACCCAAAAGTATTAAGGGTACTCCTGAATTAGGGGAGGGGCTAACCGGCTAGATGCTTAGGAAGCGGAGGAGGAGGCGCTCGCGGAGGTCGAGGAGGTGGTGCCCACCCACTTGGCCTTCATCTTGTCGAGCTCGCCGTTCTTCTTGAGCTTGTCGATGGTTGCGTTAGCCTTGGCCAGCAGTGCCTTGTTGTTGGAGGAGACTGCTGCGGCGATTTCCTCGGTGTTCTCGGAATCCTGGTACGCGATCTTGAAGGAATCCGGGTCGTTGGTCAGCGCCTCAGAAACCACGGAGAGGTTCGCTGCAACAGCCTTGACCTGACCGGTCTTCAGAGCGGAGAACATGAGGGAGGTGTCTTCGTACTGGATGACCTCGGCGCCGTTTTCCTTGGCGTAGGTTTCACCGCTGGTTGCCTGCTGGGCACCAACAGCCACGCCCTTCAGATCTGCTGCGGAGGTGATAGAGGAACCCTTGGGAACCAGGATTGCCAGGTTGTCGTCGAAGTAGACGGTGGTGAACTCCATCTTGCTCTTACGTTCATCGGTCACGCCGATACCCGCAAGGGCGATGTCGCACTGACCGGTGGCCAGGCCGGTGCCGGAGTCCAGACCTTCGAAGCTGATGGAGGTCAGCTGTGCCTTCACGCCGAGGTCGGAGGCGATAGCGTTGGCGATGTCTGCATCCAGGCCGACGATGGTGCCGTTCTCTTCGTATTCGAAGGGCTTGTAGGGGGTGTTGGTGCAGACGCTGAGGGTGCCGGACTTGACGAGGGTGACCTCGCCGTTGGCGTCGGAGTTCTCGTTCGCGGTGGAGACGCAGCCGGTCAGTGCCAGGGGCAGTACTGCCAGCAGCGCGAGGGGTTTGAGGGATGCCTTCTTGAAGGTTGCGGTGTTCATGGGGTGCTCCTGTGTGAGGTGTGTTCTATGAAATCTACGGTCTATTGTGCGCCTCTATGTTAAAAAATGCAAGCATATACATAAATATTCATAAATTTTTGCTGAGTATGCATAAATTCACCCTCGGATAATGAATAAAACCTCGAATAAGCGACTCAAAAACCACCCCGACACGCCCCTTAGCGCGCCACATGACGCTACTACGGTTCACCCAACTATCGAATCTCCTAACCTCCATGCCACAATTGAGAGCGTGAACGCAGAGAAGAACACCCGCGCAACTCGCGCAACCCTGGACAAGAAAACCGGCGACATCGCCGCCATGTTTGATACCGTCGCCGAACGCTACGACCTCATGAACGGCATCCTCTCCCTCGGCCAGCACATCTACTGGCGCAAGCAGGCTGTCGCCGCCGTTGACGCACACCCCGGCCAGAAAGTACTGGACGTAGCCGCAGGTACCGGCGTCTCCTCCGAGCCCTTCGCCGACGCCGGTGTAGACGTCATCGCAGCAGACCTCTCCGAGGGCATGCTCGACGTTGGTCGCCGCCGTCGCCCCGACATGACCTTCGTACAGGCAGACGTCACCGCCCTACCCTTCGAGGACGAATCCTTCGACGCGGTCACCATGTCCTACGGCCTGCGCAACGTCGCAGACTACCCCAAGGCACTGAGCGAAATCTACCGCGTGCTCAAGCCCGGCGGCCGCATCGTCATCCTCGAGTTCTCCACCCCGACCTTCGCCCCCTTCGGAGCGGTCTACAAGAACTACATCATGAAGGCAATCCCGCCGATTGCCCGCGCGATTTCCTCCAACCCCGAATCCTACGAATACCTCGCCGAGTCCATCATCGCCTGGCCCAACCAGCAGGAACTGGCGCAGAAGTTCAAGGAGGCGGGCTTCACCTCCGTGCAGTACCGCAACCTCACCGGCGGCATCGTCGCCATTCACCGCGGTTTCAAGCCCGAAGCACACAACGCATAGACACCGCGTTCACACACCACCGAAGACACCAACACCAAGAAGATAGAAGACACCGTGAGCAACGCAGAGCAGCCCATTGCCGCAACCGACCTGCTGGGAGACCTCGACCTGAAGCTTCCCGCGGGCTTTGAACTCATCGCCGCCGACCCCAAGCTGGGTCCGCAGATTCTCTCCTCCCTGGCGCGTATTGAGGAGCGCCTGGCAGAGGCAATCGCCCAGACCGACCACCTGGCGGACGTCGCATCCCGCCACTTGCTCTCCGCGGGCGGCAAGCGCGTGCGCCCCCTGCTGGCGCTGCTCTCGGCAGCTGTTGACGGCGAAATCAACGACGAGGTCATCGAAGCTGCCGTGGTCGTTGAGCTGACCCACCTGGCAACCCTCTACCACGACGACGTCATGGACGACGCCCCCAAGCGCCGCGGCGTGGACAGCGCCCAGATGATTTGGGGTAACTCCGTCGCAATTCTGACCGGCGACCTGATCTTCTCCCGCGCGTCCCTGCTGGTGTCCGAGCTGGGTACCCGTCCCATGAAGATTCAGTCCCAGACCTTTGAACGTCTGGTGCTCGGCCAGCTCTTCGAGACCACCGGCCCCCGTGAGGGTCAGGACCTGCTCGACCACTACATTGCGGTCATCGAGGGTAAGACCGGCTCCCTGATTGCTGCAGCCGGCGAGTACGGCTCCCTGCTTTCGGGCGCTTCCGAAGACGTCATCTCCATGGTCAAGGCGTACGGCGAACTGGTCGGCGTGGCATTCCAGCTGGCTGACGACGTCATCGACATTGTCAGCGACGGCAAGACCAGCGGTAAGACCCGCGGCACCGACCTGCGCGAGGGTGTTCCGACCCTGCCGACCATCCTGCTGGACCGTGCGGTAGCCGCCGGTGACGAGTCCGCTGTATCGGTTCGTGCCCTGCTGGATGCAGACCTGAGCTCCGACGAGGCGCTGGAGACCGCAGTGGAGGCGCTTGCCGCCCACCCGGTCACCCAGGAAGCATGGCAGATTGCTTACGACTGGGCGGACCGTGCGATTGCCGCGATTGCTCCGCTGCCCGAGTCCACCGCGAAGGCTGCGCTGGAGTCTTTCGCTCACGCTGTGGTGCACCGCGAAGGCTAAAACGCCTCGCCGTGTAGCGCATGCTTGAAAACTTTCACGTTCAAGCGTCTCATACTTCAAAACCCCCGCTGAATCTACCCGGATTCGGCGGGGGTTTTCTGTCTTTAGGCTAGTCAGCGCTGGTTTTTGGGAGAGCTAGGTGCAGTCCCTGCCTCCCAAAAAGTTCCGTATGCTGGGGTCTCCTTGACCGCCATATGCCTTTAAGGTAAACCTTATAGGCATGCCTGAGGTGCACATCCACCCCTCAAGCCTTCGACGGCTCCCACGCCCAACCTGTGTTGGAGAGCCGTTTACTATTTCTGGACGCGAGCAGAGCCCAACCACCCCGACGGGTTATTCTCGCACCAACCATCCGCGTCCCCACACATTCGAGGTTTACAACTATGGGAGCATCTACCCCTAAGGCGCCCGCAAAGCGTGAAGGCTTCTCGAGCCGTCGCGTCTTTATCTTTGCCGCCATCGGTTCTGCTGTTGGTCTGGGCAATATTTGGCGTTTCCCCTACATCGCATTCGACAACGGCGGCGGCGCCTTCATGATTCCCTACATTGTCGCTCTGCTGACCGCCGGCCTGACCTTCCTGTTCTTTGACTACGCGATTGGTCACCGCGCGCGTGCGTCGTCCCCGCTGGCTTTCCGCCGTCTGAACCGTAAGACCGAGTTCATCGGCTGGTGGCACATGGGTATTAACTTCGTGATTGCTATCTACTACGCCGCTATTGTGGCGTGGTCGCTGCGTTACATGGTTTTCTCCTTCACCAACGCGTGGGGTGATAACCCGAAGGCGTTCTTCCAGGGCGAGTTCCTGAAGGTTGCAGACAACCCCGGTGTCTCCCTGGACTTCAACATGAACGTCCTGATTCCCATGATTCTCGTGTGGGGCGTGCTGCTTGCCGTGATGGCTCTGGGCGTTCAGAAGGGTGTGGGCGCTGCCAACATCGTCTTTATCCCGCTGCTGCTGGTCATGTTTGTCGGCCTGGTGATTTACTCCCTGACCCTGCCCGGCGCTATTGATGGTCTGAATGCTCTGTTCACCCCCAGCTGGGATTCCCTGGCGAACCCGGACGTGTGGGTTGCTGCGTACGGCCAGATTTTCTACTCGCTGTCCATTGGCTTCGGCATTATGATTACCTACTCCTCCTACCTGAAGCCCAAGACTGACCTGACCGGTTCCGGTGCTGTGGTTGGTTTCGCAAACTCCGGTTTCGAGCTTCTGGCTGGTATTGGCGTGTTCTCGGCTCTGGGCTTCATGGCTCAGGCTGCTGGCACTCAGGTGAGCGAGGTCGCGACCAGCGGTATTGGTCTGGCGTTCATCGCGTTCCCGACCATTATTTCTCAGGCACCCGGCGGCGTGCTGATTGGTATCCTCTTCTTCGGCTCCCTGCTCTTTGCTGGTTTCACCTCCCTCATTTCGATTCTTGAGGTGATTATTGCGGGTGTTCAGGACAAGTTCGCGACTTCGCGTCTTGCCTCCACCGCTCTGGTGATTATTCCGGTTGCCGTGATTTCGCTGCTGCTGATGCCGACCACCACCGGCCTGTACGTGCTCGACATTCTCGATAACTTCGTGAACCTCTTCGGTATTCTGGCTGCCGGCCTGTGCGCAATTATTGTTGTGGCGTACGTGGTGCGTGCACTGCCCGCTCTGGCTGAGCACCTGAACCGCTACTCCTCCATCAAGGTCGGCAAGATTTGGATGGTCCTGCTGGCTGTTGTGACCCCGCTGGTTCTGGGCTACTCCCTGATTCAGAGCGTCATCAAGCTGATTCAGACCCCGTACGAGGGCTACCCGGCGGATATGCTGGCGATCTTCGGTTGGGGCATGAGCGCACTGCTGCTGGTTGGTGCGATTGTTGTTTCTCTTCTGCCCTGGTCGAAGAAGTCTCGTGCGGCTGAAGAGCCCCCGGCACCTCCGGTGATTGCCGGTCAGGTGGAGCACGGCCACGTTGATTCGACCATTACCCGTTAGGAGCCCTCATGTCTATCTCCGCAATTGTGATGCTCATTGTGGCAATCCTGATTATTTGGGGTGGCCTGGGTTTGGCTCTGCTGAACCTGCACCGTCATCCGGATCTGGATGCTCTCGATGATGCTGCTGAGGCTCAGGGTTCTGAGCTTTAGCGTGTGAACGCGACATAAAGTGATGCCCCGCTGGCGTTAGCCGGCGGGGCATCACTGTGTTTATATGGGCGTTTTACGCGGGCGTTGGGGGGGCTACTTGCTCTGGACGTCTTTAGCCTGTACCAGCGGAATCATGCCGGTTTCAGGGTCGGACAGTGCGGAGGGTCGGTAGGAGCGGGAGGCGCGCAACGCATCCACAGTGAAAATGATGAGCGCGATCCAGATGAGGCTCAGGCCCAGCACCTTGTCGGGGCTCATCTGCTCGTGCAGAACGGTGATGGCAAGAATGAACTGGATGGTCGGACCCAGGTACTGCACCATGCCGATGACTGAGAGCGGCAGTGCCTTGGTTGCCGCGGCGAAGAGCATGAGCGGCACAACGGTGACCACGCCGGTGGAAGCGAGAAGCCAGAAGTGACCGGCGCCCTCGCTGAGGAGGGTCATCTGACCCTGCGCGTTGAGCACGAAGAGGGCGGCAATGCCGAAGGGCGCCAGGATCAGCGTTTCGAGGGAGAGCGAAACGATGGGGCTCACCTCGTGAGCGATACGTGCCTTGAGCAGGCCGTAGATGCCGAAGGAGAACGCCACGCCCAGACCGGTCCAGGGTACCTGACCGTAGATGAGGCTCATCATCAGCACGGCAAGGCACGAGATTGCCACGGACACCCACTGTGCGGCGCGCAGTCGCTCCTGCAGGAAAATCACACCCAATACCACGGAGACCAGCGGGTTAATGAAGTAGCCCAGGGACACGTCAATCGTGTGGCCGGTCGTTGTCGCCACCACGTAGATGAGCCAATTCGCGCAGATGAGGAACGAGGCAGCCGTCAGTACCAGCATGACGCGGCGGTTCCGCAGAACGCGGCGGAAGTCCGCGGTTGCCCGCACCAGTGGCAGTAGCATGGCGCAGAAAATCAGGGAGAAGACTACTCGCGCCACCACAATTTCGATAGGACCGGCGGGAGCCATGAGCACGAAGTACAGGGGGAGCATGCCCCAAATGAGGTAGGTGCCGATGATGGTGATAAACCCGTTGCGGGTGGTGTGTTTCTGAGTCTCTGACATCGTTTCTTCTTCTGATCTGATTCTTCGGTTACGTTCTTCTAATGCTAATCGTCGATTCGGCGCTTGCGTAGGTAGAGGCCTGAATACCTCCACGAACGCCGCAGGCGCGGTACCACGAGGATACCGCGCCTGAAGTGTTGCTGCGTATTCGGTTTAGAGGCCGAAGAAGCGGGAGAAGAAGCCCTTCTTCTTGGGCTGCTCTGCCTCGCGGCGTGCAGTTTCTTCCTGCTCGCGGCGGGCTGCCTCTTCGTGCTCTGCCTGTAGGTCGGGAGCTGCGCCAGCGTTGCGGATGGGCTCCACGTGCTGCTCTTCGTACTCTGCTGCTTCCTGCTCAACCTCGGCGGGCTGCTCAGCAACAGGCTCAGCTGCGACCGGCTCCTCAGCGTACTCTACGGAAGCCTCAACGGTCTCGTACTCGGGCTGCTCGGCACCGATGGACTCGTCGGTGTAGACGCGAGCCTGCTCGGTCTCTTCTGCCTCGTACTCGCCGGGCAGGGTCTCCACGGTGACCAGGCCGGGCTCTGCGTGCTCTGCCGGTTCCTGATCGAAGGGAGCCTCGTCGGCGGGGTAGAGGTTCTCGGTGCTCTCGACGCCGGGCACCTCGGTCTCTGCGACCGGTGCGTGCTCTGCGATCTCGACAGCGCGCTCAGCCTCAGCCTCGGCACGTGCGGCGGCGCGTTCTGCCGCCTCCTGCTCACGCTGTGCGTTCTGTGCGGCTGCCTCAGCGGCTGCCACGCGCTCAATCTCGGTGCGCAGGGCGGCGAGGGATTCGCGGCGCTGAGCGGCAGCGGCTGCGCACTGCTCCAGAACCTCGGGGCCAACCTGAGGCTCAGCCTGCTCGATGCCGCTGATGCGGCCGTCGTCGAACCACAGGCGCAGGGCGCCGTCGGTTGCGGTCAGCACGGCGGTTGCCTCGGTGTCCCAGGCAATGTGGAAGCCGCGCTGCTGAGCGTAGGAGTCCACCGCCAGAACCTGGTTGTGAATCTCTTCGCTCTGCAGGGTCTTCGCGATGACGCGGCCGATACCCTTGTAGGTCGGTGCCTCGAGGGTCAGCTCAGCACCCTCCAGCAGGGTCCATGCGCGCACGCCAGCACCCGCGGGCAGCGGGTAGTGTGCGTACAGGCCGCTAATGGTCTTGGTCGCCAGGGTTAGGCGGCGTGCCAGGGACTCGGAGAGGGGCAGCTCGTCGGTGGTCAGCTCGGTCAGGCCGTCACGCTCACCGGTTTCGCGCGCCTGAATAGCGGCAGAAACAACGGAGTCGGGGAAGTAGCCCAGCTGCTGCCAAGACCAAATCCAAGTACCGCGGTTCTCAGATTCGGTGCCCAGCAGGTGCGGCTTGAGCGAAAGCGGGGGAGTGGTCTCAAAATCCAGAGACTGGGAGGTGAAGTCCACGTTCCACTCGGAGGTACCCACGAGCTCAGCGAGTCGAGCCTGGTACTCGGTGGAGATAAAGATCGATGCGTCGATAAGGTCCTGCAGAGAATTCGTCATGCTTCAAGATTATCAACCTTTTAGCGTTCACTATGCCGTGTGTCTCCGGTTTTGGGGTGCGCTTTAGGCGTATTGGACGCTAAGAGGGTCGAATGGGCCGTCTAGAGGGGTGCAGGGGAGAGGTAGAGCATATATCTTTCGGCGTAAACTATCTGCGTGGAGTGCCCGTGTTCGTTAGAATCGAAGAGACGGCTTCTTCCGGCACCCTGTAAGCCGACACTACGACCGAACACGGATGCCTCCAGCCGCGCCGTATTCACACTCAAGGATGTATGAACTATGACTGAACCCCGCCTCGCCGAGACGAGTAGCCGCGCCGCGCGCATCCAGGACGCGCTGAACAACATTGGAAGCTGGCTGCTGGATGTCGTTAGTGTTGACCCCGGCTGGAGCGAAATGGTGCTGGACGTCAAGCCTCTAGCAGGTCAGATTTTTGTGCGCGTGCGTGAATTCCGCGACGGTGAAGAGTTCATTGGCACCGTCGGCCCGCTCAAGGACGGCTCGCCCATTATTGCTGAGGTCCGCAAGCTGCAGCGTGCCGCCTACGACGGTAACCGCGGCACCTGGTTCACCGCATCCATCGTGGTGGCGGCGACCGGCTGGCCCAACCCGCAGTTCAGCGTGGGTGCCTCCTATAACCGTGACGATGAGCCCGCCAGCTGGAAGAACGAGGGAACCCTGACCGCAACCGACGTGCGTGAGCACCTGGCTGAGTTCCCGCGTGATGCGTCGCGTATCCCGCAGTGGGCTCGTGAGCGTATGGAGGGCCGTGCCCGCCACTCTGCTGCTGCGGCGCTGTCTTCGAGCGAGCACGAGATCCCGAACCCCTACCTGGTCGCTGCCCTGGAGACTTTCCGCAACGATGTGCAGGAGCGAACCCTCATTAACGTGGTTCGTACTATGCTCGGTGGCGACGTTCTGCTGGATGCGACCGGCTCCCTGCTGATTCCGTCCGAGACCGACCCGATGGGCCCCGAATCGGTGCTGACCCACCAGGTCATCCGCATGCCCGAGACCGGTATGCAGGCGCTGTGCGTGTTCTCCTCCTCCGAGCACATCGGCAAGAGCTACGTGCGTCAGGAATCCGAGGGTGACGAGCTGATTCTGCGCGAGCCTGCGATGAAGGTCTTTATCGACTTCCTCAGCAATGAGGCGCTGGATCTGATTGTGGTTGACCCCGGCACCGACCACGAATGCTACATTGAGCGCGCTCAGGTGCAGTGGATTGTCACTTCTCCCCGTAATGACGGCGCGAAGATGGCGCTGACTCAGGACAACATGCAGATGCTGCTCGGCTCGCTGGTGTCCCCGGCATCCGTGCTGCTGGTGGGTGTTGACCCGGCTGACCCGTCCGGTACCTCCTTCGTCTTTGACCCGGATGAGAACGGTAACCCGCAGAGCCTGCTGGTGTTCACCTCGCCCATTGAGATTGCGGCACTGGATCCGCATATTGAGGTGCGTTCGGCGAACGCCCTGGATATTCTGCGTTACGCCCTGGAGATTGGCGCCCCGAGCGTGAAGGTGAACGCGATTAACCCCTCCACGGTGCTGACTGCGGCGCAGATCCGCGAACTGCTGGAGATTGTGGGCTCGCAGCCTCGCATGGGTGCCTAAGCTCCTGCATTAGCTCCTGCATTGAATACTTAAAGCCGTTGAGGCGGCGACACGAGTTGTGTCGCCGCCTCAACGGTTTAAAAGCTCTCATGACCGAGCTGGTGTATTCCTCATGCTACGCCGCCAGGATGCGCGCTGCCGCCTCCTGCTGGGAGCGGGCGAGTGCCGCCTCCTGCTCGGTCTGGCAGTCTACGCACACGCCCTGGTAGAGCACGTCTGCGCTGAAGAGTGCCATGCCATGAAAATCGCTGGGGGTCAGGCAGGGTGCGGAGCCAACCGCGCAGTCCACGTCTTCGACCTTGCCGCAGCGTACGCAGAAGGCGTGGTGGTGGTTGTCGCCCGTGCGGGTTTCGTAGAGGGCGGGGGTTCCCGGCGGCTCGAACTTACGCAGCAGGTCGATATCGGTTAGGTCGGCAAGAATGACGTAGACCGACTGGACCGTGATGGCGGGGATGCGCTCGCGGACTGCCTGCACGATGGTGTCGGCGGTGGAGTGCGGGTGTTCCTGCACTGCGTGGAGTACGGCGAGGCGCTGCTTGGTGACGCGGCGGCCCTTGGTGCGCAGGCCGGTGGTCCATGCTTCTTCGAGCTGCTCGGGGCTCATGGCTGAGAGCAGGGGCAGGCCGGTGGTGTGGGCGCAACCGGTGTTGTGATGGTCTGGGTTCTGGGTCTTTTTCGTATCGGAGGTTGTCATTGCGTCGGTCATAAGTTTAAGTCTACACGTTATTATGAGAAATTCATCATTATTTTATGAAAAGCTCATAATAAGCCGGGAGGGTGTCCCTTTCATCCACTCTGTGGCGCTCCTCCTCACCCCGGCCTCGGGTGTGAAGAGATGCCGTACAATCAAAGAACCTAGAGTACCCGTACCGACGAGCATCATCAAGGAGGATAGGGCCATGGCGTACGACTTCACAAACCCCATCTACATTCTGCTGATGATTCTGCTCTTTGGTGTGCCCATCGTGACCCCGGTGATTTACGGTCAGTACCGTAGCACCACTACCGGCTTTGACTTGGAGGGTCAGCTGATGCTCGGTCTGCTCTTCATCCTTTTTCTGGGTGCTTACGGCACGATTCTTCTTCTGGGTATTTTTCCGACTGCTACGGCGCAGGTGCTGGAGCAGGTGCCCCTGGTGAATATCCCCGGCGCCATTCCCTAGTTCTTCTCGCGCTTTTAGCGTCTGGGTGACGCTCTGGGTGAATCCGCGCGCCATAAGGTGCGCCCGCAGGTGCTTGCACGTATTCTATAGAGTCAAGTACACGCTGTACGCACTGACCTAATTGTTCAGGAGGATACCCATGCACAGCCATAACAACGGACTGAAAACTGCCCTGTTGATGGGCTCCATGGTGGGCATGATGCTGCTCATCGGTGGCCTGCTTTCGGCGACTTTCCGCACCTCCATTTTCATCTGGATTATGGGCCTGTTTAGCCTGGGTTCGGTGGCGTACACCTACTGGAACTCCGATAAGCTCGCCCTGCGCTCCATGAATGCGTACCCGGTGAGCCGTGAAGAGGTCCCGGTGCTCTACGACATTGTTGAGGAGCTGTCCTCTCGTGCGGGCCAGCCCATGCCCGCCCTTTACGTGGCACCGACCATGACCCCGAATGCGTTCGCGACCGGTCGTAACCCGCAGAACGCCGCGGTGTGCTGCACTGAGGGTATCCTGCAGTTGCTGGATGAGCGCGAGATGCGCGGTGTGCTCGGCCACGAGCTCATGCACGTGTACAACCGCGATATCCTGACCTCGTCGGTGGCGGCGGGTATTGCCTCCATCATCGGTACGGTCGCGCAGTTCCTCTCGTTCGGTGCGATGTTCGGCGGTTCCAGCCGCGACGGTGAACGCTCGAACCCCATTGCCATGTTCGTGATTGCCCTGCTGGCTCCCATTGCTACGCAGGTCATTCAGATGGCCATTAGCCGCACCCGCGAATTTGATGCTGATGAGGACGGCGCACGTCTGACCGGTGACCCGCTGGCTCTGGCGTCGGCACTGCATAAGCTGGAGAGTGGCGTGTCCATGTATCCGATGGACCCGAACAACCGTAACACCGAGGCGGCGAGCGCCATGATGATTGCGAACCCCTTCGGTTCGCTGAAGAACATGCTCTCGACTCACCCGCCGATGGATCAGCGTATTGCGCGCCTGCAGCAGCAGGCTCGTGAGATGGGTCAGTATTAAGTCTTTTCTTGGCTGAATCATTCGGGTACTAATATGACGCTGTATGAGTATGACCCAGCGTGACGATTATGACCCGCGATGACGGGTTGGCAGACAAAAAATCCTCGGGGTGGCTACTGTGGAAGTAGCCACCCCGAGGATTTTTGTGTAGAGGATTTTTGCGTATCGGCCTCTAACCGCCTCCCTCACCCATCGCGGGGCGGGGGAGTGCCGCCTGAGCTTAGCGGTAGTTGACGAACTGCAGGTCAACCTCAAGATCGGCGGACTTGAGCATTGCAATGACTTCCTGCAGGTCATCGCGGGACTTGGAAGAGACGCGCAGCTCATCACCCTGGATGTTCGCCTTCACGCCCTTGGGGCCCTCTTCGCGAATCATCTTGGAGATCTTCTTCGCCTGGTCCTGCGCGATGCCTTCCTTGATGGAGCACTCGATGCGGGTTTCCTTACCGGATGCGTAGGGCTTGCCGGAGTCCAGGGACTTCAGGGAGATGCCGCGCTTGACGAGCTTGGACTGGAAGACGTCGAGCACTGCCAGGGCGCGCTCTTCGGCGTTTGCCTTGATGAGGATCTTGTCGCCGGAGTAGTCGATTTCTGCACCAACGCCGCGGAAGTCGTAACGCTGGGAGATTTCCTTCTGCGCCTGGTGCAGTGCGTTGGAAACTTCCTGCTTGTCCACCTTGGACACAATGTCGAATGACGATTCGCTAGCCATGGGCTTTCCTTTCGTGAATGAGGTGCTACTGGCACCGGTTAGTACTAGCCTACCGGGTTGGGGCTCTTGTTCACAGCTAACTATCAGAAATACGGGCCTGTTTTACAGGCGCCACTAACCTTAAAAGAGGACAATAGAAATATGACCACTCCTAACCTGTCCGTAACGGACGCACGCACGAGCGAGGAAGCTCGCGACCTGCAAACCCTTCTGTTCCTTGACCTGCACACTTCTTTGGGTGCTGAACCCGAGGGTATTCCTGAGGCGGAGCGTCTCAACGAATCTGACCGCCACGAGATTCACCTTGACCTGCACGAGGGAGATGCTGAGCCTTCTCCCTTTGACGGTATCGGAATTACCCTGACTGAGCCTTCGCTGGTGGCGCGTTTCCGCGGCGTTCGCCGTGACCTGGAGCGTGAGATTGCCGGCGACATGTGCACCGTGGAGCAGGCGCGCCGCTACCTGGAGCATCTGGAGATTGTGCTTCTGCTGGAGCAGGATGGCGATACTCCTTCTCGTTCCTTCTAAAGCTGCTGTGTAGGCGGCACAGCTGTTCGGGAGGCGGGGTTGCCGCTCTCTGTTGGCGAGGTAATCGATAAAATCAGCCAAATATATAACCTTCGTCACAAAACCCTGCGTGAAGTGTACAAGTCCCCAAAACTGCTGTAGAGTAGTCTCTGTTCGCGTGAGCGAGCAACTAGCACCTAGCTAGGCGGCAGGTTACCCGAGCGGCCAAAGGGGGCTGACTGTAAATCAGCTGGCACTGCCTACGGGGGTTCGAATCCCTCACCTGCCACAAATAGCCCGGTTACGAAAGTAACCGGGCTTTTGTGTATCTAAAACCGGTTTCTACAACCAAGGGCGGCGAGGCACAGTCGCGCTGAGCTTCTCGGTGAAACTCTTATACGGCGCTCTTGTGCGGTTTTTACTCGCCGGTCGTTTCACCCGCCGGATGCGGCGCCTCCGCAACCCGTTACAGGCACCTCGCTGGAGCCTCCGCGACACGCCCATGAACCGGCAGAATTGGCCACGGAAAGAGTCAACTATGACGGTAAGTTGTCATATCTTTCACAATGTTTGAATCCCAGGGCGAACAATTCGCGATTGGGGTCTAGAGGGTGTAGCTTTATCTCATGGCTACTATTGAAATTACTCAGCAGAACCTGACTGCTACCGTCGAGAGCAACGACATCGTCTTCCTGGACTTCTGGGCAGATTGGTGCGGTCCCTGCAAGCAGTTCTCCCCCGTCTACGAGGCGGCTTCGGAGAAGCACACCGACATCGTTTTCGGCAAGGTCGACACCGAGGACCAGGGCCAGCTCGCTCAGGCAGCAGGCATTACCTCCATCCCCACCATCATGGGCTTCCGTGGCGGTATCCTGGTTTACCAGCAGGCTGGCGCACTGCGCGAAGACCAGCTGGAGACCGTGATCGGTTCGATCCGCGAGCTCGACATGGACAAGGTCCGTGCAGAGATCGCAGCAGCAGAAGGCTCTGCAGAGAAGAAGTAAGCTCACCACCACAAAAGAGCTTGAACGGGGCGCACCCGCCGGTACAACCGGCTGGGGCGCCCCGTCCCTTTTAACCTCGTTAGGGTGCGTTAGCGGTCGCGATGATCCTCAATGGTCATACGCGCCCCGTAGCGCTGCTTTGAGAAGCCCGAGGCGTGCATGAGCCGCACCAGGCGCTGCCGATGCGGGCTGTAGGGTGCGAGCAGGGCGAGCATTCCCGCATCATCGGTGCGCTTGCCGGTGAACAGCTCGCCGACCGCGTGCGCCAGATGATAGTCGCCTACGCTGATGGCATCCGGGTGCCCGCACACGCGCTGCAGAGCCTCAGAAATGCTCCATGGGCCCACGCCGCGCACAGTGTGCAGGCTCCGCGCCAGTAACGCGATGTTCCCGTTTGCGGCAATGTTTTTGAGAGACTCGGCGGAACGGGTGTAGGCGTACACGGCATCGTAGCGGCTTTTATCAACGCCCGCCCGATGCCAATCCCAGGTCGGAATCGTCGCCAAAGTCCGGGCGGTGGGGTAGACGCGCATCCCCTCCGGCTGATGCCCCATCCCGGTCGAAGGGGCGGCGGAGCCGTACTTCTGCAGGACCCAGTGTAAGGTTCTGAACGCCTCGGTCTGGGTGATGCGCTGCTCCACAATGGCGTTGAGCATCTGCCGGTCTAGCTGACCGGAGGCGCTGAGGCGAAGACCCGGATTCTGCCGCCACGCCTGCTGAATACGCGGCGGAAGAGCCTCAAAAGACGACAGCGCGCCGAACTGCTCGGCGGGGTCGTGCAACCCCAGCCAGTAGGTCATTTCCTGCGCCAGCGCCTGAAGATCGGTTCGCGCCTGCATCTGCTGGTCAGCGGCGGTGTAGGAAGCCCAGATGCGGATACGCACCGGGCGCATCAGCAGACGGTGCAGGGCAGACAAAGCCTCGGGAAGCTTGGTTGCCTCCGAAACTCGTTCGATGTACAGCACCGCCGGGAACTCATGAAAGGGTGTGCGGGCCGTCAACCAGATTCGTTCGGCGCCATCCGCGCGGCTGAGCGCACGATAGGAAAGGTCCTGAGCGCCGCGGCGCAACGACCCCAAAGTCTGCGCCAACTGCACCGGAACCTGCGGCTCAATCACGACTTCACACGCCTCGGGAGCCAGAGCCCCCGGAAGAATCGAAGCCGCGGGGGAGAGAGTACGAACCTGGACGCGCGGCTGGTGAAGAACGGTAGGCTCCTGAAGAACATCCGTAAACGCCGGCGCATAGGGTACACCAGCGGCCGCCAAAGGATGCCGGACGCACTGCACACCCGCTCCAGGGTGGTTACCGGGGTTCGCGCCGCCGGGGATTGAAGAAGGAAACGTACTCACCCCACCAGTCTATGCGCCCAAACCGGGCAGTAGCATTCGGGGCAGATATTTGAAGAACAAGATACAAAAAGTGCAGGAAGGGCAGGCATACCGCTAATGCGATACCCTAAAGTAGAGCGAAAATGAACGCAAACTCCGCCACCGGCACAACACAGGCTATGCGTTCCGCCCGTTCACAAGGGCGCCCACGCCCGGACATCACCCCGAGAGAAGGACGCCTATGGCACCGGAAGCACATGACGCACCCTCGATGACTGACGCACCTGAAACGAAGAGCGGCACCGCTACAGGCGCGCGCCGCCAGCGTACCCAGAAACAGCCGCGCCAGTCCTTCACCGAGCGCGTCAAGAGCATCCGCCCTCTCGAACTTCTGCCCGGTCTGCTCCTCGCCGCCGCCGTCATGGCGCTGTACACCTACTACTCGTTGCAGCAGATGAAGCACTGGGTGACCCCCTCCTGGGACCTTGCGATTTTCACCCAGATGGCGCAGGCGTACTCGCACTTCTCCGTGCCCATCGTGCCCATCAAGGGACCCGACTTTAACCTCTGGGGTGACCACTTCCACCCGATTCTGGTGCTCCTCGGCCCCGTCTACGCGCTGTTCCCTTCGCCGACCACGCTACTGGTCGTGCAGAACGCCATGGTCGCCTTCGCAAGCTTCGCCATTGTGCGCTTTACCCAGCGTGCCTTCGCGCTCGCCCAGAAGGCTGAACTCGCTACGACCGGTACCGCTGAACCCGCTCAGAACGCCAAGCCCGCAAAGTATCAGGGCGTTATCCCCACCATTACCGGTCTGCTACTCGGTGCCGGCTTTGCCCTCAGCTTCGGCGTTCAGCAGGCCATCGCCGCCCAATTCCACGAGGTTGCCTTCGCCGTGCCGCTGCTCGCCATGAGCCTCGGCTACCTGGTGCTCGCCTCGCGCGTAAGCGGTACCGAACGCGCGCGCTACCTCGCCTACGCTTGCTGGTGGTCCCTGCCTATCGCCTTCGTCAAAGAAGATATGGGTATCACCGTCGCAGCTATCGGCCTCATTATCTTTATCCGCACCGGCTGGCTGAGCACCGCCGTCGACATCCTGATGCCGCGCCTCTCCGCAGGTACCCCCGCCCCCATGCGCACCCGCATGCAGCAGCTCTACTCCTCCTGGGCGCGCACCCCCGCCGTCGCAGAATCCACCATGGTCATGATCTGGGGTGTGTTCTGGTCCGCCGTCGCCATCTACGTGATTCTGCCCTACTTCAACAGCGGCGGTAACTTCGACTACGCCGACAAGGTGAACTTCTCCGCAGCCCTGGGCGACCCCTTCGGCTCGGTTCTGCAGATGCTTAGCAACAACACCAAGCTGGCAACCCTCGGACTGCTGCTCATTACCGGCGCAATCCTCTGGGTCATTTCTCCTCTGGCGGCAATTGCCCTGCCGACTCTCGGCTGGCGTCTGCTCTCCACCATGGAATCCTACTGGGCAAGCACCTGGCACTACTCGCTGGTGCTTATGCCCGTCGTCTTCCTTGCTCTGCTGGATGCTGTCGTGCGTGTACGTTACGGCGTGGTTCCCGCCGAGATTCCGGTACGCTCGGCTGCGCGAGTAGCCGATAGCGCCTCCACCCAGGATGCTGTTGCACCGACTGAACCCGGCCGCCTGACCACTCTGGCTCGCCGCATGCCCGTATGGGTTCTGCCCGCCGTGGCGCTCTTCCTCGCGGTGTCCCCAATCTTCGTTGCTGGTTCCCAGCAGCCCCTCGCATCCCTGGGTAACGCACAGTTCACCGCCTCCGCTCTGACCACCACCGACCAGATGAAGCAGGACGCAGTGCAGAAGGTGCCCGAAGGGGTAACGGTCGCATCTGACCTGTCGATTCTGACCCAGCTGATTCCCGGCCGCACCGTCTACTGGATTGGCCACACCGGCGAACCCGCCCCCGACTACGTGGTCATTGACCGCAAGAGCAACTCCTGGGGCGGCAACCCGCCGACCAACGCCGCGCAGTACGCGGCCGACCGCTACGGCCACTCCTACGCTAAGTACGCAACCGTCGGCACGATTGATATTGTGCGACGCGTCGACTAGCCCCTCGGTTTAACTTCTCAATGAGCGTCCACCCTCCGAAAGTGAGGGTGGGCGCTCGCCTTTAAGAGATGAGGTTTTAAGCACCTTTTTATAGCCCAAGCGGGGACCCTGCGGTACACTAGGTAGAACACGGGAACCCCCGATGAAGGTCTTGTGCGCACCCGGCACCCAAGGTGGTGCTGGAATTGTAGGTGCGCCGTACTCACCATCACCGATTGATACGCCCCATAAAAATGCGGTTCATACCGTACCCGCGGGCTTCTCTTAACGATCTCTGGTCCAGCGTCTTTGCTGCGTCTGCTGTAACAGACACACCACCGCCGTAGAGCGGGAAGGCGAACCACCAGGAATACGTGACATTGCATGTGAGCATTACCCACCCTGTACACCCCTGAATCACAGGGACTACTGTGCGCTGAGCGCAGAGTACGAGCAGGCGTGCGGATAATGTGCCGAGAAATTCAAGACCACCCCCAGCAAAAAGCCGCTACCCGCAGCATCCGCAGAACACCTCTGCAGAATGCGCCGGTAACGGAGGCCTCCTGGATGCTCTACTCCCCAGGGGATGATGTGTGGCTGGGCCGTGAAGGGGACACCCGGTAAGCGCCGAAAAGCGTGCGCTATCCACCCCTACCGTATAGAGGAAAAATTGACTGAGAATACTGCTACCCCGGCCGAACTGAACGCCGAGGCAGAGACCGTTGTGACCACTGAGAACATCACCGAGAACACCGTTGAGAGCCCTGCTGTAGAAGCAGAAGAAACCACTGCAGAAGCAACTGCAGAAACCGCTGCAGAAGAAACTGCCGCAGAAGCACCCGCCGAAAAGGCTGAAGAAGAAGGCGTACGCTTCACCGACCTGGGCCTGGACGCACGCGTCCTGGCAGCGCTGGAAGAGGTCGGCTACGAGAAGCCGTCCCCCATTCAGGAACAGACCATCCCGTTGCTGCTCGAAGGCCACGACGTGGTTGGTCTGGCACAGACCGGTACCGGTAAGACCGCAGCCTTCGCGCTGCCGGCACTGTCCCGCATGGCTGAACTCGCCGACATCAACGGTGTCTCCCGCGACACCCAGGTCCTGGTCCTGGCACCCACCCGTGAGCTGGCTCTGCAGGTTGCAGAAGCCTTCTCCTCCTACGCAACCCACATGGAGGACTTCACCGTCCTGCCCATCTACGGTGGCTCCCCCTACGGCCCGCAGCTGGCTGGTCTGCGCCGCGGTGCGCAGGTTGTCGTCGGTACCCCCGGTCGCGTGATTGACCACCTCGAAAAGGGCTCCCTGGACCTGTCCAACCTGCAGTACCTGGTACTGGACGAGGCAGACGAAATGCTGCGCATGGGCTTCGCCGAAGACGTGGAGAAGATCCTCGAGGGCACCCCCGACAGCAAGCAGGTTGCACTCTTCTCCGCAACCATGCCCAACTCAATCCGCAAGATCGCTCAGCAGTACCTGAACGACCCCGTCGAGGTCCGCGTCAAGGCAAAGACCACCACCAGCGCAAACATCACCCAGCGTTACATGCAAGTCATGCACTCCCACAAGCTGGATGCAATGACCCGCGTGCTCGAGGTTGAGAACTACGACGGCATCATCGTCTTCGTGCGCACCAAGAAGGAAACCGAGGAAGTCGCCGACAAGCTGAAGGCACGCGGTTTCGCGGCAGCAGCGATTAACGGTGACATCCCCCAGCAGCTGCGTGAGCGCACCGTCGACGCCCTGCGTGACGGTCGCATCGACATCCTCGTGGCAACCGACGTGGCTGCACGTGGCCTGGACGTTGAGCGTATCTCCCTGGTCGTCAACTACGACATCCCCCACGACACCGAGTCCTACGTGCACCGCATCGGTCGTACCGGCCGTGCAGGTCGCGAAGGTGCCGCAATCCTCTTCGTCACCCCGCGTGAGAAGTACATGCTGCGTCAGATTGAGAAGGCAACCCGCCAGAAGGTCGAGCCGATGCACATGCCCACCGCAGAGGCAGTGAACGAGACCCGTAAGCAGCGCTTCGCACAGCAGATTACCGAGACCATCGAGTCTGAGGACCTGAGCTTCTTCCGCCAGATTATCGAAGACTACGAGAACGAGCACGACACCACCGCTGAGGACATCGCAGCCGCACTGGCTGTTATTGCCCAGCAGGGTCGCCCCTTCTTCCTCGACGAGGAAGAGGACATCGCACGCAACTCCCGCCCCTTCTCCGACGATGATTCGGACCGCGGCGGCCGCAAGGCAAAGCGCGCACACAACGACGAGGGCATGGTCAACTACAAGCTGAACGTTGGCCGTTCCTCCCGCGTGACCGCAGGCGCTATTGTGGGTGCGCTGGCTAACGAGGGTGGCATTAAGGGCTCCCAGATTGGCTCGATCGACATTCGCCAGCACTTCACCATTGTTGGTCTGCCCGAGGACCTGCCCCGCGACTTCTTCGATCGCCTGCGCGACACCAAGATCGCTGGCGAGTTCATCAACATCCGTAAGGACAATGGTCCCAAGGGTGGCGGTGGCCGCGGCTTCGGCGGCGGTCGTCGTGAGGGTGGTTACCGTGACTTCGATCGCCGTGAGGGTGGTCGTCGTGAAGGTGGCCGTCGTGAGGGCGGCTACCGCGGTAACCGTGACGGTGGCCGTGACTTCGGCGGTGACCGTGACTTCAAGCATGGCGGCCGCGATTTCGGTGGCAAGCGCAATGACCGTGACTTCGGTGGTCGCGGCTTCGGCGGCCGTGATAACCGCCGTGAGGACCGCGGTGGTCGCGACTTCAAGCGCAACGACCGCGACTTCGGCGGTCGCGATAACCGCCGCGATGGCGGCTACCGCGGTAACCGCGACGGCGGCCGTGACTTCGGTGGCCGTGGCAAGCGCTACTAAGGTTTCGGCTTGGCCTAGAGCCTGCGTCATGTGGGGCCGCTGAGATGATCGGCTAGCTGCCCGCAACCGCATATGATTCAAAGACCGGTAGGGGAGCGATGAGCTCTCCTGCCGGTCTTTGTGCGTCTGCGGCAGCTATTGTGGTGGTGCTTGGCTAATGTTTGGCTTTCATATGGCTGCTCGGGGAGCACATAGGCCCCAAATGTGGTGTATGCCATAGCTTTTCCGCTTGCGAGCATTCCTGAAGACCTGTATAGTTTTACCTGTTGCCCCGATAGCTCAGTGGTAGAGCGCCATCTTGGTAAGATGGAGGTCCCGGGATCGATTCCCGGTCGGGGCTCTCTCATTAATTCATGCGAGAGCACGTATTAATGATGTGGCGGTGTAGCTCAGCTGGTTAGAGCGCACGACTCATAATCGTGAGGTCGACGGATCGAGCCCGTCCACCGCTACGCCCCGATAGCTCAGTGGTAGAGCGCCATCTTGGTAAGATGGAGGTCCCGGGATCGATTCCCGGTCGGGGCTCAGATAAGCCTGTCTCTTCGGAGGCAGGCTTTTTTGTTTGCCCATTTTGTCTGCGCCCAAAACCCACTCAGGCAGGTCCTTAGCCCCGTGGCTCGATGCTGGGTACAGCAAAGCCCCCGAGAAGAACTCGGGGGCTTCATCTTTATGCTCCTACGAAAGCGTTAGGAGGCGCGGCTTACCACCGGCAGCTGGGAGAGCAGCTCGTAGGAGCGCAGGCGGTCCTCGTGCTCCCACGCCTCGGTCATGACGATTAACTCGTCAGCACCTGTGCGTGCCACCAGGTCCTCAATACGTGCCTGCGCGGTGGCAGGAGAGCCCACAATCGCCTCGGCGGTCATGCGTTCAATGTGCATCTTCTCTGCGTCGGTCCAGATGGTGTCCATATCCTCCACGGGAGGTGCGAAAGATAGGTTGCCGCGCACCACGCCCAGGAAGTGCTGCTGCTGGCTCGTGTACAGGTAGCGTGCGCGCTCATCGGTATCAGCGAGCATTGCGCTGGCACCCACCATGACGTAGGGCTGCTCCAGGTGCTCGGAGGGCTTGAAGTTCGCGCGGTAGGTATCCACAGCCTCCTGCAGCATGGCGGGCGCGAAGTGCGAAGCGAAGGCGTAGGGCAGGCCCAGCTGCGCGGCAAGCTGCGCACCGAACAGGGAAGAACCCAGAATGTACAGGGGCACCTTCGAGCCCTGACCGGGGATGGCGTGCACGCGGTGCATGGGGGAGGGCTCGCCCAGGAAGCGCTGCAGCTGCTGCACCTCGGCGGGGAAGCTCATGGCGGCAGAATCGTCGCGGCGTAGGGCGGCGGCGGTCATCGGGTCGGTGCCGGGCGCACGGCCCAGACCCAGGTCGATGCGGCCGGGGTGGAAGGCGTTGAGGGTGCCGAACTGCTCTGCCACCACGTAGGGTGCGTGGTTGGGGAGCATAATGCCGCCCGAACCCACGCGAATACGCTCGGTGGCGGCGGCAATCTCCGCCATGACCACCACGGTTGCCGAGGACAGCAGGGAACCGGCATTATGGTGCTCAGCGACCCAGAATCGCTCGTAGCCGTAGGACTCAGCCGCGCGAGCCGCATCGATGGTATTGAGCATGGTCTGATGCTGGCTCTGGTCGGAGCGGTGCGGCATCAGGTCAAGAACCGAAATTTTTACGCTGGCAGACATGGGTTTTCCTTCTGAAGTAGATTGCGGGTACCCGTTCAGCCTACTCTTGCCTGGGCAAGAAGTGTAGGGGCA
This sequence comes from Rothia mucilaginosa, assembly GCF_964211445.1. GTDB lineage: Bacteria > Actinomycetota > Actinomycetes > Actinomycetales > Micrococcaceae > Rothia > Rothia mucilaginosa_E. The sequence continues at coordinate 1,617 of NZ_CAXOQT010000015.1, read as the reverse complement.
CATTGCGCGCCTTCGCTAGCAGGTAAATAATGCGACGAAATACTGCGCGGGTACCCTCTGAATCTTCGATGCGCCGTCCACTCTGCGCGCCCAAGCTGAACACTGTGCACAAGAGCTGTAGACTGAAACCATGAGCATTAACCCTGAGATTGTGGGCAGGGTCTACCCGTCCGAGAACACCTACGTTGTCGGCCGTGAGAAGATCCGCGAATTTGCCCGAGCAGTTCACGCAGAAAACCCCCTTCACCACGACGTTGAGGCAGCCCGCGCGGCAGGGTACGCAGATGTGATTGCCCCGCCGACCTTCGCCATTATCCTGGCGCAGGCAGCCGACGCGGCACTCATCAACGACGATTCCGCCGGTATTGATTTCTCCCGCGTGGTGCACGCCGACCAGCGCTTCACCCACCACCGCCCCATTGTTGCCGGTGATGAGCTGCGCACCGAAGTTCACGTGGACTCCGTGCGCGTCATGGGCGCCGGCGCAATGCTGACCACCCGCGAAGAAATCGTTGACGCGCAGGGCGAGCCGGTCACCACCTGCATTTCTTCGCTGCTGGTTCGTGCTGAGGAGGAGAACTAATGGTGCGTTTTGAAGATCTTGAAAAGGGCCAGGAAATCGGTTCGCGTACCGTGGAGCTCTCCCGCGCTTCGCTGGTGCGTTACGCTGGCGCATCCGGTGACTTCAACCCGATTCACTGGAACGAGCGTTTTGCTCAGTCGGTGGGCCTGTCCGGCGTGATTGCTCACGGCATGCTGACCATGGGTACCGCCGTGCAGCTCGTGAGCGACTGGGTGGACGACCCCGGCGCGATTGTGGACTACCAGACTCGCTTCACCAAGCCCGTTCCCGTGGCGGATGCACCCGGCGGCGAAAACCCCGACACCCCCACGAACGCCCTGACTATTAGCGGTAAGGTGGGCGCCCTGAACGAGGAGGAGCGCACCGCCCGCATTGACCTGACCGTCACCGCCCGTGACGAGGAGGGCAAGGAGCAGAAGGTTCTGATGAAGAGCCAGGTTGTGGTTCGTTTCTCGGCATAGTCTCTCAGCTTAGTCTCTCGGCATAGAGTTTCTGTGCTCGCAGATAATGTTGCTGGAAGCCCCGGCGCTACCTATGAACTGCCTCCCGTTTCTTGGACATCAAAAATAAAGTCCAAGAAACAGGAGGCTTTTCATGTCTGCACACCTGGGAATGAGACATGACCGTTTGCTCCGGGAACAAGCAGTGAAGATGTTCGAGAAGGGGTTCGGCTATCGTATGACCGCCAGGACGCTTGGTGTGTCTGCCGCGACTGTGAGAGAGTGGCAGAAAATGCACCGCGCAATCGGGAAGGACGGGCTTCTTGCCATGGGAGTAAAACAGACCAGATACAACTATGAGACCAAGGTCGCCGCAGCGAAGGCAGTGGTTGATGGTGGGATGAGTAAGCCTGAGGCGATGGTACGTTTCGGTATTGCGAGTGCGACACCGTTGAAGCAGTGGTGCAGGCTGTACCGTGAAGGCGGCGCGCAGGCGCTTAAGCCCAAGCCCAAGGGCAGGCCAAAGGGGTCGGTGCGGGCGGTGCCACCAACGCGTGAGGAGGAACTCGAAGAGCGCGTGCGCAAGCTCGAGGC
>NZ_CAXOQT010000014.1:0-57260 GCF_964211445.1 Rothia mucilaginosa | reverse complement strand
GTGAGGTAGCCGCCCCCTTTCGTGCGCCCCAGCAGGCTCTTATGAACGGCTCTCTACACGCTAATGAAAGGCCCCTCCGGGTGCCCGCATTCCGGGACTTTCTGGAATCGGTTAAAAACCAGCGGGGGTGAAAGCCTCATCAGCTTTCACCCCCGCAAGGAGTCAGACCTTAGTCCTGACCATAAGTTGCCATGAACTGATCCATGCTGTCATGCTGCAAAGCATAGGACAGGTTAGCGTTCGCAGCCTGGTTCACGATAACAATCGATTGGCCGTCGTAAGACCAACCCGGACCCGCGTTCGGCAGGGTGGTCATACGCATCGTGGTGTCACCACTGGTCAGCACCGGAGCCGCAATCTGAGCGATCTGCGCCGCATCCAGACCGGAGTCCACACGCATGTAACCTGCAATAGACTCAACAGCAGACTGGAACGAACCCACGTTGCTCAACGCGCCCTTCGCCTTCATCGTGTTGTACAGGCCGCGCAGGAACGCACGCTGGTTACGAACACGCTGGTAGTCACCATCAGCGAACTGGTAACGAGCACGCACGAACGCAAGTGCCGCGCCACCATCCATGTGCTGCATACCCTGCTTGAAGGACCAAATATTGATATCAAAGTTGAAGGGGACCTGAACGTCCACGCCACCAACGGAGTTCACCAGAGCCTTGAAGCCCTCGAACTCAATCTCAGCCACGTGATCAATCTTGATGCCCAGCAGGTTCTCAACGGTTGCCACCTGCAGAGAAATACCGCCATAGTTCAGCGCCGCGTTAATCTTTGCCGAACCGTAGCCGGGGATGTTCACCCAGGTATCACGCATAATCGAGACCAGGTACACGCCCTTGCCGTCAGCCGGGATGTGCATGAGCATAATGCTGTCCGCACGGGAGCCACTCACCTGAGCAGCTTCAGAACCGGAACGGGTGTCACTACCGAGCAGCAGAATGTTCTTACCGGGGCCCTTCACGACATCGTAGCTGTAACCGTCATCCAGGATGCCGTCGCCGTCCTTATCGTGCTCGCTGGCGTTTGCAGCGAGAGCCGCCGTAGCATCCGAACCGCCATCTGCGGAGCCGTTAGCGTTGGTGCCGTTCTTACCAGTATCCGAGTTAGTCACGGTCGGAGCCTTCAGCTCCGTCACGTTGAGCTTCTTAGCCTCGCCAAGCTGCTCCTTAATTTTGGCTTGATCTTCGTCCACCTTAGTGATGGAGTCAAACTTCTCGGTCTTGCTATCCCAGGTGTGGCCAGCACGCCAGATAAAGAAACCAATACCGAGGGTAATAACCAGCAGAAGAATCAGCAGGATCAGCAGAATACGCTTGACCCATTTCTTCTTCTGCGACGGTTCAGAGTGAGCGTCGCTCATTAAGTTGTCCTTTGTTTGAGGTGGTGATACGCGAGGTGCGCGGCGCATCCAGCGAAGTCTCTAGAGTGCAGAGAGCCGGAAAATAACCCGCCGATGTGGGGCGGTGCTGGAGGGCACAGAAAATGCACAGCTCGCAAAATACTTTCCCATTGTAACGCCGTCAGCGGGTCTACGCACCAGTGAACGAAAGGTTTTACATTACAACTTTCCTCACGTTCGCGCGAGCTATTCTGCGATGGTTCGCAGAACGCACAATGCCCCGCCTCCCTGAAAACCAAGGAGAACGGGGCATTGATTTCGCTAAAAAGCAAAACTGGGAAAGAAGATTTACTTCTTACCGAAGTTGCCGAAGCGTGCGTTGAAGCGCTCGACGCGACCTGCGGAGTCCATGATGCGCTGCTTACCGGTGTAGAACGGGTGCGACTCGGACGAGATTTCAACCTCGACGATCGGGTACTCGTTGCCGTCTTCCCACTTCTCGGTCTTGTCCGAGGTCATGGTGGAACGGGTCAGGAAGACCTTGCCGGATGCGAGGTCGCGGAACAGAACCAGGTTGTAGTCCGGGTGGATTTCTGCCTTCATTGATTACCTTCTTCTGCTACTGGATTTTGCCAGTAGCCCTTATATAGATGGAGTAGGTTTTTCGATGTGCAGCTATCGAGAAAATCTCAGAGCGCATCACCATTGTGCACGCATAGGGCGCGCACAACCCATTAAGGGTACCACCTTCACGGATTAAATCCCAGTACGTTCCCTCACAGGCACCAACCTAGCTGCCGCAAGAGCACCCGAAGAAGGCGCTCACGGGGGTTAAGAATCAAGCTAGGAACTCAGGTTATGAACGCGGGCGGGTCTCCCAGAACGCCACGGCACTCGCCGCCGCAACATTCAAAGAATCCACGCCGTGCGACATCGGAATCATCACCGTATCGTCACACGCAGCCAGGGTGCGGGGCGACAGTCCGTGCCCCTCCGTGCCCAGAATCAACGCCAGCTTCTCATCCTGACGAGCAGACAGCTCCTCCAGGGTCAGCGAATCCTCTTCCAGCGCGAGCGCGGCGCTCTTAAATCCCAGCTCGTGCAGGGTCTGCAGGTCGGCAGGCCACGACTCCAGACGAGCCCACGGCACCTGAAAAACGGTACCCATCGACACGCGAATCGAACGACGATACAGCGGGTCGGCGCATCGCGGGGTCACCAGCACGGCATCCACGTCCAGCGCGGCAGCCGAACGGAAAATAGCGCCCACATTCGTGTGGTCCACAATATCTTCCAAAATCGCCACGCGAGAGGCACCCTGCAACAACTGCTCCAGGGGCTGCGGCGCCGGGCGAGCCATCGCCGCCAGAGCGCCACGGTGTAGATGAAAACCGGTCACCTGTTCCAGCTGTTCCTCACTACCCACATACGCGGGAGTGTCAGGATGAGCGCGCAACACATCCGCCAAATCATCAGCCCACTTCTCGCTCATCAGGAAAGAAACGGGCTGATGGCCGGCAGCGAGCGCGCGACGAATCACCTTCGAGGACTCCGCAATGTAGATACCCCACTGCGGTTCCATGGCGCTACGGAGCTTCACATCGGTCAGCTGCGTGTAGTAGCGCAGAGCCTGCTCGGGTGCCTGCGCCAGAGCCGTGACCGACTCGATGGCGTAGACACGCTCGGCACGCTCAGCGATCTGTTCGGCGCTCAGCTGCTTCGGGGCACGACTCATGCGCGCTTGAACGCGGAGTAACGACCCGCGGGGGTCACGGTCAGAGCCAGGTCCATGTCGTAGGTTGCTGCGAGGTTCGCCTCGGTAATGGTGGACAGGATCGGGCCTGCAGCGACCACGCCGCCGTCACGGACCAGCAGGGCGTGGGTGAAGCCAGCCGGGATTTCCTCGAGGTGGTGGGTGATGAGCACGGTAGCCGGTGCGTAGGGGTCAGCAGCAAGCGCGGTCAGACGCTCGACCAGGTCCTCACGACCGGAAATGTCCATGCCTGCGCCGGGCTCGTCCAGCAGCAGCAGTTCGGGGTCGGTCATCAGTGCGCGAGCAATCAGCGCACGCTTGCGCTCGCCGTCGGAGAGGGAGCCGAAGGTGCGGTCAGCGAGGGTGTCGACGCCCCACTCAGCCAGCAGTTCGGTGGCACGCTCGTCGTCCATGACGTCGTATTCTTCCTTCCAACGACCGGACACAGCGTACGCTGCGGTCACGACAACGTCGGAAACCTTCTCGTTGGCGGGAATCTGGGTTGCCGAAGCACCGGAGGACAGACCAATGCGCGGGCGCAGGTCGAACACGTCAACAGCGCCGAGGGTCTCGTCAAGGATTTCAACCTCGCCGCTGGTCGGGTGCAGGCGAGCTGCCGCAATCGAAAGCAGAGTGGACTTACCGGCGCCGTTGGGGCCCAGAACAACCCAGCGTTCACCTTCGTTCACAGTCCAGGAAACGTCGTTGAGAATCTTGCGGCCGCCGCGAATCACGGAGACATTCTGAAGGTTGAGTACGGTGCTCATGGTTCTTCTTCCAGTGAGTTAGATGGATGGGATGCGCCCCCCTACCTCGCAACCTAGCCTGGTTGCCGGTGCAGTGAGCGCATAGTGCGCGGGTACCCCACATTGGGTTCCTCGCGCAAAGAATAAGGGGCTACAGGTGCCGCCACGGAAGGCGTGAGCGCATCCGTAACGGCACCTAAAGCAACAGAGTATTAGTCGATGAAGCCGCGTGCGCCACCGACCAGCTCAACATGGCCGGTCTCAACGTCTGCAGTGACCATCTTCGCGATTTCCTGCGCGAACTCGTTGACGGTGTAGAGCTTGCCGGCGGTCTCGCGGCGCTGCTCAATAGCGCCGGGGTGCAGGCGGTTCAGCAGGGTTGCGGTGACGGTGCCTTCAATCATGTCAGCGGACACCACGACCAGGGAGATACCCTTCTCGGAAAGTGCGGGAATCTCGGCGATCAGTGCGTCTTCGCCAGCGCGCTTGGACTCTGCGACGGGCTTGTACTCGTCCATGGTCTCAACTTCGCGGATGAAGTGTGCCTGGTGGCTGGTCACGAACACGATGCGTGCGCCCTCGGGCATCTTCTCTGCAGCCAGGCGTGCCAGGTTCAGCTGTGCGTCACGGTTCAGGCGCATTGCGTAGTCCTCACCCATGCCGGTCTCCATGCCGCCCGAAGCGTTCAGGATCAGGTAGTCCAGGGAGCCGAAGGTCTCCACTGCGGTGTTGACGAGGTTCTGCAGGTCCTCAGCCTTGGTCACGTCAGCCTGCACTGCAACTGCCTTGCCGCCAGCCTCTTCAATAGCCTTGACGATCTTGTTTGCGCGCGGTGCCTTGGAGCGGTAGTTCACCACAATGTTCGCGCCCTCAGCGGCGAGAATCTGTGCGGTGTCTGCGCCAACGCCGCGGGAGGAGCCGGTGATGATAATGGTCTTGCCGGTCAGCTGTGCCATAGTGTTATGTCCTTAGGTTTAGAAAGGGTGCGCCCATGCTCGGGCGCTTCATGCAGTCCGTACGGGGTGGGGTTAGTGACCCATACCCAGGCCGCCATCAACGGGGATGACAGCGCCAGAAATGTAGCTAGCCTCATCGGATGCGAGCCAGCGAATCACGCGAGCAACCTCTTCAGCCTCCGCGAAACGGCCAGCCGGGATGGATGCCAGGTAGTTCTTCTTGGTTTCCTCGGGCAGAACTTCAGTCATTGCGGTGTTAATGAAGCCCGGTGCCACCACGTTAGCGGTGATGTTGCGGCCGCCCAGCTCGCGGGTGATGGAGCGTGCCATACCAACCAGTGCCGCCTTAGATGCGGAGTAGTTGACCTGGCCGGGGGAACCGTACAGACCCACCACAGAGGAAACCAGGATAATGCGGCCGCGCTTGAGCTTCAGCATGCCCTTGATAGCGCGCTGAACCACGCGGAAGGAACCGGTCAGGTTGGTGTCGACAACATCGGTGAAGTCGGATTCCTTCATGCGCATCAGCAGCATGTCGCGGGTGATACCTGCGTTGGCGACCAGCACCTCCACGGGGCCGAATTCTGCTTCAATTTCCTTGAAAGCTTCGTTAATGCTGTCGGCATCGCGCACATCTGCCTTGACTGCGAAAAATTCTTCGGGGGCTTCACCGCTGCGGTAGGTGATGCAGACGTTGTGGCCTGCTGCCTGGAATTCCTTGGCAATTTCGTAGCCGATGCCTCGGTTGCCGCCGGTGACCAGCACGGTCTTGGGAGTGTTCTCGCTCATGAGCTTCCTTGATGAGTCGACCCCTCGCAATCGGAGCCGATGCAGCGGCTCCGCGGTCGGGGTGTGGACGGATGGACAGTCGAACCTTATTTTACCGCGTTTTAGGGTGATGGTGCCGCAGGCTACACTCCGCTTTTGAACACTGAACGCCTACTCCCCTTCTTTTACATGCCTCATCGGGCGCGTACACTAGCTGAAGCGGAACAGCCCGCACCCCTTTTCTGCGGGGTTACGCGGGCACGAAATAACACCGCACGTAGAGGCGCAATAGTAAGGATAAGAAGACATGGATCTGCTCGGTTCACTCTCACAGGATGCACAGCCCGAGTACGCCAAGTGCTCCCGCAAGGGCTGCCAGCAGGCGGCAGAATTTCAGCTGCTCTGGAACAACCCGAAGGTGCACACCCCCGAGCGCCGCAAGATTTGGCTGGCATGCTCCGAGCACGTGGGCTGGCTGGAGAACTACCTGCGCGAGCGCGAGTTCTGGAAGCAGACTCTGCCGTTTGAGGGATAGCGCCGGCTGAGGTGTAGGGCCAGCTGAGGTCTCTGGCTGAGGCGACGACCCAAGCACTATCGAAAGTAATTTCGATATATGCTATATTTGTTCTAATTAGTTCGAGTGAACATCCCGGCGCCCAGGCGACCACACTCGCAGGGTAATCACACTCGCTGAGCATTCGCATTCAAGGAGGCACCTCCCCATGATGGGCTATTCGCACACCGTCAGCGCCGCAGCTGGCTGGCTAGTGCTCGTCGAGACGGGAGTGGTGCAGGTTCCCGATACCCCCACCCTCATCGTGACCACCCTGGCGTGCGCCGGTGCGGGCATGCTGCCGGATATTGACCACCACAACGGCAGTATCGCCAACTCCATTCCGCCCATTTCACGCTGGGTAGCACGCATTGTCGGGGCGGTCAGCGGCGGACACCGTAAGGGAACGCACTCCATTTTGGGTCTGGTAGCTTTCTGGGCGGTTGCCTATTTCAGCGCGAATCTGAGCTACAACGGAATCCCCTGGGCTTCACTGCTTCTTGCCGCATTCTCGGGCGGCCTAGCATTGCGCATGCTCGGCGCACCGGGTGGATGGATCGGTGCCGTCGCCCTCGGGTACGCCGCCTACACGACTGATTCGCTGGCGCTACTCCCCTGGGCTATTTCGGTTGGCGCCACCATTCACCTGATTGGCGACCTGCTGACAACCCGCGGACTGCTGCCCCTCTACCCTATTGTTATCAAACCCCTGGTGGCATCTCCCCTATGGAAAAAGAGCGGCTACATGGCACTGCCGATCCTGGGTGATGCCGGCAGCGTACGCGAGAAGGCACTCGTTCTAGCACTGACCGGGTACGTCGCCTGGTACGCGGCAGCCATGATGGGCTTTACCGAATACCCCCTGCAAATGTTCGGGCTGGGTATTCACGCCGCATAACGTGCCGCATAACTAAATTCTCACCGAGGACAGCAAAGCGCCCCGTCACTTCCCTACGGAAGCGGCGGGGCGCTTTTCTAATCCTTATCCCGACCTATCGGGGTGAGAGATTAAGCGTCCTGGATGGGCCAGAAGACGTCAACCTCAACGTTCTCTTCACCAGAGGTGGGGTACTTCTCGAACTCAGTGTTGTGCATTGGTAGTTCTCCTTCGTGAGCGGGCGGGAATCTCTTCTCCCCCGCGTTAGCTCACCATCGGTAGTGAGCCCTAATGTTTCGCATTTGCGTCCTCGCAATGGCGGGAACAGTTATAAGTCTACGCCCCACACATGTTGTGTTTCTACCATTTTTCCCACAATGTATGTAGAGACACATGAAAAATTCAAAAAGCCCACACAGACCCCCCGAAATATCGCCTGAGAGCTTTTCTTTCCCTCAGAAAAACCCACAAGGCAACATTATTTCCCGTCAAATACGCCGCAAGTTTCATGTGTCAGAACCCACAAATCACATGCACGGGAACGCAATTACACCACATATGATCAGAAAACAATACAACCCCACGGGTCAGGTCACATTTTTCCGCACTATTCGCGAGAAAAATACCGACAATATCTCCGCAACACATTTTCAGAACACAAAAAACACGCCCTGGACAATACACCCCGGCCAATACGCCACAAACAATACGCCCCGGACAATAAAACAACGCGCAATACACGTAAAGAGGCCCCGGCACCACACGGTACCGGAGCCTCCCCACGCTTTGATGTTCAGCAAATATTGCTTACGCCAGCGAAATCAGATCCTGGTAATCCTTCGACCACAGGTCCTCCACCGCATCCGGTAGAAGTAGCACACGCTCGGGGTCGAGCGCCTCCACGGCACCCTCATCGTGAGAAACCATCACGATAGCGCCCTGGTACGCCTTCAAGGCGTTCAGAATCTCCTCACGCGAGGCGGGGTCCAGGTTGTTGGTCGGCTCATCGAGCAGCAGCACGTTCGCGCTCGACGCAACCAGGGTCGCCAACGACAGACGGGTCTTCTCGCCACCGGAAAGAACACCGGCAGGCTTATCCACGTCATCACCGGAAAACAGGAACGAACCCAAAATCGTGCGCACGCGGGTGTCATCCAGATCCGGCGCGGCAGACTTCATGTTCTCAAAGACAGTGCGGTCACCATCAAGAATTTCGTGTTCCTGCGCAAAATAGCCCAGCTTCGCGCCGTGACCGTACACGACCTCACCCGTATCAGGCTGAGTGGAACCAGCCAGCATGCGCAGCAGAGTGGTCTTACCGGCACCGTTCAGGCCCAGCACCACCACGCGCGAACCGCGGTCAATCGCCAAATCAACGTCCGTGAAAATCTCCAGGGAGCCATAGGACTTCGACAGACCCTGCGCAGAGAGCGGAGTCTTACCGCACGGCGCCGGATCCGGGAAGCGAATCGCCGCGACCTTATCGCTCTGACGCTCCTCCTCCAGGCCGCGCAGAAGCTTCTCAGCACGCTTAATCATCTGCTGAGCCGCAACAGCCTTGGTCGCCTTCGCGCGCATCTTATTCGCCTGCTCCATCAGAGCATTCGCCTTCTTCTGCGCGTTCGCACGCTCACGCTTGCGACGGTGCTCGTCCTGCTCACGCTGAGTCAGGTAGTTCTTCCAGCCCATGTTGTACTGGTCAATCACGCAGCGGTTCGCATCCAGGTAGAAGACGCGGTTGACGACCAGCTCCATCAGGTCAACATCGTGGCTAATGACCATCAGGCCGCCCGAGAAGTTCTTCAAGAAGTCACGCAGCCACATGATGGAGTCGGCATCCAGGTGGTTGGTCGGCTCGTCCAGCAGCATGGTGTCTGCATTGGAGAAGAGAATACGCGCCAGCTCCACGCGGCGACGCTGACCGCCCGACAGAGTGGACAGCGGTTGGGCGAGCACACGCTCCGGCAGGTCCAGGTTGGAGGTGATGACCGCCGCCTCCGACTCAGCCGCGTAGCCGCCGCCGGCAATGAACTCAGCCTCAAGACGGTCGTAGCGGCGCATACCCTTAGCGCGCACCGCCGGGTCCTCACTCGCCATATCGTCCTGCGCCTGACGCATCTTGCGCGCCACACCATCCAGGCCACGCGCCGAAAGGATGCGGTCACGCGCCAGCTGGCTCATGTCATCCACCTTCGGGTCCTGCGGAAGGTAGCCGATAGTGCCACTGCGGGTCACCGTGCCGTCAGCGGGCAGGGTCAGACCGGCAAGCACCTTAGTCATAGTGGTCTTACCAGCACCGTTGCGGCCCACCAGACCAATCTTGTCGCCCTTATCGATGCGGAAGGTGACCTCTTCCATGAGCAGGCGCGCGCCTGCACGCAATTCGAGGTTCTGTACAGCAATCATGGGTGCCTTTCCGGATGGCGGTCTGTGTGTGGGCTAGTAATGCTCGGCAGGCGGGATTCGCCGGGATAGAGGCGGCGAGCGCGCGGAACGCCTCATCAAGCAGAGCACCTCATCAATTTTAGTGCAGGTGTGCCGAGTGCGCATGTGGGGCACCTTTTGTTTTTGTGGTGTGCGGTGTACTATACATACCGGACACCATTCATAGAACATTGTTCAAAACTGGGTTGTGACAAGCAGTCAACCACCGCCACCCTCAACTCTGTAGAAAAATCTGCAGAGCAATACGTATCAAAGGAGTACCACCCCAATGACCGATTCCGTGCGCGAATCAGCCCAGGAACCCCAGGCAACTCAGGCACCGCGCCGTAACGTAGCGGCAAAGACCTCCCTCGCCACCGACCTCTCCCTCATCGCGGTCTTCGCGGGCTTCATCGCCGCGCTCGCCATTATGCCCGCCGTCAGCCTGGGCGGCGTCGCGGTCCCCTTCACCTTCCAGACCCTCGGCATTTACATAACTGCTCAGGTTCTCGGTGGCAAGCGCGCCACCGCCTCCGTGGCGCTGTACCTGCTGGTTGGTTTTGCTGGCCTGCCCATCTTCGCTAAGGGCGGCGCCGGTTTGGGTACGCTCGCCTCCCCGAGCGCCGGATACCTGCTTGGCTTCCTGCCCTTCGCCGCTATTGCCGGTACCCTCGCCTACCTGTTTACCCGCAACACCCGTTCAGTTGGTGCGACCTTCCTCATGGCTCTGCTCGCGAACTTCTGCGGTTTTGTGGTTCTGACCGCCTGCGGTATCGCCGGTATGATGGTGAACGCCCACATGACTTTTGACGCTGCGTTCAGCGCGGCAATGGTGTTTGTTCCCTGGGATTTGGTGAAGTCCACGATCGCGGTTCTGGTTGGTTTGTCGGTACGCCGCGCCTTCCCGTCCCTGGCTTCTGCCCAGCGTTAAAGGCACACGATGTGCCGCATGAGAGGATAGCTATGTTTTTTCGCCGCTCCACGCGCCAGCCTGCGCCGCAGCAGGTGCAAGGCGAGCAGGCGGTGAGCGCCTCTACCAGCATGCCCGCCCTTGAGCTTGAATCGGTGAGTGTTTTCACTGAGCTGCCCGAAGGCGGGCATCGCCGTATCCTCAAGGATGTGAGCCTGCGATTCACCGCAAAACGCACCGCGGTGCTGGGCCTGAATGGTAGCGGCAAGTCGACCCTGCTGGGGCTTTTTAACGGGCTCACGCACCCTGATGAGGGTATTGTGCGCGTGAACGGTGTAGATACCCTGGAGGCGCCGAGCCGCGGCTCGAACGGTACGGGTTCTCGCACTGGTTCGCAGGGCGCTTTTGAGGGTGTAGGCATGCTCTTCGCCCAGCCGGAGGCGCAGCTGATTATGCCCACCGTCGCCGAAGATATTGACCTGAGCCTGCGCCGTGCCGCCGCTATTGAGGGTAGTTCCCTCAGCGGTGAGCAGCGCCGCGAACGGATTCGTGAACTGCTGCGCGAGCGCGGTATCGAGCGTCTGGTGGATCAGAGCGTTTTCACCCTCTCGGGAGGCGAAAAGCAGCTGGTTGCCCTCACCAGCGTGTTGGCGGCGCGCCCGCAGATTCTTCTGCTGGATGAGCCGACCACCCTGCTGGACTTGCGGAACCGAGCGCGGCTACTCAAGCACTTGGAGTCGCTGGATCAGATGCTGGTGCTCAGCACGCACGATCTGGATTTGGCGGCGTCCTGCGATGAAGCCGTCATCATTCACGACGGTCGCCTGCTTGCCCAGGGGGATGCGGCGCAGCTGGTGCAACAGTACCGCACGTGGTGCGCCGAGGGGTTCCCGAATGAGGGCGCCACTATCGAAGATGCAGGCGAGAACGCAGACGCGGCAGGAGGCGCGCATGAGCGCTAACACACCTCGTGTGAGTCCCCGCGTGAATCCGCGCCCCGCCTCCCAGGGCTCCGATTTCAACCCCGGTACCCTGTTGGTGGGTTTCTACCAGCCGCTGGGTACGCCGGTGCATCGGGCGCCGCTGTGGCTTAAGGGCGCGCTCTTCTTTGGGCTGTTTCTGTTGCTGGCGGTGACCGGCTGGCAGGTGGCGCTGGTGGCTTTGGTCGCGTCTACGCTGTGCACCTTGTGGGCTGGTGTGCCCGCCTCCCAGCTGTGGCTGGTGGTCCGCACGCTGTCTCTGCTGTTGCTAATCATGGTCGCCTACTACCTGTTTACGGGGCAGTACGCCTCCGGTGCGGATGCTATTGCGACCATGCTGACGGCTTTCTACGCGTCCCGCGCTCTGCTGGTGAGCACTCCCCTGCCGGTTCTGATTGACGGCTTTGTGCGGCTCTGTTCGCCGCTGCGTTTTGTGGGTCTTTCACCCGAGCGGCTGGGTCTGCTGATTGCGTTGATGATCCGGTCGATTCCAGCGCTCATGGACCGCTGGGGTGCGCTACGTCGTGCGGCTGTGGCGCGTAATCTGCCTAAGCGCATGTATTGGCGGCTGCTGATCCCGTGGGTCGTGCAGGCGGTTGATTACGCGACGGCGACCGCTAAGGCGTTGCGGGCGCGGCACGTGGACGAGCTGAAATAGTGCAGGTACGCGAGAGGGGCGGGGCGAACCATGTAGGTTCACCCCGCCCCTGCTTTTAACTCACATTACTCAAGCGGTTTAGAACGGCTCGACAACTAGTGCCGCCGGGAGCTGCTCCCACCACAGGTACCAGTCGTGCTGACCGTAGAGCGCCTCCACGAGCTTGTCGAAGCCGCGGTAGACACGCACCGGCATCGCCGAGGAAACCATCGTGTGCTCGACCGCCAGGATCTCTGCGTCGCGGCGGGTCGTGACCGGCACAGGCGTGTAGAACTCGATAAAGTCCGAGGCAATAACAGCCGGGTAGGCGTCATCGCGTTCAAACCAGTAGCGGGCGATGGACAGCATCGCCTCGGGGCTGGGGCTGGAGTCCCACCCGCCAAAGGGCAGGTAGGCGAAAACCCCTGATACGTCCCGCAGCGGCAGGTCCATAATCAGCAGTTCCGCGGCACGGTCAATGTCGGTTGCTTTGACCTTCTCATTGATGATGCCAGCGGTCAGCCCGAAGGGGTACTCAGCCTTCAACGGCGTGCCGATGTCGTCTTCGCCGAGTTCGCCATTCTCCATGAGGCGGCGGTAGGTCTGCAGGTAGGCGCTCTCGTTCAGGTGCCGGAAGGCTTCGTGCGCGGCAACTTCTACACCGACTTGTTCCAGGTAACGCTGCTGGTCGGTGATGAGGTCGTGTGCGTACCGCTTGATGGTGTCGGCGGTGATGTTCTGCACGGGCGTTGAGGTGCGCAGGGAGACGTTATTCTCAATGGTCCCGAGCAGGGTCGGGTCGAGGGCAACCACGATGGGGGTTGTTCCCCGGTTCTTGCCCTCGTAAAGGTGTTCGAGGTATCGCCGGTTAAGTTCGGCTCGTGGGGCGCCGTGGCGGATTCGCTCGTGTGGGTAGGGGTACAAAGCGACGAAGCGCTCGTAGAGCTCTGCCATGGTGTTCTCCGATGTTTGGTTGCCCCCAGTTTAGCGCGTATTTTCGCGGAAAAATACGGGTTTTTGGAGGTTTTAGGAGGGCACGGAGGGCGGGTGATTTTTTCGTTTGATGAGTGTGTATCGGTGTGTGCTAAACACGCTTAAACTGCCTTTGTGTTGGGCGGTTTGTGCGGCGATTTTCGTCAGAAAAAGTTAGAAATTTTTCGCCACCATGTGAGATTTTGGGCGGGTTACGCCGGGCGGTACAAAAGGGTTCGGCGGACACTTTCGCGGAGGTGACGGGCGCCTCCAGCGGGGCTATCTTGAACCGCAGATACACGGCTGAACGGGCATCAAACCCACCATTTTTTGGGGGGGGGGGAAACACCCTGTATTATTCTTCGGCGCGTCATATTTGACGTATTAGGGGCGTTTCGGGCGAGTTCTCTAGCCGCCGCGTAGCCGCTGGCGTAGAGTGTTGGTACCAGCTACCGTTCCGTATCGGCTTTGCGCAACGTACCGGCACGGTGGCGGGTGCCGTGAACTCGCAAGAGTTTTAACCAATGGAGGTTCTCATGTCGAATAGCTACTACAAAGAGATGATTCGCCTGGCTGACAGCATTGCTGATAAGGCGCATGAGGGGCAGACTGACCGTAACGGCTGGCCCTACATCTCCCACCCCCGCCGTGTGGCTCTTGGGGCGCGTAAGCTTGCCTCTGAAATGGCTGCCGCCGTTCATCCCGATGTGTCTTTGGAAGAGCTGAAGACCGAGGCGCAGATTGTGGCGCTACTGCATGACACGGTGGAAGATACCGGCGTTTCCCTCGCATATCTGGCGCGTCATTTCTCGGCGCGTATTGTGGATGCGATTGAGGCGTTGACTCGCCGCCCGGGTGAGTCTCGTGAGTCGTATCTGAGCCGGGTGCGTGTGAATGATTTGGCTCGTCTGGTGAAGCTTGCCGATATTGCGGATAATACTGACCCGCAGCGTTTGGCGCTTCTGGAGGAACCGACTCGTACCTGCCTCATGATTAAGTATGAGCACTCGCTGAAGCTGCTGCACCTGAACGACTAGGTTCAAGGCTGACCATATAGAAGCCGCCCGGTATGGATTGTGTTCCATGCCGGGCGGCTTCTATGAATCATCTATTGAATTAGTCCAGGTGAGAGATAGCGTACTCCGCTTCTTCCTCGGTGAAACCTTCAATGGAAGAAGTCAGCTGAGAACGGATTGCTTCAGGAGACATGTTCATCGTCTTCTGGTAGCTCTTTGCGCTTTCCAGGGCATTTGCGTTCCAGTCAGCCTTCATATTGTCCACTGCGTACTGAGCAGCTTCTGAACTGACGGGATCAGGTTCACTAGTCAACCAGTTGTGCATGCCTCGTTTAGACATATTCGCCGCGTAGGAACATGCCTCAGCTTTCTCCAATGCAAACTTATATTCATCTTTTATCCATAATTGGTCAGTAAGAACTAGGTCATCGCTATGAGGCCTGGGGTCCGACTCAACCCAATCAACAACGGTGAAGACAGGCAACGAAAATGCAGCGCCCGTAACGACGCATTCACCCTTACCCAAGGTTGGGATTACGTCAAAAGATGCCCTGTCCAGCGTTGGCATTGTTCTTTCAATCATTCGCAGATCAAGCTCGTTAACAAGCCTGTGAATAAAATAGTTATGAATCTGAGAAACGATAGTTGGTGATACATCTGCTGGCCGTTGACTAGAAAGTGTCAGATAGAAGCCAAACTTTCTGCCTTCCTTGATAATTTCTTCAAATACGTCAAGTCGATAATCCCTCCAATGATCCCCCACTTCACCCGAATTAGCATTCAAAATATTATGCGCTTCATCAATGATAAGATGGGATGTTGACCCACTGACCTTTTTATCTTTTTGTTCACCATACATCATCTTTGCAAACAACATAGGTATCATACGCTTAATACTCTGATTTGCATTCAACAAATCCACAACAATGAGATTACTGAGCCCTTGCAGACCTTTTTCATCCACAGAGATAACTTTCTTTAAATCCTTTAAAGCCACACCTATTCTTTTCATGAGGGGATCAAGATGCTCTCGCTGAACTTCTCCCCAAGCAGTATTATGAATATAAGAAAATTTCAAAATATATATTAATCGATCTATTGGATTAGATTCTTTCATCCGGTTACTCAATGAACTTAAAAGATACTTATATATGGAGCCTTTTTGCTGATTGCTCACAATAGATCCGTGGTTAAAATAACAATCAGTACCCGATAATCCAACTAGAGATAGTGCATAATTTTTATCGGACACAGTTTTAGTCTGCTTAAACAACACTTCAGGACATAGGTATGGATCGTTTTCTAATCCATGGTTACATGCACACTGATTAGAATACTGGACACTTAAATCCGGGTTACAAAAGTCACAATTTGTACAATTTTTCTGATATTGCGTAAATTGTCGATAGGTATCAATCCATTCTTCCAAAGCATCACCCCGGCTACCTTCTCTTGTAACCAAAAGTCTACAAAATGTTCCAATTATAAACTTGGCATACTTTTCCCAATCACCCTTCATCTTATTATAATAACTTAAAGTATTTTTTATAAACGGTACTTGAGTTGCAGGACGGGCATCAAAAAGCATGGCAAGAATCTCTGGATCAAATATATAATCATCATTTATGGGAATCTCATCTGAGTTATTTGATCGCGTAGACAGACGGTATACATTCTTTTTTTCAGAAGGAACACCGAAGGAAGCATCATGAGAATATTCGCCATTGAAATCAATGACAATAAATTTTGATTTTTCTAGCGCTCCATCTCCATACTCTGACCTAAAGAGATTGAGATACAGGCGATGCAGGGTATTTGATTTACCACTACCAGTGTTTCCAAAAACACCAATATGTGAAGCGAAAATACGATTAATCGGGATATTAACTTCCTGATCACCTAGAAGGTCTTCACCAATACGAAGTGACGGGACGTTCTCGCCCAGGGAATACATTGCAGCATAGTCATCCTGGCTAATCCAAGATACTTTATTGCCAACCATCGGGACGTATCGCGATGTTACCTGAAAATTACCACCCTTTACAGTACCAATGCTCTTAGCCTTGATAACCCTATTAATAGAATCCTTAGAATAACGGTTATCAAACTCTTTACTGCCAATAGAATTTTGCTGGTCGATAATTTTTTCTGAAATGACCTTAGCAATAATTCTGACATTACCCTGGAGAATGGATATAAAGGAACCAACCTTAGGGCCAGGAAGAACCTGTCCCTCCCATAAAATATTGGCATCATTCACCATGTCATACATAGCCACCTCTGCAATAGCAGAATCCACAGAAATGACAATACCTATATACTTATCCATTTAATTATCTCCAGACTTCAGAATCTTCGTAACAATATCTAAAGTTAACTTGTTTTCCTTCGTATCCCAAGGTCCATTTACTGGAATATCCCGTGGCTCAATAAACCTTAGATTCTTATATTCTCTGCCCTCACACGCCAAATTTTTACGGATGTCCCTTTTAGTACTATTATTTGAGTAGCAGAATATGTACACATTCAACTCTTTGTTCCGCAGCGCTCGCTGCATCATTTTAACGATATGCTCATCCTGAAACGAAAATCCAATAACAAAGAGAACACTTTGCGGCTTATCCAGTTCCGTTTGAAAAATCCTTAACATATCATGAAAATAGTTTTCTTCAAAGGTCACTCGAGGTTCATGGCCATCAGGGTTAACAACAACAGGATTATCAACAACTTCTGTTTTAATCTCAATGTTATCACTTTCAACCTTTTCCCAGTTAACCGAACCATGAGGCTTAATAAGCGAAATGCTAGGAATTTCATCGACATAATTATTAGACGGACCTCGATAAGAAACCGTTCGGTTGAAGTTTGAGCTGTCTAGAACCCTCTTAAAATATCCTCGTGCCCCATCATTAATAACAAATGTCTCAGTTTTAGAAACCTCATCAAGGGCATTTTCAATAAAAAGATCGTAGTTGGTTGTAAAAATATTAATGTTTCGCGGATTCTGACGAGAGTTCATCCTGTTCATCAGACTAATAACTTCACGCATAAATGAGATATATATTCCAGAAACAGGGTCTATTTTCTCACGTTTTTCTGTATCTTCCCGTTCTTTTTGCTCCTGTTTCTTCTGTTCTTTCGCTGTTTGGTCCGTGTGTTCCTCTTGCTGTTCTGAGCCGCCCTGACCTTCTTTAGCATCTTCTTCATTAGTAAGGGGCTGACCAAGAATCATCTTACTCACCCTCATGACGTCTTCTATGAGTAGATCATTTCCCCTTTGTTTACATTCATCACAATATTCTTTATCTTTGCAGCAAGTTGGAGATTTTTCTTTTTTATCTTCATTTATATTTCTTTCTCTCCAAGCATCCTCCCAGTATTTACTCATCCTACCGATTGCTCCCACCGAGCAACCTGAACCGATCAGAAAATTCACATTCTTGCTGACCGCGACCTCGCAAATCTCTTCCAGAATATGCATATCCCCTCCTATGGAAATATGGTTAACAATATCCTTCTCAATATAGCTTCATCATGGTGCACGGTCAAAGCCCCTAAAGCACACAAAAATACCCGCCCGGTGCCGAAGGCATACACCTTCCGCACCGGGCGGGCACCTATCTGCGAGTCAGGAGCTTAGATGTTGAAGCCCAGCGCGCGCATCATATCGCGGCCGTCCTCAGTAATACGCTCCGGGCCCCACGGCGGCATCCAAACCCAGTTCACACGCCAAGAATCAACCAGGTTATCCAGGTTCGCCTGAACCTGTTCCTCAATAACCTCCTGCAACGGGCACGCCGCAGTGGTCAGAGTCAGGTCCAGAATGAGGGTTCCATCCTCATCCCAGCGCAGACCGTAGAGCAGACCGAGGTCAACAATATTGACGCCAAGCTCCGGGTCAATGACCTCCTTGAGGGCTTCCTCAATCTCTTCCTGAGGAACACGACCCTGCACAGTCTCAGTCATAGTCCTATCTTTCTGTCAGAATCCGGTAAGAGAAGAAGCTTACTTCTTACCCACGTAAGAAACGTAGCCCTCTTCTTCCAGGCGGTCAGCCAGCTCGGGGCCGCCCTGGTCAACCATCTTGCCGTCCACGAACACGTGCACGAACTGCGGCTTGATGTAGCGCAGGATGCGGGTGTAGTGGGTAATCAGCATGACGCCCATGTCGTTTGCCTCGTGCGCACGGTTCACACCCTCAGACACGATCTTCAGTGCGTCAACGTCCAGACCGGAGTCGGTCTCGTCCAGGATGCCGAACTTGGGCTTGAGCAGCTCCAGCTGAAGGATCTCGTGGCGCTTCTTCTCACCACCGGAGAAGCCCTCGTTCACGTTACGTGCGATGAAGTCGGGGTCAATCTCCAGGTTCTTCATGGCTTCCTTAACGTCCTTGGTCCAGGTACGCAGGGAGGGAGCCTTGCCGTCCACAGCGGTCTTAGCGGAACGCAGGAAGTTAGACATGGTCACGCCGGGAATCTCAACCGGGTACTGCATAGCCAGGAACAGGCCTGCGCGTGCACGCTCGTCCACGCTCATCTCGGTGATGTCCTCACCGTCGAGCAGGATCTGACCGGAATCAACCTGGTACTTGGGGTGGCCAGCAATGGTGGAAGCCAGAGTGGACTTACCGGAACCGTTCGGGCCCATGATGGCGTGAATCTCGCCCGAGTTGATGGTCAGGTTAACGCCCTTCAGGATGGGCTTGGTGGTTTCGTCGTCGAGGATAACCGAGACGTGAAGGTCCTTGATTTCAAGGGTAGACATTGATTTCTCCTGGTAAAGCTTAGTTGTTGCTGAGGGCGAGCTCTGCCTCAAGGGCCTCGGTGAGCTGCTCTTCAAGTTCGGGAACACGAATCTGCTGAATAATCTCGTTCAGGAAGCCGCGCACGACCAGACGGCGTGCCTCAGCCTCCGGAATACCGCGAGCCTGCAGGTACCACAGGTGCTGCTCATCGAGCTGGCCAGTGGTGGATGCGTGGCCGGCGCCCTCAATCAGGCCGGTCTCAATCTCCAGGTTCGGCACGGAGTCGGCGCGGGGGCCAACTTCCAGCAGCAGGTTACGGTTCAGCTCGTAGGTGTCGGTGCCTTCTGCATCCTTACCAATCAGAACGTCACCAACCCATACGGAGTGCGCACCCTTACCCTGCAGCGCACCCTTGTAGGTCACGCGGGACTTGCAGTTGGGTACGGAGTGGTCCACGAACAGGCGGGACTCAATGTGCTGGCCAGCGTCTACGAAGTACAGGCCGTACATTTCAGTCTCAGCGCCGGGAGCGGTGAACTTGGTGGAGGGGGTCACGCGCACCAGGTCGCCGCCGAGGGACACCACAACGTGCTTGAAGCGTGCGTTGCGGCCCAGCTTAGCGTACTGTGCGGAGGCGTGGATTGCGTCGTCAGCCCACTGCTGGACGGACACGACGTTCAGCTCAGCCTCGTCGTTCACCACGAACTCAACGTTCTGCGACAGGACGGTGGAGCCGGTGTGGCGGATAACCACGACAGCCTTCGAGAAGGGCTTAGCCTCAATCACGATGTGCTGTGCGGCTGCCTCGTTACCGGTGCCGGTGATGTCGATTTCCACGTGCTCGGACAGCTCAGCCTCGGCGGGGATGGTCACCACGGTCGCCTCGGTGAAGCTGGACCATGCGTTCGCCGCCACGCGGTCCTCGGGGATACCTGCGGAGCCGATGCGTGCATCCTCGCGGGAGACGGTCTCAACCTGAACCTGCTCGGGTGCGGTAATCTGCGGTGCCGGTGCGGTGCCGGTCAGCTTCTCCAGGTGCAGGCCGCCCAGACGCTTCAGCGGGGTGAAGCGCCAGTCCTCTTCACGACCGGTCAGGGGCGCGAAGTCCTCCACATTGAAGGAGGTCTTACGCTCTGCACGGGATGCTTCGAGTACCTTCTGGACGTTGTTCGGGTTGGAGCCCTGGTGGTGTGCCTCGGTGGCGCGCAGCAGGGTGTCATCGTGGGCGAACTCGGTGGCGAGCTTCTCGCCCTCCTGGTCCATGCCGGGGATGATCGGGGAGTGGTAACCCAGGGTTTCTTCGTTGGTCGGCATTAGCCCACAGATCCTTCCATCTGAAGTTCGATCAGGCGGTTCAGTTCGAGTGCGTACTCCATCGGCAGCTCGCGGGCGATAGGCTCAACGAAGCCGCGGACAATCATCGCCATTGCTTCTTCTTCGCTCAGGCCGCGCTGCATCAGGTAGAACAGCTGGTCCTCGGAGACTCGGGAAACGGTCGCCTCGTGACCCATGGTCACATCGTCCTCGCGGACATCCACGTAGGGGTAGGTGTCGGAGCGGGAGATGGTGTCCACCAGCAGGGCGTCACAGACCACGGAGGACTTGGAGTGCTTAGCGCCCTCACGCACCTGAACCAGGCCGCGGTATGCGCTACGGCCGCCGTTACGTGCCACGGACTTGGACACAATGGTCGAGGAGGTGTTCGGTGCAATGTGAACCATCTTCGAACCGGTGTCCTGGTGCTGACCCTCACCTGCGAATGCGATGGACAGGGTCTCACCCTTAGCGTGCTCGCCGACCATGTAAACAGCCGGGTACTTCTGGGTGACCTTCGAACCGATGTTGCCGTCCACCCATTCCATGGTGGCGCCCTCGTGCGCAACCGCACGCTTGGTCACCAGGTTGTAGACGTTGTTCGACCAGTTCTGGATGGTGGTGTAGCGAACGCGTGCGTTCTTCTTCAGCACAATCTCAACCACTGCGGAGTGCAGGGAGTCGGACTTGTAGATGGGGGCGGTGCAGCCCTCAATGTAGTGAACGTAGGAGCCCTCGTCAGCGATGATCAGGGTGCGTTCGAACTGACCCATGTTCTCGGTGTTAATACGGAAGTACGCCTGCAACGGGATTTCCACGTGAACTCCCGGGGGAACGTACACGAAGGAGCCACCGGACCACACAGCGGTGTTCAGTGCGGAGAACTTGTTGTCACCAATCGGGATGATGGAGCCGAAGTACTCCTTGAACAGTTCGGGGTATTCGCGCAGACCGGTGTCGGTGTCGACGAAGATTACGCCCTGCTTCTCCAGGTCCTCACGGATCTGGTGGTACACGACCTCAGACTCGTACTGTGCAGCCACACCCGCGACGAGGGAGTTACGCTCCGCCTCGGGAATGCCCAGGCGTTCGTAGGTGGTGCGGATGTCCTCGGGCAGTTCATCCCAAGAAGCCGCCTGGCCCTCGGTCGAACGCACGAAGTACTTGATGTTGTCGAAGTCGATTTCGGAAAGATCCGCACCCCAGGTGGGCATGGGCTTACGCTCGAAGAACTTCAGCGCCTTCAGACGCATGTCCAGCATCCACTGGGGTTCGTTCTTCTTCGCAGAGATGTCGCGCACGACGTCCTCGTCCAGGCCGCGCTTTGCTACCTGGCCTGCTGCGTCGGAGTCTGCCCAACCGTACTCGTAGTTGCCAATGCCCTCGAGTTCGGGGTTCATCTCCAGGATCTCTGAAATGACGGTGTCGTTGGCGTTCTGCCCAACTTTCTCAGTCATTACGGCCTTTCTTCGATGGTTATTACATTTCTCTCCGTCACCTGCCGGTTGCAGGCGCGGTAGTTTAGGGGCTGATGCCGCGCTCAACCACGACGCGTAGCGGTGCGTGGCGCGGGCGGGATTCAGCGTGCGGGTCGCACCCCTTTGGGGTTCATCGGGGCGTGCCGCCGGGTACTGCTGTGAGCGTTACGCGGAAGGTTTCTCTGCGGATTCCTCGGCGTTCTTCTCGCTCTCGGCGGTGACGCGGTTCAGGGGCACGTGCGTGGTACACACGTGAGCACCCGAAGCCATGGTCGAGAGCCTACGCACATCAACGCCGAGCAGGTCGGAAATAATCCCGGTTTCCTGTTCGCAGAACACCTGGAAGTCGCCAGCGAGGTCGCGTACCGGGCAGTGGCCCTGGCACAGCTGAATACTCGCAAGGAAATGCTCGGGAACAGTCCGCCCTGCAGGAGGCGCGGTGACCTGAGCAGTCGCCACGAAACCGTCCTTGCTCATGGCTTCTGCGAGCGCCTGCGCTCGGGCTGCTACGTCGTCTCCGGCGGCTTCTACGACGGGTCGGTAGCGGGCTTCCATTTCTGCGGCGCGGGCGGAGGCGAAAGCTTCGAGGGCTTCCTGGCCGACCGTGTCGCGGAGCATTTGTAGGGCGTCGCGGGCGATGATGAGGTAGTCGTTGCCGAGGCGTTCGTGGCCCTGGGGGGCAATCACGTAGCGGCGGGCGGGTCGTCCGGCTCCGGCGCCGTGCTTCTTGATGGGCGCAACCTCAATCATGTTGTTGGATTCGAGGGCGTCGAGGTGGCGGCGTACTGCTGCGGGGGTGAGGCTGAGGAGCTCACCGAGGGTTGCTGCGGATACGGGGCCATTGTTGAGAACTTCGCGGAGAACGCGGTCCCTGGTGCGTTCTTCTGCCTCGGCTTTGCGCTTGGATGTGCGTGCCGCGGAGGACTTGGTACTGGAAGCACCAGTAGAGCCCGAGGCGGCGGTTCGGGTGCCGTTTCGGGTCTGCGCCTCGTTCGTTGAGGCGCGCTGAGAGGTCTTATTCACGGAATACACAAATAAAGTATGTCCTAATTACTTTTTCTTTGGCTAGTTAGGTACCCCTACTTGATAACTTTTCAACCTGAAGGTGAACATTTGAGTCGTAACGGGTGTGCCTTAAACGTGAGTTAGGGCATAAGATGAAAGGTGCACATACGCTCATTCATCGAAAAAATCGAAAGTGACTGTCTATGGAGACCACCACCGCGGGCCAGCAGGACCACCCGGGGCGTGCATCCGCCGCACCAACGGCGCGCACTGAGCACCACACGGAGCCCAGCGCCTCCCCCACCGCACGACGACGCACCATCGCAGAAGAACCAGCGCTCAGCATTAAAGACCTCATCAAAGAGTTCAAGCCCTCACGCGCCTTCCGCACCAAATACCCCGAACGGCTCACCGCCAGCGGGCTCTACCGCGCCGTCAACAAGGTCAACCTGCGCGTCTTTCCCGGTGAAGTGGTCGTCCTGCTTGGCGCTAATGGTGCCGGCAAAACCACGACCCTCGCCTGCGCACAGGGCCTGCTCAAGCCCACCCGCGGTACCGTGCGCCTCCTCGGCGAGAACCCGCTGCAGGCGGACCCGGAGCTGCGCGCCAAGGTCGGCATTATGCTCCAGGACGGCGGTCTGCCCAACGCCATGCACCCCATCCCGCTGCTCGAGCATATTTCAACCATGTACACCGACCCGTACCCGGTCGAAGAGCTCGTGGAACGCTTAGGCATTGACACTTTTAACGGCACCACGATTCGTCGCCTCTCGGGTGGTCAGAAGCAGCGTGTCTCCCTCGCCGCCGCCCTCATTGGCCGCCCGGACGTGCTCTTCCTCGACGAACCCTCCGCGGGCCTGGACCCGCAATCCCGCAACGTCGTCTTCGACATCATTCGTGAACAACGTGAACTCGGCACCGCCATCGTGCTCACCACGCACCTGATTGATGACGCGCAGAAGCTCGCCGATTACGTCTACATCATTGAAAACGGCACCACGGTTCAGGAAGGCACCGTCTCCGAGCTCATCGCCAGCGACGGCACGAACCGCCTGCAGTACACCCTGGATGCCCCCACCCCCACCCGCGAGCAGCTGCTGCCCGCGCACCTACGTGCCGGCGTGGAGCTCATCGAGAAGGTGCCCTACACCCCGGCTCGTGACGGCGCGCCCTCTGTGCCCGGCGAGTACGAGCTGGTCGGCACGTTGCGCCCCGAGCACCTGGCTGCGTTCACCTCCGCTCTCGCTGAGCATTACCTCATGCCCATTTCTCTGACCATGGAACCGAAGACTCTTGAGGATGTCTTCCTCGACATTTCAGGACGTGATATCCGATGAGCAACACCGCACGTAGCAACAACGAGCGAGCAGAACTTCAGGCAGAAGAGAACCGGGCGGAAGAACGCCATATGGAAGAACGCGCCGCGAACGCCCGTCCCAAGGTCTCCACCATTGACGAAGACGAGGAGTACATTCCCCCGCGCGCGAACTACCCGCTCGTGCGCGTCATCGAGCAGGGCCGCTACGAGACCATGGCAATGCTCCGCAACGGCGAACAGCTAATGCTGAACATTATTTTTCCCGTCATGGCGCTTATCGCCCTGCGTTTCACCGGTCTGATTGATGAGTACGCGAACTCGGTCGGTGTATCCCGCATGGACGCGGCGGTCCCCGGCGTTCTGGCGCTCTGCGTGATTTCTACGGCGCTGTCCGGTCAGGGCATTGCCACCGGTTTTGATCGCCGCTACGGTGTGCTGCGATTCTTGGCGACCACTCCCCTGGGCCGCAACGGCCTGATCATGGGCAAATGCATTGCGGTGCTCGTGGTCGTGGCGATTCAGTTCACGCTGGTTGCGGTGCTCGGCTACGGTCTGGGGTGGCGCCCGGACGCTATCGCCGTCTCGCGCTCCATCATCACGATGATCATGGGTGCTGGCGCATTTACGGCGCTGGGCCTGCTCATTGCCGGTACGGTGCGCGCGGAGGCGACCCTCGCCATCGTGAATATTGCCTGGGTCATTCTTGCCGGTGCCGGCGGCGTGGTGTTCCCGTTGAAGTCCTTCCCCGACTGGTACGCCGGAATTGTGGCGTGGTCGCCCTCGGCGGCTCTGGGTGATGCGTTGCGCGGTAACTTCATTCAGCATCAGTGGCTTGCCGACCCGCACTGGGTCCTCATTGTGTGGACCGTGGTCATTGGGTTTGTTGCCTCACGTAAGTTCAAGTGGTCCGACTAGAGGCAGCACAAATACAGACAGTGCAAGCGCAGACAGCGCTTCTTCTAATCGCAGATTAAAAGGCGGGCGCCGGATATGTTCCGATCCATATCCGGCGCCCATTCATATAACACAAACCTTTAGCCTCAAACGCGCATAGAATATGCAGTCCGCGACTAAAAGAAAGCACCCTCCTCCAGAACCTTTTATCTCACCACCACAGTAAGATAATCAACGGTTCTTACGCGGAGGAGGGGCTTCAATCACCGAGATGCAGACCGACCCAACCACTGTTTCGGTCTGCAACCTTCCTGCTCAACCTTAACATGAGCTTCACCACTTACACAAAAATTGTTACGTTACTGAACAATATTCAGCGCATAGCTCAGAAACACAGCTCAAACGTGCACCACGAAATCCGCGGAGCCCGCGTTATAGCGTCGCTTTTTCTCCATCTCAGCACCGTATCACCCTGTGAATGTCTGCATTCACACACCGGATACTTCCGCCCAGTGAACTATCCTGTTAAAACGAAAGGGTCGAAACATCCTCCGGGCACCCCGCACACAGCACCCGTGTGCCCCGCACCTACCCTGGTACCTACCCGGTCACCTACCGGCGCGGGAATAAGCGCCCCCGAAGGCACGTTACACCCGACGGACAGCGCGCTAGCACAAGCCTGCTGGCGCATCCACTCACGTTGTGAAAGGACACCCACGTGGCAGAGAACTTCCAGTGGACAGAAACCGACCAGCGCGCCGTAGATACCGCACGTATCCTCGCCGCAGACGCCGTAGAAAAGGTCGGATCCGGCCACCCCGGCACCGCAATGAGCCTGGCGCCGGTCGCCTACCTGCTCTTCCAGAAGGTCATGAACCAGGATCCCTCCGACGACCGCTGGGAAGGCCGTGACCGCTTCATCCTCTCCCCCGGCCACACCTCCCTCACCCTGTACACTCAGCTGTTCCTCGGCGGCTACGGCCTGGAAATGAAGGACCTGGAAGCCCTGCGCACCTGGGGTGCCCTCACCCCCGGCCACCCCGAATACAAGCACACCAAGGGTGTAGAAATCACCACCGGCCCGCTCGGCCAGGGCCTGGCATCCGCCGTTGGTTTCGCCTACGCACAGCGCCGTATGCGCGGCATGTTCGACCCCGAAGCAGCGCCGGGCACCTCCCCCTTCGACCACCACGTCTACGTCATTGCCTCCGAGGGTGACGTGCAGGAAGGCGTCACCGCCGAGGCGTGCGCGCTCGCAGGTCACCAGGAGCTCGGCAACCTGATTGTCGTGTGGGACCGCAACCACATCTCCATTGAGGAAGACACCGACGTTGCCTTCACCGAGGACGTAGCAAAGCGCTACGAGTCCTACGGCTGGGATGTTCAGCGCGTGGACTGGACCCGCACCGGCGACTACGTTGAGGACGTCGCAGAACTGTACGCCGCTATTGAGCGTGCGAAGGCTGTCACCGACAAGCCCTCCTTCATCGAGCTGCGCACCATCATCGGCTACCCCGCCCCCACCAAGCAGAACACCGGCGCAGTGCACGGCTCCAAGCTCGGTGCCGAAGAGGTCGCCGCAACCAAGGAACTGCTCGGCTTCGACCCCGCCAAGAGCTTCTTCATCGAGGAGAACGTCCTGGCACACACCCGCCAGCTCGTTGAGCGCGGCGCTGCGGCACACAAGGCATGGGACGAGAAGTTCGAGGCATGGGCTAAGGCAAACCCCGAGCGCGCCGAACTGTACAAGCGCCTCGTCGCAGGCGAACTGCCCGCAGACTACAAGGCTGCCTTCCCCGTGTTCGAGGCTGGCACCTCCGTGGCAACCCGCGCGGCATCCGGCACCGTCATCAACGCTATTGCTGACACCTTCCCCGAACTGTGGGGCGGCTCCGCTGACCTCGCCGGTTCGAACCTGACCACCATCAAGGGTGCAGAGTCCTTCAACCCGGCATCGCGCAGCACCGAAGACTGGACCGCGAACCCCTACGGCCGCGTGCTGCACTTCGGTATTCGCGAGCAGGCTGCCGCAGCTATCGTGAACGGTATTGTGCTCTCCTCCCCGACCCGCGCGTTCTCGGGTACCTTCTTCGTGTTCTCCGACTACCAGCGCCCGGCTGTTCGCCTTTCCGCGCTGATGGGCGTTCCCGCGCTGTACGTGTGGACCCACGACTCCATCGGCGTGGGCGAGGACGGCCCCACCCACCAGCCCATTGAGCACCTCTCCTCCCTGCGCGCTATCCCCGGCTTCGACGTGGTTCGCCCCGCGGACGCTAACGAAACCGCTGTCGCATGGCGCACCATCTTGGAGAAGTCCGACCGCCCCGCAGGTATCGTGCTCTCCCGCCAGAACCTGCCCGTTTGGGCTCGTGAAGACGTGCACGCAGACGCTGAGGGTGAGAAGTTCGCTTCCGCTGAGGGCACCGCACGCGGCGGCTACATCATGGCTGACACCGAGGGCACCCCGGACGTCATCCTGATCGCTACCGGTTCCGAGGTTGAGCTGGCCGTTCAGGCTCGCGCAACCCTCGCAGAGCAGGGCATCGCCGCCCGCGTGGTTTCCATGCCTTCGCGTGAGTGGTTCGCCGAGCAGAGCGAAGAGTACCGCGAGTCGGTTCTGCCCTCCTCCGTGGCAGCGCGTGTCTCCGTCGAGGCTGGCCTGGCAATGAGCTGGTACGACCTGCTCGGCACCGCCGGCCGCGCCGTGTCCATCGAGCACTTCGGTGCATCCGCCGATGCGAAGACCCTGTACCGCGAATTCGGTATCACCGCGGAAGCTGTCGTGGCGGCCGCTAAGGAATCCATCGAGGCCGCTAAGTAGGCAATAACAACGCCGCGGTAACTGCCGCGCACACTGCGCCCCCTCCTGTGCGGGCTCCTCTGTACGGGCGCCTCTGTACGGGTGGGGTGCAGGCGCAACGGGTAGGCTCCGGCTGACCTCTCAGCCGGAGCCTCCCGCCGCCCAGAAGATTTCACTGATATCTCAAATTTCAATTTCGACAAAGAATCGAAGGTTTTCACATGTCTGAGTCCACTCAGAAGCTTTCCGACGCCGGTGTCTCCATCTGGCTTGACGACCTCTCCCGTGAGCGTCTGACCAGCGGCAACCTCGCCGAACTCATCAAGACCCACAACGTCGTCGGTGTGACCACCAACCCCACCATCTTCGCTGGCGCGCTCTCCAAGGGCGCCGCATACGCTGAGCAGATGCGTGAGCTTGCCGCCGCCGGCGCAAGCGTTGAAGAGGCAGTCTTCGCCGCAACCTGCGACGATGTGCGCGCAGCCTGCGACGTGTTCGCACCCGTCTACAAGGCATCCAACGGTTTTGACGGCCGCGTCTCCATCGAAGTTGACCCCCGCTTGGCACGCGACGCCGAAGGCACCGCCAAGATGGCACGTGAACTCTACGAGCGCGTGGGCCGCGAAAACGTCATGATTAAGATCCCCGCAACCCAGGAAGGCCTGCGCCCCATCGCGGAGACCCTGGCTGCTGGCATCAGCGTGAACGTGACTCTGATCTTCTCCCTGACCCGCTACCGCGAGGTCATCAACGCCTACATGCTCGGCCTGGAGCAGGCACTGGAGAACGGTAAGGACCTGTCCACCATCCACTCGGTCGCATCCTTCTTCGTCTCCCGCGTAGACACCGAAATCGATGCGCGCCTCGAAGCTGCCGGCGGCGACGCTGTGCAGCTCAAGGGCAAGGCAGGCCTGGCAAACGCACGCCTCGCCTACGAGGTGTTCGAGGAAATGTTCTCCTCCGAGCGTTGGGCACGTCTGCAGGCACACGGCGCGAACGTACAGCGCCCGCTGTGGGCATCCACCGGTGTGAAGGACCCGTCCCTGCCGGACACCCTGTACGTCACCGGCCTGGTTGCCCCCAACACCGTGAACACCATGCCCGAGGCAACCCTGAACGCTGTTGCCGACCACGGCGAGGTTACCGGCAACACCATCGTGCCGAACTACTCCGAGTCCAACAACGTTCTGGACGCTATCTCCGCTTACGTCTCCTACCCGGAGGTCGTGGAGAAGCTCGAGGTTGAGGGCCTGTCCAAGTTCGACGTCTCCTGGGAAGAGCTGCTGCAGACCGTCCGCGAGGCACTCGAGCAGGCTAAGTAGCCGCACCCCAGCAGCCGCTGAAATATAGCGCGGCACTAAACACTGTCGGTGTGCACCGCCCGATGCGCACCGCGGCACCGCATCCTAATCCGCCGGGGTTCCCGCCAGAGCTTCACCGTTCGGGGAATCTCGGTGGATTAGGGTGCCACTGAGACAATCCCGTCAAAACCGGTACAATACAGGGTACACACCTTCCAGAATGCGGCATCGCCTCCGCGCGACAAGGTACGAACCGCGCGCCGCACGAACCAACCAAGGCAATCAAAGGAATATATTGTGACTATCGGTCATGAAGCGAACCCCCTCAGGGACACTCGCGACCGCCGCATTACCCGCATTGCGGGGCCGTCCGCGCTCGTCTTCTTTGGCGTAACCGGTGACCTGGCCCGCAAGAAGCTGCTTCCGGCAGTGTATGACCTCATGAACCGCGGTTTGCTCCCCCCGAGCTTCGGCCTTGTCGGCTTCGGTCGCCGCCCCTGGAGCGATGACGATTTCCGCTCCTACGTACGCGAATCCGTTGAAGCACACGCCCGTACCCCCTTCCGCGAAGACGTATGGAACCAGTTCCAGCAGGGCATGCGATTCGTCGTAGGTGCCTTTGACGACGACGCAGCCTATGAACAGCTCAAGAGCACCCTTGCCGAACTCGACGAGCGTGGTGCTCACGGCAACCACGCCTTCTACTTGTCGATTCCCCCGAAGGCATTCGAGCAGGTCCTCACCAAGCTCGCCGAACACGACCTCGCATCCCGCGATAACGACACCGTCAACCCTGTCGACGGTTGGCGCCGCGTGGTCATTGAGAAGCCCTTCGGACACAACCTTGAAAGCGCACGCGAACTGAACTCCATCGTGGAGGCAGTCTTCCCGCCCGACGCCGTGTTCCGAATCGACCACTACCTGGGCAAGGAAACCGTGCAGAACATCCTGGCGATGCGTTTCTCCAACCAGATGTTCGAACCCCTCTGGAACTCCCACTACGTTGATCACGTCCAGATCACCATGGCTGAAGACATCGGCATCGGCTCCCGCGCAGGCTACTACGACGGCGTGGGTGCGGCCCGCGACGTCATCCAGAACCACCTGCTGCAGCTGCTCGCCCTCACCGCCATGGAAGAGCCCCTCAGCCTCGACGCAAAGCACCTGCGCGCCGAGAAAGCGAAGGTCCTCGAAGCAGTCCGCATCGACGACCTGCCGAACTCCTTCGCGCTCGGCCAGTACGCCGCAGGCTACCAGGGCGGCGAGCACGTCAACGGCTTCTTCGACGAAAACGACATCCCCGCAGACTCCCGCACCGAAACCTTCGCAGCGCTGAAGGTGTCCATCGCAAACCGCCGCTGGGAAGGCACCCCCTTCTACCTGCGCGCCGGCAAGCGCCTGGGCCGCCGAGTCACCGAAATCGCCGTGGTCTTCAAGAAGTCCTCCGACCGTCTCTTCGGCGAACGTGAAAACCCGCAGGTCGGCCAGAACGCCATCGTCATCCGCGTGCAGCCCGACGAAGGCATGACCATCCGATTCTCCGCGAAGGTGCCCGGCACACAGATGGAAATCCGCGACGTCAACATGGACTTCGGCTACGGCCACTCCTTCACCGAAGAGTCCCCCGAAGCCTACGAACGCCTCATCCTGGACGTTCTGCTCGGCGAGCCGCCGCTGTTCCCCCGCCACGAAGAAGTTGAGCTCTCCTGGAAGATCCTCGACCCCTTCGAAGAGTACTGGGAAGAAAACCGCATTAAGCCTGAACCCTACGAGTCCGGTTCGTGGGGTCCGCGTTCAGCACACGAGATGCTTGAGCGTGACAACCGCGCTTGGAGGCGCCCGTGATCTCGCACCTGCATAACACCACCGTTTCCGCCATCAACAAGGAACTGAGCCACCTGACTGCCGCCAACGGTAGCCTCAGCAGCGGACGAGTACTCACCCTCGTTGTTCTCGCGGAAAAGGGCCACTCCCGCGAAGCAATGCGCGCCGCAATTCGTGCCTCCCACGAACACCCGAGCCGCATTATTGTGCACATCTCCCACGATCCGCTCGACCCGGACCAGCTGGATGCAGAAATCCACCTCGGCGGCGACACCGGCGCATCCGAGATGATTGTTCTGCGCGGCTGGGGTAGCGCATCCCGCCCGACCGAGGCGCTGATTTCCGGTCTGCTGCTGCCGGACTCCCCCATCGTGGTCTGGTGGCCGCACTCGGTACCCGAGAACCCGGCACAGCACTCCATCGGTCGTATCGCGCAGCGCCGCATCACCGATTCGGCACGTGCAGCAGACCCGAAGGAAGCCCTCAAGCACCTCGCCGAGGTGTTCCGTGCCGGCGACACCGACCTGGCGTGGACCCGCCTCACCCTGTGGCGCACCCAGCTGGCAGCGCTCATGGAACAGATGCCCTCCTCCCCCGTGCGCCGCGTGGTCGTGTGGGGTTCGGGCAAGTCCCCGTCCGTGGTGCTGCTCGGTACGTGGCTCGGCTGGAAGCTTGAAGCGCCCGTGCACCTCGCCACCATTGGCGCGGCAAACCGCGGCCTGTACCGCGTCAGCATCGAGCGTGAAGACGGTTCCGTGACGATGTTCCGCCCCGGTATTTCCGTGGCGACCATCTCCACCCCGTACGCGCCCGATCAGCAGATTGCGCTGCCGGTGCGTACCCTCGCCGAGTGCATCTCTGAGGAGCTGCGCCGCCTCGACCCGGACGACACCTACGGTGACGTACTGAAGCAGGCACTGCGCACCGTAACCCTCGTGGACGACACCTGCCAGCCTGAAGACATGCTGGACCTCGAAGAATACCCGGAGGTTTTCGATGCCTAAGATTCAGAACATGGGCGCATCCACCCCCGTCCTGGTGGCGCACCCGACCCGCGACGCTCTCGCAGCGGACGCGGTGACCCGCATCCTCGACATCATTGAGCACGTGCTCTCTGAGCGCACGATCGCCCACATTTCGCTGACTGGCGGCACCATGGGTATCGCCACCTTGAAGGCGTGGGCTGAGAACGAGCGTGTGAAGGATATTGACTGGTCGCGCGTGCACTTCTGGTTCTCCGATGAGCGTTTTGTGCCCGAGCGTAGCCCCGAACGTAATGACGGTCAGGCTATTGAGGCGCTGCTCGCTCCCCTGCTGTCGCACGGCCTGGTTGTGGGCAATGTGCACCGCATGGGTCCGTCCGATATTTTCACCGGTCTTGAGGCTGCTGCCGAGCACTACGCTTTTGAGATGCGCGACTACGCCGGTTCTGCACCGGCTGTGAGCGTGCAGATGCCTGAGGGCGCAACCGAACTGCCGCTGGCTGGCGGTCACGGTGGTGGCACAGGTCACGAGCATGGCGGCTCCGGCGGCTGTGGTTGCGGTGGCGGCGGTTGTGGTTCGTCCGCACCGGAGCAGTCCATCGAAGAGACCACCCTGGACGAATTTGACGTTGAGGCTGCTGAGCCCGCAGGTGGTTGCGGATGCGGCGGCGGAGGCTGCGGTGGTGGCGGTGGCGGTGGCGGCCAGTGGCCCGCACCGGTCTTTGACATCACCCTGCTGGGCATGGGCCCGGACGGCCACATTGCGTCCCTGTTCCCGGGCCGTAAGCAGGTTCTGCTGGGTACCGGCCTGCCGGAGGACCCGGTTGAGGGCGGTAAGGCCGTGACTGTGATGGTTTCTGATTCGCCGAAGCCTCCGGCTGAGCGCGTGTCGGTGACCCTGCCGATCATCAATAATTCGCGTCATATTTTCTTCCTCATCACCGGTGAGGATAAGCAGGATGCGACCAGTCGCCTGCTGGCTGGCGCGAAGCTGGACGCTGAGGATCTGAACGCGGAGCTGCTGCTGGAGACCCCGGCGGTGGGTGCTCGAGGTAAGAAGCAGACCCTGATTTTTGCAACCGAGGAGTCTCTGGCTCCTGAGAACCGCCCGTAAGGTTCGGTTCTGAATCAGTTCTAACTGCATCAAGATTAAAGAGTGGAGCCCCGGATAGGTGACTATCCGGGGCTTTTCTCTATGGTTTTTGAACCAGTCCGAAATGGTACTAGAAGTGGTACCATGAAGTATGCCGAGTATTGAAGATTTAGTCGCGAAGATGGCCGCCAGCCCTCAAAACGTTACTTTCACTCAACTTCAAAAGGTATGTACTCATTTCTTTGGAGCGCCGCGTATCCGCGGATCTCACCACTACTACAGCACTCCCTGGCATGGTGACCCTATTGTCAATATTCAGCAGGGAAACTCTGGTAAAGCAAAGAAATACCAAGTCAAGCAGGTTCTAGCAGCCATTCGAAAACTGGAGAATAACGATGACTAATACTCTCCCCCGCCAAGAGCTCTACACCTACCGTGTCGAGTGGTCTGAAGACGACCAGGAATTTGTCGGAACCGTCGCCGAATTCCCCAGCCTCTCATACCTGGCACCGACCTCGACCGAAGCATTCGCAGGTATTCGAGAAGTCGTCGCCGATACCCTCGAAATTCTTGAAGAAGACGGCCGCGAGGCACCCGAACCGTTCTCCCTGCGTTCCTTCTCGGGACGATTCAACCTACGTGTTTCACCGCAATTGCATCGTCGTTTGGTTCAGCAGGCAGCGCTTTCTCACCAGAGCCTGAACCAGTACGTGAGCCAACAGCTCGAGGCAGTCGCCTAAGTAAGCCAGTACATCTTCATCATCCAATGATGATTCCAAAATGTTATGGCATGACAAAAGGGTGGAGCCCCGGATAGTTGCTATCCGGGGCTCCACCCTTTTGCTATGCCGCGCTACCGCTCAGGGACGGCAGAATCCTGAGGCTCCTCCGAGTCGTCCGTCTCGAAGCCCACGTACAGCGCCGCCAATGAGGGGACCGTCGCCTCCAGCACCTCCTGCGCCTCCTCTGCGGTCGGGACGAGCTTCGCGCCGGTCAGCTGCAGGTACTCGCGCACCATCATGGGCTGCGCCCAGTCGAAGTGCTCACGCACGGCGGTGATGTTCGCGCCGGACTGCAGCACGTTAATACCGCGGGCAAGACCAATATCCGTCACCTTCACGATGGCGTCGGTCTCATCGGGAATGTCGTACGGGTCGCGGTTCTGCAGGTCCACGATGAACGGTAGCACGCCGCGGCTCTCCGCGCGCAGGGCGAACTTGGTGTGCACCTGGCTCACCTCGTGCACCTCACCCACACCCACGGCGGGCACCACCATGAAGCCCGCCTGCAGGTCGTTCACCGCGGCCAGGGTGTGTGCCTCCCCGAAGCCGGAGTACAGCTGCACCACCGGCACGAGGTAGCACACCTCCGCCTTGAGCGCCTTGCGAGCCTCAATGTCGATGTACTCCCAGGCGCCGCCGGTACCGTCCGTAATGTCGCCGGAGTGGTGCGCGTAAATGGCGCCCTGGCTGTTTTTCACGGTCTGCGACCAGTAGCTGATCTTGTCCATGTAGTTGCCTTCGGCATCGAACATCATCAGCGACAGGTCAATGTCCACGCCCTCATCCCAGAAGCAGAAGAGGCGAATCACGCCGGTGGGCGGCAGGTGCACCGTCGAGGTATTGTAGCGGCCCATGCCGTCCAGGGAGGGGCGGGCACTGCGGGTGTTCAGCGGCATGACCATATCGCCCACCTCGTCGGGCAGGTAGATGCTGGTCTCGGCAAGGCGACCAGACAGGCCAATCTCGACCAGGCGCTCCAGCAGGTCCAGCACCGCCGGGCTGTACTCGCGCGCCGGAATCATGGTCGCGATGCCGGTCTTGGACAGGTTCATGCGCTGCGGCGCGGCAGGCTGAGCCTTCTGGGCGGACGCCGCGCGGCGCTCCTCACGCTGACTCGTAGAGGGGTCGGAACCGACCGGAATGGAAGGTAGCGGGTTCTCCGGGCCGGAATTATCCCCGAAGAACGAACCCAGCGGGTTCGGGATGCCCGCATTCTGCATGATGTTCTGAACCCTGGCGATGCCCTCCGGGTTGCGGCGCGCGTAGTCAGCGAGCTCCCGGTCCTCCTGCGCCGCGACCGGGTTGGCGGGACGTTCCTTCGGCGGGTTCGCGAGCGCGTTGCGCTGCAGGGTCACCAGGTTACGAATCTGAACCAGGATAGGCGCGGACACGCGCGGCGCCACGGCGGCGAACGCATCAAAGATGACCTGCTGGCCGGGGCTCGGGGCGGTGTCGATGCCGTAGCGCGGCGCCTCAAAAGCGGTCAGGGCGCGCACCAGCTGGCGCGCAAACACGCCCGGACGCGTGGACAGCAGACGAGCCACGTTCTGCGCATCCCGGGTAGCGTAGGCGCGGTCCACCAGCGACTCGAAGCTGTACACCTCACCGCGGTACAGGTCGTCAGCCCAACGGCTCAGCGCGGTCAGCGAGGGGTAGTCGCCGGGGTGAACCGCCTTGACGAGGCGCTTGTACATTTCGGCACCGGGTGCGCTGTCGTAGCGGGCACCGACCGGGTCAGCCTCCAGCACCCGGTTGAGCAGGTGTGCGATGCGGGTGCGTTCGCTACGGCGTAGCTTCAGGCGCGGCGCGATGCTCAGGCTCAGGTCCCCCACCGTGCCGTTGAAACGCAGACGCGAGTATGCGGCGGCGAGGGCGAGGGCCTCCTTCATGGTGCGCAAGTGCTCAGCGTCTTCGGGGTGCAGGCAGGCGGCGATAAACACGCGGTTTTCGCGGCTGGTGTTCTCCGGGCGAGCACCCGGCAGAGCGTCATGCTGGGCGAGGAAACGGCGCAACGCCACAAGGTCGCGCTGGTCGGTCTGGTTGTACGCCTGTTGCTGACCGAGCAGCTGCTGGTAGAGGGCACCCGCCATGATTAGGGCGTTCTGAACGCCGCTGACCATCTGCAGGGGTCGGCGGTTGCGTTCCATGCTCGTGAAGTTGGCGCGGCTCATTGGCTGCTGCCACTCGTAGGGCACGTAGTTCTCGGGCAGACCACCAACGATGCGCTCGGTGCCGTCCGGGTTGTAGTACGGGTTGGAGAGGTAGTGCATGATCTGCTCGGTGTAGCGCTGCTCGTCGGTGAGCGTCAGGGCGCGCAGATCAAAGTCGCGGCGGAACACGCGGCCGGGACGGTACCCGTACTCGTAGGACCAGATGGTCAAGAACAGGGCAAATTCGTTGGCGCTGACCTTCAGCGCCTGGGCGAGGGATTCCTCGCTGAGGGTCAGGCCGCAATTGCTCAGGGCGGACACTCGCCCCAGGTCGGTGTCGAATACGCCGGCCTGGTGCCGCTCATTAATGCTCGAGTAGTTCGAACGGTAGGAGGGGCCGTACAGGTCGGTGAAGACGTACACGCCGTAGCGGCGCATCAGGATGAGGCGCACGAGGGGGCTGAGGCCTTCGGGTGCTTCGCCGTGAAGGTATGCGGATTCGTTGAGGTAGGGTGATTCCTGCAGGTAGGGGGATGCGTCGTAGGGGGTAGTCACGGGTCGTCCTTTCCGTTGGTCTCACCCGACTGTCACCGTCGGTGGTGTATCTATGTTCTTATCGTAGCGGCGTGGGCGCGGGTTGTCGTTGCGTTTGGTCATCGGTGACCTGCGGGAGGTGCGTATTCGCGAGGCAACAGGCGGTTACATGTCGCGGAGCCGGGGCGGCGCTGCGGCGCTCAGCTTATGCGGGAACGGAAGTTAAAAGAAAAATGGCGGGAAGCGAAGAATCCGACAAATATAAGAAAAAGATATTTCAGAAAGTAGGACTCTTCATGATCCGCCATTACCTATAGAGTACTCTCGCCCCGCGACGGTGGTCAAGCCGTTTCGTCACCGAAGCATACTTGGGGTTTTCCACCCGCCGGTGAGGCTCTAACTAAGGGGCAAGTGGCCTCACCGGCAGGTAGGTTTTTCAGGCTAGGACTCGCCCAATAGGGCGAGCGCGGCCTCGCGGGCGGCAAGCGCCTCCTCCGTCTTGCGGGCAGGCACCGCAGCCAGGGCACGCAAGCTCTTCGCCAGCACGGTGGATCCCTTCATTTTCGGCTCCAGCTCGGCGGGAATCTCAACCGGCGTGCCGTACAGTTCGGCAAGCTCAACCGCCAGGCGCACATAGTCGCCGCCCTTCGTCAGCTCACCGACCATCGGCAACAGCAGGCGCAGAACCTGCAGCACACGCCAACCCGCCAGAACACCGATACCCGACACCTCACGCAGGGTCGCCACCAGGCGGTTCGCAAGGACCATCCCGTCCTCCAGAGCCCACTTCAGGGTCTCTGCGAAGGTTGACGCATCCAGCAGGCCCGCCTCAAAGAGCGCCGCAATGGCCTCTGCCGCCGCCAGACGGTACTCAGGATTCTTCGCGCTCGCCACGTAGCCGAGCAGGGTGCAGGTCGGGGCGCCCACCTGCACGGTGGACTCCCTCAACGCACGCATGAGTACGGGAACGGGGGTGATGGTCTTCTCCTCAACGCACTCCGAAGCGGCGAACAAGAAGTATGCAGAGAGCAGGTCCGGGTTATTCTTTAGCAGCCAGGATGCCCACTCGGTAAGCGCCGTCATGAAGTCGCCCTGCCATCCGTATGATTCAGAAGCATTCGGCAAAAAGGTGAAGGGAATGAACGCGGTGTTCAGCACCTCGTAGGCGATGGCCTCCTCGGGGCTCATGCCAGCGGTTGCGTGGCTCAGCGCCTCGCGCGCCTCATCCACGGTATCCACGATATCGCTCTCGACCTGCCACATCGGTTCATGACGAACAAAGTCGGCGGCAACAAATTTTCCGGTGGGTTCTCCCGCTTGGCTAGCTTTACGGTATTCCTCAACCTTGCTGTCATTAAGGCCGGAATAGTAGACGCTCCAGGGGATATCCAGGGCAGAAACAGTGCGATAAGTCCAGTCGCTGTAGGTAAGCTGACGGGCAGGTAGTGGTGCGCTCAGCAGACGCACCGTGCGACCTTCTGTGTGGTACTCTCCCCCGGCGGCGACGGCACGCATCTGCTCGCGGAAGATCTTGTAGAGGTCACGGTAGCCTTCTAGCGACGTGTAGCCAGGGTCCCAGAGGTGGTGCTTATTCTGGACGACCAGGCGCACCATCTCTTCTGTAGAAATGAGCTTGCTATGGTCGCTGGAGCGCCGCCATATCAGCTGGCTACGTTCAAAACGCTGCATGATCGAAGCCATTTCGGAAATTTCCTCAGACTTGTATCCCGCGGCCTCGGCGTTAGCTTCCAACACGGCGCAGAGCGCAGGCATGTACGCGACGTTGTTGTAGCTGTAATGGTCAGCAATTTTGCGCAGGGTACGAAGCTGCTGCTGTTCCGCCGGTGCCAGCTTGTCGGTCGCGGCAAAGTGGTAGAGACGCGCCATGTTCTCACCAGCAGCGCGGGGGCTCTTCTCCCCCGCCACACGGCCGGAGGTGGTGTTCGACTCCTCAGTCAGCAGAGTGCAGAACTCGTTCAAATCCGTAATGGGGGTGAACGGCTCATGGCGCGGGGTGCCGGGCAACAGCACCGGCGGCACCTCTACGGAGGCGCCCGCCGCCTCCGCCTCTTCCGGCTGGGGTAGGCGGTCTTCGGGCAGGCAGGCTTCCGCAGCGCCGCGCAACTCCAGGGGTAGCACCTCGTAGGCTTCAAGAACACGGTCAGCAACATAGTTGGCGAGCGCCACCTGCTCGGCGGTTTGCGCCTTCTTGCGCTTGGCTTTGCTCACACCGGCGTATTGGGTGGCAATGAGCTTGAGCAGGCGCAGGGCGCCGCGCTGAATCTTCTTTTCGGTGCGGTAGAGGTTCGCGC
This sequence comes from Rothia mucilaginosa, assembly GCF_964211445.1. Classification (GTDB taxonomy): domain Bacteria; phylum Actinomycetota; class Actinomycetes; order Actinomycetales; family Micrococcaceae; genus Rothia; species Rothia mucilaginosa_E. The sequence goes on along the minus strand of NZ_CAXOQT010000014.1, from coordinate 18,785 downwards.
CGAGTGCGTCGATGAGCTGTTCCAGCTCAACCTGTTCGAGGGGCTGCAGGTCGGGGGTTTTCTGCAGTGCGGCGGGTGCGCAGGCTTTGAGCACGTTCTGCAGCATGGTCTGGGCGAATCCGACGGAGGCGCTGGGCTCTGCGGTGAGTACAGCCATGAGCTGCCCGAAGCGTGCCCGGTTTTCTGCGTCGGTGGGCTGCAGGTCGGTGTAGATGGAGTGGAATGCAGCCGAGTTGAAGGCGCTGAAATCGCTGGTCAGGCCGCGTAGCAGGGCGTCCAGAATCTCGTCGCGAATGTCGAAGTATTCGCCCATGAGTCGGCACAGTTCCGCGCTTTCGCCCATGTAGTTGCCATAGCCCTTGAAGAGCACCCCTTCGGTGCGGAAAACAGCCCAAAACTCCTGGTCGAGCAGGGTCATGTCGCGGGTGAAGAAGGTTTTGAGCTGGGCGTGGTTGCTGGCGCTGTCCTTCTTCACGCAGGGCAGGGCTTCGTGCAGGAAAAGGACCAGGTATTCGGGGGCATCGCAGCTCAGGTTGCGGGCGCGAAGCAGCGTGTAGCAGGTTTCCCAAATCTTCTTCGAGCGCGCCCAAGAGTTCGACAGGCCCTCAATAAAACGCAGAATCCACTCGTCGGGGCGTTCGGTGGCGCCGAGCAGGAACGCGTCAATCAGCTGCTGATCCGGGCGCCCCTCCCAGAGCAGGGTGCGCATGGCGCGGCCGGCGGAACGGTGGTATTCCCACGGGTCACCGTCGGGGGTGCGCACGAGTGCGCCGGCAACGTAGGCGGCAAGCGGGGTGCGGTTAATGTGGTCGCTACCGATAACGCTCTTAGGGGTGAGGGTTCGGGCGAGGGAGGCGCGCTCCTCCTCGGTGGCGCCGGTGATGACGGCGTGGTATTCCTGCACGTCAGTTGATTCTGCCGCAATGAGGGCTTTGAGGGCGGCGCGGCGCTCTTCGAGGGTGCGCCCGCTGGCGCTATGTTCGCCGGGGTTATGCGGCTGGGCGGTATCAGTCATTGGTACCTGCTTTCAGAGTTGATGGTGAATGGTTGTAATAGAGTTGAACGGAGGGTTTGAACGGGTGCGGGCGGGGCGGTTAGCCCTGAACCTGGTTGAGGATAGTCCGGGCATACCGTGCCTTCTGCGAAGAACCGGTCAGCGTACCCAACCAGGCACGCAGCGGCTCATCCACCAGCTGCGCACAGGTGGCAGGGTCGAGAGTCGCCAACGCCTGGCTGAAGGCGCCCAGCAGCTTACCGAGCGAGTTCGCCCCGGTATCCAGGTGCGGTATGAGGCGCGCGAAGAAGCGCACCGCCGCCCGCGCATCCAACTGCGCGAAGTCGGTCAGGGCGAGCGCCCAACGGTTCAGCATCGCCAGCGGCACAAAGTTCACGAACCCTGCGGTGGCGTCCTCAAGGCTGAGCTGATCGTCCAGCACGCGGTGCATGATTTCCACGGCGAGGGAACGAATTTCGACGCGCTGCTCTGAGAAGCCCGCAGCGAACACGAACGCGCAGGCGGGACCCCACACGCCGGGGTGCGCCGCCAACGCCAGGTAGAGTCCGCGGTCAAAGGCGCTGTGGTCCAAGATGTACCAGTTGCTACTAGCGCAGTAGAAAGCCAGCGGTTCTGCCCGCGAGGGGTAGAGCAGGGCGTACTGTCCTTCTTCGTCGTGATGGGCGGTGGCGAGTCCGCGGAAAGCGTTCAGCTCGGGGGTGGATGCGCCGTGCATCACCCCGTTCAGCTGAAGGCCCCAGCTTTTCTCCCTCTGGGCTACCGTGATGGATTCCAGGTAGGGGTTGACGCGCCCGGTGGCGAGGGTGCCGTCGAGGGCGGAGCGGAGCACGCGAATCTGGGTAGAGGCAGAGCGCGGAGCGTCCTCCTGAGCGTTCTTCACGTATTGCTCTTCGAGGCTTCCGAGCAGGGTCAGCGCCTCAGCGCGGCGGCTCTGCGCGTCCTGCCGCTGCTCGTCGGTAGCGTATGGAGGCAACACTTCCGGCACACGCACACGCAGTAGCGCCGCCGTGAAATCATGGCGCAGGATAGTGGCTCCATCAGCAAGGTTCTTGGCGTACCGGCGCACCAGGGTATCCGGATGCACCCACCCACCGAACAGTTCAGGGGTGGCGAGCGGCGTGTAGCTCTGCCTGCTCTGCAGCACACCGAGGGCATCCTTGAATCCGGTGCTGAAGAACGCGGCGTGGCGGGAGTACATGGTGTGCAGGTTCGGTACCGTGCCGGGGTCTTCCTTCGGGGTCATCTCCGATGCCTTCGGGCGCTCACGCAGCTTCCCGGCGGCGGCAAGAACCGTCAAATGCGCGCGCATGTCGAACCATGTCAAACCCCAGTGGTTCAGCTTTTTCAGGCAGAGCGGAACAAGCTGTTCGAGCAGCTTGGGGCTCTGCGCGGTGCCTTCGGTGCTGAGCAGGTAGGCGGTGAGCAGTTCCAGCTCCAGCTCGCAGCCGGCGTGCGTTTCGGGTTGGTCTGCCTCGTTGAGAGTGTCGGGGGTGGCGCAGGGCGCAACCTGGTGGTGCAGGATTGCGCGGGCGCGTTCTTGCACGTCGGATGCGGTAACGGGGCGCACGGGGGTGTCCCAGTACCGGTGGATTGCGGTGCGGGAGGCGGCGAGCGCCTCCGCGGCGGCGGCCTCAATTTCTGCGGCATCAGTGAGGGCGGTGCTTTCCTCACCGTTCCCCTGGCTCTTCTCCGGGCTGTGCCCATCTTCAAGGAGCGGCGAGCCCTGAATCTGAGCCACAACGAGCGGATCCAGCTGGGAGCGGTAGTCGCGGTAGAGTTCGCGGGCACGCTCAGCGAACACAACAGCGTCGGCGCTCGCGTCCTCAGCGGCACCAGCCTGCACCCATTCTTCAAGGTGTTTGAGGGCGGCGGCCTGCACCTGCGCGTGGGTGTGGCTGAGCGCCATGACTACCGCATCTTCGCAGGCGGCAGCGTCGAGGGTGCCCTCCCGGTAGAGCGCCTGGAGCATGGTCAGGATTTTGAGCGCGTTTGCTTTGGTTCCGGCGCATACGGCGGGTGCCGCGTAGGCGAAGGCGGTGGCATCCAGCGCCTGCGGGTTTTTGGTCCAGAGGCGGTGAATATGCTGCACGCCGAGGGTTACGCTCGGGCCGATGGGCGAGGCGAAAAGCGTCAGAAATTCGCTCTGACGTGCCGCAATTTCTTCGGCAGTGAGTTTGAGCCCGGTGACCAGGCGTGAGAACCAGCCAACCCGGTACGCCGGAAAGTCGCTCATGAGGGAGCTCAGGAGCGCGTCAATCAGGCGGTCACGGCTAATCAGCCCGGTTTCGGAGGCTTCGATGAGGGCGCACGACCAGCCGGGGTTATTCTCCTTCTGCCCGGGCTTATAGGAGTCGCGCTGGGTGAGGGATACGTCCCGGTTACCTTCGACGGCGAGCATGCCCCAGATGAGTTCTTCACGGAGCTGTTCGTCCTCGCGCAGCAGCGGGAGAATCAGCTCGCGGTCGCAGTTAATGAGGGCGGTGTAGTATTCCTCGTTGTGTTCGAGGCGCGCCCCGCCGTAGAGCTCAGCTAGGCGCATGGCAACACTTCCGGTGAACCAGCCGAACTCTGCGTAGGCTTTAACGCGGTCCTGCGTGACGGTTCCGGGCGTGTTTTTACCGAGCTGGGAGCCGAACGGGGTGCTGATAATGTCGAAGTACTGCCAGCGGCGGTAAATCTGCTCGAGGGTGCCGCCGACCGCCAGAATGTTGGCGAGGTTGCGGTTGAAGTGCATGATGTCGCTCCAGGTTTTCTGTTGCCTGCGGAGCGGGTGGATGACTTCACCGGGAAGCGGCTCGGTGATGACCCCTTCGGGGAAGGTGCGCGTTTCGGGGCGTGCGTTCATGGTGGTCTTTCGGGTGGAAGCTGAGGCGAGCTTTCGGGGACTCGTCTTTTAGTGCGGTGCGTGGTGTGTCTAGCCGGCGGCGTGTTCGCGGTAGAGAATACTGACCGCCAGCGCGTGCTTGCAGGGACCGCGCGTACCGCGGTACTTCAACCACCAGGGGCAGGAGCAGAGGTACCCCTCCACGGCGTACGGGTCGGCGGGCAGCACCACGGTGTACGTGTTCTCGCCGCTGCGCACACTGTACTCGCCGGTGCCGTGCTCCCCCGCACTGACCCGCTCAATAGCGCCGGAGTCAGCAAGCTTTTTCGCACCGACCAGGCGCGGGTGCATGGCGGTCAGCGCCTCCGGATGCACGGGCAGCGGGCGGTGGAAATACTCGCCAGCGTGCGCGTCAAAACCAACCTGACCGGAGGAAGCCAGCAGAGCGAGAGCGTCGCGGGTTGCCGCCTCGTCCAGGCCGGCGCGGGCAGACATGACGGGCACGTCAATGCGCGGCTCGAAGGAGAGCAGCACGCTGAGCATGTCAGCGTTCTGGGCGGTGCTCGGGTTAGACAGCGCCTGCAGCACGGACCCCTCACCGGAGAAGCCGCGTGACTTTTCGGGGCTCAGACCAATGCTCAGGCGCGCGCCGGGCAGGTGCGCCACCCACACGCTGGGCACGGGCGCGTTACCGGCGGTCACGGGCTCGCTGTACGCGTCCAGGCGCTGAATGTGGCGGATGAGCGGCTCGAGCACGCGCAGACGTTCGGGGCCCGCCACGCATACGGATCCGGCGGTGGCGCGGGTGGCGAGGCGCAGGGAGCGCACGGCGCGGGTCGCCCACAGGACCGCCTTAGTGCTGGAGTTGCGCGGCAGGGAGTGGATGAAGGTTCGGGCGGCGGCAGCGTCCAGGCTGTGCACGGGACTCATACGGGATGAGAGCATCTGCGTTTCTGCAAAGCCCTTGAGCCAGCGGATCGGCAGCGGCACTTTTTCTTCCATGACGGAGCCGTCAAGGGTAGTGGTGAGCAGCCCGTCGTCGCCAACGTTCAGGTGAATGGGCTCCCCCGCCCTCAGGGAGGCGAGCGCGGCGCGCAGGGGCGGGTTGACGTCTACGTTGGTGACGCCTACGGCGCTGTGGCTGGCGTCGAGTGCGCTGGAGTCAACGTCGAGGCGCGCGTACACTCCGCAGCAGGCGCTGAACGATTCGAAGCGTAGCCCTTCGGCGGTGCTGGTGACGACGGGGTCCGCGGCGCGCAGGGCCCCGGCGAGGGAGCTGGGCGGCACGTAGAAGCGGGTGCGTGCCACCCTGGCAACGACGAGTAGTGCAGTGGCGTAGACGTCTGCCCGTTCGAGGAACCCGGAGAAAAAGTACGGGTGGGAGGCGGCGCCTTCGGGGGTGCTACCGCCGCTGGTGGCGAGGCTGAGCGCGCGGGAGTCGGCGCCGTCGATGAGGGCTGACGGGGCGGTGTACGTGTAGTCGAGGGTGTAGGCGCTCATGGCTTCCTTGCCTTTCGTATGTGGTGTATACGTCCTATCATGCCGTAAAGATTCGCGCCCCGCTACCGCTTTCGTCATTGCCGTTTGGTGCATAAAAAATCCCCGGCATTCTCGGTTGAGAAGTGCCGGGGAGAAGCTCTTGTCGCTCACCCGCGATGGGGTGGCGTGCGCTCTGTCTAGAGGCTCTAACTAAGGCTCTGGCTAGACGACAATCTGGCCGTTGAAGCGCATTGCCAGGCCGTACAGGACCACTGCGATAACCCAGATAACGATCACGGTGACGGTCAGGCGAATCAGGTTCTTCGACGCCATACCCGAGGAGTTCAGAGAGTTGGTCATACCGCCGCCGAACATGTCGGAGAGGCCGCCGCCCTGACCGCGGTTGAGCAGCACAAGCATCACTGCAATCACGCTGGTGATGGCGATGATGACCATGAGTACGTTCATGATGACGTCCATGGGGACCTTCCTTCGTTGTCTTCTGGTGGGGTGCCTGGGCTGCGGGGCGCAGACAGACGGGTTTAACTATACGCTACAGCCGCCGTCCGGTCACGTTGAAGCGGCTTTTTACGCGGCGCGGTTGCTACGGCGCTGGTATTCACTGGGGGTCAGCTGCAGTGCCGCGGGGCGGTCGGTGAGCACACGCTGGGCGGTGAGTTCGTCGCCTTCGGTGTCGTAGGCGCGCACGTACCCGCCGTCGATGAGGTAGTAGGTGAACTGCTGCGCGGCTGCCCAGTAGGCGCCTCCTTCAGCGTAGAAGCCCTGGTCTACCCAGTCACGCAGGGTGAGGGTCACGGGGATTTCCGGTGAGGAGGTGCGGCTGTAGAGCTGGTCAAGGAATGCTTCGCGGCGGCTCTCGAAGTACTGGTATTCGGGCGAAGGTTCCTGGTATTCTGCGCCGCCCACGTAGCCGATGTTGCCGCCGTCGTTGCCGGGTAGGCGCGGGGCACTCACTTTGCGGTTGCGCAGGTAGGTGTAGAGGATCATGCCGACGAGGGCTGCGATGACCAGGGAAAAACCAAAGCTGAACATGCCGTTAAGTGTACGGGGCGAACCGCGGGGTCGGCGTATTCGAGGCGGGTTTTGCGGTTAGGGGCGAACGCGCCCGCCTCCTATGCCCTGCTCTTATCCCCCGTCTCTTACACCCCGCCCCCCCGCAGCGGTTAAATGGTTCAGCGCTCGGTCGGGTGGGTACCCGGCCGAGCGCCGTAACACTATGAAACGCCGTGATGCGTCGAAGCTTTATGCGTCGAAGCGTGCGATTGCTGCGAACTCTTCAGCCTGCAGGGATGCGCCGCCGACGAGCACGCCGTCCACGTCTTCCTTACCCATGATGGAGGGTGCGGAGGAGGACTTGACGGAGCCGCCGTAGAGAACGCGGACCTTCTCTGCAACGTCTGCGGAGTAGAGCTTAGCGATTTCTGCGCGGATTGCTGCGGACATTTCCTGTGCGTCGTCTGCGGTTGCGACCTTGCCGGTGCCGATTGCCCAGACGGGCTCGTATGCGATGACGAGGGTTTCTGCCTGCTCTGCGGTCAGACCTGCGATGGAGCCGCGCAGCTGCTCGAGGGTGTACTCGACGTGGGTGCCTGCTTCGCGGATTTCGAGGGGCTCACCGACGCAGAGGACGGGGGTCAGGCCGTGCTTGTATGCTGCCTGGACCTTTGCTGCGCACAGCTCGTCGCTTTCGTGGTGGTAGGTGCGGCGCTCGGAGTGGCCGACGAGCACGAAGGTTGCGCCGAGCTTGGAGAGGAATGCGCCGGAGATTTCGCCGGTGTATGCGCCGGAGTCGTGGACGGAGAGGTCCTGGCCACCGTAGAGGATGTCCAGCTTGTCGCCCTCGACGAGGGTCTGCACGGAGCGGATGTCGGTGAAGGGCGGGAAGACGGCTACTTCGGTTGCGGAGAAGTTGAAGTTTGCGTCGTCGAGGGTCCATGCGAGCTTCTGGACGAGGGTGACTGCCTCTGCGTGGTTGAGGTTCATCTTCCAGTTGCCTGCGATGAGGGGCTTACGCGACATAGTTCGCTCCTTAGCTTTCCCGCGCGGTATGCCGTGCGGGGTTGTTGTTCGGAATTTTCCTTTTCTATTTTAGAGGGTTGGCGGCATATTTTCACCGGTTCGGCGCGGTTTTATGCTGTGCCTTGACTATTCTCACCCCGCGTTCGTTGGTTTCTTTCGGCCCTTGCCGTTTTGCGGGTTCTGTAGACATTTAAACGGATGCAGGGGAAGCCTCATATCGACTTCCCCTGCGGATGCACTTCCTCGGTTTTCTGAAAGCTACAGCTGCCCGAATCCTTGCGGGTAGATCGGCTCGTAGGTGTTGCGGTTGTTGTAGCCGTCGCGGTCAACCACAATCACCCACTGCCCACGCAGATGCTCCACAGCCAACGAGAAACGCCCCAGGTACCTCAAATATTTGTGAATATCCTGCTTCTCCCCCGTCTCCTGAACATAAAACGCGAGGTTCGTAGCCTTATTCGTGTACAGGGTGCTCACCAGGATATTTCGGCTCGTATTTTTAGCCTTTTCACCCGCAACAAGATCATCAACAACGTTGGCGCTCAGCACATTCTTGTCAGCCGAAATAACCCACCCGCGCTTCTCCCTGTACAGGCGAAGAATCTCGGGGTGCAGCACCTTTTCCGGGTCCGCGACCTTAGAAAGAGGCTCCGTATCGCCCGTGTGGTAGAAGTAATTCATCGACGCAAAGAAGTACGCCAAGAACGCGTACAGGCCAGCGCGGTCGTAGTTATCCATTCCGGGCTGCTGAATAGGGTACGGCACGTTCTGCGCCGCCTGCGCCTCAGTGGCAGGGATGAAACGGCCCTTACGCTCAAACGCCGTATAGACGAGCGGCCCGGAAGAGGTCCCCAAGCTGCGGAGCTCATCGTACTTCTCCGTGGGTTCCAGGCGCACAAACTCCTGGTCACGCTTCTTATCGGTTTGGGGTTCCGAACCCGTCCCACTGAGTAGTTTGGTACCCCAGCCAAACGCTACCGCGACGAGGGCGGCACCAGCGAACACGCCAGCCCGTATAAACTTGGCGCGAGTGATCACAGACCTCATATACGCACGTTGCTCGTTATATCCAGGTCGGTTATATCCGGGTCCACCAAAGTTATTCGTCATGCTTCTCTCCCCTCCCCTAGCTCAGGCTATTTTCTGAAATGAACTGGACGGGCCTCCACTCATTCGTGAATTGTGTGCGTAGAGTCCCGTGTATTGCGCCGTCACGGATGAGACCGCGCGTATCAAAATCGGTGATGGGGTACACCTGGTTCGTGTCTTTGCGGTACACCTGAACTTCGGGCAGGATATCGAACCGCACGTTCCATTCCACAATTTTTAGCGTCTCGTCGATGAGGCGCGGCTGCCCCTCCAGCAGGTTCATGGTCAGAATCTGGGGGTTAGGGGTAATGACCCAGCCCTTACCCTCCTCGTAGAGGTCCTGAATGGCGGGGAAGAACATTTCTTCGCTGATATTGTCCATCTTCAAAACTGCCGGTTCCGAGGCGAGAATCATGTAGTTTTGGCAGGCGTAGTAGTAGCCCAGGTAGGGGCGCAGGTTCCTCGCCGCATAGTGTCTCGGCCTGTACCTCACGCCCGGGGCGGGTGCCGAGTAGGCGGGGTGGTCCCGGTTTGCGGGTGTGTAGGGCCCAATCACGCCATCGGCAACGTACGGGTATGTTCCGGTGTAGTCTTTTTCGTCAAAGAGCGCTTGAGTGTCTATGGGCATTCTTTCCCTCCCTGGATTCAATGTTCACTAGCTACCATTTTCGCGAGCTGCCGAGGTGGTTCTGGGCTATTCGCGGGTAGCTGGGCTCCACGGCTGGGCGTCTTCGCCCGCCTGTATTTGCTTGTTTGTAGAGGTGTGTGCGCTCCCCCGCAACCGTCTTGAGATTGCAGGTTTGGAATCCTCTACATTTCCAGTCTAGTAAAGCCACTCCTCAGCCTCCCCGATACAGGCGGTGAACCCAGGGAATCCACAGCATATAGCCAGGAAACAGAGTCAACACCCTGCACGTGCAAGATGGACCGGGCATGAACGGGCATGCAGAAACCCCCGCCGGAACGGTACCGAAATACCGCCCCGACAGGGGTTTCTTACGCTATATCTCTGCGCTACTGTACGTAGTCAGATGAGGCGCCGCCCAGATTAGGCGCCCAGTGCCTCCAGGCCGGGCAGGGTCTTACCCTCAATGTACTCGAGGGAAGCGCCACCACCGGTGGAGATGTGGCCGAACTGCTCATCCTTGAAGCCCAGGTTACGGACTGCAGAAGCGGAGTCGCCACCACCAATGATGGAGAATGCGTCAGAGTCGACGATAGCCTGTGCCACCGCGCGGGTACCCTCAGCGAAGGGAGCAATCTCGAACACGCCAACGGGGCCGTTCCAGAAGATGGTCTTTGCGCCCTTGATCTTCTCAGCGAAAATCTCAGCGGTCTTGGGGCCAATGTCCAGACCCTCAGCCTCTGCGCCCAGCTTGCCGCCGGTCAGGTCCTCAATCGGGCGAATCTCGGTGTTAGCGTCAGCGGAGAATGCGTCAGCCCAGACAACATCCACTGCGGTGATGATCTCGGTGCCCTTCTCGGGAGCTTCCTTCAGGTAACGCAGAACGTTGTCGACCTGGTCCTTCTCCAGCAGCGACTGGCCAACCTCGTAGCCCTGTGCGTATGCGAAGGTGTAGCCCATGCCGCCACCAATGAGGATGGTGTCAGCCTTACCGATCAGGTTGTCAATCACGGCGAGCTTGTCGGAAACCTTAGCGCCACCCATGACCACAACGAAGGGACGCTCGGGGTCGTTCAGGGTCTTAGCCAGAACGTCAACTTCCTTCTTCACCAGGTCACCCAGGTATGCGGGCAGACGCTTAGCAACGTCGTAGACGGAAGCGTGCTTGCGGTGAACCGCGCCGAATGCGTCGTTCACGTATGCGCCGTTCTCGCCGGTCAGTGCGACCAGCTCGTCAGCGAATTCGCCGCGCTCTGCGTCGTCCTTGGAGGTCTCGCGTGCGTCGTAGCGGACGTTCTCAACAACCAGAACTTCGCCGTCAGCCAGGGCTGCTGCCTTAGCCTTTGCGTCCTCGCCTACCAGGTCGGTTGCAACCTTCACGGGCACGGACGCCAGCTCAGCCAGGCGTGCAGCTGCCGGTGCGATGGAGTACTGGGGGTCAACCTTGCCCTTGGGGCGGCCCAGGTGTGCGGTCACGATAACGCGTGCGCCAGCCTTGGCAAGCTTCTCAATGACGGGCAGGGATGCGCGGACGCGGCCGTCGTCGGTGACAACGCCGTCCTTCAGGGGTACGTTCAGGTCGGAACGGACGAGAACGTGGCGGCCTGCGACGCCTTCTTCGAGCAGTTCGGACAGTGCCTTAGCCATAGGAATTCCTCCTGGATAGGTGGGTTTATATACCGTTTCCATCATACCGAACATTAGGGTGATTGACAGCCTAAAAAATAGCTTTTATATGGTGTTTTTCCGCAGAATATCGCGGATATTCGCACTCCATAAAACCTATTTTCTTACGGTATTTTTGACTCAAAAAGAGCGACGGAAAACAGTATGTTTATACGTTTTTAGGGGTTTTATTCAAGGCCCTTACACAAGAGTCTTGGTACAGCAAACCCCGACTCCCCCGCTTAATGCGGTGGTGCCGGGGTTCACTATGCGTTAGTTACGCGGGGTGACGCTTACACTCGGTGAGCGTCGTAAGCCTATTGGGGCTTAGAGGGATGCCACAACCTTGTTGGTGAACATCACGAGGCGTGCAACGTAGCCGTACTCGTTGTCGTACCAAGCGATAACCTTCACCTGGTCGCCGATGACCTTGGTCAGCGGTGCGTCGAAGACGGTGGAGATGGGCTCACCCTCGATGTCCTTGGACACGATGGGATCCTCGTTGTACTTGATGATGCCCTTCATGGGGCCCTCAGCTGCTGCCTTGACTGCTGCGTTGACTTCCTCAACGGTGACCTCGCGCTCAGCGGTGAAGGTCAGGTCGGTGATGGAGCCGGTGATGGTGGGAACGCGGACTGCGAAGCCGTCCAGCTTACCCTTCAGCTCGGGCAGAACCAGGCCAACAGCTGCTGCTGCACCGGTGGAGGTGGGGACCATGTTCACAGCTGCTGCGCGTGCACGGCGCAGGTCGCGGTGAGGAGCATCCTGCAGACGCTGGTCAGCGGTGTATGCGTGGATGGTGGTCATCAGACCCTGCTTGATGCCGAATGCATCGTTCAGAACCTTAGCCATCGGAGCGAGGCAGTTGGTGGTGCAGGATGCGTTGGAGACGATGTGGTGGTTAGCTGCATCGTACTGGTCGTCGTTCACACCCATGACGAAGGTGCCGTCAATGTTCTTACCGGGAGCGGAGAGGATAACCTTCTTAGCGCCAGCCTCGATGTGAGCCTTTGCCTTGCTGCCTTCGGTGAAGAAACCGGTGGACTCGAGGACTACGTCAACGCCCAGGTCCTTCCAGGGGAGGTTCTGGGGGTCGCGCTCAGCGAGGATCTTGATTTCCTTGCCGTCAACAACCAGTGCGCCTTCCTTGACCTCGACCTCTGCGCCGAAGCGACCCATGATGGAGTCGTACTTGAGCAGGTGTGCCAGGGTCTCAACATCGGTGAGGTCGTTGATTGCGACGATCTCGAAGCCGACGCCCTCGGTCTGAGCTGCGCGGAAGAAGGTGCGGCCGATGCGGCCGAAGCCGTTGATTGCTACGCGTACAGTCACTGGAGTATCTCCTTGTCAGTGCGTTGGTGGCGGTGTACAAATCCGCTGCCTTGTGGGCTCTGGTTTAGTCGGATTCGTCCGTGCTCTGTAGTGCCCGGTGCTTTCCGCCGTTGTTGGTAACAATCCTACCCTAGTTTGTGTGTGTTTTGGTGTGTTCTATCGAGAAATTTTTGTGAGTTATGCCATAAAAACCGGGAAAAACCCGTTGTTTTCTGTTGGTTTGCGTTGTGTTCACCCTTAGAAAATGTTGCGATACGGTCATGGCAACATAAACACACATGAAACGCACATTTGTCGAAAACCGCGCCATATCAAGGCAAAATGTGAGGGTAAAAAATACCCTTTCACTTGCGAATGGCTTTCAAAGAGGTCCCTCGAACTCACGGGCAGTGCAAATTCTCACGCGAAAACAGACGACCCCAACGTAAGACACACCACAGCCCAAAACGGGGTAAAAACACCCCCGGCGCGCAGTTTTCGTGTCGCCCGAGGCGCGGTACTGGGAGATGCAACACGAGCGCCCAGAATAAGCGGTTAGTACACCACCAGCGCCACAGCACCCAGGCCCGAATGAGCCGACAGCACCGGCGGGAGCGCGCTCACCAAAAACTCCGGTGCCGAAGAAGCGACAGAATCATGACCCAGGGAGCTCTCCCCCAGCATCTGCTGAACCTGCTCATACAGCTGCACCGCCTGCGCCGCATTACCCACATGATGCACCGCAACCACCTCACCGCACGGGGTTGCAGTAAGAGAAGAGTTAGCGGGGTCGGCGGCGGTAGAGCTTGCGGAGGCAGAGTTGAGCGCCGCCGCATGCCGATGCTCACGGCAGGTCTGCACCGTCACCTCGACCAGGCGCTCCAGGGCGCGCGCCGCAGTGCGGGGGCGCTCCACATACGCCAGCTTGCCCTCAGTAATCGTGCCAATCGGCTTGATCTGGAACATCTGACCCACCATCGCCAACGCCGGGGACACACGACCGCCGCGGCGCAACGCATCCAGGGTCGGGATATAAAAGTAGAGCGTAGACTGCTCGCAGACGGACTGAATGTAGTCCACCAGCTGCGCGGGGCTCGGATAGTCAGAGGCTAGGCTGAAATCAGAGGATGCAGAGTTCAGTACCTCCAGGGCGCGCACCACCGCGTGACCGTAGGCGCCCGCAACCGTGCGGCTATCCACCACGCTCACGCCCTCGGAACCCAGGCGACTCAGGCGGGCACCGGTGCGTGCCGCCTCCACCGTACCCGAAAGCTCACCGGACAGGTGCACAGACACCACGTGCGTAAAACCGCGCGACGCCAGCTCGTCATACACATCAGCAAACACGCCCGGCGCGGGCCCGGAAGTGCTCACCGTCTGACCCATCACGTGCGCCAGCATAATCGCCTCATCCACCTCGGCGGCGGTCAAATCCTGCAGCTGACGGTCCGGTTGACCTGGCGTGCGAATAGTCACCGGCATCGGAACCAGCACAAAATTACCGCGAGCGCTCAGGCGCTGCACCAGCTCCGGGTCGAGGGCGGCGGCACTATCGGTCACCACGGCAATGCGGTTCTCTGCGTTATTTTCTCGCTCCATATTCCGACCCTTCTTCCGGTTCGTCAGTGCATGATTCGACGACAAACCCTCTCTAGCATTCCCTGAATATTATGGCACTCATCACTACCGCAGTACAGCAAAGCCCCGCCGCACCTCCGGCACGTTCCGTAGAACGAACCGAAGCCACAGCGGGGCTTACACATGTATCTAAGAAGCTTAGATCACGATGTTCACGAGCTTAGGCGCACGCACAATCACCTTGCGGATCTCGGCGTCACCAATCGAACGCTGAACAGCGGCATCCGCCAGAGCCAGCTCCTGAAGCTCCTGCTCGGAAATATCCTTCGCAACCTCCAGGCGAGCCTTGACCTTGCCCTTAATCTGCACGATAGCGGTGACGGTGTCATCCACCAGCAGAGCCGGGTCAACCTCGGGGAAGCCCGCGGTCAGAACCGGGGTGTCGTGGCCGAGAGCGTGCCACATGTCCTCAGCGGTGTACGGTGCGTACAGAGACAGCAGAATCGCGATGGTCTCAGCAGCCTTGCGGACAGCCGGGTCAGCCGCGCCAGCACCGGAGTCAATAGCCTTACGGGTAGCGTTCACAAGCTCCATGGTCTTAGCAACAACCACGTTGAACTTGCCGTTATCCAGCAGGCCCTGAACCTCATGCACGGTGCGAGCAATCAGCTTCTGCAGCTCCAGGTCACCGGTGGTTGCGTCAACGCCGGGTTCGCTGGTGATGTCCTGAGCCACACGCCATGCGCGTGCCAGGAACTTCTGCGAACCAGCCGGGGAAACGTCCGCCCAGTCCACGTCATCCTCGGGCGGGGACGCGAAAATCATGGTGGTGCGGATAGCGTCCACACCGAACTTGTCGAGCTGCTCGCCCAGGTTCACGCCGTTACCCAGCGACTTGGACATCGCCTTACCGCCGTTGAGCACCTGACCCTGGTTCATGAGCGCCTTGAACGGCTCATCGTGCTTGATCAGGCCCAGGTCGCGAACAACCTTGGTGAAGAAGCGTGCGTACAGCAGGTGCAAAATAGCGTGCTCCACACCGCCAACGTACATGTCGACGGCACCCCACTCGCTCATAGCCTGCGGGTCGAAAGGAGCCTTATCGTAGTTCGGGGAAACGTAACGCAGGAAGTACCAGGAGGAATCCACGAAGGTGTCCATGGTGTCCGAGTCACGGCGAGCCTGCTTGCCACACTCGGGGCAAGGCACAATCGCCCAGTCATCGGCAGCGGCAAGAGGCGACTGACCCTTAGGAGCCAGCTGCTCACCGCGCAGGTTATCGGGCAGCAGCACCGGCAGCTGATCCTCAGGAACCAGAACCTCGCCACAATCCTCACAGTGAATCACGGGGATGGGGGTACCCCAGAAACGCTGACGGGACAGCAGCCAGTCACGCAGACGGTAAATGACCTTACCCTCACCGGTGCCGGCAGCCTCAACCAGCTCAATAGCCTTAGCGAGCGCCTCAGCCTTCGGCAGGCCGGTCAGCTCACCGGAGTTGATGAGCACGCCGTCACCAGATGCGGCAACACCGCTGGTAGCCGGGTCCTCAGCGCCCTCAACGTCCAGGACCTTCACGATGGGCAGGTCGAACTTCAGGGCGAACTCAAGGTCGCGCTGGTCGTGCGCGGGCACAGCCATAATCGCGCCGGTACCGTAGTCGGCGAGCACGTAGTCAGAAGCCCAGACGGGCAGCTTCGCGCCGGTCAGCGGGTTGACTGCGTAGCGGCCGGTGAACACGCCGGTCTTCTCGCGGTCGGAAGACTGGCGGTCAATATCGCTCAGTGCCTTAATGTCTTCGCGGTACTGCTCCAGGGCAGCCTTGTGCTCGGGTGCCACAATCTGCTCGGCGAACGCCGCATCCGCAGCAACCACGATGAAGGTCGCACCGTACAGGGTGTCCGGGCGGGTGGTGAACACGGTGAAGGACTCAGCGGACTGATCCTCGGTCGCCTCAATCTCGAAGCGAACCTCAGCACCCTCGGAGCGGCCAATCCAGTTGCGCTGCATGAGCAGCACACGGTCGGGCCACTTGCCCTCCAGCTGCTCCATATCGTCCAGCAGCTGCTGTGCGTAGTCAGTGATCTTGAAGTACCACTGGTTCAGCGACTTCTTAGTCACGGTAGTACCGCAACGCTCACACGCACCGTTCACAACCTGCTCGTTCGCAAGCACGGTCTGGTCCTTGGGGCACCAGTTGACCATGGAGTCCTTACGGTACGCCAGGCCCTTCTTGTAGAACTGCTCGAACAGCCACTGAGTCCACTTGTAGTACTCCGGGTCCGAAGTGTGCAGGCGGCGGCTCCAGTCAGCGGCAATAGCGTAACGCTTGAAGGACTCAGCCTGAGTCTCAATGTTCTTGTACGTCCACTCCTTGGGGTGAGTGTCGTTCTTAATGGCTGCGTTCTCAGCGGGCAGGCCGAAGGAGTCCCAGCCAATCGGGTGCAGAACATCGTAGCCGCACTGCTTGAAGTAGCGGGCGTTCATGTCACCAATAGCGAATGCCTCCGCGTGACCCATGTGAAGGTCACCGGAGGGGTACGGGAACATATCCAGCACATACTTGCGGCCCTTGGGGGCGTCACCGGTGGGCTGGAAAACCTTCGTTTCGTCCCAGTAGGGGCGCCACTTGGCTTCCATAGCGCGGAAGTCGTACGCATTTTCGTTGCGTTCGGTCTCTACCTGAGCAGACACAGCCATTCCTTAAATAAAGACAGATTGATAAAAACTTAACCCTCCAAGTGTAACGCGAAACCCGCACCGCGCCAGAGTTGAGGCCGCCCCGACTACCAAATGGACGGCACCACCCACCCAGCCACCGATGCGGGAGGCGGGTTTCAGAGCCCTTTCAGGCTTCTCCCCTAGAATTAAGAACGGGACTTTGCCGTCCCCAGTACCCAACCTGCGAAAGGTACCCATGACCTCCACCGTTACCCCGGACTCCCCCAACACCTCAATTCTTGAGGGTGTACCCGGACCGCTCATTCCCGGCACCCGCCACGATGCCCTCATCGGTGACGGCGCGCAGGCGGTCATGACCCGCTACTGGCAGTACGGCAAAGGCATGAACGACGGTGTCTTTCCCGAAGGCTCCTACCCCGTACTGCTCGTGCATGGTTTCCGCGGCGACCACCATGGCCTCGAAATCATCGCGAACTACCTGCTGAAGCTTATTCCGAACGTCAGCATCATCAGCCCCGACCTGCCCGGCTTCGGCCGCTCCGCAGACCTGCCCGAAGGCACTCAGGGCAAAAACACTCGGGATAAAAATGCTCAGGGCGAAGACAACATCAACGCGTACGTGGCGTGGCTGAACGACTTCGTGGAACACATCAACCCCGCCCGCGAGGATGCACAGCGTCTGCCGCTGCACGTGGTTGGCCACTCTTTCGGCTCCATCGTCACCAGCGCCTTCGCCGCCGCACGTCCGAACTCGCTCGCACTGCTCTCGCTTATCAACCCCATCAGCGAACCCGCGCTCGAAGGCAGCCAGCGCGTCGCCTCGCGCCTCGCCTCCCTCTACTACCGCGCCGGCGCGGCACTACCCGAAAAAATCGGCTACCCGCTCCTGCGCTCGCAGTTGATTACCCGCGCCTCCAGCGAAGTCATGATGCGCACCAAAGACAAGGCAATGCGCCGCTTCATCAACGGCCAGCACGCCGCCTACTTCGGCTCCTTCGGCTCCCGCCGCGGAGTGCTCAGCGCCTACGAAGCGTCCATTACGCACACCGCCGCCGAATACGCCGCCGCCATCCGGGTGCCGGTGCAGATGCTCGTCGCCGAAGACGACGACCTGGGCACCCCCGAAACCGCCCGCGCCATGTATGCGACGCTCACCTCCCGCGACTTGCCCGCTTCTTCGACCGGCGCCCGCGAGCGCCTGGAGATGATCCCCGAAGTCGGGCACCTCATCCACTACGAAACCCCTCGCCGCGCCGCGGAACTCATCGCCGATTTCGCCGCCGGCCACTCAGGGAACGAGAAGTAAGGAACCAACATGAAACTCATGGTTGACGCCCGATACACCCGTATCGGCTTCCACGACGGCATCAGCCGCTACACCGCCTCCCTGCTGGGCGCGCTCAAAACCCTCATCGACACCGGTGACGAAGCCGCCACCGACCTCGACCTGACCATGATCATTAGCGACGAACGTCAGCTGGACATGCTGCCCGACCTGCCGCACGTGAAGATCTGCTCGCCCACCGGCCCGCTCGAACCGACCGCCTCGCTGCAGCTGAATAAGTATGCTCCGGACGTGGTGTTCTCCCCCATGCAGACCATCGGCTCCACCGGACGCAAGTTCAAGCTGATTCTCACCCTGCACGACCTGATCTACTACTCGCACCCGACCCCGCCCGGGTTCCTGCCCGCACCGGTGCGCGTGGGCTGGCGACTCTTCCACAAGACCTACACCCCGCAACGTTTCCTGCTCAACCACGGCGACGCGGTGGTGACGGTTTCTGAGTCGACTGCCTCGCTGATTCGTGAGCACGAGCTGACCACCAAGCCGCTGTTCGTGGTGCCCAATGCCCCGCAGCCCGGCAGCGTCGTCTCCCGCCAGACTGCGCTGGAACGCGCCACCACCCGCGAAGAGCAGCCCGTCAAGCACCTGGTGTACATGGGTTCGTTCATGCCGTACAAGAACGTGGAAACTCTGCTGCTGGCGATGCGTTCCCTGCCGGATTACCGCCTGCACCTGCTGTCGAAGATGCCGCCCCAACGCCTGGTGCAGCTCACCGACGAACGCCTCATCGGTGAGAACGTGGAGGTGCACAACGGCGTGAGCGACGAGGAATACCAGCAGCTGCTCCGCCAGGCGCACGCCCTGGTCACTGCCTCCCGCGAGGAGGGTTACGGCCTGCCCGTGGTTGAGGCTCAGGCTGCCGGTTGCCCCGCGGTGATTAGTGACATCCCGATTTTCCGTGAGATCGCGCCGCACGCCGTGTTCGCGCCGGTTGACGGTGCCCCGGAGGCGCACGCCGCCGACTGGGTGAAGGCTATCCGCGCGCTGGAGGACACCGCCGTTCGCGAGCGCGTCATCATTGACGGTCTGTCGGATGTGCGCCGCTACTCGTGGCGCGACTCAGCGTTCAAGCTACTGGAGGTCGTGCGCGGGCTCTAAAGCGTGCGCGGCTTATACGACGCGGCGCTAAATT
>NZ_CAXOQT010000013.1:0-60814 GCF_964211445.1 Rothia mucilaginosa | reverse complement strand
TGAGGATGCGGCGGGGTTTTATTGCACGGAAATCTTTGGGCTCAAGCGCCCATTCCTTAGGGGCCGAGCGCTAGGAGCTCAGCTTAGGAGCTGGGCTTTAGGAGCTGAGCTTTAAGAAGCAGGGGTCTCCTGGCGGAAACGCAGACGCCACATGCCGCGCTCAGCATCGTAATGCCAGATGCTCGAACGGCTCACGCGACCGCGCGCGGTGGCAACCGCCGCCATGACCAGCACGCTGGAAGAATCCAGCACCTGCACACCCTGCTTGAGCGGGGCACCCTGCTGAGTGAAGGCGCGTTCGCGGTACTGCAGCACCGAGGAGCGGGACACCGACTTGCCGGTGGCGGTCACCCACACCAGACGCTCATGCAGCATGGACTCCAGCTGCGCTGTCTCCATGACGGAGCCGCGGCTTTCGAGTAGCTGTTCTGCGGCGGCGGCTTCCTCGGGATTCGGAACAACGGGGTTGGGGACAACGAGGTTCGGGGCAGGCGCGGGAGCAGAAGCGGGCGCTTCCTCCACGGGTGCCTCAACCTGAGCGGGCTCTACCGCCTGCTCCGCTACCTGTTCTTCCGTCTCGCCCAGCAGTTCCGCCGGGTCAACATCATTCGGGTCCATGCCCGCGAACTCTTCCAGACCGGCTAGGTCATCCTCTTCTTCCGCCTGCGCGGCGTTGGATGCCTGCTGAGCGGTCTCCTGCTGGCGAGCCAGCACCTTTGCATCACGCTCGGCGGCACGTTCTGCCGCGAGCGCCAGCTGCTCCTTGCGGGTGCGAACCGCCTCCGGATCGGGGGCGTTCACCGCGGAGGCGGGGCGCAGCAGACCGGACAGGCGCAGGCTCTCCACACCACGCTGGGCGTTCTCAATCTCGGCTGCGGTGAATTCCTGCACGGGCAGGTGAGCGTCCGCCGAAGACTCAGAGAGTGCCGGTTCAGCCGCGGGAGCGTTCACAATCGGCGCCTCAACAACCGGAGCCGCCGCAGGCTCAGCGACAGGTTCAGCAGAGACACCGAAGCCGGGACCGTGCGCGGGCTCGCGACCCTCCTGGTAGGCGCGCGCAGCACCATTCGCCAGGGAGTCCGCCTTCTCGTTGAGCTCGTGACCCGCGTGGCCCTTGACCCAAATAAACTCGTAGTCGCGGCCGGTCAGCGCCTTATCTAGCGCCTCCAGCAGGTCGCGGTTGAGCACGGGCTTGCCGTCGGACTTCTTCCAGCCCTTCTTCTTCCAGCCGGGCATCCACTTGGTCAGCGAGTTAATGACGTACTGGCTATCGCAGTACACGCGCAGCTTCGCCTCCGGGCGCGATGCGGTCGCCTCGAACAGATCCAGGACAGCCTTGAGCTCACCCATGTTGTTAGTGCCGTGCGCCCAGCCCCCGCTCGCCCAGTGGTCGTCGTCGATATACCATGCCCAGCCCGCCGGTCCGGGGTTGCCCAGCGCCGAGCCGTCTGCGGCGGCAATAATCTCTTGCGTGCTGTTCACGGTACCTTCTTTCTGCGCCGCCCCTCTAGCGGGCGGCAGTCCGTAATGATGTCTGTGATGACTTTACCGCACCGGCGGCGAGGGTGCGTAGCGGGCAGTCACGCCTGTGGACAACCTCAAGTAGCCTCGTAGCGCCAATTGCCCTAATGCGGGGCAGGTACACTAAACCTATGAGCTATTCTGCCCCCGAAACACCCAGCGCACAGCGCCCGGAGCACCCTACCGCCCGCCCGAGCGAGCGCGTGCAGATTTTCGCTCTTCCCACCCGCACCATGTACGGTTCCCTGCGTTTTAGCTGGTTGAGCTACCTGGGGCTTGCTGAGCAGCAGCATGCGGCGCAGTTGCCGACCTCCACGGCAGCGGTCAGCTACCTGAGCACTCAGGCGCTCATGCGTGCCATGGCGGCGGCTCGTTTAGATGTGCCTTCCAGTGCCGCTTCTGAGATTGAGGTAGATCGCTCCTGCACCCTGTGCACCAGCGGCAAGAAGCACGGTAAGCCGCGTATTGCGGGCGTGAATTTCAATATGTCGCAGGTGAATCCGCTGGTGGTGGGGGCTTTTAGCCGCAACCCTTCGGCGGTGCTCGGGGTGGATGTTGAGACCCTGGATGCGCGCCTGTTCTCCGGTTTTGCGCGTCTGGCGCTCTCCAATGAAGAACGTGCATTCTATGAGCGGGTGGCGCAGGAACGCCCCGCACCCGTACTGCACCTGCTCTCGGTGGCGCTATGGACCGCTAAGGAGGCGGTGCTTAAGGCGACCGGTCACGGTCTGAGCGTGGTGCCGTCCCTGGTTCGGGTGCAGTTTAGCGAGCAGCTGCTGGACGCCCTCGAACTCGCCATGACCGAGGAACCACTGGGCGAGATTGCCGACGATGAGGCTCTGAGCGGGGGTACTTCGCACACCCCCGACCCGACCGCTCTGCGTGTACTGACTCAGGACAGCTTGACGACCCGCGCGGCTTTTAACGCACCCGCGACTCAGGGCGGGAATCAGGGCGGCGAGGCTATCGAGCGTAGCTTTAGCCTGCAGTGGGTGCCCGTGGCACTACCCGATACGGAGAACCCCGAACAGGCGCAGAAGATGCTCATCGCCCTGGCGGTTGAGAACCCCGCCCAGAGTAAGCCAGCCCAGGGTGAGCCCGTACAGGTTGAGGCTCAGCTTCTGCCGGTTGCCACTCCCCTAGAGCTCAAGCGTCTGCTGACCGACTAGCCACGCCCCCATAACAATAACGACTGAACGCGCCCACCATGACGGCGAGCGCGTTCAGTCGTTTTATTCTGCTGTTTTATTCTGTCGTTTTATTCTGCCTCGTCAAGGCGTTCAAGACAGAGCCTAAGGGGTATCCTCGCCCAGGGTGTCCACGCCCAGGGCGCGGCCGAAGCTGCCGAGCTTCGTGCCGGTCTCGGTGTGCTCCAGCTCGGGGTCGGACTCAGCCACAATACCCGCGCCAGCGTACAGCACCGCCTCATCCGGGCTAACCTGGGCGCAACGCAGCACCAGCGCCCACTCGCCGTTACCCTCAGCATCCATGTAGCCGACCAGGCCGCCGAAGTAGCGGCGCTCGAAGGACTCCAGCTGACGAATCAGCTCCAGCGCCTTCTCGGTAGGGGCGCCACAAATCGCGGGAGTCGGGTGAATCGCGCGGGCACCGTCCAGGCAGGTCAGCCCCTCCTTCAGCACGCCGTCGATGGGGGTCGCCAGGTGCCAGAGCTGCGGGGTCTGTAGCAGGGAGGGCTCTTCGGGCACGTTCAGTTCCTCAGAGATCGGTGCCAGGCGCTCCGCAATATCGTTGATGACGTAGGCGTGCTCGCCTCGGTCCTTCGGCGAGGCAAACAGGCGGTCGCGAATCGCGTAGTCTTCGGCGCTACCGGGCTCAGCAATACGCGGGGCGCTACCGGCAAGCGGGTGGGTCTTGAACGCGCGGCCCTGGGTGCGGAACACCAGCTCCGGGGAGGCGCCCATCAGGTAGCTTCCGTTCATGCCGCGCTCGCCGTCGGGCAGGCGCACGGCAAAGTTGAATGCGGAACGCTGCTGGGCGCGCAGGTTGTTATACAGCGCCTCCAGGTTGAGGGCGCCGGGTGCGTAGCGGGCGGTGAGCACGCGCGAGAGCACAATCTTGCTCAGCTCACCCGCCTTCATGCGCTCCACTGCGGTCGCCACGGCGGCACGGAACCGGTCGTTCTGCCGGCCGGTCACCGATACCGGCTCGGCAAGCTCCACGGTCTGCTCGGGGACCGGCACCTGCTGCTCCTCCAAGCGTTCGGGCACGAAGAGATAGGCGGGCATGTCCGGGTCAAAAGGAATCAGACCCACGACGGCGCTACCGGCGCGTTTTGCCTCGTCCAGGGCGTTATCAAAGGTGACAGGGGTCATCGCACCGGAAGCGCGCAGGACGCGGGTGCCGGTGGCAAAGATAAAGTCGGGAAGGTTCGTCATCGTACTTCTATCAGTGGTGTGTAGGTTCGCGCCGGGCATCTAAACGCCGGACGCGGGGTGCCGTTAGAGGGTTGCGCCGCCGTCGGCGACAATCTCCTGCATGGTGATGTGGCGTGCCGCCTCCGAGATGAGGAAGGCGTTGACCGCCGCGATGTCGGCAGGGTCGGCGATGCGACCCAGCGGAATACCCAGGCGGAACGTCTGCGGGTTACCGGCAACCGGCAGGGCGGAGCGGTCCTCGCCCTCCCACGCGTCGGTCACCATGGGGGTGCGGGTGGTGCCGGGGCAGACCGAGTTCACGCGAATACCGTGCGCGGCAAGCTGCAGGCCGAAGCTGGAACTCACGCGCGCCGCCGAAGCCTTGGACGCACCGTAGGCGCCGAATTCCGCGCGGGGCACACGCGCCGCGTTGGAGGCGACCGTCACCAAGGAGCGGTTGTTAGTCGGGTCGGACTCCTGCTGGTCAATCATGATGCGGGCGAATTCGCGCAGGCACAGGAACACGCCGTCGGAGTTGACCGCGTGCAGGCGCTTCCAGGTGGCGAAGCTGGTTTCCAACAGCGGCTGGCTGTGGGCGATACCCGCGGCGAGCACCGCGCCGGTGATGGGTTCGTCGAGCGCTGCCACGGCGTTAGCGAGGGCGGTGACGGATTCTTCGCTGGTCACGTCCACGGAACGGTAGCGGAAGATAGCGTCCCCGTAGGTGCCGAAGGAGGCAATGGGCTGCTCGGCGAGGTCAGCCGCAAATACCGAATAGCCGTTCTTAATGAGCTGGTGGACGGTAGCCTCACCAATACCGCCATTCGCACCGGTCACGATTACCCAGCTCATGCGCGCGCCTCCTCAGCAATCTCAGCTTTCTCAGCGGTCTCAGCAGCCTGCAGGTCTGCGAGGACATCCACAGTGTTCAGCACGCGGGCGCAACGACCCGAAGCGTACTCGCACGCCATGCGGTGCTCCTCCTCCGAGAAGTCTGCGAGCGCATCGGCAACCATGAACGGCTGAATGTCACGCATGAACGCCTCCAGGGCGGTGGTCAGACAACCAATGTGCGCGTACACGCCGCCGATAATGAGCTGGTCGCGGCCGGATTCCTTGAGCAGGTCCTCGAAGGGGCTGCGCACGAACGCGGAGTAGCGCCACTTGGTCAGCACGGTGTCGCGGTCGGTGGGTGCGAGGTCGTCGAGCACGCGGGCGGACTCGTCGTTCTGCAGGCCGTCGCCCCAGAAGTCGATGAGCAGGCGGCGATCCTCGGGGTTCTGGCGCGGCGGCTGCGCGGTGTAGTAGACCGGGATTCCTGCGGCGTGGGCGGCGTCAATGAGGCGGCGCAGGTTCTTGATGGCGACGTTAATCTGGGCGTCCGGGTTGCCGTTGCTCTCACCCAGATTGGCGCCTTCGAAAGCCTGGACGAAGTGTACCTGCATGTCGTGCACGAGCAGTACGGCTCGGCCGGGGTCTACGGGCCAGCTCACGCGGTTGCTGTGCTCACGGTCAATGTAGGTGTAGGGCTTGATTTTGGGCAGTGCCATGATTCTCCCGATTCGTGCCTATGATGTTCGGTTGTATGTGTGGCGCAGGTGGCGCACTGCGGTGGGCGTAGCGGTGAGTGGGGCTCTCCTCCGAGCCCCTCGCATCGACCACTCGGTCAGTGAGCTTGCGCTTATCTCATAACCATCTTAGGGCATGCTTAGCTAAAGGGTATATCTGCGCCTTAACAAAAATGCTTCCCCACCCGCACCCCCGTTGACAGCACAACGGGTGGAACGGGCAGGGAAGCACTCAGACAAGCAGAAACGCTACACGAACCGCGAATTCAGGCGCGATTCTAGTTCAACTAGTTCACGGGCACCGCGACGGCAAGAACCTCATTCAGACCCTCAGTAATCGAGGGGTGAGTGTAAATCTCATCGCGCAGCTGCGAAGCAGTAATGCCGTGGCGCATCGCCAGCGCCACCAGGTTAATAACCTCCATGGACTCCACCACCAGCAGCTGGGCACCCAGAATCTGGTCGCTCTGCGCATCAATCACGAACTTCATGATGCCGCGCGGGTTCTCCTGGGTCTTCGCACGCGGCATCGCGGCAACCGCAGCAACCGGCTTCGAAGCAACCTTGACCTTGTGGCCAGCCTCGATTGCCTCACGCTCGGTCAGACCCACGGAAGACAGCGGCGGGTTCATGTAAATAGTCGAAGCCACAGCCTTACGGTCCTTAGTGGAGCGGGAACCGTCACCGACCAGCTGGGAAAGCACCACGCGGTAGTCATCCATCGAGATGTAGGTGAACTGCGGGCCGCCGTTCACGTCACCGAGCGCGAAAATGTTCGGCACGGTGGTGCGCAGGTGCTCATCCACGACAATTGCGCCGCGGTCGTTGGTTTCGATGCTGGTGTTCTCCAGGCCCAGGCCCTCGGTGGCGGGCTTGCGGCCGGTCGCAACCATTACGTAGTCCACCTCCAGCTGCTGGGTAGCACCCTCAGAGTCAAGGTAGGTCACGGTCACCGAGTCAGCGCCGTCCTTGAAGGACTGCACGCGCACGCCGGTATGAGCGGTAATGTCCTGGTCGGCAATAATCTCGCGGGCAACCTGGGCAACGTCCTCGTCGTAGCGGCCGAAGAGGGCGGGTGCGCCGTCCAGAATGGTCACCTCGGTACCGTAGGAGGAGAAAATACCGGCAAACTCAACACCGATGGGGCCGCCACCGATAATGCCCAGACGCTTGGGGCGCGGGGTGAGCTTCTGCAGCTCGGTGGAGGTGAGCACACGCGCAGATTCGCGGATACCCTCAATCGGCGGGATAACCGACACGGCACCGGTGTTGACGATGAAGTAGTCGGCGGTAACGCGCAGGGTGTCCTCGCCCGCGGTAACCTCAACCTCGGTGTCGGAGATGAAACGTGCGTGGCCATCAATGAGCTTAGCGGTCTCGTTGGACAGCAGGATCTCGCGGTTCTTAGCGCGCATCATGCCGGTCAGCTTGTCACGGAAAACCACGGCGGATTCGTAGGCGGCGTTTGCCTCTTCGAGGCTGCGCTCGCCGCTGGCGCGGAACTCGTCGGCGCGGTGCACGAGCGCCTTGGTGGGTACGCAACCGATGTTGATGCAGGTGCCGCCGTACATGCCGGTGGACTGTTCGATGAGGGCAACGTTCTTGCCGGTCTTGGCGTAGGCGCCGGCGAGGGTCTTGCCGCCCTTGCCGAAGCCGATGACGACCATGTCAAAGTGCAGCTGAGCGGGGGAGGTCATAATATTCTCCTGTGAAATTTAGATGATGATGTCTTCACAGAATTCAACGCAAAGAAATGAGTATTATTCCCGCACGCCACATTTTTTCTTACCCTAACCACCACTAAGACATGAGCAAAGCCCCCACCGCACTGCACAGGACACACTGCACAGGACGGTAGGGGCTTCGTAGGGGGCTAGCTCAGGAAGTTCAGCAGGTCCTCAGCGAACTCATCTGCGTACTGGAAGAGAGCACCGTGACCGGAACGGTGGTACATCTTCAGCTCACTCTGGGCAACCTTGCGGTGCATATCGTAGGAGTTGACGCTGGGCACCATCATGTCGGTTTCACCGTTGACGATGAGGGTGGGCTGGGCAATGTACGCCATATCGTCCTGCGGCTGCTTGCCCCAGCGGCGAATAGCCACCAGCTGACGCAGGAAGCCGACAACCTTCATCGGGGCACCGCGGTGCGCCTCGGTGCGGGATGCCATACGGTCCAGCACGCGCTGCGCCTCAATACCGCCCTGTGCGTCGTGGGTGTAGAAGATGTAGCGCTTGGGGCTAATCTTCTCGCGGGCTGCACGCGCCATGTAGCCGAAGGTGGTTCCGGTGACGGCGTCGATTCCAGCGCCACCGCGCGGGCCGGTACCAACCAGCACCAGGCGGTTGATGAGGGCGGGGTAGGCGCGCACAACCTCCTGGGCAATCATGCCGCCCATGGACAGGCCCAGCAGGTTGACCTTCTGGTAACCGAGGGCCTGAATAATTTCTACTGTCTGGTGAGCCATACCGGGGATGGTGGTCGCAACAGAGCCTTCGCTGGAACCCACGCCGGGCAGGTCCATCACGATCAGGTGCTGGCGCTTAGCGAGCAGGTCAAGCAGTTTGGGGTCCCAGTCGTCCATGGTGGCGGCGAGGTGCACGAGCATGACCAGGGGGATTTCCGAGTTGCCTTCGCCGAGTTCTCGGTAGGCAATCTTCTGGTTGTTGACGGTAATGTGGCGGGTGGGAGTTTCGAGGTAAGACATGATTCTTCTTTTCGTTGAGTGAGGCGCTTATGCGGTGAAGGAGATGACGGTCTTGCCGTTGGAGCGGCCGTTAGCGACCTTGTCCAGGGCGGCGTTGACGTCTTCGAAGGGGAAGACAGTGTCGATGGAGGGCTTAATCTGACGCTCAGCGAAGATGTCAGCAACCTGCTGCAGCTGCGCGCCGTTGGATTCGACGAAGATGAAGTGGTAGGTCACGCCGTACTTCTGCGCCTTGCGGTCCATGGTGCGACCTGCCGCACCGAAGAGCAGCTGCTTCCAGAAGGGCATGCCCATGCGCTGTGCGAATGCCTTGTTGGGCATGCCGCGCAGGGAGACGAGCTGACCGCCGGGCGCCATGATGCTCATCTGCTTTTCAGTCTCGTCGCCGCCGAGGGTGTCGAGCACGTAGTCGATACCGCTGAGGGTTTCAGCGTAGTTTTCGGTCTTGTAGTCGATGAAGCGGTCAGCGCCAAGACCCAGCACGCGCTCCTTACCGGAGGCGCTACCGTTAGTGATGACGGTCAGGCCCTTTGCCTTTGCCAGGGGAATTGCCATGGCACCCACACCGCCGGTACCGCCGGAGATGAAGATGGTCTTGCCGGGCTGGGCGCCCATCAGGTCGAATGCCTGCATGACGGTCAGGGCGGTCAGGGGAACGCCCGCCGCTTCTTCGTCGCTGAGGTATTCGGGTACGCGAGCCAGGGCGGCCGCATCCACGGCTACGTATTCCGCGAAAGCGCCGATACTGTTCAGCGGCAGGCGGGCGAAGACGCGCTCGCCGACCTTGAAGGAGGTGACCCCTTCACCGAGAGCTTCTACGCGGCCAACGATTTCATTGCCTGCGATCTGGGGCAGCGCGTAGTTGGTCATGAGCCTGATTTCACCGCGAGAAATCATGTTGTCGAGGGGGTTAACGCCTGCGGTGCTGACCTTGACGAGTACCTGCTGTGCGGCGGGGCGGGGTGCGGGTACGTCAGTGACGGTCAGGGCGATGTTGTTCTTGTTGTAAGAAACGACCTGTGCTGCCTTCATGGGGTGTCCTTTCGGGTGTGGTGTTATTCGGTAAGTTCTGGTGCCGTATTTGAGCCGGTTATGCGGGAGGGGTTTTTCCTGCCGCGGTGTAGAGGTTCATGATGACCTGACGTAGGCTTCGCTGCGCGAGGTCTTGAGCCAGCTTGGTCTGGGTTTCCTCGAAGATGGGGCTGACTGCCTGGAGGATGTGGGCGCCGACCGGGCATTCTTCGTTGGCGTTGTGGTGCGTGTGGAAGAGGTTGATGCTGCGGGTTTCCTGGACGGCGAGGTAGATGTCGAGGAGGCTAATGTTCTCTGCCGGGCGGGTGAGCTGGTAGCCGGGTTTGCCGCGCTGGGAGCTGAGGATGTCTGCCTTTTTGAGGAGGGTGATGATTTTGCGGATGTAGCTGGCGTTGGTGCCGACGCTGCGCGCGAGGTCTTCGGAGCTGAGCGTTTTTTCGCTTTCGCTAATCATCGTTAGGACGTGTAGTGCTACCGAGAATTTGGTATCCATGTCCCCTCCTGGGTTGTTTGCCGGATATCTTAGTTGTATTCGTATCTGATACAAGTACAACTATAGCAGTAAAACTTACACCGTCAAGTTTTATATCTAAGATGTACACCATAAACACGCAAAGCCCCCACCCCTCTTCTACAACCACCCCTCAGCCGGTGCGGGCGTAGACTGAAACTACCCGGCTCCCTACGAGAAGCCAGCCTACGAGCAGCCAACATTTTCAGGAGGATTCCATGAAAACCCACGATATTCTGCACGACGCCGCCAGCCGCCCCGGCATCGAAGCCGCCGTAGCCGTCAAGGGGCTATCCCCCGAGGCTTTGAACGCACATCCGGGTGGGCACCCGAACTCTATCGCCTGGCTCCTCTGGCATGCAGGACGACAAATGGACATGCAGCTTTCTGCTCTGAATGGTCAGCCGCAGGTCTGGGAGACTCAGGGTTTCAGGGAGCGTTTCAACCTGGGCGAGCTCGGCGACACCATGGGCTACGGTCACACCGCCGAGCAGGCACGCTCCATCGTGGTTGAAGATTCTGCCCTGCTGGTGGAGTACCTTGTGGCGACCGGCGAGGCGCTCGCCGACTACGCGCAGACGCTGAGCGAGGCTGATTTGAGCGAGATTATTGACCGTTCGTGGACTCCGCCGGTAACTCGCGGTGTGCGCCTGGTCAGCCTGATTGACGACGCAGCCCAGCACGTAGGCCAGGCGGCGTACGCGGCGGGTATTCTCGCGGCACAGGATTTCGCGGCGCAGGGATAGAATTTCACGCCCGCTAGAGGGGAACGAAAAAGCGGTGGCGCCTCGGACACAACCAGCCCGAGACGCCACCGCCCGGTTGCGGGCAACCCCGATAACACCGCGAGCAGATAATATTTCGGCGAGAAGATAACGGACTGTTATCTGCTCGCGCATCTTGTGTCTTGTTTCGCCTCGGTTACAGCGTTCTTACCCGTGATAGAATCCACAGTATTATGAGACGCACCACAGACCCTTCGCCTGAGCACCCTGAATCACCTGCGTCGCGCATTCCAACAAACACACCAGACGCGACCGCAAAACCCACATCAGCAACGCCGCTGAACGCACGCGGGCAGCTCACGCTCCTGACCGCGCAGGTTTCTGATGCTCTTGCGTCCAGTATCCAAGCTATCGCCATGCCCCTGCTGACCTACGGCGCCACCGGCGACCTCGCCCACTCCGCTATCGTCATGGTCGTCGAGGCAGTCCCCGTCATCCTCTTCGCACCATTCGCAGGCGCTATCGCCGACAAATTCAACCGCAAAACCCTCACCGTCAGCTTCAGGCTCGCCAGCGCCGCCCTACTCATCGCATCCCCAGCCCTCTACGCCGCCGCAGGACTACCCGCCTTCCTCACCATCGCATTCCTCGTCTCAACCTTCGGCACCTTCTCATCCCCCGCAGCCTCCGCCGCCATGCCCTCCCTGCTCGGCGACGACTACCAAAAATACATGGCACGCCGCGGCAGCCTCATCTTCCTCGCCCAAACCCTCGGCCCCACCATCGCAGCCGCCGTCGCATCCTTCACCACCCCAGCCCTCGCCGTCGGATTCGCAGGCACCCTCAACCTGCTCGCTGCCCTCACCGTCGCCACCATACGCAACTACGACCTCACCCACGCCGAACGCACCGCCACCGTGCAGGAACACCACACCGGCAGACTCCTGCGCGAAGGCGCCGCCTACACCGCACACAACCCCATCGTGCGCGGTATGCTCACCTTCTGGTTCCTCTCCATCGCCGCCGTACCCATCACCACCCTGCCCATGCTCGAATACCTCACCCGCGGCCTCGGGCACGACTACACCGCCTTCGGAATCGCAACTTCCGTCTACGCCGCCGGATGCGTGATCAGCTCCTGGCTTTCAGCCAAACTCGGCGTCGGTACAGGCGCCGGGCGGGTGCGTATGACCAAACGCGGGTGGATGTGCATCTCCGGACTCGGCTACGGCGCCGTTTGTCTGAGTATGGGACTACACCCGGCGCTGTGGGCGGTACTCGTGCTCTGGTTCATCTGGGGCATGTTCTACGGACCCGAAGAAGTGCTCGGGCAAGTCCTCTTCGCAGACGCTATCGACGAACACATGCGCGGGCGCGTCTACAGCTTCATGGGTGTGGTTTTCTCCCTAGCGGGTATGGTCGGGTACCTCATCACCGGATGGGCGGTACCAGCGTTCGGCGCGATCAACACCATTGTTACCGGAGGGGCACTCTTCATCATCGCCACCGTATTCACGTTCATTCTCGGCCCGACTGCGCGAGCGATACGGGCGCAGGAATCGCGGAATGAGGCAAAGAGCCGTGCGGGTGCATGACTGTGCTCTGTATATCGCCTCGGGGCATCATCGCCTCACCTCCGCCACGTTGCGGGCAACCCTGATAACACCGCGAGCAGGTGATTTTTGGCCGAGCATGCAGGAAAAATACTACCTGCTCGGCCAAAAATCACCTGCTCGCGCCCTAGTGTTATGTATCTGCTCGCGGACTTGGGATAGGAATGAGCGCTTGACCCGAGAAACCTACCCGCGCTTCAGCAACGTCATAACCTCATAGTGGTCCGTATGCGGGAACATGTCCAGCACACGGCCCTGCACCGGCGCATACGAGGGCATACGCTCCAGATCCTTCGCCAAAGTCACCGCGTTACAGCTCGAATACACCACACGGTCAATACCCGAACCCTCAATCCACGCACACAAGCTCTCACCAATACCGCGGCGCGGCGGATTCACCACCAGCATCTGCGGCACCGCGCCCGAAGACACCGCGAACTCCGGCGCATCCTGAGCCGAAAAGTTCACGCCCTTCAAACCGTACTCAGCCACCGTGCGCTGCGCCGAAGCGACCGCCTCCGCGCTAATCTCAATGCCCGTCACCGAGCCGCCATCCATCACCGAAGCAGCGTGCAAGGCAAAACCACCCACGCCACAGTACAGGTCCCACAGCGAGCGCGGAGCCACCTCACGCACCCACTCGCGGCCCTGCGCATACATCGTCTCGGCAACCTTCGTATTCGTCTGGAAGAAGCTCTGCGGGCGCAGGTGCAGGGTCAGGTCATTCACCTGCATCGGCAGGGTCTGACGCTCCGAGAGAATAATCTCCTCGTCGCCCTCAACGCGCGCCACCGGCTCACGTAGCAGGTTCACCGACAGCACCGCCAGGTTCGGCAACTGCTCCTGCAGCCAGTCCATCTGGCGGCGAATCGGCACCAGAAGCTTCTTCGAACGCAACACGAAACGCACCATCAGCTCACCGGTAGCCGAAGCCGTCACCAGAATATTCTTCAGCTCGCCGCGACGATTCGGAATGTCATAGGGCGTCAAATCTGCGCGCTGAATCAGCTCACGCAACGCCGGAATGGCCGCCTGAATCGGCTCCATATAGAGCGGACATTCGCTTAAATCCGTGGATGCGCCCGTACGGTAGTCCACGATGCCCAGGGTCGGGTTCTTCGCCGAACCACCCACCACGAGCTTCGCCTTATTGCGGAAGCCCGCCTCCGCGCTGGTCACCGGGTCCAGCCACTGCAGCTGCGGGTACGCGGCAAGCAGGGTACGGGCGTGCTCCTGCTTCGCCTGCACCTGCGCGGTGTAGGCGGTCTCAATGCTGGGGCAGGAGGAGCAGAGGTCTTCACGAAAATAGGCACATTCCATAGGGGCACCATTTTACCGCCTCTATCACCGGTGCAGGATGCGCGGGCACCAGAAACGGGCACAGAAAAAGCGGGGGCGGCCACCCATCGTGGGTAGCCGCCCCCGCCTCATACGGATGCGTGGACCTGCGCCGGTTTGAGTACCAGCGTTAGGTCACCACCGTGTCACGCTTCGCGTGCCACGGATTCCGTAGAAATTTACCCCATCAGGGATAAATTTCTACTACATCATTCCTCCCATGGCGTCCGCACCGGGAGCAGCCGCGCCAGCGGGCTCCGGCTTGTTCGC
The DNA here is from genome assembly GCF_964211445.1 of Rothia mucilaginosa. Lineage (GTDB taxonomy): Bacteria > Actinomycetota > Actinomycetes > Actinomycetales > Micrococcaceae > Rothia > Rothia mucilaginosa_E. The sequence continues at coordinate 47,154 of NZ_CAXOQT010000013.1, read as the reverse complement.
AACAACAGCCTCAGTGGTCAGGAACAGACCAGCAATCGACGCAGCGTTCTGCAGAGCCGAACGGGTCACCTTCACCGGGTCAGCAATACCAGCAGCCATCAGGTCCTCGTACTCGCCGGTCGCAGCGTTCAGACCGGTACCAGCAGGCAGGGAGCGAACGCGGTCAACCACAACACCCGGCTCCAGGCCAGCGTTAGCAGCAATCTGCTTCAGCGGTGCGTCAATAGCCACGCGCACAATGTTCGCGCCGGTAGCCTCGTCACCGGTCAGCTCCAGCTTGTCGAAGACCTTCACGCCAGCCTGAATCAGAGCAACGCCACCACCGGGGACGATACCCTCCTCAACAGCAGCCTTAGCGTTACGCACAGCATCCTCAATGCGGTGCTTGCGTTCCTTCAGCTCAACCTCGGTTGCCGCACCAGCCTTCAGCACAGCCACGCCACCGGCGAGCTTAGCCAGGCGCTCCTGCAGCTTCTCACGGTCGTAGTCGGAGTCAGAGTTAGCGATTTCTGCGCGAATCTGAGCCACGCGACCCTCGATAGCTGCTGCGTCGCCTGCGCCCTCGATAATGGTGGTCTCGTCCTTGGTCACAACGACCTTGCGAGCGGAACCGAGCATGTCCAGGGTTGCTGCGTCCAGGGACAGGCCAACCTCTTCGGTAATGACCTGGCCACCGGTCAGGATAGCGATATCAGCCATCTGAGCCTTACGGCGGTCGCCGAAGCCCGGAGCCTTCACAGCCACAGACTTGATGGAGCCGCGCATCTTGTTCAGCACCAGCAGAGCCAGAGCCTCACCCTCAACGTCCTCAGCAACAATCAGCAGCGGCTTGCCGGACTGCATGACCTTCTCCAGGACGGGAACAAGGTCCTTAACGTTCGAAATCTTCTGGTTCACAACCAGGATGTAGGGGTCCTCCAGGACGGCTTCCTGACGCTCCGGGTCGGTCACAAAGTAACCGGACAGGAAGCCCTTGTCGAAGCGCATACCCTCAGTCAGCTCCAGGTGCAGACCGAAAGTGTTGGAGTCCTCAACGGTGATGACGCCTTCCTTACCGACCTTCTCCATTGCCTCAGCAATGAGCTTGCCGATCTCAGCGTCGCCAGCGGAAATCGATGCGGTTGCAGCAATCTCTTCCTCGGTCTCAACTTCCTTAGCGGAGGAGAGCAGAGCCTCGGTCACAGCCTCAACAGCCTTCTCGATGCCGCGCTTGAGGCTCAGCGGGTCAGCGCCAGCAGCCACGTTGCGCAGGCCCTCGCGGACCAGTGCCTGAGCCAGAACGGTAGCGGTGGTGGTACCGTCACCAGCAATGTCGTCAGTCTTCTTGGCAACTTCCTTGACGAGCTCCGCACCAATCTTCTCGTACGGATCCTCCAGCTCGATTTCCTTCGCGATCGAGACACCGTCGTTGGTGATGGTGGGGGCGCCCCACGCCTTCTCCAGCACAACGTTGCGGCCGCGGGGGCCGAGGGTCACCTTCACTGCATCGGCGAGGGTGTTCAGACCGCGCTCCAGGCCGCGGCGTGCCTCTTCGTCAAAAGCAATGAGCTTTGCCATAAGTGTCCTCCTGAACGATAGGATGTTCTCCTGCATCCCGCTGGGATGCAGTACGTCTAAAATCGGGTCGCTACCCCTCCCCCGCGCACCCGTGACGACAGCCGTGACAGGGGTGCGGGCAGAGTAGGGCGCAGAACGCCCGAATGCTACATCAATTGTGGCACCCGCACCGGCGTGGAGCAAACGTTTAAGCCCAAGGTTGAAGCGTTAATCGCCCAGTGCTTAATCTGCGCTCATCAAGCCCACCAAAAGGGGCGTTAAAAGCATCAACCCCACCCGGTGCACGATTGGAATTGTACGGGTGGGGTTGAAAGAAAACTTGTAATTACAGAAGCGACGCGGGCTAGGTTTTAGCCGGTGTAATCCGACGCCAGAACCACAATCACCTCGTGGTTGCCCATCTCAACGCTAGCGGTCGCCTGGCGTACCTGCGAAATATCCAGCTTCGAGGCGATGCTCTGCGCCTGGGACTGGTAGCCCTCAGCGTAGTAGACCACGCTGGTTGCAGGTGCCGCGCCGGTGTAGTTCGCGGTCTCGCTGATGGTGTATCCGGTCAGCAGAGCCGCCGCGCTGGAGGCGCTACCCGCCGGAGCAGACGCGTTATAGACCGCCACCGAGATAGACTCAGCCAGGCCGGTCTTCGTGGGGCTCGCCGAAGCGGAGGCGGTAGCCGGCGCAGAAGACGCCGACGCGCTTGCGGGAGCAGAGCTGCTCTTCGCGGTGGACGCCGAGTACTGCGGGGAGGCGGTTCGCGGCGCGTACACGTACATTGCGCCGCCAATCAGCAAGCCAACCACGCCGGCGGCGACCAGGGGGATAGCACCCTTGGGGCTCTTTACCGGGTCGACGTTGACCGCGCGGTAGGTTCCACGGCGGGCGGTGTTCTCGTCTACCTCGTCAAATTCGTCGCGGGGGTAGCTCATTTATCCTCATTTCACGGGTCTCTGTTTACCGGCTGGTACCGCGCCGTCCTGTCTGGTGCGCGGGCACGGCAGATGAAGGTGCGGTCTTGGTGTTCTAGTACCTAGAGTACCGTCTCAATTAGCGGGAACCAACGCGAACGCCCCGCAACCGGCTGTGAAAGAGACGGACACCGCACAGTGTTCAATCTCTACCTGAGCCTGAGATGTGCGGTGTTGAAAGCAGGCGTTGGAGAGCTCGTACAGCTCCCCCGATTGGGTCCCTAGTCAGCGTCTCGTCGGGCGCGCAGAACGTCAATAATCTGCGGCGCTACGGCGCGTACCCGCTCATCATCCAGCATCACGTTCAGGCGCTGATAGTAGGCAATCGGGGTGAACCCTGCGGCAATAATTGCCTTCTCCTTGGAGCCCTGGTGTTTGAAGCGGCGGCGTTCCACCTCAAGGATGCGCCGCTCCACCGGGGTCAGACCGCCGGGCTGCTGCTCTGCTTCCGGCTGAGTCTCTGCCTGAGTCTCAGCGGTTTCAGCGTGTTCCTGTTCTAGCACGTTGCCTCCTGTCTATGGTTTACCTGCCGCGGCTGGCGTCTCCTAGCGTGCGTATTCGTCATCCCCTAGTCTAGAAGAGAACCTCAGTCTAGAAGAGAACTTCAGTCTAGAAGAGAAGTAACCGTAGCGCGCTCGGCATCGTAACTATCCGAGCCGCATCAGCCCGAGGATATTCCCGAGGAGATTCATGAACCAGCCCCTCAGCAGCATTATGAGCGAGGATTGGGCGGCAGCCCTCGCCCCGGTCGAAGAGCAGATTCACGCCATGGGCGCTTTCCTGCGTGAGGAGCACGCGGCGGGTTACCGCACGTTCCCGCCTGCCGCCGATATTTTCAATGCGTTTCGCCGCCCGATGAGCGGGGTGAAGGTCCTCATTATTGGTCAGGACCCCTACCCGACCCCCGGCAATGCGATGGGTCTGTCGTTTTCGGTGCACCGCGGCATGCCTCTGCCTCGTTCACTGAACAATATTTACAAGGAACTGCAGGACGATCTGGGTATTGCCCCGGCTGATCACGGCGACCTGTCCTGCTGGGCTGATGAGGGTGTCATGCTGCTCAACAGGGTTTTGACTGTGCGCGAGTCGGATGCGGGTTCGCACCGCGGCAAGGGCTGGGAAGAGATTACCGAGTGCGCTATCCGTGCCCTGGTGGCGCGTAACCAGCCGCTGGTTGGTCTGCTGTGGGGTGCGGATGCACGCAAGTGCGCACCCATGCTGCAACCGTACCCGAGCGTGGAGTCGGCGCATCCTTCGCCGCTGTCTGCGCATCGTGGTTTCTTTGGTTCGCGCCCGTTCTCGACTGTGAATTCTCTGCTCGTACAGCAGGGTGCTGAACCGGTGGACTGGACAGTCCGCTAGGCTGACGCTCTACTAGGCAGGGCACAAGAGCCTGCGCAAGACCCAGTACAAGGGCGCAGTGAAGGGGTGGTAGCTTGTGAGTTGAACTCGCAAGCTACCACCCCTTCCACACACCCAATATATGCAATATTGGCTATATTCCCTTGAAAATAGGGTTAAGATTCTGCAGTCTCTGCCGGTTCCACGTTCCTCGGGGTCGTAAAATGCTGTAGCGCATACTGCATCGTGTAATTACCCAACGCAACGCCCGAAGCCATCGCAACCACAATCGAAACCGCCGTAATCATATTCTGCATACCCAGAATCACGTCCGTCTCAACCGTCAGCAGGTACATGCCGCGGAAGAACGACAGACCCGGTAGCAAGAACGTAATCGCAGGAATCGAGAAAATCGCCTGAGGCACATGCAGACGGTACGCAAAATACGTGCTCAACGCACCAATCACAACCGCCGCACACGCTGTCGGACCGCGACCGGTACTCGGGCCAGCCAGCAGCTCATAGCTGTAATACGCCGCCAAACCACAGCCCGTAATCAGCATCAGCCAGCCGACCTTCACCAGCTTCGTCTGCAGGGTAATCGCAAAGGTCGCAATCGCCACCAGGAAGAAGAACGACGCCGCCAGCGGGGTCGTCGGCTCAAAACGCAGCTGCTCAATGTCCAGGGTCGGGCCGTTGAAAATATTGATCGCGCTCACCGCGGTCGCAATACCAACCACCAGGCCCAAGAAGCTCATGCCCGTGGACACGAAACGACCCGCAGCCGTCACCGGGAAGCCGTTAATCGCATCCTGCACGGCACCCACCAGACGCGGAGTCGGCAAGAACATAATCATGCCCGCCGCCACCACCAGAGGCGCAGAAATCGGCTCACCCTGGCGCTGAAGCACCGAAAGAATCGACCCTTCACCACCCAGCCAAATCGCCAAGAAGGTCATCAGACCCGCACTAGCCGCCATGCGGAAGAACGCCGGAATACCAATCGAACTCAACCACTGAATCAGCAGGTACACGGGAATAAAGATAATCGCCGCACTCAACGCCGTCGCAAAGCTCGCGCCCAGCGCCGCCGTCAGGGTTCCAGCACACGCCAGGTTTGCCAGCCACACCACCAGAGGCGGAAACGGCTTGGGGCGGTGCGTAATCTGGTTCAGCTTCACATCAGCCATTTCCAGGGTCATGCCGCCACGCGTGATCTTATAAATCAGGCCGTAGACCTCAGAGAGCGCCTCATAGTTTTCAGTGGAGGAACGCACCACACGCACCAGGGTGTGCGTGAAGCGTTCATCAGCGTTCGTATTGCGCTTAGCAATACGGGACTCCATGTAAATATCGGGATCCGAGGTGTAGTTGATGGTCACCGACTGGTTCGTAATATCGACTTCCACCGAGTCCAGCCCGTACGCCGAAGAGACCGCGATAATCGCCGAGTCCACGTCCATAGCGTCCGCGCCGTAGTGGAACATCGCCTCCGCCAGACGCAGGGTGAAGTTCAGCGTATCGCGAGCGTACTCCTTCTCGCGGCGGAACGCCTCACGACGCTCATGCTCCTCAGTACGAATCATCGGCACAAACTGGCGCTGAGCAATACGCTGTGCGCCGCGCGGGGCGGCGGGTGCCGCCTCCTCAGTGCGCACAAAAGAGCGGAGGCGACGCGAACCCCAGCGGCCGCCACTACCGCGTCCAAATAAGCCGCGAGAGCCGCCACTGACCAGCGGAACGGTAGTCGTGGGCATCGAGACGGGCCCGGTCTTCGGCACGGCGGTAGGCTCCGCACCGTAGCGTCGGGCTGCGTGGGAGTTGGGCACCTGCGGGATCATGCCGGTCATGGGCACCGGCTGGGAGGGGCGGGTCAGCGCCGCCTCGGTCACCAGGTTGCTGGAGGTGACAGGGTTGGGGTCCTCGCGGTAGGCGTCCAGGTCGTCGTCAGGCACGAGGGAAGGGTCGATGACGGTGCGTGCTCCGTGGTCGTGCTCGTGGGGGTAGAGTTCCGGATCGCAGTCGGGCTCTGCGGTCTCCTGAGGGGTGATACCCATGTCCGCTGCGGCTTCCTGAAGTACATCGCTGACAGCTTCAGCGGCGACAGTACCCTCCGAGCTCTTCGTGGAGGCGGTCTGCTGCGCCAGCACGCGGCGTAGGTGCTCGTCGGTGACCTGGTCTAGCGAAACCAGGGGAAAACCGCGCTTACCGGCAATGTAGCCTGCGGTGGTATTCTGCTCGCTTCCTTCCGTTGCGGCAGTGTTTGCCTCGCCTGCATGCGAAGCTTCCCGCAGCTTGGATTCCGCGGGGGTGTTCCTCGATTCTGCCAATGTCCCTCCCAGATAGACAGTGCCTATTTAGTCTAACAAGGGCACGATTCTGCGGTAGCACTGGAGAGTAGAAATATCACTTTTCTGACCGGTGGTTTTGCACGCAAAAAGCGCCCTGCGGAACCAACAGCAAATATCTTCATCGATACGTAGAGAATTCCGGGGCGCTACTGTACAGAAGATATTTGGGGAGATATTTCTAAAGCTATTTCCGAGGAAAAATAAAGGTTATATATACATTAAGATTTATCGGAGAAATACCACCGCACACCCCACAAACAACTCAATAAAAAATGAATTATTCATAATAAAAGAAATATCCCGCCACCGAAGTGACGGGATATTCACGCTTTAAGGCTGTAGCCTTCACAGCATCTGAAGCGCACCGCTCGCGGTCACCTCAGAGGCGAAAGTCAATTACTCAGCGTCGTGGTCGGTCTCGAGAATCTTAACCAGCGAGTCCAGAGCCTCTTCAGCACCTTCACCCTCAGCGCGCAGGACAACAACGTCGCCGTGCTTTGCACCCAGGGACATCAGGGACAGAATCGATGCAGCGTCCATAGCCTCATCTGCGGGCTCGCCCTTAGCTGCGATGGTGACCTCGACGGGGAGGTCGCCAGCTGCCTCAGCGAAGATAGCTGCCGGACGTGCGTGCAGGCCAACACGGCTTGCAATAGTGGCTTCGCGCTCTGCCATTATGTTTCTCCTTTGATCAAGGAACCGAAAATATATCAGTACCTATTCTAAATGAACGGGGCGCTTCAGGACCCGCCCTTACTCTATAAATTGTACCGTTCAGCCATACGCTAACAAGTACAAAAAATGCCGGATGCAGAAATAAAACTCTGCACCCGGCATTTTTATGGACCCGGGTACCGCCGCCGCACCCCGTTGAGGGGCGGCAGGCAGAGCCCGGAATCGTTTTAAGGCTTAGAGGCCCAGCTCGTCCAGAATCGGCAGAGCCTTGCGTGCGCTCTCCTTCGCCTCAGCAGAAGAAATCTGCTGCAGGGCGATAGCCGCAATCTGCTGTGCCTTCTCCTTGGTCACAGACTTCAGAACCGCAGCCACAGCGGGGATAGCGCCAGCGTTCATGGACAGGGTGTCAACGCCCAGACCAATCAGAACAACAGCCAGAGCCGGATCAGCAGCAGCCTCACCACAGACGCTCACGTACTTCTTCTTACCCGCGGTGACCGATGCACGCTGAGCACCCTCAACGGTCATCTTGATCATCTTCAGCACTGCAGGCTGCCAGGGGTTGTTCAGGTGCGCCAGGTCGCCCAGCAGACGGTCAGCCGCCATGGTGTACTGGGTCAGGTCGTTGGTGCCGATGGACACGAAGTCGACCTCGCCCAGGATAGCCTCAGCGTTCATCACAGCTGCGGGGGTCTCAACCATCACACCGTGAACGGGCAGGCCAATCTCCTTGAGCATGTTCGCGAAGTTGCGAGCCTCAGAGGTGGTCGAAATCATCGGAGCCATAACCCAAATGTCGGCGTCGGAATCCTCCGAAGCGGCCTTGATAGCCTGCAGCTGGCGGGTCAGAACGCCCGGAACGGTCCAGTCAGTACGGAAACCGCGAACACCCAGTGCGGGGTTCTCTTCGGGGTTCACGTTCAGGAACGGCAGGGGCTTGTCAGCGCCAGCGTCCAGGGTACGAACCACGATGTGCTTGCCGGGGAATGCGTCAAACACGGACTTGTAGGTCTTAGCCTGAGTCTCGATGGAAGGCTCAGCGTCGTGGCCCAGGAAGCCGAACTCGGTGCGGAGCAGGCCAACACCCTCAGCCTTCAGGCTTGCAGCCTTCTCAGCGGACTTGCCGTCACCAACGTTTGCGTACAGCTCAACGCGGGTGCCATCAGCCAGCACGCCCTTACCGTCGAAGTCAGCGACAGGCTTGCGGTTTGCGTACTTGATAGCTGCCTCGCGGTCAGCATCGGTGGGTTCGGTGTCAACGATGCCCTCGTTGGAGTCCACGTAGACGATGGTGCCGTCAGCAATGTCGGTCACGCCCTTAGCCGCCACGATAGCGGGCAGGCCCAGGCCGCGAGCCAGAATAGCGGTGTGTGCCTGGGGGCCACCGTCAGAGGTAATCAGGGCGATAACCTTCTCGGGGTCCAGGGTTGCGGTATCAGCCGGTGCCAGGTCAATAGCAGCCAGGATGAACGGCTCGTCAGAGACGGGGATGCCGGGAGCCTGCTGACCGGTCAGCTCAGCAACGATGCGGGCACGCACGTCGTGGATGTCGGTCACGCGCTCAGCCATGTAGCCGCCCAGGGCAGCCATCTGGTCTGCGAAGGAGGTTGCAGCCTCCCAGATTGCGCGCTCGGGAGCCATCTCCTGAGTCTCAACCAGCTTGATAGCGCTCTTGATGAGTGCACGGTCGGTAGCCATCTGAGAGGTGGACTTCAGAACAGCCTTGCCGTCACGGCTTGCATTCTCTGCACGAGCAAGCAGGTCTTCCTTAACGCGGACCGAAGCGTCCTTGATGCGCTGTGCTGCAGCCTCAGCGGTCTCGCCGCTCAGACGCAGACCGTCCTTGGGTTCCTCGATGGGCTTAGGCATCTGAAGAACGGGGCCAATAACGCGACCGGCGTAGACGCCGACGCCCTTGTAGGTAGTCATAAATTCATGTCCTATCTGTGGTTTGTCTACAGTGTAACGCGTTTCTTCACGCGCGTGCCTGCAAACAGACAATCAAAAAGAAGGTGAGGTTATACGGCCTTTAAGCGGATGCCTTAGAACGAGCACCCACAGACTTCAGCACCACATACACCAGTGCCGAAACAACGGTACCGGCAACAACAGCCACCAGGAACATTAGGGGGTTCTGTGCCAGACCGATAATCCAAATACCACCGTGCGGAGCCGGGGAAGCAACATGAGCGCTCATCGAAATAGCGCCAGCAAGAGCACCACCAACAATGGTCGAAGGAATCACGCGAGCCGGATCAGCCGAAGCGAAGGGAATAGCACCCTCAGAGATGAAGGATGCACCCAGCAGCCACGCAGCCTTACCGTTCTCACGCTCGTTCTCGTTGAACAGCTTGGGGCGCAGGGTGGTTGCCAGAGCCATAGCCAGCGGCGGAACCATACCGGAGATGATGACGGCAGCCATGATTTCCTGATTCACGGTCGCGCCCGAAGACAGGCCAGCGGTTGCGAAGAGGTAAGCAGCCTTGTTGATGGGACCACCCAGGTCAGAAGCCATCATGGCGCCCAGGATCAGACCCAGCACCAGAGCAGAACCGCCAGACATGGAGGTCAGCCAATCCTGCAGGGTGGTCATAACCCAAGCGAGGGGTGCGCCGAGCAGCAGGTACATGAGCAGACCGGCAACCAGCGAGGTCACCAGCGGAGTAACGACCACGGGCATCATAGAACCGAGCCAGCGGGGCAGCTTCAAGGTACCCAGAGCGTACGCAATCAGACCGGCGAGAATACCGCCAACGATACCGCCGAGGAAGCCCGCGTTCACCGCAAGAGCCACCGAACCAGCGATGAAGCCCGGAGCAATACCGGGACGCTGAGCCAAACCGTACGCAATGTACGCGGCAAGAGCCGGAACCATCAGGCTCAGACCGAAACCACCAATGGTCTGCAGAACAGCACCCAGGTACAGGGTCCAGTGCACATCACCGAGGTTGAACAGGGTTGCCGATTCGAGAATCGCCTTGGTGTTCACATCGCCGAGGTTCGGCATGGTGATTGCCTCGAACACGAAGCCCAGGGCGACCAGAATACCGCCGGCAGCAACGAACGGAATCATGTAGGAGATACCGGTCATCACGGCCTTGTAGATGCGGGAGCCCCATGCGCCTTCGGTAGCGCCCGCGCTGTCCTCAGCGCTGGATACAGCAGCGGCAACGCGCGCACCGTTCGGGTTCTCAGCCTCAGCCAGAGCCTCCGCAATCATTTCCTTTGGCTCGTCAATACCGCGCTTGACGGGAGACTCAACGAAGGGCTTACCGGCGAAGCGGTTACGCTCACGCACGTTCACCGACACCGCGAAAATCACGGCGTCTGCGGCATCAATATCAGCCTGGGTCAGCTTCTCGTTACCCGAGGAGCCCTGAGTCTCAACCTTCAGGTCGTAACCGAGCTCTTCAGCAGCGTACTTGAGGGCGTCCGCAGCCATGTAGGTGTGAGCAATACCGGTGGGGCATGCGGTCACAGCAACAATCTTCTTCACGGGTGCAGAAGCGGCGGGTGCTTCCTTCGCAGCAGCAGGTGCGGCGGTGGGTGCAGCTTCGGCGGGCTTAGCCTCTGCCTTCTTCTCGCCCACACCGAGCGCACCGTTAACCAGCTCAACGATCTCTTCAGCCGAGGAAGCCTCGCGCAGGGACGCGGTGAAGCTCTTCTTCATCAGGGAGCGCGCCAGGGTGGAGAGTAGCTTCAGGTGTGCCTGGTCAGCGCCATCGGGTGCAGCAATGAAGAAAATCAGGTCGGCGGGGCCGTCCTTAGCACCGAAGGAAACTGCCGGGTTAGGGCGTGCCATTGCCAGGGTCGGCTCGGTCACGGCAGCGCTACGGCAGTGAGGAATCGCAATACCGCCGGGGATACCGGTGTCGGTCTTGGATTCACGTGCCTCGGCAGCCGCGTAGAGCTGCTCGAAGTCGGTAGCGCGTCCGGCATTTACGACTGCCTGGGCGAGCTTGGCAATTACGTCGAATCGGGTCTCGCCGAGATTCTCGTCCAGCAGGACGAGATCTGCGGTGATCAGATCAGACATATTCCCTCCTCGGGTATGTGTTGGGGCGGGAAGATGCTCGGCGAGTGCCAGTTTTCTCCCCTATATGAGTTCAAGGTGTGTGCAACCTGTGTGTGTTGTGTTCGTATATGCGTGTGGGTGTTGAGGTAGCACCCCTGCATACATTCCTTTTTGGGAATATATGCTGGTCAGTGCCACAAAACCCAGCCTAAAGCTACAACTGACGAACGGTGACCTTCTCAGGAGTGGTCTGCTCCAGCGAAGGCATACGGGTACCGGGCAGAGCAGCAGCAGCCGAACCGTGAGCTACCGCCTGAACCAGGCAACCGGGGGCATCCTCACCGCGAGTATGAGCAATCAAGAAACCGGACAGCGACGAGTCACCGGCACCCACAGTGCTACGAACCTGAATCGGCTCATGCACAGCGTGCCAGATACCCTGCTCAGTGACCAGCACGGCGCCACCACCACCGAGGGTGGCGAGCACGTACTCAATACCGTCACCAAGCAGCTTCTGAGCGGTGCGGGCGGTCAGCTCGGGGCTAGCCTCCAGCTCCTCCCAGTTATCGCTACCGGTCAGCTGAGCCAGCTCCTCCGAATTAGGCTTAATCAGGGTGGGCTTGTGCTCACCGGCGACGGTCGCAATCAGCGGCGCCTCAGAAGTATCAATAGCAATCTTGCCCTCGTAGCCGGAGGCACGCAGAGCCGCCACCAGCTCGGAGTAGTAGGTCGGCTCCAGACCCGGAGGCAGAGAACCCGCCAGAACCACCCAGTCAGCACCCTTGGAACGCTCAACCACCAGCTTATCCAGCTTCTGACGCAGCTCGGCATCAAAAACGGTGCCGGGGGCGTTCAGCTTGGTGGTGGTGCCGTCCGGGTCAACCACGGTGATGTTCGAGCGGATCGGCTCGCCGGTGGGCAGGTTAGCGAACTCGACGTCCACAGCCTGCAGCGCGGTCAGCACCGGGTCGGTGGCCTCACCGGGCACAATCGCCACAGTTGGAACACCGGAAACCTGCAGGGCGCGCGAAATATTCACGCCCTTGCCGCCGGGATCCTGCACGGCACCAACAGCACGCTGCACGGCGCCGTGTGCCAGGGGCGCACCGAGTTCAATGGTGCGGTCCAGGCTGGGGTTTGCGGTCAGAGTAATAATCATTAGGCAATCACAATCTCAACGTTTGCGGCCTCGAGTGCCTGACGAAGGGCACCTTCGGGCTCGCGATCAGTAATGAGGGTGTCAATATCCTCAAATCCAGCGAAGCGGACCAGGGATTCCTGACCGAACTTCGCAGAGTCACAGAGCAGGACCACGCGACGAGCAGACTTGCAGATCGCGGTCTTGACAATGGCTTCGTTCATGCCGGGGGTGGAGATGCCGAAGTGCGCTTCAATGCCGTTGGCACCGATGAAGGCAATATCGGGGCGCATGGTGCCAAAGTGCTCTGCGGCGCGTGCGCCAACAGCAGCCCAGGTCATCTTGCGCAGCTGGCCACCGACCAGCTCGAGGGTGACACCCTCAGCTTCCGCGAGCTTGACTGCAATGTGCAGTGCGTGGGTGATGATGATGCGGTCGTTACCGGTCTTGAGGCTGAAGTTCTCGGCGCCAATGTGGTCGGCGAGAATTTCGATGGTGGAACCTGCATCCAGGACGATAGAGCCCGCCTCGGAGTCACGCAGCATCTGGTATGCCTTGGTGGCGATGCGGCGCTTCTCGGGGGTGTTCATGCCCTGTCGGGAGGAGATGGAGGACTCCAGGGAGGTGGACTGCTCAATGGTGACAGCGCCACCGTGGACGCGGCGGAGCTTACCTGCTTCTTCCAGTGCGGCGAGGTCGCGGCGCACGGTCTCCATGGTCACATCGTAACGACGCGCAAGGTCAGCGCCGTTGACACGACGTGCGGAGGCAACAAGCTTTGCAATTTCGGCACGGCGTTCTTCTGCGAACATAAATCGGTGTTCCTTTGGGCTAGTGGGGAGGAAATCTGTGTGTTCTCGTCTGCGTTCTGCGTGGCTATAGAGCCGTGAAAGGCATGGTTTCAGTGAGTTGGCAGAACGCTTTAGGGTAATACTTGATTTTATGTGGGTTTTTGTGGGTAAGTCAATATAAAACGCTGTATTTGCCGGAATATTACCCGGATGTTCCCTACAGAAACCACACCTTATTGCGAGCTGTTGCCTGTTTATGTCTGTTTGACCTAATGAACTGTTGGGTTTTACCTCTCCCCAACGCTCAAGACAGCAAGAACCCCCGCTACCGCGCCCTAACAGGGCAAAAACCTAAGGCGCCGACTCCGAGAACCCTCGGAACCGGCGCCTCCAACAGGCACAGAACCTCATTTACTCTTGCGTTCACGACGCGCACGACGCCAACGATGCACACCCAGAGCACCCGCCGCACCCAGCAGGGCGCCCGAACCGTTCATCAGCACATCTACCGGGTCGCCCGTACGATCCGGCATGAAGCTCTGAATCGTCTCAATGCAGGCACTGACCAGGAAGCCCGCGTACAGCACGTGCGGGCGAGCCTTCGGCCTCAGCAGCAGGGCGAAGAGAAAACCGCCCGGAATGAACATAATGACGTTCGAAAGCTGCTCAATACTCGAATAGGTGATGAAGGCGGGCAGCCAACCCTCAGCGTGGCCGGTGTCCAGTAGCTGCGCGAGGCGGCCGCCCATCTCGTTGTCGTCCACGTGCACGGGGGCGAACACGATACTCGCCACCACGGCACAGTACAGCGCCGTGACGGGCCAGAGAATCAACCGCCACACGCGAGCGCCAGACTGACCGCTACCGGGTTGTCCTTTACCAAACAAGGCGGCCCACCTCGTCGAACTGCTTGGTCGAATCCCATGCGAACAGGCCCGGCACGTCAATCGTGAGCGGCTCGGCGTTCGGCACGGTTACGGTCCACTCTTCACCGGCTGCGGCGGAGAGGGCGCGACGGATAAAGCTGCCGTGGCTGACGGCAATAATCTTCTGGTCGCCCGAGGCTTCAGAGAGTTCACGCACGATATTGCGCAGGGTACGCACCGCACGAATGTACACATCACGCTCGGATTCCACGTTCGGGTAGTAGCGTTCCGGGGCGCGGCGTTCGGGGGCGGGAATGTCCAGGCCCTCGCCGGCACCGTAGGCGCGCTCGACCAGCTCGGGGTAGGTCTTGTGTACCTGCAGGTCGAAGTGTTCACCGACCAGCTGCGCCGTCTCGTAGGCGCGGGAGAGGGGTGAAGACACCAGCACGGTGAACTCCAGGCCCATGTCAGCAAGCTTCTTGCCGGTGGTGCGTGCCTGCTCGCGGCCGGTGTCGTTGAGCGGAATGTCGGTGATGCCCTGCATCAGGTTCGCCTTGTTCCAGTCGGTCTGGCCGTGGCGAATCAGGGTGAGGGTCGTGTTCTCGGCGCTCACCGGGACCTCTTCGGGGCCCAGCTCGGGCTCGAGGTGCTGTACGAGCAGGCGGTCGATGGCGTCGTCCAGGTACTGCAGAGGTACCTCGGTGAGGGAGGCGTTCACGGGGATCGGGTAGATGCCGTCCTCGTTGAGCAGTTCGGGGTGGCGGTCCGCCAGCAGCGCGGTCATGGTCAGGGCGATGAGCATGCCGTGCGCGGCAACCACAACGGTCTGGCCCTCGTATTCGCGGCGGACACGGTTCAGCGCCGCCAGGGAGCGGGCGAGGAAGTCCTTCTTGGGCTCCACGTTGTACGCGTTATTGGACTGGCGGGAGGCGAGAATCAGCTCGCGGGTCGCAACCTGACCCTCCAGGTCGCCGAAGGAGCGTTCCTGGAAGCCGTCAAAGGCGCCGCGGTAGGGTACGCCCATGCCTTCGGCAATGATTTTGGCGCTTTCTACTGCGCGGGACAGGGGCGAGGAGACGATAGCGTCCACGGTGGTGCCGTCGGCTTCTGCCTGCTTCAGGGCGCCGATGGCGGTGCGTACCTGCTCGCGGCCGGTGTCGTTCAGCGGGATGTCGGTGCCGCCCTGGAATCGGTGGTCGATGTTCCAGTCGGTCTGGCCGTGGCGCAGGAAGATGATGCGGGTTCCTGCCTCGGGGTCGGGTACCGGAGTGATGATGGGGGTGTTCTGTGCGTCGGTCATCCTTCTAGTATGGCATTGCCCCGGCGCAGTTCAAGGGGGTGGGCGGCGTATTCTCGCGTGAGGCTCGCTCATACCGCGGTATGAGCTGCGGGACGATTGAGCACCCGGTCGGACGAATTTTTTCAGGGTATTCCCATATTTTTCAGCCCTCAGACGGAGGGGTGAGCCGTCGAGAAGCTGAGATGATAGAAGGGTACTTCCGTTAGTTCATACCCAATGAAGGTTGTCATGACGCAGAATCCTCAATCTCAGAACCCGCAGTTCCAGGCTCAGAACCCGTACTCAATGACCCCTCCGCAGGCGGCGCAGCCTGCCGGTCAGTATTCCGCTCAGCCCGGTCAGCAGGGTCAGCCGAGCCAGGCAGGTTATTACCAGAACCAGCAGGGCTACCCCGCGCAGGCACCTCAGCAGATGCAGCAGGCGCCCTTCGCACGCGGTGCGATTATTTCTGCCCGTAACCTGCACAAGTCGTACGGCAATAACCCGGTGCTACGTAACGTGAGCCTCGATATTTTCCCCGGCGAGTCCGTGGCGATTATGGGTCCTTCCGGTTCCGGTAAGACCACCCTGCTGCACGCGCTGTCGGGCATTATCAAGCTCGATGCCGGTTCCGTGCTGTTCAATGGCCCCGCCGGTCAGGTTGCGGTGGAGTCCCTCAGCGAGCGTGAGCGCACCTCCCTGCGCGCTAACTCGTTTGGTTTCGTGTTCCAGCAGGGTCTGCTGGTGCCCGAGCTGACCGCGGAGGAGAACGTCTCCCTCGCCGCGATGATTGCCGGTGTTCCCCGCCAGCAGGCGCGTTCCATTTCGGCTGATCTGCTGAACCGCCTGGGTCTGGGTCAGATGTTGGATCGCCGTATGGGTGAGATGTCCGGTGGTCAGGCTCAGCGCGTGGCGATTGCCCGTTCCCAGGTGAACGGCGCCCCCGTAACCTTTGCGGATGAGCCGACCGGCGCGCTGGATTCGAAGACCGCCCGTGAGGTGATGGCGCTGCTGCTGACCATGATTCCGCAGCAGGGTAAGACCCTGTTGGTGGTCACCCACGATCCGAACGTGGCGGCGGCGTGCTCCCGCGTGGTGTACCTGCAGGACGGTCAGATTGTGAGCGATCAGCGCAATAACCAGGGCGGTGTTCCCGCTCAGAACCCCGGTGCGCAGAACCTCGGCGTTCAGAATCCGGGTGCTCAGTCTCAGGCAGGTGCATAATGCAAATCTATGCTCTACTCGCCAAGCGAACCCTATGGAGTTCGCAGGCGATTCTTCCCGTGCTGGCTTTTGCCGCCTCCTCGGCACTGTTTTTGACGGTTGCCGGTGGTGTTCAGGCGCTGAGCACTTGGCTTGACCACGCCGCCAACGTTGACCACGAACTGGTGAACCTGATGGGCATTCAGAAGCTCTACATGGGTTTGGCGTGGGTTGCCGCTCTGGTGCTGGTTGTTCCGCTCTTTACCCTGGGCGCTTCGGCAGCTCGTTTGAGTGCCCGCCGCCGTGACGAGCGTCTTGCGTCCCTGCGTCTGATTGGTGCCTCCACGACACTGATTGTGGGTCTGTCGGTGGCGGATGCGCTGGTGTACTCCCTCGTGGGCTTCATCATCGGTCTGTTGCTTTACCTGGTGCTGATTTTCCCGTTCGGTGCCATGCACTTCATGAATGTTCCGCTGGGTGCTCAGAATATGCTCCTGCCGGTGAGCATGATTTTCTACTGCTTCCTGGGTTGTATGGCCCTGGCGGCTCTGAGCTCGCTCTTCGGTCTGGCGAAGGTCAGCATCAGCCCGCTGGGTGTGCGTACCCGCGCGAAGGCTGGTTCTGCCGGTTACATTGCCCTGGGTATCGGTGTTGTTCTGGTGATTGCCGTGATGATTCTGGCGTCGACCTCTACGGGCTTCAAGATGTTCTCGCCCTTCCAGGACGGCGGTGCCGATAGCGCTATTAAGAACCTGGCGATTTTCATTGCTCTGCCGGGTTTGCTGATGATGGTTGCTATCGACCTGATTGGTACCTTCCTGGTGTGGGCGTACGCAAAGATTCGTGTGCGCATGACCCAGAAGGCGTCGGTTCTGCTGGGTTACCGTGCGGTGCTGGAGTCTCCGCGCGGTGCGTGGCGTCAGGTTTCGGGTGTGGCTCTGTCGACCTTCTTGGTGACTTTCTTCGGCCCCATCCTGATTCTGGCGGGTGAGATGAGCAAGGACGCGAAGGAAGCCGGTCCCGCCGCCGGCCCCTTCATGACCATCATGCAGGACATGTTCCAGGGCATGCTGCTCATGCTGTTCTTCTCGTACCTGCTGGTGACCCTCTCCGCAGTGCTGAACCAGAGCGCCGCCATTTACGAGCGCGGTTCGCTGTACTCTTCGCTGAATATGATGGGTACCCCCACAAAGACGCTGCAGGCTTCGCGCCTGACCGTGGTCTTCGGCCCGCTGGTGCTCATCAGCGTGATTTCTGCACTGCTGGGTCTGCCTCTGACGGCTTTGATTGCGGCTCAGGGCCTTCCCGGTGAGGTTCTGGCGAAGATGTTCGGTCTGACCTTCGGCGCTATTGCGCTGGGTCTGGTGCTGGTCTACGCGGGCCTGCTGGCGACCATTCCGTTTATGCGTCAGGTGACCCATAAGCCGGTGTCCGCTCTCTAGGCTGTTTGGTTTCTGCCCTCCCGTTGCGTTCTCTCAGGATGCGGCGGGAGGGTTTCTTTATGCCTACTTATGTGCCGCGTGCTTTTGTGCCCTCACCCGGCGTGTGCCCCGCATGTTTTCTCACGCACCGTGCCACCACTTCCATAGCCTCAAGCCCTGTGAGAGACTGACATTATGTTTGAACACACCGTACCCTCCGATTGGTTCCCCCGCTGCGCAATCTTCGACTGCGACGGCATCCTCCTCGACTCCGAAACCGTCTGGAACGATGTGCAGCGTGAGCTTTTTGCCCGCTGGTCTGTTCCCTTCACCGAGGAGGTGGAGCACCGCCTCACCGGCCTGGCGGCAGCCGACGTCGCTGAGGAGCTTGCCCTGCTCTCCTACGAGGCGCAGAACGGCCAGAAGCCGGACACCGCCTCCGCAGAGTACGCCGAGCATCATGAGCGCGTGATGAAGGACCTGCTCACCACCGAGCACGAGGTCATCAGCTCCGGCGTGGACCTGATTGAGGGTGCGCAGGAGTTCCTGGGCTTCCTGAGCGAGCACATGCCCGTTGCGGTGGCGTCGAACTCCACCGCGAAGATTCTGACCCTGAAGATGGAAAGCTACGGTTACGCCCCGCTGGTGCGCACCTGGGTCAGCAGCAACGATGTTCCCAACGGTAAGCCCGCCCCGGACATGTACCTGGAGGCGGCGCGCCGCCTCGGCTTTGAAGGCAACGAGGCGCTGGCGTTCGAGGACTCCCCCGCCGGTGCGCAGGCGGCACGCGACGCCGGCACGAAGGTACTGATTTACGCTCCCGCCGGTACCGACCCGGCAAAGGCACCTGCCGGTTTTGGCCGCTTCGATTCGTTCAAGGACCCGCAGCTGTGGGAGGCGGCACGCACCTGGATCGCCAAGCTTGAGGCGGCACAGCAGTCTGAAGCAGCGCAGGGCTAAGCGGCTAGCGCCCCCTCCCCTGGCGCGAAGAAACCCGACACAAAGAAAGACCCCCGGCCCGCTCCTGAAGAGCAGACCGGGGGTCTTCTATGCCTTATCAGCCGTACCTAAGCAGTACGAGCTTATCGGCGCATAACCTTCTTGGCCAGTGCGTTACCGATGAACTGAACCAGCTGAACCAGGACGATAATAATCGCCACAACAGCCCAGGTGATCTCATCGTTGAAGCGCTGGTAGCCGTCCACAATCGCGATCTTACCCAGACCACCGGCACCCACGTAACCGGCCATAGCGGACATATCCACCACGCCGATAACGAGGAAGGTGTAACCCAGGATCAGCGGGCCAAGCGCCTCCGGAATCATCACGGTGAACAGGATGGTCAGCTTCGAAGCACCCATCGCGCGCGCCGCCTCAATCACACCCGGGTCAATGGAGACCATGTTCTGCTCCACAATACGGGCAATAGCGAACGCAGCACCAAAGCTCATCGCGAAGACTGCAGCGTTCACGCCCAGGCGGGTACCCACCACGGCGCTCGTCAGCGGGCCCAGTGCCGCGATCAAAATAATGAACGGAATCGGGCGAATCACGTTCACCAGAATGTTCAGAATCGTGTACACGAAGCGGTTCTGGAAGATGTTGCCCTCACGGGTGGTGTACAGCAGAGCACCCACAATCAGACCGACCAGACCGGCGCACAGCATGGTGATAGACACCATGTAGAACGTATCGCCAATAGCCGGGAGCAGCTTCTCGGGCAGGAACTCAGACCAGTCGGTCTTAGACGCAGCCAGCGGAAGAGTAGTAGCAAACATTTAGCGCACCTCCTGCACGCGGGCAACGGTCTTCAGTTCAGCAACAGCGGCATCAATGCTGGTGATTTCGCCGAGGAGTTCCAGGGTGAGGGTACCGTATGCCTTACCCTGCAGGGTCTCGATACCGCCGCCCACAATGTTGAAGCGGACGTTACGGGCACCCAGGTAGGACAGCACCTTACCGAGCTCCTGGTTACCCTCCACGATTTCAACGTTGATGAGGTAACCCTTGTGGTTTGCGCGCAGCTCAGCCGCCTCCTTGCCGGTGGGGGCAAGCTTGACGGTGGTTGCCACGAACAGCTTTGCCACGTCGGTCTGCGGGTTGGAGAAGACATCGTACACGTTGCCCTGCTCCACCACGCGGCCGGACTCCATGACAGCCACACGGTCAGCGATGCTGGAAACCACGTCCATCTCGTGGGTAATGACCACGACGGTCACACCCAGTTCACGGTTCACACGCTTAAGGAGGGCGAGCACTTCATGAGTAGTTTCCGGGTCCAGTGCACTGGTGGACTCATCCGCCAGCAGCAGGGCGGGGTTGGTCGCGAGCGCACGGGCAATACCCACACGCTGCTTCTGACCGCCCGAAAGCTGGTTCGGGTAGTGGCCTGCACGGTCGGCAAGACCCACGAACTCGAGCATTTCCAGGGCGCGGGCGCGGCGGTCCTTCTTGGACCAGCCGGCAATCTTCAGGGGGAACTCGACGTTACCGAGCACGGTGCGGGAGTTCATCAGGTTGAACTGCTGGAAGATCATGCCGATGTTGGTGCGTGCTTCGCGCAGTTCGGAGTCGCGCTTGCCGGAAATTTCGAAGCCGCCGACGGTCAGGGTACCGCTGGTGGTGGTTTCCAGGCCGTTAATGAGGCGGACCAGGGTGGACTTACCGGCGCCGGAGTAGCCGATAATTGCAAAGATTTCACCGCGGTTAATGGTGAGGGAGACGTTGTCCACAGCAACTACCGCCTTGGGGCCGTTGCCAAAGACCTTGGAAACTCCGTCCAGAACCACCATGGGCGAGGTGCTGTCGCCGAAGCTCTGTGCCAGTTCACTCATAAATATGTATCCGTAAATGTCGTGGTTGGGGCGCTAAAGGGCATTAACGCCGTTACGCAAAGGACGGTAAGCCTGTCGTGACCCGCATCGGGTTCTTAGACTTACCGCCTTTGCGTATGCCTAGAGGAGGCGTGTATTTAGAAGATTACTTCTTAGCGCGCAGCTTGGCTTCTTCGTTAGCCAGGGACTGACGCAGCTCGTCGGTGCTCACGTTGACCTCAACAGCGGTGCCGCGGGTCTCTTCCTGAACGACGTCCATGACGGCCTTGGAGTGGAAGAGCTCAACAATCTTCTTGTAGGTCTCGTCGTCAGCCTTGTCCTTCTGAGCAACGAAGAGGTTCACGTACTTGATTGCCGAGGGGTCGGTCTTGGGGTCGTCCTGAGCCAGTGCGTCTGCGGGCTTCAGGCCTGCATCCTTGAGGAAGTCGTTGTTGACGACTGCGCCGTCAGCGGACTCCATGCCAACCACGGTCTGGGTTGCGTCGACGGGGGTGACCTTCACCTTGGAGTTAGCGGTGTCAACATCGTCGATGGTGGGTGCGTCAACGTCAGCGTTCTTGAAGGTAACCAGACCGTTGGTCTTCAGCAGCTTCAGTGCGCGTGCTTCGTTCACGGTGTCGTTCGGGATAACGATCTCGCCGCCCTGGGGGATGTCAGCCAGCTTGGAGTGCTTCTTGGAGAACAGAGCCATCGGGTAGATGACGGTCGGGCCGACAATCTGCAGGTCCTTGTTAGCGCTCACGTTGTAGTTGGACAGGTACGCGATGTGCTGGAAGCGGTTCATGTCGATGTCACCGGCGTCCAGTGCGGGGTTCGGCTCGGTGTAAGCGCTGAACTCCTTGTATTCAATGTCGATACCCTGCTTCTTGGCTTCTTCCTTCAGGGTCTTGTTGAACTTCTCAGAGCCAACCACACCGATGGTGACCTTCTTGGAGCTGGAGGAAGAGGAGGAGGAGTTGGTGGAACCGCAGGCTGCCAGGCCAAAGACCATGGGGACAACTGCGAGAGCAGCAGCAAACTTCTTCACGGCTATGAATCTTTCTGTTGAATGATGATGCGTTCCACCGGGTGCCGACGAAAGGTACTAGCACGTCCGATGGGAATGATGATGGGACAATTACAGCACGCACAAGGGCGGGTGTGGAAGTTAAGAGCTATTCATGAGACACAGAACGTCAAGGTCGTTATATTTTGTCATATTTCGTCATGCGGTGATTATTTCCAGGTCACAAAGCGCCATTACCGGTGTATTCAGGCGCACACAAAACGCCGGCAAGGGCACAAAAACCCAAGCCGGCGTTCATAAAACGGGCAATCAGCGAGCCGCTAACCCCTACTGGTCAAACTCGCCCGAAGCAATCAGCTGCTCACGCACCTTACGGCGCAGAACCTTACCCAGCATCGAACGGGGCAGGTCATCCACCACCACAATGCGGCGCGGAACCTTATAACGAGTCACCTTCGAATAGCAGTGCTCACGCAGGGTGTGTTCCTGCACCACGCGGCCCGGGGCGGCAACCACGGCGGCAACGACCATCTCGCCACCGGCGGGCAGCGGAATACCGACCACCGCCGCATCCGCGACCATGTCGTGCTGCTTGAGGGCGACCTCAACCTCCGTCGGGGAGACATTGAAGCCACCGGTGATGATGACCTCCTTGATGCGGTCCACGATCTGAATGAAGTAGTCCTCGTCCAGGCGCACAATATCGCCGGTACGCAACCAACCGTCAGGGGTGATGGTCTTCGCCGTCTCGTCCTCACGCTTCCAGTAGCCGGCAAAACGCTGCGGACCCTTCACCCACAGCTCACCCTCTTCACCCTCGGGCACGTCCTCACCGGTCTCCGGGTCCACCACGCGAATATCGGTGGAGGGGAACGGAACACCAATGAAACCGGCACGGCGGGTGTCATTGAGCGGGTTACAGGACACCAGCGGCGCGCACTCGGTCAGGCCGTAGCCTTCCACCATGAAACCACCGGAGGCTTCCTCCCACTCGGCAACCAGCTCGGGCGGCAGGTTCATCGCGCCCGACACCGCGTAACGGATACCCTCCAGGGACACACCGCGCTTCTTCGCCTCATCCAGCAGGCGACGATACACCGGCGGAACCGCAGGCAGAATGGTCGGGCGGGTCTTCTTCATCGCCTTCAAAATCAGATCCATGTCCACGGTCGGGAACAGCACCAGGCGGGCACGGCACAGCGACGCAATCGTCACACCCAGGGTCATGCCGTACGCGTGGAACAGCGGCAGAACCGAGTAAATAACCTCGTCATCACCCGGGTTAATCCACGCCTCACCCATACGGCCGTTAGACTCCAGGTTGCGGTGTGTGAGCATCACACCCTTCGGCAGACCGGTCGTACCGGAGGTGTACTGCAGCAGCGCAATATCGTGCGCAGTCGGGCGGCGATGCGCAGGATCAATACGCTCGCTCTTCACCAGCTGCGACCACGGCACCGTACCCGGAGCTGGACCCGTCAGCTTCTCACGCGAAGCACGCGCGCTCTTCAGCGGCAACTTCAACGCGGTACGCATCAGCGCAGGCATCGCAGAAATCATGTTCACCGAATAAATATGGCTCGGGCGAATATCAGCCGGGAGACCCGTAATATGCGAAGCGATCTTATCCCACACAATCGCGACCTTCGCGCCATGATCCTCAAACATGTGGCGCAACTCAGCACCCGTGTACAGCGGGTTATGCTCCACCACAATCGCGCCCAGACGCAGAATCGCGTAAAACGCCGCAATATGCTGAGGGCAGTTCGGCAGAATCAGCGCCACACGGTCGCCCGGCTGCACACCCGCCACGCGCAGCCCCTCTGCCGCACGCTCAATCTGATTGCCCAGCTCAGCGTAAGTGGTGGTCGCGCCAAAGAACTCCAGCGCAACCTTATGGGGTACGGTGCGAACCGCCTCGTCAATGAGGTGGCTCAGCGAGGTTTCGGGCAGCTCAATATCGCGGGCAGTCCACGGAGTATAGTTCTTCAACCAGGGGCGATGCGCCAACGGATGCGCACCAGCAGCTACACCAGCGGATGCGCCAGCGGGGGATGCAGGAGCCGCCGCATCCTGCAGGTTCGTGTTCTTCTGAGCCTCAGTCATGCAATGATTGTGCCTTCCAGCCCCCGCAGGCTTCAACTCTGCAGCGCTTCTTCCCACGCTGAAAATCACACGGTACACCCGCCCCAGATACCGCAATAAACACCGAAACACTAAGGCAGAACCCTGCAACTCTGGGATACTTAAAGCATGAGTAAACGACAGCAAGACATCACTGACGAACAGTTCAAGAAGCTCCTCCGCGAAATTTCCAAACGATTTGCTATCGCCGGAGGAGTCGTCATCCTGTTCGGAATGGCCATCATCGCACTTGCTTACCTTCTGGGAGGAGCCCACTAATGCACACCCCGCAGCGCCCCAACGGCGACATCTTCAACCGCATGGTCTCCGGCGCCGCCTACATGCCCGATGCCGAATGCGCCGCGCAGACTAAGCGCATCCACGCTGCAACCGTCCTCGCCGAAGAACACTACGCACGCGGCGAGCAGGCACAGGCCATGCACGTCTACCGTGAACACCTCGGCCACCTGGGCGAGCACTCCCACATCCGCCCCGGCGCACGCTTCGACTACGGCGTGAACACCTACATTGGCGACGGCTCCTTCTTCAACTTTGGCTGCGTCTTCCTGGACGTCTGCCCGATTCGTATCGGCTCCACCGTGCTCGTCGGCAACAACGTACAGTTCCTCACCCCCACCCACCCGCTCAACCCCGTTGACCGCGCGGCATACTGGGAAGGTGGCAAGCCCATTACCGTTGAAGACAACGTCTGGATTGGCGGCGGCGCTATTATTCTGGGCGGCGTGACCATCGGCAAGAACTCCGTGATCGGTGCGGGCACTGTCGTCACTAAGGACGTACCCGAAAACTCCCTCGTGATGGGCAACCCCGGCCGCGTCATCCGCACCCTGGACGAGAACGAACGCCCGGCGTACCCGCACACCTACTCCGCAGAAGCCCTGGAAGAAGCACGCGCCTTCTACGCTGACCGCAACCGCTAAATCAGCGCCCAGGATTAGAATCCAAAGGATTTAATGAACGCACAGAACAACACCCCGCAGCAGCGTCCGGCTGCCGCGGCATCCACCCCCACCGAAAGCGACCTGTGGGAGGCGGCTTTCTCCTCCGACGACCCCACCGTGGTTCTGACCGATGAAGACCTGAACGCCGCACGCCGCGCCCACGAAAAGGCGCGCGAGTCGAGCTCTTCGGCGCAGTCCTCGCAGGATGCGCCCCTGTCTCTCTCTGTTGCTGAGGCGGCTACCGCAACCCAGCCGGTCCTCTCCCCCAGTGGCACTTCTCAGGGCGCGGAATCCGGTGCTGACTTGGGCGAACCCGCTACCGATAACCTCAGCTGGCTCGACAAGCCCGCGGCCCCCAGCGCGGACAACGTACGCGGCAGCGCAGCCCCCGCTACCGCACCTGCCACCGCTAGCGCACCGACTGCGGCGGCAAGCTACGAGGTGCCCGCACCCGGTCATGCTCAGGCGGCGCCCAGCGCCCCGCAGGCTAATCCGGCGGAGGATGACCACTTCGTCATCCCCACCCCCGCCGGTACCGCAGGCGCGGCGGGCGCAGAGCCCGTCCTCACCGCCGCAACCGCGCTGTCCATGCAGAAGAGCCGCTACTCCCGCATGCACCTGCTGCCCGGCCTGCTCGGCTGGTTGATTACTATCTCCCTCATGGACGGTGGCCTGTGGGCTATCCAGTCGTGGCTGACCCTGACCGGTCAGAGCGAGTCCATCGAGTACGCCTCGGTGGTCTCCCGCCTCTTCAGCGGCGCCTCGAACGCCGTGCCGGTCGCGGTGGCGCTGAGCGTGCTGATTTTCTTCGCTTACCTGGTGGGCGGCTACGCGGCAGGTCGTATGGCACGATTCGCTGGCGCTAAGCAGGGCATCGCCGTGTGGCTCTGGCAGATTATGGCGCTCATCCTCGGCTCCCTGGCGACCTTCCTGGCGCCTCAGCTGTTCCAGAACGGTGTTGCATCCCTGTCCCTGCAGAAGCTGATTGCGGGTGATTTCGCGAACGGTCTGCTGGCGGTTCTGCTGGTTCTGGCGTTGAGCTTCCTGGGCGCTATCCTCGGCGGCCTCTGCGGACGCCTGTACCACCGCCGCGTGGACAAGTACCCGAGCGACCAGGTGGCACGCGACGACGCCTAGGCTTCTCAGCACTCGCGCCTCGTTGCGTTAGGCACAGAACATACAGAAAACCTCCGGTACCTTGTGTAAGGTACCGGAGGTTTTCTGCATCTAAATCTGTATCCTAAACAGTTTCAGCTACCCAGCGATAAAACGCCGACTAGCCGAAACACGCCACCTAGTGGTCCAGCAGCAGAGCAGGCTCCTCAAGGATTGCAGCCACATCAGCCATGAAACGAGCCGACAGGTCACCATCCACCACGCGGTGATCGAACGAACCACCCAGGGTCGTCACCCAGCGAGGAATAACCTCACCATCAACCACCCACGGCTTCTGCTTGATCGTACCGAAAGCAACAATCGCCACCTCACCCGGGTTGATAATCGGGGTACCGGTATCAATGCCCAGCGAACCGATGTTCGTAATGGTCAGGGTGCCGTTCGCCATCTCAGCGGGCTGAGTCTTACCCTCACGCGCACGGGTGGTCAGGTTGTTCAGCGCAACAGCCAACTCACGCAGGGACAGCTCCTGAGCATCCTTAATGTTCGGAACCATCAGGCCGCGCGGGGTCGCCGCAGCAATACCCAGGTTCATGAAGTGCTTAATCTGGATTTCGCTATCGGTCCAGGTTGCGTTGACCTGCGGGTTACGCTCGGCAGCCCAAATCACGGCGGCGGCGAGCACCAGCAGCGGGGTGACCTTCACGCCCTCAAAGTGGCGGGAGCGCTTCAGGCGCTTCACGAACTCCATGGTGCGGGAGGCATCAACATCCACAAAGATGGACACGTGCGGGGCGCTAAACGCCGACGAAACCATCGCCTTCGCGGTTGCCTTACGCACGCCACGCACCGGGATACGCTCGATGCGATCACCCGGAGTAGTTGCGGGCTGCCAAAACGGCTGGCGGGCGCCGCTATGCTGCACATCGCTCATGTGCGCCACATAGTTCATGAGGTCCTGCTTGGTCACCTGGCCGCGCGCACCGGTAGCGGTCACGTTCGCCAGATCGACACCGAGCTCCTTCGCCGCCAGACGCACCGGAGGCGGTGCCAGGGTCGGGCGGTGCGGAACCTGCTCGGGCGGCAGGGTCGGCGCAGGAGCGGCCGCTGCGGGTTCGTGGGACAGGCGCTGCACCATCGAGTTCAGCGGGGTGTTCTCCACAAAGCGGGAGGCACGCTCAGCCAGCTCGCTCAGCAGGCCCTGGTTACGGTTCACCGGATCGGCGGGGGTGTGCGCCACGGGTGCCTGAACAGCCGGTGCTCCCGGTGCTGCGGGAGCCTGTGCGGGCTGGATTGCGGAGGCGGGGCGCTTGCGTGCGCGACGCTTGACAGCATCCGCCTTGGGGCCGGAGCCGACCAGTGCGGTGCCGGATTCAGCCTCTGCCGCGGCGGGTGCTGCCGGGGCTACGGGTGCATTGTCGCCGCCGGAGATGCTGATGATGGGGGTGCCCACCTCAACGGTTTCTCCTTCGGCAACAAGCAACGCCTCGACGGTGCCGGCGAAGGGCGAGGGCAACTCAACGACACTCTTAGCGGTTTCAATTTCGACGAGGACGTCGTTGATGGCGACCTCGGTGCCGACGGCTACCTTCCAGCTGAGGATTTCTGCTTCGGTCAGGCCTTCACCCACGTCAGGGAGCGGGAAAATCTGGGACATTTTTACCTCTCACTAGGGCATATACCCTATACGGAATATTCTGTGCGAGCTTTCAACCCGCCATAGCGCAACACGCTGATACGTCAGATCAGGGCATGCCTAGTAGTCAAAAGCGCGGTCAACCGCCTCAAGAATGCGGTCAATATCGGGCACGTACTCTTCTTCAACGCGAGAAACCGGGTACGGCATGTAGTAGCCGCCCACGCGAATCACCGGCGCCTGCAAGCTGTAGAAGCAACGCTCCGTAATAGCCGCAGCCAGCTCGCCACCCATACCACCAAAGGTCGGCGCCTCGTGCGCAATAATCAGGCGGCCGGTCTTCGCCACCGAAGCGGCAACGGTCGGCACGTCCAGCGGCGAAATCGAGCGCAGGTCAATAACCTCGATCGAACGACCATCCTCAACCGCAGCCTCCGCGGCAGCCAGGGCGACCGGCACCAGCGGACCGTACGCAACGATGGTCGCATCGGTACCCTCACGCACCACCTGGGCGCTGAACGGGTCAAAGGAAGTGTCGCTAAAGTCCACTTCGCCCTTGAGCCAGTAGCGGCGCTTCGGCTCAAAAATAATGACCGGATCGGGGCACTCAATCGCCTTGCGGGTCATCCAGTACGCCTCATGCGGGGTCGAGGGGGTCACAATGCGCAGGCCCGCAGTGTGGGCGAACAGCGCCTCCGGGGACTCGGAGTGGTGCTCCACCGAACCAATCACGCCACCGTACGGAATACGAATGGTCACCGGCACCGTGTACTGCTTATCGGTACGGTTGTGGATCTTCGCCAGCTGGCTCGTGATCTGGTTGTAGGCGGGGAACACGAAACCGTCAAACTGAATCTCCGGCACGGGGCGGTAGCCGCGCAGCGCCATACCGATCGAGGTACCGATAATGCCGGACTCGCCCAGGGGCGCATCCATGACGCGACGGTTGCCGAAGCGCGCCTGCAGGCCCTCGGTGACGCGGTACACGCCGCCGAGCTTGCCGATATCCTCACCGAGCATGACGACGGTGCGGTCGGCTTCCATGGCGTCTTCCAGGCCTCGGGTGATGGCCTTGGCGAGGGTCAAACGTTCAATTTTCTCGCTCATGCTTACTCCTCTTCAAAGCCTGCAATGTAGGTGCGGTAGAACTCGCGGTCGTCTTCCACCTGCTGGTGTTCCTGTGCGTAGACGCGGTCGAAGAAACGCTCAAAGTCGGCGACCTCGGAGTTCAGCACCGCCTCACGCACGCCGTTTGCGACCTGCTGTGCAGATTCTGCAACCTCCTCGAAGAAGGCATCGTCGGCGTAGCCGTTATCGCGCAGGTGCTTCTCAAGGCGAAGCATGGGGTCGCGGCGCAGGGGACCTTCCAGGTCGGCGTCGGTGCGGTACTTGGTGGGGTCATCCGCGGTGGTGTGCGGGCCGAGGCGGTAGGTTTCAGCCTCAATCAGCACGGGGCCTTCGCCGGCACGGATCTTCTCCATGGCGTAGCGGGTTGCGGCGAGCACGGCGAGAACGTCGTTGCCGTCCACGCGGATACCTTCGAAGCCGTAGCCTGCGGCGCGGGTGGACACCGGCACGCGGGACTGCACCTCGAAGGGCACGGAGATAGCCCAGCGGTTGTTCTGCACGAAGAAGAGCACCGGCGCGTTGTAAGAGGCAGCGAAGACCATGGACTCGTGCGCGTCACCCTCGGTGGAGGAGCCGTCACCAAAGTAGACCGCCACGGCGGGCTTCTGCTTGTCCTCGGCGGGGTCGGTTGCCTGGCCCTGGCCGGTGGGGCGGGTGCCGGTTTCAGCCTCGATGTCGGCGTCGAAGTTCAGGCCCATAGCGTAGCCGACGGCGTGCAGGGTCTGGGCGGCAAGCACCTTGGTGTAGGTGTGGAAGTTGTGTGCCTTCATGTCCCAGCCGTGGGTGGTGGAGCCGCGGAAGATAGTAATCAGGTCGCGGAAGTCCACGCCGCGCGCCAGGGCGACGGCGTGCTCACGGTAGGAGGGGAAGATGTAGTCGTTGGGCGCGTAGGCGAGTGCGGAGCCAATCTGTGCGGCCTCCTGGCCTCGGCTGGGCACCCAGAGAGCGAGCTGACCCTGGCGCTGCAGGGCGGTTGCCTCATCGTCGAATCGGCGGGTGGTGTACATGAGGCGGTATGCCTCACGCAGAGTGTCTGCGTTGACGTCTTCGATGTACCGGCTGTAGGTGGGGTGTTCGTGTACGGTGCCGTTTTCATCCATGAGCTGGATGCGTTCGGGCACTCCCGGGTACTTGTCGTTCTCGTGCATCTAACCTCCACACGTGACGAGGGCTTGGCCCTCAGCGGCCTGGGTTTTAGCCTCAACGTTCACCTGATGGTGCAGGGTTTGAGGTGCTCCGGCAGGCCTGTGAGGGTCTGGGCATATATAGTTACCAGTCTACTCTTTCCGGCTTTATCTCGCGGCAGTTACGCTGATAACGCAGTGTATTGTGCCCTGTCATTCACTATTTGAACATCATTAAACTAAACCTCCTATATATTCTTTTTCTAGAATATATAGGAGGTTTAGTTTAGCTATTAAGCACTTTTTCGAGCCACCATTTTTCCCGCGCGAGAACCGATTGAAAAGCCCAAACGAACCTCGACTAGGGAAAATAGTACATTGTTCAATTAGAGTCGGGTGGTCACCCGCTCCCCTTCACCAGAGGCTCTAGAGCCCCTTCCCGAAGACCTCGCACAGCGAGAGGAAACGGTCATTCGCCTCCACTTCACCGATGCTCACGCGCACGCCCTCGGTACCGAACGCACGCACCGACAGCGCATGCTCAGCCATCAGCTGCACAAACTCACCCGTGCGCTCCCCCAGCGGCAGCCACACAAAGTTCGCGTAGGTGCTCGGGAACTCATAGCCCAGCTCGCGCAGGCGGGCGGTCACGCGCTCACGCTCAGACACCAGGTGGCGCACGCGCTCCATCACCGCTTCCTCATGGTCGATGGAGGCGATAGCCGCCGCCTCAGCCAACGCCGTCACCGCGAACGGAGTCGCCGCCACGCGCAAGTGCTGCGTAATCTGCGGGTGCGAAATCGAGTAGCCCACGCGAAGACCCGCCAGGCCCTGCGCCTTGGAGAAGGTACGCAGAATGATGACGTTCTCATAGTCGCGGTAGATGTCCAGGCCGTTTAACGGGGCTTCTTCACCTTCCGGCACGGTGGAGGCGGCGCAGAACTCGAAGTACGCCTCATCAATCACCACAGGAATATGGGAGGGCACTTTTGCAAGGAACGCACGAATCTGGGTCTCGGTGACGGCGGGGCCGGTCGGGTTGTTGGGGGTGCAGACCAGAATCAGGCGGGTGCGGTCGGTGATAGCTGCCGCCATGGCGTCCAGGTCGTGCGAGCCGTCGGGCAGGTTCGGCACCTGCACGCTGCGAGCGCCCATAATGCCGACAAGGATCGGGTACGCCTCGAAGGAACGCCAGGCGTAGATGACTTCATCCTGCACGCCGTCAGCGTTTACGCCGGCGAAGGTTTTGAGGATCTGGTTGAGCGCCCCGAGGCTTCCGGCGCCGGTAACGATGTCGTCAGCATCCACGCCCAGTCGTGCGGAGAGCTTCTGGCGCAGGGCGGTGGAGAGCGGGTCGGGGTAGCGGTGCGCGGTCGCAAATTCTGCGAGGACGCGCGCAACCTCGGGTACGGGACCCAGCGGGTTCTCGTTCGAGGAGAGCTTGTACTGGGTGAGGCCTTCGACGGGTGCGGGCGGCTTGCCTGCCGCGTAGCTGGGCAGGGTGTTGAAGACGGGGCGGACCGGGATGTTGGCGTGTTCTGCTGACTGGCTCATGCTTCCAGTATGTGCCTGTGGGCGGCTCGGAGGCTAACGCTTCTCACCTGGAGAGCAGACGGCGGTTGAGCAGGCAGCAATCCGAGCAGCCGGTGATTCGAGCAGCCAGTAGATTCCTGCGGCGAGCGCTGTACGCAAAGATGGAGGGGCGCCGCCGGGGTTGTTCCCAGCGGCGCCCTTCTTCTCTTCTCTACTCTACTCGTCCCCTCCACCCTCCACCGAGCCCTCAAGATTGGTTCTTGAGGCTGGGCTTTTAGACCATCAGGGGTTCACGCTCCTCGAGGGGAGTCAGGTCCTCGGGAGGACCTGGTGCACGGAACCCGGGGTCGATGTTCTCGGGCGGAGTTGGTGCGAGGAATCCCGGGTCAATGCTCTTGGGCGGGAGCATGGGCGCGGGCTTCAGCCCCGGCAGAGTGGGGATGAGCGGCTCGCCACCGTCGTAGTCTCCGCCCTGTCCAGATCCGAAGATTGGAGGATTCTTGAGCACAGAACCTGCACTAGGGAGCTGCAACTGATCGATGATTGGCTGAGTAACAGCCTTTTCGATGTGCATATGCAGATCTGCAGGTTTGGGCAGAATATCCGGCGGAATCAGACCTGCAGGAGGTAGCTGCCCCTCAGCCTCGATTCGAGTGGGCATCTTGATGGGCGCAGGCTCCGGACGACTCAGGTCCCCGGGCATCTTGATGGGCGCAGGCTCCGGACGGCTCAGGTCGCTCGGCATATTGATGGCGGGCGGCAGATGCTGCGGGTTGTATCCCTGCAGGAGGGGCACCTTGGGCATCTGTGGTGCAGAGGTTTCCGGCCAGGCAGGCTGCGGGTTCTGAGATTCCTGTGGAGTCGGCTCGGGGTGAGGGATGGTCTTTTGGACGCCCTCGATGACGGCGGGGATTTGCTTAGCAACCGTCCAGGCGGCTTCTCCAGCTTCTCGCTGAAGACCCTCTGCCTTCTGCTTGGCAATCTCCATGCCCTGCTGGATGTCTGAGACGGTATCTTCGACATTCTGCCGCGTATTTTCGATACCGGCTTGCACAGCACGCTTTGCTTGATGCAACCGTACCTCTGCCTTCTCATCAGCCAGCTCAGCTATACCCAAGACACCAGGCCTGGTTCCTGAATCCCAGGCAGCGCGACCGTAGATTCCGATACGTCCGGCTGTTATGCTGCTTCGTACAGCAGGAGGCAGACCGTCCGGCAGGCTTGAGGCTGAGGTTACCTTCTGTTCCCCCAGCACATATTCTTTACCGTCCATTGCGGTGCGCATGCCGCCAGGCACCTTGCTACTGTGCCCTTCACGCTGTAGGGCTTCGTCGTAATTTTCACCATGATGTTCAGGGTTATTGACGGTGATTACCGTATCGCGTTCATCAGGCTGCCACGTTCCCCCGAAAATTTGGGCAAAAGGGTTCACTGCTGAGTCAGGAACTGGGTCTCCGTCTCCTTCCACGTAGTCCACTCCAAAGTCACGACGTTTAGCCGGCAGACCTCGTAGCGGGGCGGCTTGAGCGTAGACACCCACAATGTTGATTTCTTTGGCAACTTCAGTACTATTCGCCATATTGTGGGCAATCATGCCTCCCTGGCTGAAACCCTCCAGGTACACGCGAGCACCCTGAGGTGCTCCGGCATCACGCAGGGCTTGCAAAACCATCTGATAGGCGGGGTTCTCCAGAGTATCTTTGCCTAATGTTTCGCGTCCGATACCAACGATATCTATGATAGATCCGCCCCAGGAATCAAAGTTAGTACCCGGAATACTCACGACGTATAGAGCATGGGCTGGGTCACCTTCGTGTCCTGCTTCGTACATGACGGTGACGAGCACGGCACTGCGTTCAGCGGTCAAAGGGTCCTGTCGGGAACGCTCAAATTCCTGATCCTGCGCCTTAGCAGCCGCAAGAAGACGATCCGAGCTGGCACCTACAGAAAGCTGGCTTTTCTCGCCACGATGCGTAGCAATACCGTATTCATTGGCAGAAGCGGTCCGAATATTATGAGCCTTAGTGCCAAGATAAGTATCGATTCCAGATTTGATGATGCTGAATAGGCCACCACCCAGCGCCTTTCGAACGAGCCCTCGCGGAATGCCAAACATGCTTGCAAGGCGGTCAAATGCTCGCGAGCGCGCAATTTCGGGGTTCCACGTGGCATCCATGTAGGCAGTGAAGCCGAAGAGAATACCCGCCACGAGAGGCGAATAAGGCAGCGTCCGAGATGCCGAAAAGTACCCAAGCTCAGGAATGGTGAGCTTCAAGAGGTAGGCAGCTTCGCCGGGTTCTCCAGCGATGAGGCCGCGGAAGTGGTCTCGGGTGCTGCGTCCGTCGGGTAGCTTGCCGTCCTTTGCGATGCCCATGGATTCGAACCAGCCTGCGACAATATTTTCGGTCTGCAGGTAGGAGCTGTGGGCGGCGCGGACGGCTGCTGCGGTGGCACCGAACTTTAGTGCGCTTCCACCGAGGTCTGTAGCGAGGCCGGCGCAGAGGCCAGATGCCTGCTGGGCGCGCCCGTTGATGCCGAGGAAGAGCCTGGTTTCGGCGGCGATGCCGAGAATCGGCATGGTTCGGTCGGCGCAGGTGCGGCTGACGGTGTCGAGCCCGTCGGCAATGGCGGGCATTTCTTCAAGGGCGACGCTGATGGTGCCTGCGGTGGGCCCTGCAGAGTCGCTAAGGTCACCGATGGGTGCAACGGTGGGTCCGGTAAGCATGGTTTCTCCTAGGGTGAGGTTAGTGGGTTCGGATGAGCGAGCTCAGCCCGTCAGGCAGGTTCACGTGCATGAGTGAATCGAGTGCTGACTGGGCTTTTTGTACGCCTGAGCGGGCGATGATTTCGCCGGGGTTGAGCTTTTCGAGAACGTCCGCGGCGCCGTCGGCGAGCTTGCCGAGGAGGTTATCTACGGCGGAGGCGGCGGCTTCGATGGTCTGCGCTTTGGTGGTGAGGTCGTTGGCGAGTTCTTCGCCCGCGGCGGCGATCATGGCGGCGGCGCTTTCGGCTTGTTCGGCTTGGTTGCGGATTTTCTCGCGGTGTTCTTCGAGTTGTCGCCGGTAGGCGCGTCCGGCTTCGGAGGTCCAGTGGTCGCCGTTGAGTTCGTTGGCGCGTTGGTGCGCGGTGCGGATTTCTTGGGCTTCGGTGCGCATCCTGTGGGAGAGTTCTGCGCCTTTGGCGCGGGCAAGGGTGGCGGCTGCCATGAGCTGGGTGGCGAGGGCGTGGCCGGCGGCGGTGCCGATGCCCATGTGTCCTGCAGCGCGGAGAATATCGGTCGGTTCGATGCGGGGCAGCTGGGGTACGGGTGGTGGTGTGGTGTCGACGAGGGTGCTCATAGTGTGTCCTTTCACGGCGGGTTTGTTTTAGGCTAAATCTGCCGCGGTGACCGTGCAGGCGGAGTGCGCCAACCTGTGGATAACTTCGGCTTGTTTCGAAAAATTCGCACGTTTTTGCCCCTTATCACCCGAAAAATGCCCCCTCCGTACCCCTCGTTTTGTCATATTTCTGCAATTAACCCAGACGCCCATCACGTCTATATGCTCTGCCCGCCTCTTTTTTTCGGCGAATTCATGCAAAAATAGAGTTATGTCTCACACCAATAACACCTTCTTGCCTTCTGGCCGTATTGATCTGGGCACCGGCGAACTTGCGCTGGGCCCCCTGGACGGACGCTACGCTTCCGTGACCGCACCCCTGACCAACTACCTCTCTGAGGCGGCGCTGAACCGCGACCGCATCCACGTTGAGGTCGAGTGGTTCATTTACCTGTGCGAGCACGAGGTGCTGCCGGGTCTGTCCCCGCTGAGCGAGGAGCAGAAGAAGGGCCTGCGCGCCATCGTGACCGATTTCAACGCTGATTCCGTGGCGGAGCTGGCTGAGATTGAGGCCGTGACCGTTCACGACGTGAAGGCGGTCGAGTACTACATTGGTCGCCGCCTGGAGGGCCTGGGTCTAGGCCACCTGGTGCCGCTGGTTCACTTCGGCTGCACCTCCGAAGACATTAACAACCTCTCCTACGCCCTGGGCATCAAGGATGCCGTGCAGAACGTGTGGATTCCCGCCGCGGAGGAGCTGATTGAGGTTCTGCTGAACCTGGCCGAGGAGGGCCGCGAGGTTCCCATGCTTTCGCGCACTCACGGCCAGCCGGCAACCCCCTCCACCCTGGGCAAGGAGATGGGCGTGCTCGCCTACCGCCTGAAGCGCCAGGTCAAGCACGTGAAGGCGACCGAGTTCCTCGGCAAGATTAACGGTGCGACCGGCACTTACGCTGCTCACTATGCGTCGGTGCCTAGCGCTGATTGGCAGAAGATTTCTCGTGGTTTTGTGGAGCACCTGGGTCTGACCTGGAACCCGCTGACCACTCAGATTGAGTCGCACGACTGGCAGGCCGAGCTGTACTCGGATATCGCGCACTTCAACCGCGTGCTGCACAACCTCTGCACCGATGTGTGGAGCTACATTTCGATTGGTTTCTTCCGCCAGATTCCGGTGGCCGGTGCGACCGGTTCGTCCACCATGCCGCACAAGGTGAACCCGATTCGTTTTGAGAATGCGGAGGCTAACCTGGAGCTCTCCAACGCTCTGCTGGATTCGCTGGGTTCGACCCTGGTGACTTCTCGTTGGCAGCGCGACCTGACTGACTCCTCGGCTCAGCGCAACATTGGCGTGGCGTTCGGCCACTCGGTGCTGGCTATCTCTAACGTGGTGAAGGGTCTGCAGCGTCTGGACATTGCAACCGACGTGATTTCCGCTGACCTGGATTCCAACTGGGAGGTCCTGGCTGAGGCTATCCAGATGGTGATGCGTGCGGAGGCTATCGCGGGTGTTCCCGGTATGGAGAACCCGTATGAGCGCCTGAAGGAGCTGACTCGCGGTCACCGCGTGGATGCTGCTCGTCTGAAGGAGTTTGTGGCTACTCTGGGCCTCTCCCCCGAGGCTGAGGCGCGCCTGTCGGCTCTGACTCCGCACACCTACAACGGTATTGCGGCTCAGCTGCTGGATCACGCGAAGAACGCTTAGTCCGTAGCGCCCGCTAACGGTTTACACGCTAAAGACCCCGGGTCCCTGTGTTCAGGGATCCGGGGTCTTTAGCGTGTTGGGTCTTTTTATGTTCTGGTTTTATGACCAGCGGGTTTAGCGGCCGAGCATGCGGCGGTGGCCGGTCTCGGTGTCGTGGCCCTTGCCGCGGGTGAAGACCTTGCCTGCCGCCTTTCCTGCGTCCTTGACGCCCTTGAGGAGGGCACCAGCCACGCCGGAGGAGCTTTCCGAACCTTCGCCGCCCTGTACGCGGGGTGCGCGCGGGGTAATCATGAGCTCTGCGGGGAAGTAGGCGGGTGCGTCGCCGAAGGCACGGCGGGTGTTGCGCACGACGTCCTTACCGAGGGTCAGGTTTGCGCCGCCGCCAACGACTGCACCCACACCGAAGGGCAGGGTACGGCCGAGCAGTGCGCCGGTCTGGCGGGTCAGGAATCGGCGGATGAACATATTGCGGATGGTGCGTTCGACGCTGAACATCTTGCCGCCGGAGGAGTTGCCGAGCAGCATGCCCCACTTGTTGGAGACGCCGCTTGCCTTACCGGTCTGCAGCAGCACGGTGTTCATGAGCTGGGAGCCTTCGTCACCGAGCATGATTGCCATGACCATGGAGCGGGCGGTTTCGGCGTCGTGTACGTGCACGCCGTGAAGTTCTGCGACTGCCTGGGCGTAGAGGGCGGTGCGTTCGAGGTAGCCGCCGACTGCGAGCGCGGACAGGCTCATGGAGGTGACGGTGCCGACGCCGGGTACGAATGCGGATGCGCCGGTGACGCCGCCGATGGCGGTGATGTCGCGCAGGTAGGTGCGGTCGAGGCGCTTGTGGATTTGTTCGGGGGTTTCGTCGGGGTGTGCTTCACGGAGTTTTTTGACGATGGACAGCGCGAGCGGTCGTTGCATGCGCAGTACGTTGTCGAGGGTGGTGGTTAGCGCGGGACGGGGGTTGCCGTCTTCATCGAATAGAGACTTCTTCGGGTCAAGCATGCTCTCAGTAAATCACGGCTGGGTGAATATTTCCTGAATATGGGGGCTGTGGTGGGGTTTGGGGGTGTTTTTTCACTGAGGGCGTGCGGCTGGTGTGCGGTTGGTTAGGGTGTTTTGGTCATTATTTGCGCCCATTTTTAAAGCGCGTAAAATTGTCCTAGATTACACACTATTCATTGTTTGCATAGTGCGTGACCTGTTTCACGACGATTCGGGGTCGCGCCTGATAACAGATAGCGGCTGACACCTCTTCTGGACTATAAGGATTGCTATGACTTCTTCCACCCATACGCCCAATGCTGCGCGTTCTCCTGTGATGACTCAGGGGTTGGGTGTTGCTTACGCGACCGGCGCGATTATTTCGGCGCAGTTCGGTGCGGCTCTTGCTAAGCAGCTGATGGGCGATTTGGGCCCGTGGGGCGTGGTGACTCTGCGTCTGTTGACCTCCACCATTTTGATGTGGGCGTTTTTCCGCCCGCAGATTCGTTCGTGGACTCGTGCGCAGTGGCTGACTGTGGTCGTCATGGGTGTTGCGCTGACGGGCGCGAATGCGTTCTTCTATGTTGCGATTGAGCAGGTTCCGCTGGCGATTGCTGTGGCTATTGAGTTTATGGGTCCGCTGGTGCTGGCGACGGTTATGTCGCGCCGCAAGCTGGACCTGGTGTGGATTGCCCTGTCCTTTACGGGTATGGCAATTCTGACGGCTGAGTCGCAGGCTAAGCCGGAGGATTTCGCCCTGGTGGGTGTGTTCTTTGCGGTGCTGACCGCTATTTCTCGTGCCGCCTACATTTTGGCGACTGAGAAGGTGGGCGCGCTGATCCCGGGTATGGGCGGCATGGTCATGGGTAACGCTGTTTCGACTCTGCTGGTTCTGCCGTTCCCGTTTATTCTGAGCGGCAATAACCTGCTGAAGGTGACCCAGGATGTGAACCTGCTGGCTATTGGCTGCCTGATGGGTCTGTTGGCTTCTGCTCTGCCAGCGCTGGGTGAGGTTTCTTCGCTGCGTCTGCTGCCCGCGCATATTTATAGCGTGGTGCTGTCCCTGGAGCCTGCAATTGCGGCGGCTGTGGGTATTGTGATGCTTGGTGAGGCTACCGGCCTGGTTCGTTGGGTTGCTATTGCTCTGCTGGTGGCTGCGAGTATCGGTATTTCGATTTCTCACGCTCGTGCGCAAAAGAAGGCGCAGGAGGAGGGCACTATGGAGGATCCTGACCGCTACCTCCCCGGTGCGGTGGATGCGCACGCGGTGGATATTGCGAAGATGGCGACCAGTTCCATTACGCTCCCGTCAGCCGCTCAGATTAAGGCTGACCGCGAGGCGAAGGGCCTCTAACCGGCTGAGTTTGAGCGCTGAGTTTGAGCCGTGTCGACGGCTTCTAGCACCCCCGGGTAACGAGTAGGATAGTATCTCGTGTTGCCCGGGGGCGCACTCTTTAAAACGGCGCTATTAGAGCGTTCGTTCTGCCCCGTAGCGGCACAGCATGTACACACGTGGAGAAGTACCGCCTTGTGAGGCGCAGGAAGGAGAATCATGCCGCATACCGCACCCCAACGCCCCGCGCTGGGCATCATGTTTGTGCTGATGTCCTGCTCGTCGTTGCAGTTCGGTGCCGCGTTCGCGGTGACGCTCTTCCCACTATTTGGTGCTCTGGCTATTAGTGTGAGCCGTCTGGCGATTGCGTCCATTGTGGTGGGTAGCGCCGTGTGGTTGGCGGCTCGTTGGCGTGCCCGCCGCGGTGGCACGATGCCGCCGGGTGCGTTGTCGTGGTCGAAGGAGCAGTGGCGTGCCGTCATCATTTTCGGTATGACTTTCGGCCTGATGAACGGCTTCTTCTATTGCGCGATTGACCGCATCCCGATTGGTTTGGCGGTTGCGGTGGAGTTCTTGGGCCCGCTGGCTTTGGCGTCCATGCTGACTCGCAGGCTCCGCGACGCGGTGTGGGTGCTCTGCGCCCTGGCGGGCATGCTGGTACTCGGCTATGAGGCGGCGGTCGGTAGGGATACCGACTACCTGGGTCTGACGTTCGCGCTGATTGCTGGTGTGTTCTGGGCGCTGTATATCCGCTCGAGCGCGAAGGTGGGTGCCCTGGTGCCGGGTGCGAGTGGCCTGGCGGTGGCGATGCTTGTTGGTGCTGCGTTTATTGCCCCGGTGGCGGCGATTGTTCCGGCGCCTCAGCCGCTGTGGAATGCGGCGCAGGATCCGATGTTGCTCCTCATGATTTTTGGTACCGCTATGTTCGCTTCGGTGATTCCCTATAGCGCGGAGTTGATGGCGCTGCGCAACCTGCCGCAGCAGGTGTTTAGCGTGCTGATGAGTATGGAGCCCGCTATTGCGGCGATTGCCGGTTGGGCGCTGCTGAACCAAGAGACCGGTCCGGTTCGTTGGCTGGCGATCTGTCTGCTGATGACCGCGAGTGTGGGTATTACGCTCACCACCACGAAGGGTAGTTCTCCTAATCAGAAGGATGACGGCGAGGAGCCGGTTCCCGTGCCGCTGCCCGAGTAAAACCAGGGTTCTGCCGGTGCGCGGCATATAGAAAACCCATAGACAAAAACGTTGAGGCGGGTACCAACCAGGTACCCGCCTCAACGGTTTTATGTTTCAGTTTTAGCTCTCAGCCAGATCGTCCAGCAGGTCGCGGAGCTCTTCGGTGGTGAGCACCTCCGCCGGATGCGGGCCCATCGCGTACAGCCGGTCCTGGGTGTCTTCGTCCAGCTCGCGGGCGGTGCCGACCAGCACGAGGTTGCCTTCGTTCTGCCCGCTGAGCATGGAGCTCTCGCACAGGCACCACACGTGGTCGAAGACTTCCAGCATGGTGGTTGCCTGCAGCTGGAAGAAGGGCAGACCCGCATCGTCGCCCACGTTGATGGCAACCATGCCGCGCTCGCTCAGGGCGTCCTTGAGTTCGCGGTAGAAGTCGCGGTTCGCCAGGTGGGCGGGCGCGTCCATGCCGGTGAAGATGTCGAGGATGATCGCATCGAAGCCGGGCACGCCCAGCAGTTCGGGCAGGTTCACCAGCTGTTCGCGGGCATCCCCCACCACCAGCTGGCAGTCGGTGCCGGCGGGCAGCGGCAGGCGGTCGGTTACGAAGCCCATAAGCTCGGGTTCGATATCGACGGCAACCTGGCGGGATCCGGGGCGGGTCGCCTGAACATAGCGCACGAGCGTGAGTGCACCAGCACCCAGGTGTGCGGCAGTAATGGGTTCACCGGCGGGGGCGAGCGCATCCACCGCGTTTGCGATGCGGCGCAGGTACTCGTAGAACACGTAGGAGGGGTCCGCAATATCCACGTGGGACTGCTCAGCGCCACCGATTTCGAGAACGTAGCCGTGGTCGCTGAACCCGTCCGGGTGGATTTCGGCGCGCTGGCCGCCGGAGAGCTGAATGTGCGCCACTACTTCACGCCAGCTTCACGCTTGAAGGTGCTGACCAAATCATCCACCGAAGAGGAGGAATCCAGGCCCTCAACGACCTTGTCGTTCACGACGAAGGTGGGGGTGCCCTTCACGCCAATCTTCACGGCGTGATCGTAGTCGCGCTGGATGGGCTTGACGGTATCGGAAGCGAGCAGGACCTTGTCGAATTCTTCGGTGTTCAGGCCCAGTTCCTTGGCGTAGTCGTTGAAGAGGGTGCGCAGCTTGTCGCGTTCGCTGATGCCCTTCCAGTCGTTCTGGGTGGCGAAGAGCTTGTTCGCCATTTCGAGGTGCTTGCCCTGGGCCTCGGCGGCCTCCACGGCGAGTGCGGCGGGTACGGCGTTGACGTGCATGTTCAGCGGCATGTGGCGTACGGTCACGTTCATGATGCCGTCGAGCTTCTTGGCGGCTTCTTCGAACTTGGGTTCTGCCTTGGCGCAGTAGGGGCACTGGTAGTCGGTGTACAGGGTTGCGGTGCCTGCGCCGGGTACTTCGCGGTTGAGGCGGTAGCCGACGTAGCCGTCATCGGCGGTTGCAGAAGCAGTAGCCGAGCCCGAGGGGGCAGCGGATGCCGAAGCGCTCGCGGATGCGCTCGCCGAGGTAGCGGCGGTGCTTGCCGAACCACTTGCCGAGGCGCTCGCAGATGCCGATGCGGTCGCAGAAGACTGGGAGGAGCTGGAACCGCATGCGCTCAGCCCCAGGGCGGCGGCGGGTACTACGCCCAGTAGCAGGGTGCGGCGGTTGAGGGGTGAAGTCATGGTGGTTCCTCTCTCTATGGGTGGCGGGCTGACCTGTGGTTGATGCATCTGTGGTTGATTGGGCGCAGTGAGGCGCTGTCAGCCGCCGTGGGTATAGGGTTTATTGTATGCCTCTGCCCTGAACATTCCCTATCTGCGGGCGGGTTTGCGGGGTGAATGCAGTGCACGCCATAGGCACCCAGCCACCTGCTTGAACCTGTGGTCGCGGTGTTGAAAGTAATTAGCCTCTCCCCCGCCTTTTTGGTACTATTGCGGGGTATGCACTGTTCGCCGGTTGCTTTCGGGCGGCTGGGAACAAACGTATATGTGCCTCTATAGCTCAGGGGTAGAGCATTTCCCTCGTAAAGAAAAGGTCGTGGGTTCGAATCCCACTGGGGGCTCCACATCCGCCGTAACGCGTGCCGGTTTCCGGTGTGTTGCGGCGGTTTTTAGCATCTGAGAGATGTCACGTATCTCGCAGGATGTCACCGTCGATTTTTAGGAGATTCTCATGTCTTCTCACTCCTCAAATACTCAGCGTTTGCAGAACCGCTCGCAGGGTGGTCGTACCGTTGCGGGCTCTTCGCGTTCAATGAGCCCCACGATGCGTTTTGCGCTGGTGTACGTGCTGGCGCTGGTGGTTTCCCTGGCGGTGTGGTTCTTCTACCGTTCCGTGTATGAGGATGACACCTCGTTCCTGGTGCCGATTGTGATTTCTTTGGTGACTTCGTATGTGTGCGCTCATGCGTTGACGGGCGGCAAGTCGCCCCGTAACTAGCAGC
This sequence comes from Rothia mucilaginosa, assembly GCF_964211445.1. GTDB lineage: Bacteria > Actinomycetota > Actinomycetes > Actinomycetales > Micrococcaceae > Rothia > Rothia mucilaginosa_E. The sequence continues at coordinate 5,140 of NZ_CAXOQT010000013.1, read as the reverse complement.
TAAGCTACGGCGCGCCGTCATTTTGAGGGCATACGAAAGCCGCGCATCCGGTTCCCGTTCGGGGTTCGGATGCGCGGCTTTTTACACGTGTACCTTAGGCGAGCACCTTACTTGGATGCGCGCTGGAAGTCGCTGTCGGTCTTGCCCCACAGGCCGTAGACCTTGGCGAGTTCCTTGACCTTCTTTGCACGCAGGTAACGCGGCAGGTAGGAGCCGTCGCGGGGCCCGTCGAGGGGTACGTCGAGCATCTGGTGTGCTTCTTCGATTTCAACCTCGCTCGGAGAGAATGCCGCGTTGATGGTCTCGGTCTGGCGGATGTCCAGGGTAATCTTACCGGTCATGCCGTGGTCGTTTGCGAAGCCGCACGCTTTGGAGAGGTCGCCGCCGTACGCGCCGAGGGTCGGGCCGTCGATGGGGCCGGGCAGACCACCCAGGGTGGAGGCGATGACCAGCTGCGAACGCACGTAGGCGAGCGCCATGGGGGTTGCGGAGGAGCCGGTGTCGCGGCGGTAGTCGCCTGCGCCGAATGCGAGGCGGAAGGTGCCGATTGCGCGGGCAATTTCGACGGAGTGGTGCACGCCGAGTGCGGACTCGATCAGCGCGATGATGGGGGTACCGGCGGGCAGCTCGGCTGCGGTGCGGTCGATGTCGGTAGCGTGCTCTGCGGTGGCGAGCATGACGCCTCGCAGGCCCTTCACGTTCTTGAGAGCCTTGACGTCCTTCCACCAGTGTTCGGTGGTGATGGCGTTGATTCGCACCCATGCGACCACGCCGGAGTTGAGCATGCGGACGACCTGTTCGCGGGCGGCGTCCTTCTCTTCGGGCGGGCAGCCGTCTTCAAGGTCGATGATGATGGAGTCAGCCTCAGATTCGAAGGCCTCTTCAAAAACTTCTTCAGTGGAGTTGGCGCGCACGAGGAGCCAGGAACGAGAGAGGCTGGGGCGCAGCTGGCGTGCGCGCTCGTTGCGGTGGAATTCAAACATGGTGTGTGACTTCTTCCGTGAATTATTGGTGCATTGGGTTGTGCCGTAGAGGGGCAGGAAAAAGCCTGCGGTTCTTCCGCGCGTACCATCGCATTGTGTCGTCACCTCCATTGTGACGGAACCGCATAAGAAGTGTCCTACACCCCTTCTTTAAGCGTATCGCCTGTTGAGGTGCACATCAAACTAACCCGCCTGTTAGTCGCCGTTCGACTTCGCCCTGTTCACGTGGCGGACGCAGGTCAGCGGGCAGATTGGGTTAGCGCATAAACGGAACTACCCGCAGCATCCTGTGCGGATACTGCGGGCAGTTCAAAAGTTCACTATTAGGCTTCTACCAGCTGGGTACGACCCACGGGGATTCCGTCATCAAAGGTCAGCTCGCCGGCGGCTTCCTTCTGGGCGCGCTGGATGAGGCGTTCAGCTTCCTCAATGTGCTGAAGGACGGTTTCAACGCGGCGGTGTACGCTCACCTGGCGGTCGCATCCAGTAGCGCATTCGCCAAAGCAGCGCGCCATGGCGAGCGCCTCGGCGCAGAGAGCCACCGCGTTACCCGCCTTGGAGAGGGCACGGTTCAGGTCGGAGTAGGTGCCGAACGGGGAGGCGGGAATATCGCCGTCGCTGGGGGCGAGGCGGTGCGCCTCCATGGCGACTGCGCGCACGCGCGGAATCAGGTCTGCGAGCGTGTTTGCGTCCGGCACGATGAGCTCAATCATAGGGGCGGACGAATCGGTTGCCGCCAGGCGTTCGAGGACCTGGTGGAAGCGGTCAATGCCGCGGATGAACCGGTCGTGGGATCGGCGCCAGATACCTTTACCTAGTTCGGCGTCGTCGCGGCGCGATTGCAGGTAGCTTTTAAGCCCCATATGCCCTCCTCTGCGTGGTGTGTGTGCCGTGTTTGTTGGTCGGTGGAGGCTGCCCGTGTTGGGCTCTGCGGCGACCCGCAAACCTCCCTATGCTTAGGTTACCCTAAATCTCTTTTAGTGACGAGATGTCAGCAGATAGTTCAGCATATATTGCACACAGCGGCCACCCCGCGCACCGTTCCAGCGCAGTAACGCGGGGGCACCACCCCTACAGCATGCGCAGCACAATCTTGCCGTGATGCTGACCCGAGTCGAAGTACTCGTGGGCGGCGGCCGCCTCCTCCATGTCGAAGACGCGGTCCAGGCCCACACCAATCCTGCCGGATTCAATCAGCGGCAGCACGTGCTCGCGCACACCGCTTAGGATCTCAGCCTTCTGTCGGTCGGAGCGGGTGCGTAGGCTCGTAGCGTGCACCGACAGGCGACGGGAGAGCATGTACCCCAGGTTCACTTCTGCCTTGGCGCCTCCCATCAGACCAATAATGCACAGGTGGCCACCGTCGGCGAGAGTGTGCAGGTTGTCGTCCAGGTACTTTCCACCCACGACGTCGAGGATGTAGTCGGCGCCGCGTCCGCCAGTTTCAGCCAGCAGGACTTCACGGAACGAATGTTCGGTATAGATAATGGGTTCCGCACCTAGTGAGCGCACATATTCGGCTTTTTCCTCGGTGCTGACGGTCGCAAACACGCGAGTACCGGCGGCGAGCGCCAACTGGATGGCGTGCACACCAATACCGCCGGTACCACCGTGTACGAGGACCACCGCGGGCTCGCCGTCTTCCTTGAGGTTTTCGGCGGGGTTCATGCTCATACCGCAGGTGAGCATCAGGTTCGAGTAGACGGTTGCCGCGACCTCGGGAATGGCAGCGGCCTCGACGAAGCTCAACTGTTCCGGCACGGGTAGCACGTGGTCGACCGGGACGGTCACATAGTCGGCGTAGCCGCCTCCGGCGAGCAGCGCCATGACGGAGGTGCCACGGTTCTCCACGGAGACACCCTCACCGACCGCCTCAATAACGCCGGCTACTTCGAGGCCGTAGATGGCGCTCGCACCGGCGGGCGGCGGGTAGAATCCGCGGCGCTGCAGAGCGTCGGCGCGGTTGATTCCGGCGGCATGAACACGGATGAGAACTTCGTGGGAGCGGGGCACGGGGGCGGGTACTTTGGTGATGGTCAGAGCTTCAGGTCCACCGTGGTTTTTCTCGATAATTGCTCTCATGAGTCCTCCTCATTGCCGGAAGCACCATCGTCGGTGCGCGATTTACAGAAAGCATACAACGTGCGATAATCTCTTAGTGCCCTGCGGCACGGTATTGCCATAAAATGCCGGTCTCTGGAGTGCATGGATGGTTGTCCGAGCGGCCGAAGGAGCTGGTCTTGAAAACCAGTAGGCGGTAACCCCGTCTCAAGGGTTCAAATCCCTTACCATCCGCGTTATAGCTTCTGCTCCGCCTCATGTGTGGAGTGCAAAGAGCCCCGTTCCTCAACATGAGGAACGGGGCTCTTTGCATATCAAATACGAAAGACCACAAATTCGGCTCTCGGCACTCCAAACTTCCTAAGCCGGTTACGACGCTATCCCTTCAAGGTGAAAACAAGCACCAGCAGGGTAATAGCCGCCAGGACTGAGAAGGCGATGGGCAGAATCACACCAATCCAGCAGAGGATACGCCCCGCTTTTGCCGGTGCACCGCGACGTTCCGCATCTCGCGCAGACATGATTCCCAGGATGCCCAGAATAAAAGATCCGAGAAGGCTGTAGGGCACCCAGAACGTTACGAGGATAAGCACCATGCTGATGATGCCAAAGGTTAGTGACCGTTGAGCCAACTTGCGTCCCTCTTCCAGGATGCCTGCGGGTCCGACGATATTCCTCGGGTAGCTCGGGTAAAACTGACGCACAGGTAGTGGCTGGTTACCCGGGGCGCCATGGTTGGGCTGCCCGTTGTTATTTCCCCGGTGGAGCTTGGCGTATTCGGGGTTGTTATCAAAGGCTTCATTATTTTGGGGTAACTGCGACATCACATCCACAACCTTTCACGTACCGATACAGATGCTAAACCCACCCTAAACCTTCCCCACCGCGGGAACAAGCCTGCCAGGACCAATCCACGAGATATACGGCATATATAGCAAAACCCCGCCCCTCAACGCGAGGAACGGGGCTCTTGCGTACACCAATTCGGGTTGCCGGAGGCGTCGTTAGTTGATGCCTGACAAAGCTTGCAGAATCAATAAGATGAGGGCGATGATAGCAAGGTCAATGATAATCCCTACTATGCCGAGGATTAGACCTCCGGTGGCGGGGACACCGTACTCTCTTGCCCCGAACGCTTTCCAGATACCTAAGATGCTCAGGAATGACGCAACAAAGGCTATGACTATACCAGCTGCAAGGCCATTGGCAAGGCAGCCAATTCCTAGGAAGAGAGCCATCAGTCCGAGGAAGCCGAACATCAGGGATGAGTTAGCGGCCTTTTCACCGGCTTGTGTCCTCTGCGCGTCGGGAGGTAGCTCGCTCGCAGGTAGCGGCCGGTCGTCCGTACCAGACTGCACGCTGTTATCTTCCTGGTAGAGCTTGGCGTATTCAGGGGTGTTATCAAAAGCTTCATTGTTTTGGGGTAGCTGCGACATCGCATCCACAACCTTTCAATACCGGGTGTTACGTGTCTATCGACTCGGGAGAGCATCTGGGCTCACTATCGAGCCGGCGTCGTTAGTTGATACCTGACAAAGCTTGCACAATCAGCATGATGAGGGCGGCAATACCAATGAAAATACATAGCCCCAGCCCGTTAAGAAGCAGACCACCCATAGCACGCGTACCGTACCGGCGTGCCACGAACCCCTGCCAGATACCCAGGATGTTCAGGATTGGGGCAAGGAGAGCTATCTGCGGAGCACTTTCTTCAAGACCTCGGACAAGAGACCAGCACCCTAGAACGAAAGACAGCGGGCTGAGGAAGCCAAAAAGTAGGGAGAAGTTCGCTGCCCTTTTACCCGCCGCTTGATCTGAAAACTCACCCGGAGACTCATTGGCGGGTAGTAGCTGTTCGTCAGAAGTATCCGGGTTAGACTGCTCGTTGTTATCTTCCTGGTAGAGCTTGGTGTATTCGGGGTTGTAATCGAAGGCTTCATTGTTTTGGGGCAGCTGCGACATCGCATCCACGACCTTTCACATTCCACACGCGAGGGGTGTTAACTTCACCCTAGACTCTCCCCACCTGGGGAACAAGCATGTCAGACCCATTTCAGGAAACACACGGCATACATACAGCAAAAGCCCCGCACCTC